>JAHZGX010000001.1 GCA_019420585.1 Prevotellaceae bacterium
ACCTATAACCTTTTGATCCGTAGTCAAATGCTCTATTCAGTTGAGCTAAGGAGCCTTCCATCTTGTTTCCTGTGGACGTTGACGGATTCGAACCGCCGACCCTCTGCTTGTAAGGCAGACGCTCTGAACCAGCTGAGCTAAACGTCCAATCTTTTTCTCGGATTATCCTGCCTCGCTTGGCAGTGTTTGTTTCCGTTTTGCATTGCAAAGGTAGGGCGATTTGGCATTTCTGCAAAGCATTGCTCCCTTTTTTTGCAAAAAACTTCATATTTCTTTTCGTACACCTTATTTATATATGCACGCGCAATGTAGTGAGAGGGAGAAAGTGCTTCGCTGAGTGTCTTTCCGTACTTCTTCGGCAGAGGGGCAGAGGACGTGAAAATGGGGGCAGGGCACAGTGATGTGGTTGTTTTGCCGGTAGGTGGCAATGCGGGGGCTGCTGAAATATTGTGTGTGGTGCATTGCCGAGACCATGGTGGTGAACTGCCCTTTTACATGCATTGCGGTGCGATGGCCGATGAAGAGTACCTCATGTGCCGATGAAACGCTCTTCGTTTTTAAAATAATGTTAGGAACGTTGTCCGATGGGGCGCATTGTGTTGGCTGGTGAAGAGTGACGTGAGAGGAAAACAAACTTAATATAAGGTAAAACCGAACATAATATGATACAAATAGGATAAAAAAACATACCTTTGCGGTGCGAAATGAAAAGCGCGACGGGAAAAGTTGGAAGGGCAAATGCTTCCTGATTCCATCCGTGGCGCGTAATTGCGGACAAATGTATTCATATAATTCACGTATGCGAGACATGGCATGGAAATCCGGTTGCCGGACGTGTGCTGTGGCTCTGTTGTTCTTATTGCTGCCCATTCATCATGCCCGTGCGCTTTCTTTGTACGAAGGTTCCGGGGCTGCCGTTACCGCTTCTTCCGTTGCTGTCCATGAGGATGCCCCGTTAGTGACACATACTTTTTCTCTTGCTTCTGATGCCGATGCCTTGGCTGCGGAGGACATTTGTCGGGATTCGCTTGGCGATATGGGGCTTGCGGAAGACGCATGCCGGGACTCTCTCATGGCGGATACGCTGACGGCGCAGGATGATGCTCCGCGGCATGAGGATTCTGGCAGCGGGGGCTTTAAGGGTGGATATGAGGGCATGCTGGTGACGGGTGGCGACACGCTTGTCAAGTCCTCCCTGCCCGGTAAGAAGAGGCTTTGGGCCAATACGCGCACCTACAGGATGGTGTGCGTGGGACTGCCTTTGGTGGCCGGAGGCCTGCTGGCCATGAAGGAAGACAAGAACTTCCGCCAGTTGCGCACTGATTATTTCCCACGTTACAAGCACACGGCCGATGACTATCTGCAGTACTCCCCGGCCGTGGTGATGGTGGGCCTGAAGGCTGCCGGGGTGAAGAGCAGATCCTCGTGGGGCAGGATGCTGGTGTCGGATGCCTTTTCGGTGGGCATCATGGCGATAGTCACCAATGGGCTGAAGGAGACGCTGCACGTGCGCCGGCCCGATGGTTCCAACACCCGCTCGTTCCCCTCGGGGCATACCGCCACTGCCTTCATGACCGCCACCATGTTCACCAAGGAGTATGGTTACAAGAGCAAGTGGGTGGGCTTTGGTGCCTACACCGTGGCTTCCGGCGTGGGTGCGATGCGCATGTTCAACAACAGGCATTGGCTCAGCGATGTGATGATAGGTGCGGGCATAGGCGTGATGTCCACCGAACTGGGCTATTTCCTCTCCGACCTTATCTTCAAGGACAAGGGAATCCATCGCCCCCGCATGGAGCGCGATGAGTTCCGCCGCTGGGCCAAGCCCTCGTTCCTGGGGCTCCGCATGGGTGGAATCATTCCCCTGCACCGCAACTTCCTAGGGACGGATTACAAGGTGGATGCTGCGGCAGGGTGTGCCGCCGGGGTGGAGGGTGCCTATTTCCTCACTCCCTGGATTGGTGTCGGTGGCCAGGCCATGGCGGCCAATTACCGTGTGCTGCTTGAGGAACAGCCCAGCCGGACGCTGCATGCCCTCTCGGTTATGGCCGGCCCCTATTTCTCCTGGCCGCTTACATCCTGCTGCTCGCTGGGCAGCAAGTTGCTTGCCGGATACGTCCGCATGGGCTCTCTGAATCTGCCCGACAAGGCTTTCCCTGCGCGTAACGGCGCGGATTTCGGCACAGGGCTGTCCTGCAACTATAAGCTGAGGCAGAACTACATGATGGGACTGCACCTGGGCTATTACCTGCTTCCGCCTTTTGGGTCATACGGCCATCAGGTGCAGCATCTGCTGCTGGCAGGCTCTTCGTTCAACATCATCTTCTAATCCCTTTGCATCTATGGCCAAAGATAGGAAAGTATACGTGTGTGACAATTGCGGGCAGGAAAGCCTGCGGTGGGTGGGGAAGTGCCCTTCCTGCCAGCAGTGGAACACCATGAAGGAAATCACCCTCCACGACAGCAAGCCGGCAGCGGCGGCCACCAGGGCGGCGTTGAGGGCGGCTGGGCACGATGGCGGGCAGAAGGCCGGGCCGGTGCCGGTGGGGGAGATACGCGCCGACGAGGAGCCCAGGATGGACATGGGCGACCGCGAACTGAACCGCGTGCTGGGAGGCGGGCTGGTGCCCGGGAGTCTGGTGCTGCTGGGCGGAGAGCCGGGCATAGGCAAGAGCACGCTCGTGCTGCAGACCGTGCTGAGGCTTGCGGGGCGCAGGGTGCTCTACGTGAGCGGGGAGGAGAGTGCCCGCCAGCTCAAGCTCAGGGCCGACCGCCTGATGCCGCCACAGGCAGGGCAGGGGCTGCCCGGGAGCGAACTGCTCGTGCTCACGGAGACCTCGCTGGAGCAGATATTCACGCAGATAGAGCACACACGTCCCGACCTGGTGGTCATCGACTCCATACAGACCATACAGACCGAGGCCGTGGACAGCAGTCCGGGGAGCCTGACGCAGATACGTGAGTGTGCGGCAGGCTTGCTCAAGTATGCCAAGTGCGGGGGATCCAGCATTCTGCTCATTGGCCACATCAACAAGGAGGGCACCCTGGCCGGCCCCAAGGTGCTTGAGCACATCGTGGACACCGTGCTCCAGTTCGAGGGCGACCAGCATTACATGTACCGCATACTGCGGAGCATCAAGAACCGCTTCGGCAGCACCAGCGAGTTGGGTATCTACGAGATGCGCCACGATGGGCTACGCCAGGTGGCCAACCCTAGCGAACTGCTCCTGACAGATAACCGAGAGGGCCTCTCCGGCGTGGCCATAGCCTGCACGGTGGAGGGCGTGCGCCCCTTCATGATAGAGACCCAGGCACTGGTGAGCACGGCCGCCTACGGCACGGCGCAGCGCAGTACCACAGGGTTCGACGGCCGCAGGCTGAACATGCTGCTGGCCGTACTGGAGAAGAGGGTGGGCTTCAAACTGGCCTCAAAGGACGTGTTCCTCAACATTGCCGGCGGGCTGCGCGTCACCGACCCCGCCATCGATCTCGGGGTCATTGCCGCCGTGCTCAGCAGTAATGTGGACACGCCCATTGACGTGGACACCTGCGTGGCCGGCGAGGTGGGGCTGAGCGGTGAGATAAGGCCCGTCTCGCGCATAGAGCAAAGAATAGCGGAAGCCCAGAAGTTGGGCTTCCGCCGTATGCTGCTTCCCGCTTATAACATGAACGGGATAGACTCCCGGCAGTATGACATCGAACTGGTGCCCGTGCGCCGGGTGGCCGAGGCTGTGAGGGAACTATTCGGATAGCCACCGGGCACAGGCCTCGGCGCATCGCTCCCCATCCACTCCCGCGCTCACGATGCCGCCTGCATAGCCCGCTCCCTCGCCGCAGGGAAACAGTCCGCCGAGCGTCACGTGCTGCAGTGTGTCGGCCTGCCGGGTGATGCGCACCGGGCTGCTGGTGCGGGTCTCCACGCCTATCACCGTGGCCTCGTTGGTCAGGAATCCCCTCTTCTGCTTGCCCCAGATGCTGAAGGCCTCCCTCAGGCGGCTGCTTACACCTTGCGGCAACCAGAAGTGCAGCGGGCTGGCCTGCAGTCCGGGTGCGTATGACGAGGCGGGCAGCGAGGCCGACAGACGGCCGTTCACGAAGTCGGCCATGCGTTGGGCCGGTGCTGTCTGCTTGTAGTTGGCCTGTTGCCAGCAGTCGCGTTCCAGTCTTTCCTGCCAGTGCATCATGGCCAGCGGGTCTTCCCCGGCGTTGATGTCCTCGGGACGCAGTTCCACCACCATTCCGCTGTTGCTCCATTGGCCGCCCCGGTTGCTGGGGCTCATGCCGTTGACCACCACTTGTCCCGGTCCGCTGGCGGCAGGTACCACGAATCCGCCGGGGCACATGCAGAAGCTGTACACGCCTCTGCCGTCCACCTGCCTCACCATGCTGTATTCCGCCGCGGGCAGCCATTGGCCTCTTCCCTCCCGGCTGTGGTACTGTATCTGGTCTATTAAGTGGGCCGGATGTTCCAGCCGCACGCCCACGGCCAGCCCCTTGCATTCAATGTGCAACCTCTTCTCTGTCAGCCCTCGGTACACGTCTCTGGCCGAGTGGCCTGTGGCCAGGATGACCGCCTTGCTCCTGAACTCCTTCTCTTCGCCGCTTGCCGCATCCACGGCAATCAATCCTTCCAACCTTCCTTGCTGCGTGATCAGGTCAGTCATGCGCGTCTGGAAGTGCACTTCGCCGCCGCATTTCAGTATTGTCAGCCTCATGTTCTCGATTACGCGGGGCAGCCGGTCGGTTCCGATGTGCGGATGTGCATCCGAGAGAATGTTCTGGTTGGCTCCGTGCTGTACGAAGATGCGCAGGATGCGGTCGGCATCTCCACGCTTCTTGCTGCGCGTGTAGAGTTTTCCATCGCTGTAAGCACCCGCTCCGCCCTCGCCAAAGGCGTAGTTGCTTTCGGGGTTCACCTGCTGGTCTGCGCGTATGCGCGCCACGTCCTTCTTCCTTTCCCTCACGTCCTTGCCACGCTCTATGACCACCGGGCACAGCCCCAGTTCGATGAGGCGCAGTGCGGCAAAGAGTCCTCCGGGGCCTGCTCCCACCACCAGCACGCGTCTGGCTTGGCTCACGTCTCTGTACTCGATGGGGCAGAAGGGGTACTCCTCGGGCTGCTCGTCCATGTAGGCGCGCACGGTGAGGTTGACAAATATGGTGCGCTGACGGGCGTCTATGCTGCGCTTCAACACCCTCACCGCCTGTGGCTTTATGCCCTGGTCGTGTTTCAGAAAGCGGATGATGCTTTGCTCGTCAAAGGCATCCCGGGGCGATATTCTCAGATTAAGTTCCTGTGTCATAGTGATGGAATGTGCTGCAAAGTTAGGCTCTTTCGTTTTCACGGACAAGTTCTCTGGCCGCTTTGTTGCTCTGCTTGTGTTGCGTAATTATCGTCACAGGGGTGATTCTCCGTGGATAGTCGGCAAGCGTCAATGAGAGCAGCACGGTTTTGCCGGTTGTGTCCACGGATTCATTATGACAAACATAGACATGTCTGCCAATCCGGCGGCCAAGGAACAGACGAGATGATTCTTTTTTCTTTACATGTCCAAACATTCGCAAAAACACCCGTATTTTTCCCCAACTAGGAAAAATTTATCTTCTAACTGGGTGTTTATTTTTTTCTAGTAAAGTGTTTTTTGAGCCTTTTTTAGCCTTTCTCGGAAATTTTGACAGGTTCATGCAAGAATCACTTCTGCGCCCAATTATCCTGCCAGTGTGCGCAAACCTGTCTAATCGTAACTTGTCATGTGCAAAAGGTAAGCATTCTGCCTGCCAATCGGGATTTTCTTGCTACTTTTGCAGCGTAATTTTAGACAAGTACAAAAAGGCGAAGGGATGAAAGTACTAAAGTTTGGCGGAACGTCCGTAGGTTCCGTGGACAGTATCCTGAGTGTGAAGCGCATTGTGGAGGCTCAGACGGAGCCCGTCATCGTGGTGGTAAGCGCATTGGGCGGCATCACCGACCAGTTGATACGCACCGGCAACATGGCCGTGGAGGGCGATCCATTATACCAGAAGTCCTTCTGGGAGATAGCCCAGCGGCATGAGGACATGATAAACGCCGTCATCAGTGATGGCAAGACCCGTCAGGCGCTGCTGGCTATCGTGCATGACCTGCTCGAGGAACTCCGCAGCATCTACCAGGGTGTCTATCTCATCCATGACCTCAGCCCCAAGACCCAGGCTGCCATAGTGTCCTACGGCGAGCGCATCAGCAGCCGCATCGTGGCTGCGCTGGTGGAGGGTGCCGAGTGGTATGACAGCCGCACGTTCATCAAGACCGAGGTCAAGGGCGGCAAGAACTGCCTGGCAACCGAACTCACCACGTGCCTCGTGAAGGATACCTGGCAGACCCTCCCCAAGGTGAGCCTGGTGGGCGGCTTCATCAGTTCCGATGCCGTGAGCGGAGAGGTGACCAACCTGGGGCGCGGCGGCAGCGACTACACGGCCAGCATCATAGCCGCCGTGCTGGATGCCCGGGTGCTGGAGATATGGACCGACGTGGACGGCTTCATGACGGCCGACCCGCGCGTCATCAGCAATGCCTACGTGATACCCGAACTCAGTTACGTGGAGGCCATGGAACTGTGCAACTTCGGAGCCAAGGTGGTCTATCCTCCCACCATCTATCCTGTGTGCGTCAAGCACATCCCCATCCTCATCAAGAACACCTTCAACCCCGATGCCCCCGGCTCCATCATCAAGGATGAGGTTCAGGCCGACTCCCGCATCATCAAGGGCATCTCCAGCATCAAGGGCACGGCGCTCATCACCGTGGCCGGACTCTCCATGGTGGGCGTGATTGGCGTCAACCGCCGCATCTTCACCTGCCTGGCCGACAACGGCATCAGCGTCTTCCTGGTGAGCCAGGCATCATCGGAGAACAGTACCAGCATAGGTGTGCGCGACGAGGACGCGCAGGAGGCCTGCCGCGTGCTCAACACCGAGTTTGCCAAGGAGATAGAGGACGGTGCCATGTTCCCCATGCGCGCCGAGAGCGGCCTGGCCACCGTGGCCATAGTGGGAGAGAACATGAAGCACACCCCCGGCATAGCCGGCAAGCTCTTCAACGCCCTCGGGCGAAGCGGCATCAGCGTCATAGCCTGTGCCCAGGGAGCGAGCGAGACCAACATCTCGTTCGTCATTGATGGCGGCTACCTGCGCAAGGCTCTCAACGTCATACACGACTCCTTTTTTCTGAGCGAATACCAGGTGCTCAACCTCTTCATCTGCGGCGTGGGCACCGTGGGCGGCTCGCTGATAGAGCAGATCAGGCACCAGCAGGAGAAACTCATGCGCGAGTTGCGCCTGAAGCTCAACGTGGTGGGCATCGCCAGCGGGCACAATGCCATGTTCGACCGCCGCGGCCTCTCGCTCGACGACTACCGGGAGCAGCTGCGCAACGCCGAGCCGAGCAACACGCAGCGGCTGCACGACGAGGTGATAGGCATGAACATCTTCAACAGCGTCTTCGTGGACTGCACCGCCAGTCCCGAGGTTGCCGGCCTCTACCGGGACTTCCTCGACCACAACATCAACGTGGTGGCGGCCAACAAGATTGCCGCCAGCGGCAACTATGCCGACTACCGTGAACTGAAGAGGACGGCGCAGAACAGGGGCGTGAAGTTCCTCTTCGAGACCAACGTGGGGGCGGGGTTGCCCATCATACGCACCATCAACGACCTCCGCAACAGCGGCGACCGCATCCTGCGCATCGAGGCCGTGCTCAGCGGCACGCTCAACTTCATCTTCAACACCATTTCGGCTCAGGTGCCATTCAGCCGCACCGTGGCCATGGCCAAGGAAGAGGGATACAGTGAGCCCGACCCTCGCATCGACCTGAGCGGCAAGGATGTCATACGCAAGCTCGTAATCCTGGCACGCGAGGCCGGCTACGAAATCAGCCAGGAGGACGTGGAGGTGCATCCGCTCCTGCCCAAGGAGTTCTTTGAAGGCTCCCTGGAGGACTTTTGGACGAACCTCCCCTCGCTCGACGCAGACTTCGAGCAGCGCAGGCAGAGGCTGGAGCAGGGCCACAAGGTGTGGCGCTTCGTGGCCAAGTATGAGAACGGCCATGCCAGCGTGTCGCTGGAGGAGTTCAGCAAGGACCACTCCTTCTACGTGCTCGAGGGCTCCAACAACATCGTCCTGCTCACCACCGAGCGGTACCACAAGTATCCCATGCTCATCCAGGGCTACGGGGCCGGAGCCTCGGTGACGGCGGCCGGCGTGTTTGCCGACATCATGTCCCTGGCATGAGGCTCCTGCCGTGCGTCGCCTGCCTGCGGGCAGGCCGCTGACTGAGAGACAGACATACAGAACTTACTGAGAGGGGGGACAGACGCGGAGTCTCCCTCCCCTCTCCCTTTTATACAGATAAAGTAAGATGAAGCATCTCATCATACTGGGCGACGGCATGGCCGACTGGCCATGCCCCGAACTGGACGGCAAATCCCTGCTCCAGTATGCCCCCACTCCCAGCCTTGACTTCCTTGCGCGCAACGGCCGCAACGGACTTCTGAAAACCGTGCCTGACGGCTTCCATCCCGGAAGCGAGGTGGCCAACAGCAGCATCCTCGGCTATGACCAGCACCTGGTATACGAAGGGCGCGGCCCGCTGGAGGCAGCCAGCATAGGCGTTGACCTTGCCCCCGATGACCTGGCCATGCGCTGCAACCTGGTCTGCCTGGAGGGCGACGTGCTCAAGAACCACTCCTGCGGGCGGCTGGAGACCGAGGAGGGCGATGTGCTCATGCGCTTCCTGCAGGAGCATCTGGGCAATGACCGCATACACTTCCACACCGGCGTGCAGTACCGCCACCTGCTGGTCATCAAGGGGGGCAACAAGAACCTCCTCTGCACGCCGCCGCATGACATACCCGGCAAGCCCTGGCGCGACTGGTGCCCCCGGGCTTCCACTCCCGAGGCGCAGGACACCGCCCGCCTCCTGCTTCACCTGATGGACGAGAGCCGGAGCCTGCTGGCCACCCATCCCCTCAACCTTGCCCGCGTGGCCGCAGGCCAGGATTCGGCCAACAGCATCTGGCCCTGGGGAGGAGGCTACCGCCCGCGCATGACTCCCCTCACAGTGAACTTCCCCCAGGTCAGGCGCGGAGCCGTAATCACGGCAGTGGACCTCATCCGCGGCATTGGCCGCTATGCCGGCCTGCGCGTCATCGACGTGCCCGGTGCCACGGGGCTTTGGGACACCAACTTCGAGGGCAAGGCGCAGGCTGCCATTGATGCCCTGCAGACCGATGATTTCGTCTACCTCCACGTGGAGGCCAGCGATGAGGCCGGCCATGACGGCAGCATTCCCCTCAAGCTGGACACCATACGTTCCCTTGACAGCCGTCTGGTGCGCCCCATCTTGGAGGCGCTCGACCCTCGCGGAACGGGCTTGCTGGAGGCTGCCGGAGAGCCTGTGTCCGTGGCGTTGTTGCCTGACCATCCCACGCCTTGCCGCCTGCGCACCCACACGGGCGACCCTGTCCCCTTCGCCATCTGCGCTCCCGGCCTGCAGCCCGATGCAGTGCAGGCCTTCAGTGAGGAGGATGCCCGGCAGGGTGCCTACGGCCTGCTGGAGGCCGATGAGTTCATACGTACCTTCATGAGCATATAATATATATATAATGTGTAACCAAATACCGAAAACATGAAATATTACAGCACCAACGGGGTTGCCCCCAAGGCCACGCTTGAGAAGGCTGTGGTGCGGGGCTTGGCCGAGGACCGCGGGCTCTACATGCCCGAGCGCATCGTGCCCCTCTCCCCGGAGTTCCTTGCCCGCATGGGTGACTTCCCGTTCCAGGACATAGCCTGCCGCGTGGCCGACTGCTTCTTCGGCGAAGACGTCCCGGCCGATGAGCTTCATGCCCTCGTGCGTGACACGCTCAGTTTCGATGTCCCCCTGGTGGAAGTCTCCCCCGGCATCTATTCGCTGGAACTCTTCCATGGCCCCACGCTGGCCTTCAAGGACGTGGGCGCGCGCTTCATGGCCCGCCTGCTGGGTCACTTTGTGCGCCGGAGCGGCGAGCAGGAACTGGTCAATGTGCTTGTGGCCACCTCGGGAGACACAGGGTCGGCCGTGGCCAACGGTTTCCTGGACGTGCCGGGCATCCACGTCTACGTGCTCTATCCCAAGGGCAAGGTGAGTCCCACGCAGGAGAGCCAGTTCACCACGCTTGGCCGGAACATCATCGCGCTGGAGGTCGACGGCGTGTTCGATGACTGCCAGGCTTTGGTCAAGAGTGCCTTCATGGATGCCGAGCTCACCTCGCACATGCGCCTCACCAGCGCCAACAGCATCAATGTGGCCCGCTTCCTGCCTCAGAGCTTCTATTACTTCCATGCCTGCGCCCAACTGCGGCGCATGGGGCACAGCGAGCCGGTGGTGGCTGCCGTGCCGAGCGGCAACTTCGGCAACCTCTGCTCGGCCCTCATAGGCAAGCGCATGGGGCTGCCCGTGAGCCGCTTCATTGCCGCCAACAATGCCAATGACGTGTTTTACAAGTATCTCCAGACGGGCGAGTATGTGCCCATGGCCAGCCTGCAGACCATAGCCAATGCCATGGACGTGGGCGATCCCAGCAACTTTGCACGCATACTGGACCTTTACGGGCACTCCGCCGATGCCATCCGCAAGGACATTTCCGGTGCCACGTACAGCGATGCCCAGATTGCTGACACGCTGCGCCGCTGCCTTGCCCGGACCGGCTATCTGCTCGACCCCCACGGCGCATGCGGCTACCGTGCCTTGCAGGAGGGACTGCGCCCCGGTGAGGTGGGCTTCTTCCTGGAGACCGCCCACCCGGCCAAGTTCAGCAGTGTGGTGGAGGACATCACGGGGCAGGCCGTGGCCGTGCCCGAGCGTCTGGCCGCCTTCACGAAGGGCAAGAAGCAGAGCGTGCCCATGAGCCGGGAGTTCGGGGACTTCAAGCAGTTCCTGCTTTCCCGGTAGGCTTTTGCCGGTTCTGTACCTGTGAGGTGGAATCGCAGGACGGGCAAGCCGCAGGCCATTCAGAGGGCCGTGCCGAGACTGATGCGGCACGGCTCTTTTTCATGCATCTAACAAATGTTAAAAACGGAGAGCGCTGCGTTGGCCGATGAAGAGCGCTGCATGTGCCAACGCAGCGCTCTCCGTTGGGCATTGCACCGCAGTACCTTCTGCAACGACCCACAGAACCTTTATAGCCACATAGAGCAGCCTCAGGATTGGAATCCTTCTTCCGTGCAGTGGACTTATGTCTGGTTCAAAGGAAAAAATGTGCAGAAAAGTTTTTTGTGTAATGGAAATTATTGTACTTTTGTAGTGTTACATGTCAGTCAGAATGACAGAACAACCCTAAATGAATATCTTTTAACCAATAAAAGCAATTATCTATGAGGAGACAACTACTCACGGCGATGCTCGGACTTGTGTTCGCGTCTTCGCTCATGGTGCCTGCTTCAGCAGAAGGTCTGCTGGTGGTGGGCGCAAACGTCATCATCGCTCCCTCGTCACAGTATGACGGTGACAAGGAGTGGAGTGCCACAACCTGGGTATACAACACTGGTATACGTTTTGGTGAAGGGCAGACTGAGAGCCCTTTCTTTAACATTATCTGCGGCACGCCTGCCGATGATGCCAACGGCAACAAGTGGTATGAGGCGGCCTATGACACGGCTACAGTGGGCTACAATGAAGAGAAGAATGAGGTGATCAAATGGGAAGACCACACCGCGCCATTCAGCAGCGACGAGAATTACAACGGCCGTCCCTCTTACCGCTGGGTGGAAAGCGAGATAATGGGCGACATCTATCTGCGTCGCTTCTTCACCACAGACAAGTTGCTCTCGGGTGATGTCTATCTGGCATGCGGCCATGATGATGCTCCCTGCGAGTATTATCTCAATGGCGTGCTGGTGTTTTCGAAGACCGGTTTCGAGGTGGATCACTGGAATTACATCCGCGATGAGATAACGGGTGAGGTCATCGACTCCACCGCATCTTACATTAACGGATGGAACAACAATGAGTACGTCAAGCTCACTGATGAGCAGAAGGCACTCATCAAGCTGGGCGGCGAACAGAATCTCCTGGCAGTGCACGTGCACCAGAACTGGGGCGGAGCCTTTGCCGACTGCGGCCTCTACACCAGTGTGCCGGGCGGTCTCGACATGGGTTACGTGACTCCCTGGACGGGCAAGGTGCTCTTCAACTCATGGGGCGGCTACAGGGATCCCGACCGTCACGGCTGGGAGAAACTCTACGAGGCACAGCCTGAGGACAAGTACACCATACACTTGCTGGGTCAGAACGCCGGCGAGTGGGGACAGCAGGTGCACTTCCGCACTCCCATCCGGTTGAGTGAAGAGAAGGAGTATACGCTGAAGCTGAACCTGGAGACCACACAGACCATTGAGAACGTGACCATCAAGGTGACCGAGACAGACAAGGATGACGTGGTGGCCGCACTGGAGAACGTGCGCATTGAAGCCGGTGAGGTGGCAGGACAGGATATTGCCATCAGCGGAGTGGCTGTGGAGAACATGAACCTGGTGCTGAATTTCGCCACCGAAGTGAAGGGCACTGACGTGACTCTGAGTGGCATTTCACTCGTTGACGAGACCGAAGAGAAGGAAATATGGGTGGGCACGTCCTACTTCAATTACTGCTACGTGACCGATGTGGACACCATCACCAACGAAGAAGACCTCTCCGTGCGCTACGATACAGTGCAGATCAAGGATCCCGTGATTGACGGCCGTGTGGAGACCATGTCGTGGACCAATCCTGACTTTGACGACTCCATGTGGAGCGAGCAGGCAATGCCCATGGGCAACGCAGGCTACATGCCCGAGCTCCAGAGCATCTGGCCCGGACAGATGGGTCACCTGGACTACACCGGTGACGGCGATGAGGGACAGAACACCAACTACTGGGTACGCCGTACCTTCACCCTTGACAAGGTCAACGAGCGCCTGAGTTACGCTCTGAATGTGTGCCACGATGATACTTACTGGACTTATATCAACGGTCATCTGCTGCAGAACTATGACGGATGGACCGATGGCAAGAACCCCAAGCAGGTGCATATCCCTGCCAGGTATCTGCGCGAAGGCAAGAACGTAATCGCCACCTACATCCGTCAGAACTGGGGCGGACGCTTCTATGACTGCGGCATCAACGTGGAGGAAGTCAACTATGACGACTGTGCCGATGAACTCAAGGCAGCCATTGCACTGGGTCAGACCGATACCACCCTTACCAAGGCCATGCGCCTGCAACTGGACAGCCTGGTGGCTGCAGGACAGAAAGAACTGGAGACCAACAAGGATGCTGCCGAAGTGAAGGAGTATGCCAAGAACCTCACTGCCAGCATCAACACCATCCTGGGCTATGCCGGTGACGTGAAGACTCTGCTTCAGACCATCGACATCTGCGGCAAGACCGAGGACAAGGGCTACATGAAGGAGGCGCTGGAGGCCGTGACGGCAGGTGTTGACACCTGTGTGAACAACAGCCAGACCAACAGCCTGCTCTCCACCCTGCGCCTGGCCCGCAAGCGCAATGCACTGGAGCGTCACACCGAGAAGTATGTAGGTAGCCAGCCCGCAGCCTATGACAACGATGCCTCTATCGGTGATAATGCCGAGGGTGCGTACTATATATACAATGTGGGTGAGCGCCTGTTCCTCACCGGAGCAGAGAACTGGGGCGCACACCTCGGCCTTGCCTACATGAGCAATGCCTTTCACCTGATCAACGTGAACAGGAACGGCGAGCCTCTGGAGCGTGGTTACCGCATAGAGACCATGCGTCCCAACGGCACGCTGGGCGTGAATGACTTCATCAACTATGGCGGTTACGTGGACTGCGACACCGATGACGCATGGGAGTTCAAGGCAGTAGAGGGCAAGACCAACGTGTTCAACATCTGCCGCGTGAGCGGCAATCCCGAGGACGGGGGAGTGTACATGCTGGGCTACCGCGACGGCAAGGACAACCGCTTCAGCCTGTCTTACAACGTGGTGGATACCGACATGCTCACGGCTGAGAGCGAGGCCAACCAGTGGATGCTCATCAGCAAGGCCGAGCTGGATGCGCTCATGCTCACGGCCACCGAGGAGAATCCCGTGGAGGCCACGCACCTTATCAAGAACCCCGGATTCGACCAGAGACTTGATGACTCGTACTGGTGGGCTGACATTGAGGGCGGTACCAACGACAATGGTGATTCCCAATATGGCTTGGGCATCTGGGGACGCGGTGCCAACCATCCCGATTTCGCCTATGAGGCATGGAACTGCAACACGGGTTCCATGACGCAGGAAATCTTTGAGGAGCCTGGCCTTATTCCCGGATGGTATACGCTGAGCGCACAGATATATTACCGCGACGGACGCTATGAGGATCACGTGGCCAAGTATCTGGCAGGCGAGACCTTGATGCCCAATGCCAGCCTGACGGCAGGTGAGGGCGATGCCATGGTGACCGCCCCCATAGCCTTCATCACCGACTGCGCCAATCAGGTGCCCGGCTGGGGACGCCTTGATGCCAGCGGCACGGTGCGCATTCCCGATGCCTGCAGCAGTGCCACTGAGGAGTATTTCCAGAATGGCCTCTACTGGTCAGAGCCCCTGCTCTTTGAGGTAACCGAGGAGGCATCGAACGTAGGGGTATCCTTCGGCTTCATGAAGACTGGTTTTACCAAGTATGACTGGGTGGTGGCAGACAACTTCCGCCTCAGGTATTACGGCAAGCAGAAGCCCACAGCCATTGAGCGCATCGACGAGGTGGTGACTCCCGCACAGCAGGGTGGCGCAGCCATCTACAACCTGCAGGGACAGCGCTTGAGCCGTGTGCAGAAGGGCGTGAACATCATCGGCGGCAAGAAGATGCTGGTGAAGTAATCCCGCACGATACTTGTGCAGAAAGCATATGAGGAGGGGGCGCGCCGCGGTTTGGTGCGCCCCCTTGCTGTATGGGGAAGGCTTCCCGGAATCTCCCTGCCTGCATGCAGTGCCGGAACGGAGGCATTGTTAAAGAGAGTTAAAGGTGGTGGTGGCAGGCAAGAAAAGCCACGGAATGCAGTTTTATAAGAAAAAGAACATAACTGGAAAACGTATGAAAAGAATGATGAAGACTATTGCCCTGATGGGCGCGGCAGCCGTGACGCTTTCGGCATGCCGCTCAGCACGTGTGGACAAGGCATCCGGGAACGGTCAGGCCAATTGGACCGTGGACGAGAGCATGGACGACTCTTACCTCATTCTCTCTGATGCCCAGCGTGACTTGGTGAACAGCAACAATGCTTTTGCCTTCAATCTTTTCCGGAAGACCATGGGCATGGACTCCCGTGTGATATCCCCCCTGAGTGTTACCTACCTGATGGGCATGCTCGCCAACGGCGCCGATGGTGCCACGCGTCAGCAGATACTTGCCACACTGGGAATGCAGGACAAGGGGCAGGGACAAGACGGATTGCAGAACATGAACGAGTTCGCACGCATGATGATGGAGAAATCCGGGAACCTGGACAAGGCCGTGACCGTGGATGTGGCCAACTACATAGCCGTGAATGACCGCTTCAAGGTCAACGGCAAGTTCAGGAAGAGTGTGGGGCAGGACTACAAGGCAGGCGTGGAAAGCCTGGACTTTACCTCCTCGGAGACCCTCAAGCGCATCAACGGGTGGTGCTCTGACCATACCCGGGGCATGATTCCCAGCATCATTGACAGCGTTGACCCGGATGCCGTTTCCTACCTGATGAATGCCATCTACTTCCATGGCACGTGGGCCGACAAGTTCAACAAGGATGAGACCAAACTGGAGCAGTTCAGCGGATATACCCGTGACCTGAAGCGTGTCAACATGATGCACCGCAATGACAAGTACTCCTATGCTGAGGGAGAAGGATTCTCTGCCGTGCAGATTCCCTACGGCAACGGAGCCTTCTGCATGACTGTGCTCCTGCCCGACAGAGGGAAGGGCGTGGGCGAGATGATGGCTGCCATGGATGGTGAAGCATTCCAGGCTCTGCAGGGCAAGATGGAGAAGTGTATTGTGGATTTGAAGTTGCCGCGCTTCACCACTGAGGTGGAGCAGCCGCTCAACGAGGTCATATCGGCTCTGGGATCCCCGCTTATCTTCTCGTCCAACGCCGACTTCAGCAACTTCTCCAGTGGCAGTTTCCTTGTATCCAAGATGCTTCAGAAGGCCAAGATAGAGGTCAGCGAGGAAGGTACGAAGGCTGCCGCGGTTACAGCTGCCATCATGGTTATGTCGGCCTTGCCCACCGAGGAGCCTCGCCGGGTGAACTTCCATGCCGACCATCCCTTTGCTTACATCATCAGCGAGCGCAGTACCGGCAGCATCTTCTTCATGGGACAATATACGGGCAACTGACGTCCTGAGGGCGTGGATGTGCATCCCGGGACTACGGTTATCCGTAGGCAGGCCGCCCGGAGCGGGGATTCATCTCTCCCTGCTCCGGGCGGTTTTTGTTCTGTCGACTCCCTGTGCCTTACCGGTGAAGACGAATGAGGGGCATTGCCTCACGGCAACGCCCCTCGGGTTGTTTGTTTGGAAAAAGTCTAATTGAAATAATGGTTTGTGATTGATTGCTTAAGCCTCGGCGGGAGTTTCAGTTTCACCCTCGGCTGCCTGTGCGCCTTCGGCCTCAGCGTTTGCTGCTGCCTCGGCTTCTGCTTTGGCTGTTGCCTCGGCTGCCTTCTTCTCGGCTACCTTCTTGGCGATCTCTTCGTTGACCTTCTTCTCTGCCTCCAACTTGGCTGCCTCAGCAGCCTTCTTGTCAGCAGCCTTCTTTGCCACGAATGCCTCAAGGCCCTTCTGCTTGTCAGCCTTCCATGCTGCGAACTTCGCCTCACAGGTAGCCTCGTCAAAAGCGCCCTTCTTCACACCACCACGGAGGTGCTTCATCAAGTACACACCCTCGTCAGACAGAATGTTACGAACCGTATCGGTGGGCTGTGCGCCTACCTCCACCCAGTACAGGGCGCGGTCGAATTTCAAATCTACAGTGGCAGGATTGGTGTTGGGGTTGTAAGTACCAATCTTTTCTGTAAACTTACCATCGCGTGGAGCTCTTACGTCAGCGATTACGATGCTGTAAAAGGCATAGCCTTTACGACCGTGGCGCTGCAATCTGATTTTTGTTGCCATAATTTAATTAAACTTTAATTATAGGTTTGAAATATGCTGCCAACTCGTGACAGCGCGGCAAAGGTACGACTTTTTCCGCGTATGCTGTCGACCTTTGCCGCGCTTTTTTGCCCGAATGGGCTGTAATTCCACATTTTATCCCCAATCGGTCTGATGCCCGGTTGAGGGCTTGGATTAGGCTTTGGCTCTCATGGACATCTTGACGAGGAACACGCAAAGCATGCAGTACATGCCCAGCGAGAGGAGTTCGCTCAGGCTGTTGTCCCACCAGAGGGAGTAGTTGATGTCCACTCCGGCAAAGCGCAGGGCTGCGCTCACTACGCCCATCAGTGCGCCGCCGGCAATGAATCCGCTGCTGAGCAGGGTTCCCCGCTCGTTGCGGGCATTGTTGACGGAAGCATCCTGGTGGCGTGTGCTTACCAGTCACTGTATGGCTCCTCCTGCCATGAGCGGGAGGTTGAGTTCCAGTGGGATGAACATGCCCAGCGCGAAGGCCAGTGCCGACACGCCACATGCGTTGAGCACAAGGGCTATGATGGCTCCTATGCCATAAAGCATCCAGGGTGCTCCGCTTCCGTTCATCAGCGGTTCGATGACTGCTGCCATGGCATTGGCCTGCGGTGCGGCCAGTTGTCCGTTCTGGAATCCGTAGGTCTTGTTGAGTATCATGATGACCCCGGCCACTGTGGCTGCGCTTACCAGCGTGCCCAGGAACTTCCAGGTCTCTTGCTTCTGCGGAGTGGTTCCCAGCCAGTATCCTATCTTCAGGTCCGTGACGAATCCTCCTGCCATGCTCAGTGCCGTGCACACCACACCGCCCATGATGAGTGCGGCCACCATGCCGGTGGTGCCGCTCAGACCCACGGCCACCATGATGACGGAGGCCAGGATGAGAGTCATGAGGGTCATGCCGCTCACGGGATTGGTGCCCACGATGGCAATGGCATTGGCTGCCACGGTGGTGAAGAGGAAGGTGATGACGGCCACCAGCAGGATGCCCACCAGGCTGAAGCGCAGCACGCCACCCATCACGTCCCACTGGAAGAAGAGGAAGGTGGCCACGAGTGCCGCAACGGCTCCCAGTGTCACGCTTTTCATGGGGATGTCCTTCTGTGTGCGATCCACGCTGTCCGTATCTGCCTTTCTGCTTCCCATTTCAGAGGCAGCCAGTTTCACTGCTCCCGTAATCAGGCTCCGGCTCTTCACGATGCCTATCACGCCTGCCATGGCAATTCCCCCGATGCCTATGCTCTTGGCGTAGCGGAAGAGTTCCTCGGGCGATGCCGCAGCGGCCGTGAGCCCTCCGGCAATCTCCAGATTGGGGAAAAGCAGTGCCGTGAGTGGCACAATCACCCACCACACCAGTGCCGAGCCGCAGCAGATGATGGTGGCATACTTCAGTCCCACAATGTAGCCCATGCCCAGCACGGCTGCGCTGGTGTTGCACTTGAACACCAGTTTGGCTTTCTCGGCCACCGTATCACCCCACAGGACTGCGCGGCTGGTGAAGTTCTCGTTCCAGAGTCCGAAAGTGGCCACGGCAAAGTCATACAGTCCGCCCAGCAGTCCGGCCGCCAGCAGTGGCTTGGCCTGGCTGCCACCCTGTTCGCCGCTTACCAGCACCTGAGTGCTGGCTGTGGCTTCGGGGAAGGGATATTTTCCGTGCATTTCCTTGACGAAATATTTGCGGAAGGGGATGAGAAACAGGATGCCCAGAATGCCTCCCAGAAGGCTGGCCAGGAAGACTTCCATGAAGTTGACCGTCATTTCGGGATACTTGGCCTGCAGGATGTAGAGTGCCGGCAACGTGAAGATGGCTCCCGCCACGATGACTCCGCTGCACGCTCCTATGCTCTGGATGATGACGTTTTCGCCCATGGCTCCCTTGCGGTGCGTGGCTCCACTCACGCCCACGGCGATGATGGCGATGGGTATGGCAGCCTCAAACACCTGTCCCACCTTCAGTCCCAGGTAGGCTGCTGCCGCGCTGAAGAGCACGGCCATGAGTATGCCCCATGCCACCGACCATACCGTGACCTCGCGCGGATGTGTGTCCTTGGGCATGAGCGGGGTGTACTGCTCGCCCTCCTTAAGTTCCCTGAATGCATTCTCCGGGAGTGTAACCCGCTTTTGCTTTTCCATATACTTTTTTAGTTATAATTGGTTAGTCTGCCTAAATGAAAGGGGGGAGACTTGTCTTCCATGACAAATCTCCCCCTTGGCCTCTGTGGAGAATATCGGGTTCGAACCGATGACCTCTTGCATGCCATGCAAGCGCTCTAGCCAGCTGAGCTAATCCCCCTTTCCCTTTATGCTCTGCAAATGTAGGGAGTTTTCCCGTTGCCCGCAAATGTTTGGGGCGTTTTTTTGCCGTTCGTCCCTAAATTCGTAACTTTGCAAAGGATACTCATTATATATTATATATGGTAAGACTCTTCTCCGGGAGGCGGCTTGCTGGCCGGTTCCTCCTGGTTGTGTTATTCGGCACTTTCTGCCAGCCCCTCGGTGCCGTCCCCACGGAACGCATGCGCATACGCCTTGTGCTGTCTGACGGTACGCAGGTGGAGGCTACCCGTATGGGTGATGAGCATTTCTCTTATTATCTGACCGATGATGGCGAAACCGTGGTGCATGATTCCACTGGCTACCGTGTGGTAAGGGACAATGCCGAACTGCGAGTCCTCTTTGGTCAGGCAGATGTCCGGCGGCATGCAGTCCGGCGCAGGGTTGGTTCGGCTTCTGCTGCCGCACTCACGCAGCATGGCAGCCCACGCGTGCCCGTCGTGCTGGTGTCTTTTGCCGATAAGGATTTCATGGTGGGTGCCGATGCTGAGTCTGTGCGACAGTATTACCACCTGTACTGCAACGGTACGGATGACGGCGTGTCTTACACCGGGCATGGCAGCAAAGGCAGTCTGCGCGAGTATTTCATGGAACAGAGCAGCGGCGACTTCAGCCCTGAGTTCACTGCCATTGGCCCCGTGAAGCTTGACAGCACCTATGCCTATTATGGTGCCAACTCTGCTGACGGGAATCGTAAGGACGTCAATTATGCTAAGTTCTGTGCGGAAGCCGTCACCAAGGCCACGGCCTCGGGTGTGGACTGGACGCGTTATGACAATGACGGCGATGGGGCTGTCGATTTGGTGATGTTCGTATTTGCGGGCGTGGGAGAGAGCAACAGTTTTGATGCCGATGCCATTTGGCCCAAGGAACTGGATGGAGCCGGCACCATAGGAGGTGTGCGCTTTGCGGCCAACTCCTCGGTGTGTGAGAGCCGCCTCAAGAGTGAAGGCAACGGACAATACACGGTCATCCCCGATGGCGTGGGCGTTTTTATCCATGAACTGAGCCATGCCTTGGGGCTTCCTGACTTCTATGACACGCGCGGCACTTGCTTTGGAATGGATTACTGGAGCGTAATGGACTATGGCGAATATGCCGACAATGGCTTCACCCCTGTGGCCTACACCGCCTATGAGCGTGACTTCATGGGCTGGCAACCGCTTCGCACCGTGTCTGCTCCCGCAACTCTCCATCTTGCTTCGTTTGCCTCCGGCGGTTGCGGATGGAAGGTGGTGAGCGACTTCAATCCCGATGAATATTACATCCTGGAGAACCGCCAGGCTGACGGATGGGACGTGAAGATGTGCAGCAGCCGTGGTCACGGACTCATGGTGACGCATGTGGACTACTCGGCCGCCGCCTGGACGGGCAATACCGTGAACACTCAGCCCAGCCACCAGCGCATGACCATCATCCCGGCCAACAATTCGCTGGTGGGCAGCAACAATTTTACATCTATGAATGAATGGGTGGAGAGCCTGCGGGGCAACCTGTGGCCCGGCACCAGTGATAACCATGAACTGACCGACAATACCACGCCGGCCAGCGTGCTCTTCACCGGGAAATACATGAGCAAGCCCATTGTGGATATACAGGAGGATGCGCAGGGACGGGTGACGCTCAAGTTTATGCCCCGCGGCACATTGGGTGGTGCGTCCGGCCTGACCGTGCAGGACAGAGGTGAGCAGGAGGCCACACTCTGCTGGGAACCCGTGTCGGGGGCACAGTGCTACAACCTGCGCGTGCAGGATGGACTGGACGAGGTGATGGCTTTGGACAGCATAGAAGGGTGCACCTGCCGGGTTTCCGGGCTGAATCCGGATCATGTGTACACCTTCACGGTGCAGCCTTTGGCCGATGATTACCTTAATGGAGAATGGGCGGTGCCCGCCTCTTTCAGCACTCTGCCTACGGGCATCAGTGACATGAACGAGAGTGAGAGGCTTGTGCGTGTGTTTGCCACCGATGGTCTGTTCGTGACCGAATGCCGGGCCGATGAGGTGGGACGCCTGGCTCTGCGCGCCGGCATCTATCTGCTGCGCTACCCTGATTTCTCGGTGAGGAAGATGTATATACGATGAAGCATTCGTTTATGAAGAAAAGCATACTTTCTGCTTTGCTGCTGACGCTTTCACTGACGGCTGCGGCAGTGCCTGCCAAGCGCGTGCAACGCACGCTTGCCCTGTCCGATGGGATGCATGTGACGGCCACGCTGGGCGGTGATGAGACTTTCCATTACTGGCAGACTGAGGATGGAAGGGCATTTGTGATGGACAGCGAGGGAAATCTCACGGAAGTTTCCTTGCAGCAGGCACAGGAGACCCTCAAGGCCAAGGTGCGCGCCAACAATGCCCGCCGGCGTGCCAGGAACGCGCGGCGCAAGTCGGCCTGGGGCGCGGAGTCCAATCCCGTATCGGGCAATCGCAAGGGACTCGTCATACTGGTCAATTTCAGTGACCTGGAACTCAGACACACCCAGGCCGACTACGAAGCCTATTTCAACCGGCCGGGGTACTCCTCCAACGGCTGCAGCGGTTCGGTCAGAGACTATTTCCTGAGTCAGAGTTACGGGCAGTTTGTGCTGGACTTCGATGTCGTGGGTCCCGTGACTGTGAGCCGCCCCTATGGTTATTACGGTAAGAACGACTCCGGCGGCGATGATATGTATGCTGCCACAATGGTGACCGAGGCCGTGCAATTGGCCGTGCCTGCACTTGACCTTCGGCCTTATGACTGGGATGGGGACGGCTATGTGGATCAGGTGTATGTGGTCTATGCCGGTTACGGCGAGCATGCCGGTGCATCGGAAAACACCATCTGGCCTCATGAATACGAACTCTCAGCTGCATCCGAATTTCTTGGCGATGGCCCGGGCGCTCTTACCTTTGGCGGCCTGACCATTGATACCTATGCCTGCTCCTGCGAACTGAGGAACAGCACAGGCACCACCATGGACGGCATAGGCACGGCCTGTCATGAGTTCAGCCATTGTCTGTGCCTCCCCGACATGTATGACACCAGCGGCAAGGCTTTCGGCATGGACGCGTGGGATTTGATGGATTACGGTTCATACAGCGGCCTCACGGGCAACGGAGAGACCCCTGCACCCTTTACCAGTTACGAGCGCATGTACTGCGGATGGCTTGACCCCGTGGAACTTACCGACCCCTGTGCGGTGAGCAACATGCCGGCTCTTGAGGATCAGCCCGTGGCCTACCTGGTGCGTAACAGCAGCGGAAGTTTCCCCGGGGAGTATTACTTGCTGGAGAACCGCCAGCAGAAAGGTTGGGACGAGTATTCTCCTGCCCATGGCATGCTGGTGCTGCATGTCGACTTTGACGCTGATGCGTGGGCTGCCAACGAGGTCAATGCCACATACGCCCATCAGCGTATGACCATCGTGCCTGCCGACAACCGTCTGACAAGAGCCACCATGGGCGGTGACACTTGGCCTGGAACCGAGAAGAACACAGCCTTGACCGACACCAGTACGCCCTCTGCCAGGCTGTACAATGCCAATGCCGATGGGCGCAAGTTCCTTGGACATCCCATCACGGAGATATCAGAGGCGGACGGTATGGTGAGTTTCCTCTTCGATGGGGGCTTCGTTGTGGGGACACCCACCCTTGCCGTGCTCCCGGAGAGCATCACTGCCACAGGGTTCCGGGTGGAGTGGACGGCCGTGGATGAGGCTACTGATTATGAGGTGCGGCTCACTCGGGTGGATGCCGAAGGGCATGCCGTGTCCACATCGTACTACCTCACAGCATCCACGTTCCGCGTTTTTGACGGTCTTGAGGCCGGGGCTTCCTATGCCGTCAGCGTGCGTGCCCGGCAGGATGGAGTGCCCGGAGACTGGAGTGCAGAGGTGAAGGCGGAACTTCCCTCCGCTATCCACCGTCCCTCGGCAGAGGGCGGGCGCGGTGCCGTCTACGACTTGCAAGGCCGTTGCGCGGAGCATCCCCGCCGTGGCATCTACATTCGGGACAGGCATAAATACGTGGTGCGCTGACTATGGGAGAATGGATAGGTTATGTGGCGGCCGCACTTGTGGTGTCGGTGTGGGGCACTACCTTTGTCAGCAGCAAGGTGCTGCTGGGTTATGGCCTTATGCCTGCCGACATCTTCTTTTACCGCTTCCTCATGGCCTACGTGTGCATGGCACTGGTTTCCCACCGCCATTTGTGGGCCGAGAACCTGCGTGACGAGTTTACCCTGATGGGACTGGGCATCATGGGCGGCTCGCTTTATTTCCTTACCGAGAATATGGCCTTGACCTATTCCACCTCGGCCAACGTGAGCATACTGGTGAGCACCACGCCCTTGGTGACGGCTTTCCTGGTGTCCCTCTTCTATAAGTCTGAGCGTATGACGCGCCGCCAGGTGGCCGGTTCGCTGTGTGCCTTCCTGGGAGTCGTGCTGGTGGTGCTCAACGGGCAGGTGCATCTGCATCTCAACCCGCGGGGAGACCTGCTGGCTCTGTGTGCTTCTGCCACCTGGGCCTGCTATTCTCTGCTGATGCGCAGGGTGATGTGGCATTATGGATCCGCCTTCATCACCCGCAAGGTGTTTGCCTATGGCGTGCTTACCATACTTCCTTGGTTTTGGGTGGCACATCCGCTGGAGATGCGCTCTGAGGTGTTCCTGTGCCCCGCGGTGATGGGAAACCTGCTTTTCCTGGGACTGGTGGCCTCCACGGGCGGATACTTTCTGTGGAACTGGGTCATGAGCAGGCTGGGTGCGGTGAGAGCCACCAACTGTGTGTACTTCCAGAGCCTGCTTACCATGGCTGTCGGCTCGGTGGTGCTTCATGAACGCATTACCTGGATGGCGTTGCTCGGTTCCGTGGTGCTCATTGGCGGTATGCTGGCCGCGCTGCGCAGGAGTCCGCTGAGGCAACAGGCAAACTGACAAAGGGAAGATGGAGCACAAACCGATGAATATACTCTTGCTGGGCGAGTACAGCAACGTGCATGCCACACTGGCCGAAGGGCTGAGGCTGCTGGGGCACCGGGTGACCGTGGCCTCGAATGGAGACTTCTGGAAAGACTATCCCCGAGACATTGACCTTTCACGCGGGACAGGCAAGATGGGAGGTCTCATGCTCATGGCACGTTTGTGCCGGTTGCTTCCCTGCCTGAGAGGATATGATGTGGTTCAACTCATCAACCCCATGTTTGTGGAACTCTCGGCCGCACGTATCCTGCCGCTTTACCGGTATCTCAGAAGGCACAACCGCCGTGTGGTGCTGGGTGCCTTCGGCATGGACTATTACTGGGTGCATGAATGCTGCACCCGGAAGCCTCTGCGCTACAGTGACTTCAACATGGGAGCCGACCTGCGTACCAACACCGATGCACTCACAGAAAGGCGTGACTGGCTCGGGACAGACAAGGAGCGGCTCAACAGGCTGATGGCTGCTGACTGTGATGCGGTGGTGGCCGGACTCTATGAGTATTGGGTGTGCTATCAGCCACTCTTTCCTTCCAAGACCCATTTCGTGCCCTTGCCCATCAAGCCCAAGCCGCTGGCGGACTCTGCCGGCGGGGAGCGTTGTCTCTCCGACCCCGTGAAGGTGTTCATCGGTATCAACCGTGCCCGCAGCGAATACAAGGGAACCGACATCATGCTGAGGGCTGCTCGGGAAGTGGAAGCAAGGTATCCCGGGCGCATGGAACTGGTGGTGGCTGAGAGTGTCCCCTTTGCGCAGTATGTGGAAATGATGAACGGGAGTGATGCTATCATGGATCAACTTTACAGTTACACCCCTTCGATGAATCCGCTGGAGGCCATGTCTCGCGGCATCATCTGCATAGGTGGGGGGGAGCCGGAGAACTATCAGATCATACACGAGGAGAGGCTGCGGCCGATCATCAATGTCGAACCATCGTACGAAAGCGTGTGCCGCGCCTTGGAATCGCTGGTGCTGCATCCTGAGCGTATACCCGGACTAAAACGCGGAAGCGTGGAATACGTGGCCAGGCATCATGATTACATGAAGGTGGCTGCGGAGTATGAGCGGATTTACCGCGGGCTCCTCTCCCGGGACAGGGGTGACGCGTCAAACGGGATTTCCGGTATAGGAACATGCCAAGAGAGGGCAAGGTAAGTGTCGTGTAAACCGGTGCCGTGATTTTCCTTGGGCATGGATTCCTTTTTCTTTACATATTTGCATTTTCGCCAAACTACCCGATTTTATGTTTCTCACCAGGAAAAAAATTTTCCTCACCTGATTTATTTTTTTTTCCTGGGCGGGTGCTTTTTTGCACTTTGCTTCTAAAATCTTGACAATATCAAGATGCGAGGGTACGACATAATAACCAAAGGGCTGTGCCACGTGTGCTATGACGTGTGGCGCAGCCCTTTGATGTAAGTTCAGCAGGCAGGGGGATGAGCATCCCGCCTTTCTGTTCTGTCTATCGGATTTCCAATTCCTCCTTCATGTCTATCTCCTGTCCTTGTGCGTCATAGAACTCATATTGCAGGAAAGCCAGTTTCTGGCTGGGGATGACTTTTACGCCGAATCCGTATTTCCACTGCCACCGCTTCTTGATGGAGATGAGTCCTTGGTTGAGATAGGCTGCCACGTAAGGATGTACGTGCAGCGTGAAGTTCTTGATGCCCAACTTGTAATAGAGCAACTCAATCTTTCCGGCCAGTACTTTGTCGAAGAGGAAACTGCTCTTGATGGTGCCTGTGCCGTGGCAGGTGGGACATGCCTCGTCCACCTTGACTTCCGTGACCGGCCTTACCCTCTGGCGTGTTATCTGCATGAGGCCGAACTTGGAGAGGGGCAGGATATTGTGGCGTGCACGGTCGCGCTTCATGTTCTCGCACATGTGCTCGTACAGTTTCTGCCTGTCTTCAGCAAGTTTCATGTCGATGAAGTCCACCACGATGATTCCGCCCATGTCCCTGAGTCGGAGTTGCCTTGCCAGTTCGTCGGCAGCACCCAGGTTCACGTCCAGGGCATTTGCTTCCTGGCTGTCCTTGTTGCTTGTGCGGTTCCCGCTGTTCACGTCCACCACATGCAGGGCTTCGGTGTGCTCTATGATGAGGTATGCTCCATGCTTGTAGGAAACGGTGCGTCCGAAGCCCGACTTTATCTGTCTAGTGATGTCGAAGTTGTCAAAGATGGGCAGTTTGCCCTTGTACAACTTCACCACATCTGCTTTCTCAGGTGCAATGATGGACACATAGTTCTTCACCTCATCGAACACTTCCTGGCTGTTGACGTGGATGTTCTCGAAACTTGGGTTGAATAAGTCTCTGAGCAAGCCCACTGCCCGGCTCGTCTCTTCGTAGACCATTGTCGGAATCTGCTTGGCCTTCTGTGCATTTCTTAGTGTCTGTTCCCATCGGGATGCCAGCACCTTCATTTCTGCGTCCAGTTCGGCCACGCGTTTTCCCTCGGCCACGGTGCGCACGATGACGCCGCAGTTGTGGGGCTTGATGCTCTGTATGATTTGCTTGAGGCGTGCTCTCTCCTCCGAACTTTTGATTTTGGTGGACACGGATACCTTGTCGTCAAAGGGCACGAGCACCAGAAAACGCCCGGGGAAGGTGATTTCACAGGTGAGGCGCGGCCCTTTGGTGCTGATGGGTTCCTTGACTATCTGCACCAGGAGTTCCTGTCCCGGTTTGAGCACATTCTGCACGCTTCCGTTCTTCTCCAGTTCCGGGAGCATGGACGCTTTGGCGTGCGGGAAGAGGTTCTTCTTGTCGTTGAGTACCTGTTTGAGGTACTTGGCATATGAGTTGAATTGGGTACCGAGGTCCAGATAATGCAGAAAGGCGTCCTTCTCATGCCCCACGTTCACGAAGCATGCGTTGAGTCCCGGCTTGAGTTTGTGCACTTTGGCCAGGTAGATGTTGCCCACGGAGAATGAGGCCGACTGGCCTTCCTCCTGATATTCCACCAGCCGCTTGTCTTCGGTCAGCGCGATGGATATCTTCTGGGGCTGTACATTGATGTAGAGTTCGCTGGTCATAATCTGGTATTCAAACTAAAAAAAGACTCGGTGACAGAGCAATGACTGTCACCGAGCTATCTTTACTGAGAAGGTTTACTTGCTCTTGTGTCTGTTCTTTCTCAGTCTTTTCTTGCGCTTGTGCGTAGACATCTTGTGTCTCTTATGCTTCTTTCCGTTTGGCATAATGTGTATTATTTTATGGGTTAGTAATCCTTGCTTTCTCTTTTTTGGCCTACAAAATTACTGCTTTTCTGCAATATGGCCAAGCGGGTGAAAGTTTTTTCTTTCTTTCCCTTCCATAAAATCATTTCCAAAGACCCTCGGCGGTGTAGTACTTGGTCTTGCTGAGCGGTTCCACCTTGCCGAACTGGCTCCAGCCCTTGTCCTGCCTGTACTGCTCCAGGAAAACATCAGGCACGTACAGCGTGCAGCCCTTGGTGGGGGTGCAGTTCTTGGGCATGGGATAAAACTCAGTGCTCAGCAGGTATATCTTCTTGAACTTTTCGGGTGCGCTGAACATGCCGAACATGCGGTTCTTCACATCGTTGGGGATGGTGAGTTCCTCCACTCCCGTACATCCTTCAAAGGCTCCGTCGTCCAGTTTCTTCATGGTGATGGTCAGTATGATGCGCTTCAGTGCGGCACAGTCTTTGAATGCCCCTTCGCGTATCCACCATATCTGATCGCCAAACTCTGCGCTTGTGAGTGACGTGCATCCGCTGAAGGCATCCAAACCCACGGTGGAGACGTTCACCTTGAGGCTCTTCAGGGCTGTGCATCCGCTGAAGGCCCTGTCGTTGATGACCGGCACGAATCCTTGGAAGTGAACTTGTTCCAGTGATGTGCATCCGCTGAAGGCATCCTCGGCAATGTGTTTCACATTGGGGCCAATCCACATTTCCCTGATGCCGGTGTTGCCTTCGAACTCCTTGGGAGTGATACTGGCAATCTGGTTGGTGAAGCCCAGTTTCTCGGCCTCTACGGTCTTCTTTGCTGCACGATCCTTGGTGGTGTAGAAGTAAATGTCCTTGTCCTGCTTGTTCTGTTTCTTGCTTGCCGGTGCGGCGGATTTCTGTTCTTGACCTTCCTGTGAGGTTTTCCCGTTGCAGCCTGTCAGTGACAGTCCGGCGGCCAATGCCATTGCCAGGATCCAGGCTTGTCTGTTGATTTGTCTCATGTTGTAGGGTATTGTTGTTATAATTGTTTGCCTTACAAAGGTAGCCAAAATAATCCGTCTCCTTTTCCAAATGGGCGGCTTTTTTACGGTTTTATTATAAATAATGAGTAACTTTGCACTTCCTTCGGGGTGAATGCATGCTTCGGGCATGTGTGAGGCATGTTCCGGGGAAGGATAGGAGACGAGAAGAATAGCAAGCAAGGGAAATGATTTCGATAGACCATTTGAGTGTGGAGTTCAGCGCACGTCCGCTGTTTACTGATGTCAGTTATGTAATCAATGACCGTGACCGTATTGCCCTGGTGGGCAAGAACGGTGCCGGAAAGAGCACGATGCTGAAGGTGATAGCCGGCCTGCAGGCTCCCACGGAAGGCACGGTGTCCATTCCCAGGGATGCCACGGTGGCCTACCTGCCGCAGGTGATGGTGCTGAGCGACGGGCATACGGTGCGTGAGGAAGCCGAGAAGGCTTTCGGGGGCATTAGGAGCATGGAGCGCCAAATCAAGGAACTGAATGACCAGTTGGCCGAGCGTACCGACTATGAGTCGGAAGACTATATGGCATTGGTGGAGAAGTTTACTCACCTCAATGACCGCTTCCAACTTATGGGTGGACTCAACTATCAGGCCGAACTGGAGCGGACGCTCTCCGGACTGGGCTTCAGCCGCACGGACTTGGACAGGCCCACCAGTGAATTCAGCGGTGGATGGCGCATGCGCATCGAACTGGCCAAACTCCTTTTGGGGCATCCCGACGTATTGTTGCTTGACGAGCCCACCAACCATTTGGACATCGAGAGCATACAGTGGCTGGAGCAGTTCCTGTGCACCAGGGCCGGAGCCGTGGTGCTGGTGAGCCATGACCGCGCTTTCATCAACAATGTGACCAATCGTACGCTGGAGATATCCTGCGGGCGCGTGTATGACTACAAGGTAAAGTATGACGAGTATGTGAGCCTGCAGGCAGAGAGACGCGAGCAGCAACTGCGCGCCTACGAGAATCAGCAGAAGGAGATTGCCGACATCAAGGCATTCATAGACCGCTTCCGCTACCAGGCCACCAAGGCCATACAGGTGCAGAGTCGCATCAAGCAACTGGAACGCATCGTGCCTATCGAGGTGGATGAGGTGGACAGCAGCGTGCTGCGTCTGAAGTTTACATGCAGTCAGCGCAGCGGTGATTACCCCGTGATATGCGAGGACCTGTCCAAGAGTTATCCTTCGCGTGACGGCAAGGAGGCCGAACATGTCATCTTCCATGACGTGAACCTCACCATACGGCGCGGCGAGAAAGTGGCGTTTGTGGGGCGGAACGGTGAGGGGAAGACTACCTTGGTGAAGTGTATCATGGACTCTGCCGCCCATCCGCAGCCCGATGGCTCAGGCAGCGGATTCTATACAGGTGGCTTGCGCGTAGGGCATAATGTGCAGATAGGTTACTTCGCCCAAAATCAGGCACAGTTGCTTGATGGGGAACAGACGGTGTTTGACACCATTGACCGTGTGGCCAAAGGCGACATCCGACTGAAGATAAGGGATATCCTTGGCGCGTTCATGTTTGGCGGTGAGGCCGGAGACAAGAAGGTGAAATTCCTGAGTGGGGGAGAGCGCACCCGCCTGGCCATGATCAAACTTCTGCTTGAACCGGTCAACTGCTTGATTCTTGATGAGCCCACCAACCATCTGGACATGCGCTCGAAGGATGTCCTGAAGGCAGCCATCCGGGATTTCGATGGAACCGTCATCGTGGTGAGTCACGACCGTGATTTCCTTGACGGCCTGGTGAGCAAGGTGTATGAGTTCGGCGGAGGCCAAGTGCATGAACATCTGGGAGGCATTTATGATTTCCTGCAGTCCCGCCGGCTGGATTCACTCAGCGTACTCAACACCTCTGCCATGAAGGAGGCTCCTGCCCTGAAGGCTTCTGGTGAGGGTGAGAAACAGTGTAAGTCCGGTGCACAGAGTTATGAGCAGCAGAAAGCACTCCAGCGTAAGCAGAAGAAACTGGAAAAGGCCGTTGCCGAGGCTGAGGCACATGTGTCGCAACTGGAGGCTGCCATCCGCATCCTGGAGGAGCAGATGTCCACCCTCGAGGGTAGCACCGATGCTTCTCTCTATGAGAGGCACACACGTCTCAAGAAACAACTTTCCGAGGCGGAGAATGAATGGGAGCAGGCCATGGAGGCACAGGAAGAGTTTCGGAATGAAGCACAGTGAGCATACTATATATATAATGTGTAATTACAATAAGAGATAATTCAGACTATGAAGACCAAAATCATGTTGCACGCAATGACTTTCGCGGCAATAATGGCATCCTGCCAGACCAACGGAGATGATGGGCAGAAATCGGGTATCGATCTGGCCAATATGGACACCACTTATCAGCCCGGAGCCGACTTTTACATGTATGCTACGGGTGGCTGGCAGGCAGCCCATCCTCTGACAGAGGAGTACAGCAGGTTTGGCAGTTTCGATGTGCTGCAGGAGAACAACAACAAGCAACTGCGCGCAATCATCGACAGCGTGGCGGCCCTCGACAACAAGAAGGGAAGCATCGAGCAGAAGATAGCCGACCTCTACAAGAGCGCGATGGACTCTGTCACCTTGCAGGAGCACGGAATGGATGACTTGGATGGCTTCCTGGCCTGTGACGGCTACCGCAACAGCCCCGAAATCACCCGGCAGTGGCTGCAGGAAGTGTGGCCCGGCATGTTGGCTTCCGGCGTGGATGGGCTCTTTGGCTTCTACATCGGTTCGGACGAGAAGGACTCCAAGAACAATATCCTGAGCATCAGCCAAGGCGGTATGAGCCTTGGGCAGAAAGACTATTATGTGGATCAGGATCCCGAAACGATCAAGATACGTGAGGCTTACGTGGAGTATATCAAGAAGATGGCCGGCCATGTGGGCTTCGGTTCAGAGGATGCCGCACGCATGGCCGAGGATGTCATGCGCATAGAGACCCGTCTGGCCAAAGCCAGCAAGAGCATGACCGAACTGCGTGACCCCGAGGCCAACTACAATAAGATGACCTATGAGCAACTGAAGAAGGACTTCTCCGGAATAGACTGGGATGCCTACTTCAAGGTTTTTGGAATCACCGGCCTGAAGGAAGTGATTGTGGGGCAACCTGCCGCCATTCATGAAGTGGAGAATGTCCTGGCTGAGGAGACCCCCGAGGCTCTGCAGAACGTATACTTGTGGCATGCCGTTGACATGGCTGCCAATTATGTGGACGATGAGAGCCGCAGCATCGCCTTTGGCTTCTGGGGCACCGTGCTGAGCGGCAAGACTCAGGATCGCCCGCGCTGGAAGCGCGCTGTGGCGAGCGTGGAGAACTGCTTAGGTGAGGCACTCGGACAGTTGTACGTGGCCAAATACTTCCCCCCGGCAGCCAAGAAGCGCATGGAGAAATTGGTGGCCAACCTGCAGCAGGCACTGGGTGAGCGCATTGACGTGCAGGACTGGATGAGCCCGGAGACCAAGAAAGTGGCACACGAGAAATTGGATGCCTTCTATGTGAAGGTGGGTTATCCCGACAAGTGGACCGACTACAGCACGCTGGAGATAGGCGACAGTTACCTCCAGAATATCCTTTCCTGCAAGCGTTGGGCCATTCAGGACATGATAGCCAAGCACCTCAACAAGCCTGTGGACAGGGATGAGTGGTTCATGACTCCCCAGACAGTGAACGCCTATTATAACCCCACCACCAACGAGATATGTTTCCCTGCCGGCATCCTGCAGCCTCCTTTCTTCGACATGGCAGCCGATGACGCATTCAATTACGGTGCCATAGGTGTGGTAATCGGACATGAGATGACTCACGGCTTTGACGACCAGGGTTCCAAGTATGACAAGAACGGAAACCTCTCGCAGTGGTGGACTGCAGAGGACACAAAGCGTTTTGAGGAGCGCATCGGTGTCATGCGTGCCTTCTATGACAGCATTGAGGTGCTGCCCGGACTGCATGCCAACGGCTCGCTCACGTTGGGTGAGAACATGGCTGACCATGGTGGCTTGATGGTTGCATTCCAGGCGTTTCGGAATGCCACTGCACAGGCTCCCTTGGCCGACAAGGACGGTTTCACTCCCGCACAGCGCTTCTTCCTGGCCTATGCCAATGTTTGGGGGCAGAACATACGTGACGAGGAAATCCGCAAGCGCGTGAAGAGTGACCCGCACTCGCTGGGCATGTGGCGTGTGAACGGTCAGTTGCCTCACATCGATGCCTGGTATGATGCCTTCAACATTGTAGAGGCTGACCCCATGTTCCTGGCCAAGGAGAAGCGCGTGACCATCTGGTAAACAGTTTACGGAAAGACAACTTGACAAGCAATGCCATTAAGATTGCCAGACAAACTGCCCGCCATTGAGTTCCTCAAGCACGAGAACATCTTCGTGCTTGGGGATGAGCGGGCCGACAGCCAGGACATCAGGCCTCTGCGCATCGTCGTTCTCAACCTGATGCCTCTGAAGATAACCACAGAGACAGACCTCATAAGACTGCTTTCTAACTCTCCCTTGCAGTTGGACGTCCAGTTTATGAAGGTTAAGGCGCACACCAGCAAGAATACTCCCGTGGAGCATATGAAGGCCTTCTACCGTGATTTCGAGAAGATGACTGACGAGAAGTTCGACGGGATGATTGTCACAGGTGCCCCCGTGGAGCATCTTGATTATGGGCAGGTGACCTATTGGGACGAGATAAGCGGCATCTTCGACTGGGCGCGTACCCACGTCACCAGCACCCTCTACATCTGCTGGGCTGCCCAGGCCGGGCTGTACCATCATTACGGGATACCCAAATACCCGTTGCCTGAAAAGATGTTCGGCATCTTTCCTCAGACTCCTTTGGAGCCTACACTGCCCATTTTCAGGGGCTTCGATGATGTATTCTACATGCCTCACAGCCGGCATACGGAACTGCACCGCGAGGACATCCTGGCCGTGCCGGAACTCTCACTTATTGCCGAGAGCCCGCAGAGCGGTGTGGGCATGGTGATGGCACGGGGTGGAAGAGAGATATTCATCACCGGACATTCCGAGTACTCGCCTTACACGCTTGATACTGAGTATAAGCGTGACCTGGGCAAGGGACTTCCCATCAGGAAGCCTTACAACTATTACCGGAACGATGACCCGTCACAGCCACCCTTGGTGACCTGGCGTGCCCACGGCAATCTCCTGTTCCAGAACTGGCTCAACTATTACGTGTATCAGGAGACTCCCTACAATATCAATGACATCCATTGAACTCCTTTCCCCGGCTCAGAATCTGGAGTGCGGCATCGCAGCCATCGACCATGGCGCAGACGCGGTGTATATAGGTTCACCTCGTTATGGAGCGCGAGCTGCCGCGTCAAACAGCGTGGACGATATTGCCCGCCTGTGTGACTATGCCCACCCTTTTGGCGTGCGCATTTACGTGACGCTCAATACCATTCTCTATGACGGGGAATTGGAGGATACGTGCCGCCTGGTGCATGAACTGTACCATGCCGGAGTGGATGCCTTGATAGTGCAAGACCTTGCTCTGCTGGAGATGGACTTGCCTCCCATAGCCCTGCATGCCAGCACGCAGATGGATAACCGCACGCCGGAGAAGGTGCGTCACTTGCGTGAACTGGGGTTCCAGCAGGCGGTGCTGGCCCGTGAACTTTCCCTTGCACAGATAAGTGAGATACACCGGCAGGTGCCCGACATGCCTCTTGAAGCATTTGTCCACGGAGCATTGTGTGTCAGTTACAGCGGGCAGTGCTATGCCTCGCAGTATTGTTTCTCACGCTCGGCAAACCGTGGCGAGTGTGCCCAGTTCTGCCGCCTGCCTTTCACCCTGAGTGATGCGGGAGGCAAGACACTTTTGCCCGAGCGGCATTTCCTGTCGCTGCGTGACATGAACCGCCTGCAATTCCTTGAGGAGATGATGGATGCCGGGGTAAGGAGTTTCAAGATAGAAGGCCGGCTCAAGGATGTCTCTTATGTAAAGAATGTGACCTCTGCCTACAGACAGGCTATTGACCGTGTGCTTCAGAAGCGTTCCGATGACTATTGCCGTTCATCTCTCGGAAGGTCGGAGTGCACTTTCACTCCCAATCCGCAACGGAGTTTCTCCCGCGGCTTTACCGACTATTTCCTGCATGGCAGACAGAACGGGCTGGCCTCCATGGACACTCCCAAGAGCCGTGGGGTGGAGGTGGGCAGGGTGCGGGAGGTGTTGCGTGACAGCATTGTCGTCTCTGGCACGGCCTCCTTTGCCAATGGCGACGGCCTCTGCTTCATGGATACCGGGGGCAAACTGTGCGGATTCCGAGTGAACCGTGCGCAGGGCAACCGTCTGTTTCCCTCGTCTATGCCCCGGGTGAGGCGTGGTGATGTGCTCTGGCGGAACTCAGATCAGGCATGGGAAAGACTGATGGCCGGCAACACGGCGCGCCGTACGGTGGGGCTTGAGATGGACTTCTGTGATGTGCCTGACGGTTTCCGCCTTGTGCTCACGAGGGAAGACGGTGCCAGGGCGGAGTTCGTATATCCCTGTACGCACCAACTTGCACACTCGCCCCAGGAAGATGTCATCCGCCAGACACTGGCCAAGACGGGTGATACCATATACGTGTGTACCCGTGTCAACGTTACTCTCTCCTGTCCTTGGTTCGTTCCCCGCAGCCTGCTTGCGCAGTGGAGGCGTGAAGCCTTGTCCGTGGCTTTTGCCGATGTCGGCACTTCCTTGGCTGCTCCTGTCCCGCATTCGACCTCTTCCTCCGTGCGGCCTCTTCCTGGCACTCTGCAGGAATCGTGTGCCGCAGGGCAGTGCCGGGAAAGGGATTCCCGCCTTCGTTGCACCTACCTTGCCAATGTCAGTAACCGCCTGTCACGTCAATTCTATGAACGCAGTGGATTGTGTGTGGACGAGATGGCCATGGAGTGCGGGAATGTGGCAGGCAGAACATGGCTGCTCATGACTTGCCGTTACTGCCTGAAGCATGAATTGGGCTGGTGTGTGAAGCATGGAGGGAGGCCTCCGCAGATGACTGAACCTTTGTACCTGAACCTGTCCGATGGCCGTCGGTTCCGCCTGGAGTTTGACTGTCGCCGGTGTGAAATGAAAGTCTGGAATGCGTAACCTGCCCCTGTTTCTGCTGTTGCTCCTCTTTTCCTCCTGCTATTATCGCGGACAAGAGTCGGGCTTGTATGAGGTCAATGATAACTTCGTGGTCACTGCCGACACGCTGCACCTGCAGGCGCAGCAGCCTCTGCACAATATGTCCAGCTCCTTTGTCCCCCTGACCGACAGCCTTTTCCTGCTCAAGGGAGAGGAACTTGTCATTGCACAGATAACGGTAATCCCGGAGGATTCTGTGGACAGCGTGTGGGTGAAGGTGGCGCGCGACCAGTATCTTATGGGCTGGACTCACGAACATGTACTGCTTTCCGGTGTGGTGCCTAACGATCCGATCAGCCGTTTCATCTACGTGTTCAGCCTGCGTCATCTGCCTTACTTTGCCGGCCTGATGGCACTGGCTCTCTTCCTGTTTCTGGCTCGTCATGTGCGCCATGCCAGCATTCATGTGTTCTTGCTCAATGATATTGCCTCTGCATATCCCACCTTGCTCACGGTGGCGCTTGGTGGTGCGGCTGTCCTGTATGCACACATACAGCGTTTCGCCCCCGACATGTGGGTGCGCTTTTATTACCATCCTACTCTCAACCCATTTTCCCTGCCTCTCGTGCTCTGCTTCTTCGTGCTCCTTTTTTGGCTGATTCTGATACTTTCCATGGCGGTGGTCGATGAGGTGCTTGGCCAGTTGCCCTTGGGTGAGGCTCTCTTTTACCTGCTTACCCTCTTGGGCATCTGCATGTGCCTTTACACCCTTTTTTCCATGGCGGCATTTTACTGGGCAGGGGTGGTGCTCTACGTTTTGTTTGTCCTTGTGGCGCTGTGCCGCTTCTTCCTTAAGTTCCGTCCGCGTTACGTATGTGGGCATTGCGGATGCAAGATGCATTCTTTGGGTACGTGCCCTCATTGTGGTGCGTGCAATGTGTAATCTGTGTGGAATGTTCTCTTCCTGATGTTGATTTTTGCCTGCATTTCTTGCCTTTCCCCCTTATTTTGTGTAAATTTGTGGCAAGATGAGGCTCTCCATGCACCGGGGAATTCCCTGTTTCGAGTGCCCTTCGACTAAGGACAACAGCAACTATAACCATATCCTAAGATGAACAAAAAAGCATTTTTTGTGCCGTGGCGCGTATGCGTGGTGGCACTGACGTTGGCTTCCGCATGGTTCGGACAGATGGAAGCCTGGGCTTTGGAGAGTGGACAGACCCTCCGTATCGGTCAGGGAACATTCTCCATTATGCCGAAGAATTCCTCGCTTGATGCAGGTGCACAGATTGAGACATGGACTGATGCGCAGACCAACTCGCAGCGTTGGGTACTCCAGAGTGCGGGCTCCACCACTTTCTATTTGGTCAATGCCTATACGAACTATTACCTGGCTTGCGTGGGAAGCGTTACTTCTGGAGCCTCCATCAGTGCGCAGGACCGTACCAGTGCCGTCAGCCGTGGACGTTGGGAATTGGTTCCTGTGGAGGGCAAGGACAATCAGTACGTCATCTATGCCAACACCACACGGCGCTATGCCTTGTCCAGTTCCGAGGAAATTGCCGATGGCGGCACTCTGAAGCTGGTGTCGGTGGACAAGGCGGACTCGTCTCAGTACGTGTGGACTGTGGAGGAGTGTCCCACCCGTGAGAATACGCTCACGCCTGAGGTGCGTGACGACATGATGGAAAAATGGAAAGACCATTATTACCATAAGGCCAACACCGGCTACGTGATAGGCAGTGGCGGATGGTGGGGCGACGCTGAGATGTTTGAGGTGGTACTTGATGCCTTGGAGACAACCGGCGATCAGCAGTATGCCACCATGTTTGAGAATCTCTACCAGAATTTCATCTCCCGCAAGACTGGCAACTGGATAACCGGCAGCGGCTATAATGAGTACAACGATGACATTGCCTGGATGTGCATCGCCTGTGTGCGTGCCTACCTCATGACAGGGGTCACCAAGTACTTGTCAACAGCGAAGAGCAACTTCGATGGCATGTACAAGCGGGCTGCCACATACGACAACGGGACGCTGGTATGGAAGCAGGGCAACGGGGGAACCAACTCTTGCATCAACGGTCCTGCTGCCGTGTGTGCCTGTTACTTAGGCATAGCGCTCAACAATGAGAGTTATTTCCAGAAGGCTCAGACCATTTACGCCGGAGAGCGAGGCCTGCTTTATAACATCAACAGCCAGGGTGTGTTCAACGGACAGGTGTATGACAGCGGTGACCCGGTGAAGGGCACTGTGGGAAACACCTGGTCATCCACCTACAACCAAGGCACCAGCCTGGGAGCAGCAGTCATGCTGTATGAGCATTTCGGCAAGGAGCAGTACCGCACCGATGCTGATGCCATCATGAACTGGACGGCGAAGAACCTGGCCAACAGCCACGGAATCATCAAGGTGTGCCAGACTGTCAACGGCGACCTTACGGGCTTCAAGGGCATTCTCATGCGCTATGTGCGCCGCTATGCTGCCTCTCTGGGGCACCCCGAGTGGTACAGTTGGCTGGCACGAAACGGCTATCATGCCTGGAACAACCGAAATTCCAAGGGTATATGCATGTCGGCATGGCTGACAAAGACCACCGAGAACTTTTATCATTCAGACGGCGGAAACTTTGATGGTGACGGCGTGGGAGCCTTCACGGCTGTGTCTGCGGCCTTCAATGCACACTTGGGCGTGGTGGACGAGAGAGACGCTTACAGCCCCATGCAGGCAGAGGAGTTCAATTTCCTGCGTGGCACCCCCATCCACTCCACCGGCAATGATGATGACGGCACCGGTTATGCCGGAGCCATGCGTAAGGACAACTATGTGGGTTACCGCAATGTGGATTTCTCTTCGGACTATGCTTCCCATCTCATTCTGCGCGCACGTCTTTATCGCCTCACCTCCACGGTGAATGTCTATATTGACGCTCCTTCGGCCACTCAGGGTACGCTGATTTGTACCGTGAAGCCTCAGGACACTGCCGACCGTGAGGGATGGGTTACGCTTGAGCGTGCATTGGACATGCCTGTCACCGGCAGGCACGATGTTTATTTTGTGGCTACGGGAAGCACCGGTATTGATCTCGCCGATCTCAACTGGTTCAAGTTTGCGGCCAGGAACACTCTTTATCATGACGTGGTGACACCCTTCGGCAAAATGACTACCTCACTGACTGATGAAGGTCAAACCCTGGCCTTGCTTACCGACGGCAATCCTACAACGCAGTTTGGCGGCATCATGCAGGAGGGAGTTGAGTCTTGGATTCAGTATGATGCGCCTGCACCGGTGCTCCTGCAGGGGTATTCCCTGTTCTCGGGACTTACTGTTGGAGCCGATCCTGCAGGCTGGACGTTGCTGGGCAGTACTGACGGCAAGGACTGGCACACCATTCATGAAGTGCCCGAGGCGGGCATTGTTGCGCGCGGGCAGAGGGTGATGTTTGACGTGCAGCCCACCGGGCAGTACAGCCATTTCCGCCTAGTACTCCATGCCAATGAAATCCAGACCGCCTTCCGCCTGGCCGAGTGGCAACTCATGGGACGTTCCATAGACCCGGTAGACATCACTGCCGATGGCGGGAGTGCAGACTCCGGAGAGTCTCTCATTGACCATCAGGGGCTGACCCCCGTGCCTGTACCTGACGGTGGAGTGGTGTATCGCGCGGCAGGCAATTACATGCTCACTCATTATACCCTTACCACCGATGCCGATGCAGCACCCTCATCCTGGGTGCTGGAGGGTTCCAACAACGGTACCGTGTGGAAGACCATCGATGAACACACCGAGGTTCTCTTTCCCTATCCTGCCACTACGGCCACCTTTAAGGTACAGCCGGGACAGGCTTATGTGTGGTATCGCCTGCGCATGACGGGCAGTGAGGAGAGCCGGCTGGCTCAGTGGCAGATGTTCGGCACGCTGGATGCCGGCACCTTCTATCCCGATGTGACCCAGCTCTTCAGTATCACCGGCCCCGATGGCAGCAACCAGGACGCACTGCTGGATGACAATGCCATGACCACCGCCACCGTGAGCGGCGACAGTCTGTACTGGCTGATGGAGTCTCCCATGACGATACGCCCCATTGCTTATTCCGTGATAGCCTCGGCAGACAGAGAGCAGACTCCTACGGCCGTGAGTGTCAGGGGACTTGATTCAGAAGGCAATGCCACTGTGCTTTCCACGCGCAGCCTCTCGCTCAATGCCCGTGGATCACGTTACACAAGCACCATGTCCACCAGCAAGAGTTTCGACCGCTTCCAGTTGCTCGTCACTCAGACGGGCGATCCGGAGGGCAAGGCGGCCTCGCTCGCGGCCTTTGAACTCTACGGCACGACCTTTGCGCAACCCGGCACGGAGCAGATGCCTGCGCCTGAAAGCGTGACGGCATCGGCTGAGGGAGTCAGTGCGGCAGAGACGGTGAGCAAACTCAACGACCAAAACAGACTCACGGGTTACAGGGCCGATTTCGCTGATTCTGTCTGGGTGACCTTCTCCTATGCCGCTCCTACCTGCATCGAGACCTATTCGCTGACGGCAGGTAAGGACAAGGCTGAATGCGATCCTGTGGACTGGGAGTTGCAGGGGTCGGTTGACGGAACTGAATGGGTAACCCTTGACCAACGTGAGGGACAGGCTTTCTCACACCGTTATGTCACCCAGTTCTATTCTCTTGACCGTCCTGCCACCTACACCCATTACCGCCTGTTGGTAAGCCGAGTGAACGGTGGGGCACAGTTGCAGTTGACCGAGATGCAGTTGCTCAGCATGAACGTGGGCACATCTTTGCTCCCCACACCCGAGTCTTTGGGCACTGCAGGCATGCAGGTGCAGGGGCGTCAAGTGCGTATTGATGCTCCCCAGGCAGGCACCTTCTGCGTGTATGATTTGCAGGGACGCATGCTTGAAGCACAGCGCGTGGAGTCCGGACAGTGTGTTCTGCCTCTGCCTGATGTTCAAGGCATCGTGGTGCTTGTCCTGCGTATGCAGAGTGGCACGCTGGTGCGTAAGGTGCGCCTGTGAGGAGAATGTCTTTTTCACGTTAATTATCCCAAATCGGACATTGTTTGGACAAGCAAGGGAAATGTATCTCGGTCTAATGACCTGATTTGGGATTATGTAGGAAATCCTCCTGTGGCAAATCGCTGCAGGAGGATTTTCTTTCCTTTGTCAATGTAGCGTCATCCAAGAGCGTACAGACCAGTCCCATGGTCTGATGAAATGATGAAAGGGAAGGGCAGCATAGTAGCCGGGAGAAAGTCCGATACGCTCACAAAACAATATCATAAGTATTATGAATTCAGTGTGTATTTTTTTCGTCATAATATTTTTTGTATGAAATAAATTGTTATATTTTCATAAAAGATGTACCTTTGTGCAGGCATATGTTAAAGCATCCATGCGGAGCCTTGGCCACACGGATTTCTATCTTGTGCGGCCTCTTGTGATGACGCGATATATGCACAGGCTTACAACAGACATGCTTGGGTCAGGCGTGGGTTGAGTTCCGAGGCCATTGGTTGTGCGGGCAAGCCGAATTTGCCTCACGTTGCAGGACTGCAGCGTGGGGGGGGGGGGGTAAAAGTATGTTTATATGTAAACAGATGACATGTGGAAAAGGAATGTGACGCAACCTCTCATTGGTATGCCTTGAAAGTATACTTCAATAAAGTTTCCGACATGGAGGATGTGCTGAAGTCAGAGGGGATAGAAAGTTATGTACCCCGCATGACAAAGCCCGGCTGCAGCGGGACAGGAACCAACAATTCGGAACCGGCAATCACTTCGTTGATGTTTTTTCGTTCCTCACAGGCATATGCGGGAAAACTTCAAGAGGCTGTCAGAGGCAAGGCCATGGTATACACACGCCGCTCCGAGACAGGCTGGGTGCCTGCTGCCATCAGTGACAGAGAGATGAATGTCTTCCGTCTGGTGGTTTCTTCGGGTGAGGATGGCTTGGAATACTTTTCTGAGGATTCGCGCATCTTCCGCAAGGGAATGCATGTGAGAGTGACGGGAGGCCCGTTCCGTGGTGCCGAGGGTTGCATCGTGCGGATAAAGGGAAACCGCCGCCTCATAGTTTCCATACACGGAGTCTGTGCCGTGGCCACGTCCTACATTCCCCAGTGTTTCCTTGAGAAAGTGGAGGAAGAGTGACTCGGCATCTCCTGTTGCAGTTCTTCAAAGACCGTAGCATCTATTACTCCACTTTTGCCATACGCGAACAAGCCCCTGCATTACTGTTGCCAACTTCCGCAAAGCCATCGACAATGCCTGGTTCACCGGGAAAGACTGACATTTCAATGCAGCAGGCTGCAATGGCCAACGAAGCCGCTTGCAATGGTCAACGAAGCCGCTTACGATGACCAATGCAGCCGCTTACGATGAAAAGTATAGTTTATCCGGTATTTCGGGCAAGTTTGCACAGATAGTTTACACCATACAACTACAGACCTTTAGCATGACTTCCCATCTTCCATCTTGAGTATACAGAAACAAAGAAATTTATCTGTATATGTTTTTTGTATTCAAATTCATCCCACTGATAGTGAACCGATAAAACAATAAATTTACCGGATGCCTACACAATCTGAAAATACGAGACGCATTGCTAAGAATACACTGATGTTATATATACGCATGCTTTTCTGCATCAGCATGAACTTTGCCTCTGAGACGCAGGACATAGAGAAGTGGTCAGGTCGGGTAAAATGCAGTTTTTTTAATGTCTTTTCATGGTAGTATGATAAGAATGTAAACACGATAGCAGGTATCTATCCTCTGCGAGATGTTAAAATTCACAATATTGTTTGCGTCAATCAATAGAAAGGTGTATATTTGTATGGTTAATAGTAAATTCAAGATACTTGAAGAATATTTATGTGCAAATTGAAACCATATACAGAAGCAATGGACAATAGAAATGTGTCTGTTGCGTTTCGGTTTGATTTTTACAGCATGCCCTCTTTCCGAAACTCCTTTGTGGAACAGGTTAAAAGCAGTTTTGCCTTAAACGGGTTTACGGAACGGTTGTTGACAGAAGAAGAGAAACAGACAATAAATATAGATGCCGTTTGCGATATCCTGGACAATTCCATAGAAGAGATGCTCAGCAAAAAGGTCTACAAGTTGGAACTTACTTTACCTCAAGACAGAGCCTCGGTTGATGTGTACATAAGTCCTTACTTTCTGTATGCACATTGCTCACGCAAACAGAACAAAGAATTGTCTTGGGATGAATTAAACAAAGTATTTCGTCTGCTGAAAGACAACGTCCAGCAAATTGATTTGCAGAATATGGCATGTATTACTGTTTTCCAGGCAGAAGTCGGTGGCAAGGAATTATGGCAAGTATTCGATCATGACGCATTTCCAACATTGGATGTGGAGACAATGACCGTGGGGCGCTATGCAGATAGTCACCAGTATGATAACATTGTTGCAGAACTGGTGAGGATTGTAAAAATAGGTACGTGTCAACAAGCGGACGGATCGGAAATAAATCCATGTTACCTTGTGAATATCACTTCCATAGGAAATCTGCAGGACAAGAATTCGTTCTTGGGAGATGTGCCTTGCGAGGAAGTCATGAAACAATTATATGAAAAGTCCTGCGAAGAAGCCACAAAATGTTTTAAATAGCATCATGGTAAAAAAGCAACGCGAATCAAATAACACTCTCAGTGATAGTGTATTTATTCCCCGTGGAAGTGTTGGACCTGTAATATCTGGAGTAGTACGGAGCATACATGTTCAAGCCTATACCAAACGTCCCCTCTCTGCAGGGACAAAGGCTTATCGGGAAATTGGATATGACAGATAGTAATGCAAAAAAGCGAATACATTGTAGACGATTTGCAGAATTTGTCATTAGACATATACACTATAGGTTATCCTGGCATGGGAGAAACCATTTTGACAATGATATGTGAGGGAAACACTGTTTTATTTACCACATTGACAGATTGTTATCTTACGTCTGATTGTAATTATGTCAGCAACATATTAAATCAGAGAGGGGTTTCTGCCATTGATGCTTTCATCTGGACACATCCTGACGTGGATCATTCTGTGGGCATCTGTGATGTATTGTCTCAATTTGACTCGCTGCACAAAGCAAAAGTATATCTTCCGGAAGAATTTCATAATGGTATTCGGTACAAGGTCTGCAATGAAGCCATGGATGCTCTTTCGTATTTGAAAGAAAATTACAGTGTACGTAGTGATTATAATGTCTGTACTGTAGGTGTGACGGAGAATGAGACAAGAGGTTTGATTCGGCTAAGGTTCAAGGAAAAACATGGAGAGAAAAAGATTCGTTGTCAATGGCAATTTATGGCACCTTTTGGTGAACTTGCTTGGCGTCAGGTATCCAAGGACAACTTTACGCTCAACGATTTGTCCATTGTCTATTCCATGCATTTTAATGACGTGAATTTTTTGTTTTGTGGTGATTTGGCTGAACGTAGTGTTAAGTTCATGGACAGTCAATACCTGCAGAATGTTTATTTCATAAAGATTCCACATCATGGTTCATGCAATGATAATAGTGGTTTTATACGGAAGTTGCAGGAGAATCAGGTAAAAGGAGCCTTGTCAGTAACGACATCGTTTCAGTCTACGCATCCTTATCCTGAAACATTGGAGGCCTACAAGAATATAAGTTGTGAGATTGATTGTACGGGGGACGCTGCACACACAGTGGAAAAGTATGGATGTATCAAGGCTTCGTTTAACATTTGCTCATTGGTGCATCAGACAGAACTTTCCGGTAACGCATTTTGTTATTATCGGCAAATGGAGAATCACATAACTGACGCGTTATGTTATAAGGACTAATGGCTTTAGTCAATAAGGCAGGTTCTTTCCACATCATCGATTTGCAATAAATCATGCCTACACAATCTGAAAACACAAAACGCATTGCCAGGAATACGTTGATGCTCTATGCGCGTATGCTGTTCAGCATCGGCCTGAACTTCTCCTCAAAGACGAGGAACATAGAGAAGTGGGTGATTGAATAAAGGGTGTAGTACAATACAAGTTTACTTCATCTTTGTTCTGTATAATGGCATATTTTCGCCATCGTTTTGTTGATGGAGGAGCGGGTATAGCCAACATCGGGTGAAAAATTAGAAAATAATGTTTGAGTTCACAGACTGAAATGTCATGTGTAAGCAAAAAGAGAATACTTTAAAACAGCAAACAAAACGGGGATTATATTGGAGTTTCTTTAATCAATTTGCCAATTATGGAATGCAGTTTTGTGTTGGTATTGTCATGGCTCGTTTGTTGTCTCCGTCCGATTATGGCATTACGGCATTGCCTGCAGTATTTATGGCTGTGGCTGGCATTTTTCAGAATGGAGGATTATATCCTGCATTGGTACGAAAAAAAGATTTGAACGAGGAAGACTTGTCCACCTCCTTTATATATAGTATTGTTGTAGGTGTTGTCTTATATGTGGTTCTGTTCTTTTCTGCACCTTGGATTGCTGATTTTTATAATACACAGGTACTTGTGCCTTTGATTCGAGTGACAGCATTGGGTTTCTTGTGGGGGCCGTTGGGTACGCCGCAAAATGTAATACTGAATAGGAGACTTGACTTCAAGACTCCGGCAAAGATATCAATTGCAACGAAAATTGCAGGTGGATGTGTAGGAATCGCCATGGCATATATGGGATATGGTTTGTGGGCATTGGTCGTGTCTGGTCTGTTGGCCAGTTTGCTGGGGCTTATGCTAACATGGATTGTTGTCCGATGGCTTCCGACAACAGGATGGTCACGTTCTTCTTTCAAATATCTGTGGGGATTTGGAAACAAACTTATGGCTTCGGGATTACTGGATACATTGTATAGTAATATAGTGCCAGTTTTTATAGGCAAGTATTATAGTCCTGCTGATCTTGGAGTCTATAATCGTGCCAGGGGGTATGCGGCTATGCCCTCTCAAAATATTACAGGAGTGATACAAGGAGTTACTTTTCCTGTCTTGAGCAAGATGCAGGACGACAAAGAACGCTTGGCATATAATTATAGGAAAATGTTGAAAACAACAGCGTTTATTATTTTCCCGATTATGTTGATGCTTTCTGCTTTAGCGCGTCCTTTGGTTATTACTTTGGTGACTGTCAAATGGGAAGCATGCATCATCCTTTTGCAGATAATATGTTTTACGATGATGTGGTATCCTATCCATGCTCTTAATCTCAATCTGTTGCAGGTAAAAGGACGCTCAGACTTGTTCCTGCGTTTGGAAATCATTAAAAAGGTAATAGGTTTGTGTATTATGGCATGTACATTGCCACAAGGGATAATAGTGTTTTGTTACGGCACTTTTGTGTCAAGCATGATAGCCCTTGCCATAAATACTTATTACACTGGCAAGATTATTGGAATAGGGTATTTAAGGCAGATGGGTGACCTGTTGCCAATTTTTGTTCTGTCTATGGTGATGTTTGCCGCTATACATGTTGCGAATACGTTTATTTCCACATTATGGCTCCAGATTATATGTGGAGCCACCGTTGGATTCATTGTATACATAGGTGGGGCATATCTGTTCCGGTTCTGTGAGTTGGAAGAGGTAAAGTACATGCTTAACAAGAATAAGTAAAATTTGATTCTATGGCTGATAAAATAACAGTGACATCTCCGTTGTTGCCTAATCTTGATGAGTTCAGCACGATGTTGAAAGATATTTGGGCAAGTAAGTGGATTACGAACAATGGTTCTTTTCACCGGCAATTGGAACAAGAATTGGCCACCTATTTAAAGGTACCTTATATCTCTTTGTTCACCAATGGAACGCTCCCATTGGTGACAGCCTTGCAGGCCTTACGGATTACGGGCGAAGTTATCACTACTCCATATAGTTTTGTGGCTACGACTCATGCCCTTTGGTGGAACGGTATTAAGCCTGTGTTTGTGGATATAGACCCGAGTACTGGTAATATTGATCCAGGCAAGATAGAGGCTGCCATCACTCCAAAAACTACGGCCATTATGCCTGTACATGTATATGGTAAACCATGTGATACCAAGCGTATCCAAGAAATAGCTGACCAGTATGGACTAAAAGTCATCTACGATGCTGCCCATGCTTTTGGCGTGGAGGTGAATGGTGAAAGTGTATTGAATGCGGGAGATTTGTCCACTCTCAGTTTCCATGCCACAAAGGTGTATAATACTATAGAGGGTGGCGCAATGGTGATGCAGGATGTGAAGACCAAGCAGCGTATTGACTATTTGAAGAATTTCGGCTTTGCCAATGAGACAACTGTAGTTGGACCTGGTATCAACAGCAAGATGGATGAGATACGTGCTGCATACGGTCTGCTGAACCTTAAACAAGTGGATGCTGCCATCGAAGCCCGTTGTCATGTCGCGATGAAATACCGAGAAGCCTTCCACAACGTTCCTGGCATTACTTTCTTTAACGATATGCCCGGTGTTCGTCACAACTATAGTTATTTTCCTATTTTCGTAGATGCTGGGCAATATGGTATGACTCGCGATGAATTATATTTCAAGATGAAAGAGGCAGGCGTATTGGGACGACGATATTTCTATCCGTTGATCAGTGAATTTTCCACATATCGTGGACTTGATAGCGCCGGTCCTATCAATCTGCCAAATGCGCATAAGATGGCAGAGAGCGTAATTTGTCTACCCATGCACCATGCAATGGGTGAAGAGGACATAGAAAGAACTATTGGAATAATTATAAGATAAAATGGATTTGCACGCAAAGCAGTTGAGGGACGAATTCTGGAAAAATGATGCTCTCAATGGTTCTCCTATAGGAAAACCATACCGAGAAATAGAGTTTATCTCTGAACACTCCGAGAAGGAGGGGCGCTGCATCAGAGAGCGGAAACTATATGATATGTTGGAGTATGCAAGGATAAATTCTCCATATTATCAAAAGATTACCCCCCCCTATAACCCCAAGGATAATCTTTCTGAATATCTGAAATCTTTCCCGATAATGAACAAAATCAGGTATCTGAATAATTATGATAGCATCAAGATACCAGAACATCTCATTCCGGGGCAAGTTGGTAAGGTGCATATCCAATCAACGTCTGGGTCTACTGGCACTCCGTTCAAAGTTCCGCAGGATACGATGAAAAGACAGCGCAGGGTGGCAGAGTTGAAGTACTTTGGCAAGATTGTAGGTTTTGAGACACATGAGATGCTGATACATCTACGTACGTGGAATAGATGGCAGAGCAAAACATCGGAACAGATAAAGTCAGAGAACATAATCCCATTTGACATCTCGCAGATGAGCGATGAGAAACTGGCAGAACTCTGTGATATCATAGCAACAAACAAGGCATTGTGTTTAAGGGCCTATGCATCATCTTTTGATCTTCTTGCCAAGTTTGTAAGGGCTCATCCCATGAGTTTCCCATCACTGAAAGTTTGTATAGCAGGCAGTGAGGCTCTTCTTGACGATGTTCGTGCAAATGTCAAGGAGATACTGCATTGTGAGATAATATCGCAATATGCTAATGAGGAATGTGGGATACTTGCACAAGAGCGAGTGCCGACAAAAGAGAAAGATAATGTGATGTATATGAACCACTCTGGCTACTATTTTGAATTGCTCAGAATGGACAGCGATGAACCGGCCGCATACGGCGAACTTGGCAGAATCGTGATAACCGATTTGCATAACCATGCTTTTCCAATTATCCGTTATGACAACGGTGATGTCGGTATAATGGCTCCCCCGAATGAATATAGTAATGGGTATCCTGTATTGAAGAATCTTTATGGACGGAGGTTTGATGTGTGTTATACAACTTGTAATCAACCTTTTTCTCCAATGGCAATTGGCCGAGTGATGAAACATTACGATGAGATTGCACAATGGCAGTTCATACAAAAGGGGCAAAAGGAATATCTTCTTAAGATTGTGATGAAAACAGAAAAGCCTGCATGGAAGTATCTTCAACCTGTACTTCCTGTCTTGAGGGAGACGCTTGGGGAAGATGCTATAATCACAATCTTGCAAACAGACGAAATTCCGGTTCTGGCTTCAGGAAAACGTAAACCTGTAGTCAATGAGTGGAAACAACAATAGAAAATTGATGAAGGAAAAGAAACTTTATGCTCTAGGCGTAGGTCACAATACTCCTGTCTTTATTGATATAGCAGAACAATGCGGTTATAAGGTGGTTGGACTATATCACTATAACAATGAGCGTACGGGAGAGATTGACCACGGCTTTTGTATATTAGGCTCATTTAATCACCTGTTTGCTACTGACGATTTGCAGGGCAAGTCATTCTTGTTGACAATGGGCGACAATACCATACGTTCACAACTCATAGAAAGGATAATCTCCTTGGGAGGTGATGTGCCGACTTTGATACATCCCACAGCAGTAGTATCACGTTTTGCCCGAATTTCTAGCATCGGTGTCTATGTTGGCGCATTCACTCATGTTCAGGCAGATACAGAGATAGAACAAGGTACAGTTATATTGTCTGGTGTAAACATTTCACATACTAATCATATAGGTAAATATTGTTTTGTCGCAGGCGGTGCAACTATAGGCGCATACACGGTTGTGGAGGATTATGTCTTTGTTGGACAAGGTGCATTGTCAATATCTGGGAAAGTAGGCAGGATAGGTTGTCACTCATGTGTTGGAGCGAAATCCTTGCTGACAAAGGAGGTCAATGCTTTTAGTGTTGTGATGGGAAGTCCCGCAAGAGAAATCAAGAAAGACAAGTATTTGCAAAATTTCGGGGGGGGGTAAATGCAGAGTTTTGTCTTTATCTCTCCCTTGTGGCGTAGTAGCATAGGAGAGATTAAAGGTGAATCGGAAGAAGATACTTCTACTTGGAGGTTCCGCTCAGCAACTTGTTGCTATTTGTGCGGCAAGGGAATTGGGATATTATACGGTTGTTATGGACTATCTTCTGGATAATCCTGGACAACACGAAGCGGACAAGTTTTACAGGGAAAGTACAACGGACATTGAAGCAGTTTATAAGATTGCAAAAAAAGAGCAGGTTTCAGGAATCCTTGCGTACGCTTCTGACCCCGCTGCGCTTCCAGCTGCAATAGTAGCAGAAAGACTGGGACTGCCCACAAATCCGGCCGACAGCGTGAAGATACTCGGATTGAAATATTCTTGGCGGCAGTTCCTGCAAGAGAATGGTTTTGCCTGTCCGAAATATCATTCATTCCATCCGCAGACACCGATATCTGAAATAAAGAAAGCAGCGGAGATATTCCGGTTCCCCTTGGTTGTAAAGCCTACAGATTCTTCGGGTAGTAAAGGCGTTACTATGCTGAATGGTTGGGATGGACTGGAAAAAGCAATTTTATGGGCTGATTCCTATTCTCGTAATAAAGTATTGTTAATAGAAGAATATATTCATAGAGGCTTTTCATCCGTAGTAGGAGGTGACATCTTTGTGTGGGATGGTAAGATAGTCCTATATGGTGAGATGGAGTGTCTTAGAGATACATGCAAGAGTCCTTTGATTCCTATTGGGGAAAAAAAACCTTTGCTGGTGACGGATTTCCAAAGGAAGCAGATAAACAAGGAGTTGCAGCGAATTGTCTCGGTTTTGGGAATACGTTTTGGTGAACTTAATATGGAGATAATTCTTGATAAGGAAGACAATGTTCATTTTCTTGAATTGGGACCGCGAGCTGGAGGCAACATGATACCCATCCAACTCAGTGATGCTTTTGGTATAGACCTCGTGAAAGCAAACGTGCAGGCTGCCATGGGGGAGATTCCTGATTTCATTGGTAAGCCAGTCAAAGCACTCCCTGGTTGTTATATGCATTATGTGCTTCATAGTTACGAGGATGGCAGATATGAAGGAATAGAGATAGAAAAAAGCATTGAAAGGTTTGTATATCGTAAAGTGATATATAAGCAGCCGGGGGATAGTGTGGAGGTATTTGACGGAGCGGGCAAGGCTCTCGGTATTATTTTCCTGCATTTTGACACAATAGAGCAGATGGAAGATTTCTGTTTGAAAAAAGATGATTATATTAGAGTCGTTTTAGAGAAGAAAAACCATGTACAATATGGAGAATAACCATATACATACGCTTGTTTTTAGCAAGTTGGCGTGTACAGAACTACTGACATTCTTCAAACTGATAAAAAGTGATTTTGCTTCATTTGACAATCCGTTGTTTTTGAAAGAGTATGCTGCGAAATTATCTCAAAATGCAGATTTTGTTGTCTGCTACAGTGAGACTAGAACAATTATTGGTATGATAGCAGTATATATGAATCGCCCCCCCTTATGTTATATTTCTCATGTCAGTGTATTACCCGTATATCGTAAATGCGGAATTTTCAGCGCCATGTGTCACCATCTTGAGCAAGAAGCCATGCGGCATGGGTGTAGTGATATAAAACTTGAGGTGAAAATAGATAACCTACCTGCATTGAGAGCATATGGAAAAAACGGTTTTGTTATTGCAGAGAAGGCAAAAGATGATAGTGTGTATATGATTAAGAGTATTGTATAAATAGGCATAGTAATTGTCTGCATGTTCAATCTTTGCCTGTATTCTATGTGAAAAAACAGGGTTTTTATCATGAGAAATCTGTCAATTGTCTCTTCTGGGTTGTCTCAAAAGCGTCCATTGTTTTACAAAGAACGCAATTCCAATCTGGAACTATATCGTATCACAGTGATGTTGTTCATTGTGGCTCATCATTATGTAGTTAATTCTGGTTTAATACCTCTTATGGAGGAAACCCCTCTTAGTGTTCGGTCTGTTTTCTTCTATTTGTTCGGAATGTGGGGAAAGACCGGCATCAATTGTTTTGTGTTGATTACGGGATATTTCATGTGCATGTCTAAAATCAGTTTGCGGAAGTTTTTGAAACTATTACTTGAAGTGGAGTTTTATAAAACAGGCATATATGTAATATTCTTATTGTTTGGCTATGAAGTGTTCTCGGTTTCTAGATGCATAAAGTCAATTATACCAATGCTTAATATAACAGACGGTTTTGTAAGTTGTTTTCTTGTTTTCTATTTGTGTATCCCATTCTTGAATATACTGATACACAACATGAGTAAGAGAGGACACTTGTTGCTTGTTGCTTTATCGCTGTTTATCTATACTGGGCATGGAATTTTACCGCAGACACATGTTACTATGAATTATGTATCTTGGTTTTGTGTTTTGTATTTCATAGCATCTTATGTTCGGTTTTATGGTTTTCCTATTATGGGGAGGCAATTCTCCTATAAGCAGTGGGGGGGGGTAACTATAGTAGCAATCTTCCTGTCTATGGCGAGTGTGATATTTATGTTGTATCTTTCTAAATGGCCATATTGGTTTGTATCGGACAGCCACCACTTGATGGCAGTCGTGACAGCCGTTAGTTCTTTTATGTTTTTCAAAGACATGCCAATTGGGTATAGCCGGTTGATAAACAAATTTGGCGCAAGTACTTTTGGGGTACTGCTTATTCATGCTAATAGTGATGCCATGCGCCGTTGGCTGTGGCGGGATACACTAGATAATGTAGGACATTACACCGATGGCCTGTTTTGGCTTCGTCCGCTGGTGGCTGTTCTTCTTATTTTTTCCATCTGTGCTGTGATAGATATGTTGCGAATACGTTTTGTGGAACGTCCACTTTTTGAAAAAATAAAGTTTGATAATATTGATTGTACAAAGAAAAAAGATGAGTGAAATACTTACCAAGGATACAAGGCCACTGATGGTCTCAATTAAGTGCCTTACATATAATCACGAACCTTTTATTCGCCAGTGCCTTGAAGGTTTCGTAATGCAGAAAACAAATTTCCGTTTTGAAGCCATTGTACATGATGATGCATCTACGGATGGAACCGCTGTGATTATTCGTGAGTATGCAGAGAAATATCCCGACATCATAAAACCGATATACGAGACAGAAAACCAATATTCCAAGCATGATGGCAGTTTAAGACGTATCATGAATGCTCATATCCATGGAAAATATGTCGCTTTGTGTGAGGGAGATGACTATTGGACTGACCCCTTGAAACTTCAAAAGCAAGTGGACTTCTTGGAGAGCCATCTTGATTATACCATGTGCTCTCATAGATGGGATGAATATTTTGAAAATGAAAGACGACTTAGCCAAGATATTCCTGGGAATGTTCCGAAGGATGGTCTAACATATTCTTTAGATGATTTGGTTCATGGCGCTTGGTATTTCCAACCTTTAACTGTGATGTATAGGTATAGTGTTTTGGATTTAGGTCGATATGAATTGTACAAGCCATCAAAAGACATAACCCTGTTTTACTTACTTTTAAGCAAGGGTGAAGGGTATTGTTTCACAGAGGCGATGGCTACGTATAGGATTCACTCTGGAGGAGTGTGGTGTGGATCTAGCCAAAATGAACAAAGACTTCAAGATATGCTTGTCAAAACTGCAATTTATAATGTAGAGCAATCTAGAGAAGCAGCTACGTATATATTACAAGAATTTACAAAATTGATAAGTCGTTTTTGGATGTTGAAACAATCAAAATTGTTTTGGAAAGTAGGAATAATTCTATCTAAACATTTTGGCCGAATGTTCGTGATAAAAATATATATGAATAAATTGTTACGGAGTAAACGTTTTACTATAATAAAACAAAACATTTATACAGAAAAAATGCCTGCGATGTAAGTTTATAGAGAAACATTTCCAATATCTGTATTATTCGTATGAAAGAAGAGTTAGAACGTGCTGTCTCAGCACCGCCTGCAATATCTGTTATAGTACCGGTCTACAATGCGGAGAAATATCTCCAACGCTGTGTAGATTCTGTCCTTGCTCAAACGTTTACAGATTTTGAATTACTGCTTATAGATGATGGCAGCAAAGACAAATCGGGTACGATTTGTGATGAATATACAGCAAAAGATAATCGTATACGTGTGTATCACAATGCTAACGGAGGAGTGACATTTGCCCGCAACTTTGGTGCAGAACATGCAGAAGGTGAGTGGTTTTGTTTTCTCGATGCCGATGATACGATGCCTGCTGATGCGTTGGCTGCCATGATGAATAAGGGGAATGGATGTGATGTGGTGATTGGCAATAAACGTATTGTTGACGGTGTTACATTGACTAATGAGTGGCAAAATAAGGAATACAGCAGGCTTTCAGCCCGGGAGTTTCTTGAAAGATTGATAAAGAATGAAATATCGCAGTATATCACAGGAAGGATGTTTCGTAGAATTCTGTTTAATAACGGAACAATAGATATTCCTCGCGAGTTGATAATGGCGGAAGATTTCATTATGAATGTACAGTTGGGGAATAAAGCACAGAAAATCGCTATTATTCAAGATGTGGTGTATGACTATCATGTGTATGATGAGTCCGTATCGCATACATTTAACACCAGTATAGAGTATGAAAATAAGTTCTGCCATTGTCTGTTTTCTGCATTAAAACAAGGAGAATATTATGATGAGGTTAAGGAAGCGTTTATATTTCAAAAGGTAAGGGCTTTAAAGTCTGCCTTTATGGCTCAATATGGTCAACTGGATTTACGTCATCCTTTTGTGTTAGAAGTGTGTCAGGAAGCAAAATTGATTAAAATGTCCAAAGGTTGGAGATTGTTTTTGGTATTGCTGCCTTTGAAACGAATTAGTTATGCTTTCTTTAAGTTGTTGAACTAATAAATAGTTTTATATATACTCGTTGGTTGAATTAAATTCCCAAATATTTGCAAATGAAAAAGTTGCAAATTTATAGGTTATTGGCAAATTAGTGGTGCCCAAACTACTAAGAACCATTGCTCTGCTTATGCGCAACTTCATGGCAAATTTCGTCAGAATTCTTGGAATCTGCAAGGATTTCGCTGGAAATCGTGTTAATGGACTCGGAAATGTACCACGCCCAGGCGTTGTACCCAAGTTCTCTGACCTTGAGGTCGTTGCACTCGTCATAACAGCCGAAGCATTTGGATTCAACAGTGAGAATTTCCTGTTTTACCGTCTGTACAATGAGGGCAAGGATGATTTGCCAAATCTCATCAGCCGCAGACGGTTCAATGTCTGCCGGAAACTCACGGCTCGTCTTGCCGAGGAAATCCGAAAGGATGTGGCCATGGTTATAGACGGTTCTGAGGATGTACTCTGCATTGACTCCAAGCCGGTCAAGGTCTGTCAGAACGCAAGAACCAAAACGTTATGTTATGGGTCGTGACAATATCGAAGCGGCATCGGACTGGGGTTACTGCGTTTCGCAAGGGCTGCACTATTATGGCTATAAACTCCATGCTGTCTGTGGAATACGTGGAGTCATACACTCCTATGACATTACGGCTGCGAGTGTCCATGACATACATTTCCTTAAGGATGTGCAGTGGGAATATCACGGCAGCATGATGCTTGGAGACAAAGGCTATCTCTGCGCTGAGGTTCAGAAGAATCTTTTTGAGGCGGCAAACATCAGTCTTGAGGTACCATACAGGCTAAATCAGAAAAACTGGCGGCCTACTTCTTGGACGTACAAAACACTCCACAAACGTATTGAAACCATATTCTTCCAACTTGACGACAATCTTATGATGATACGAAATTATGCAAAACTGTCCTGCGGACTTTTCACACGGATGGCGGGGAAAATCGCAGCGATGACTTTCATGCAATATGTCAATTTCATCAGTTATTGCCCTATAGGGCAGATTAAGTATGCGCCAATTTAAATTCAACCAACAGGTTATAATTAGATGATAATTATGATAGATGTGCTGAAAAGTTGTTGCTTAAATGTGAGAATAGTTCTGCGCGAGGTGCTTTATTGGATTCAATATAAATTATTGAAGCAAAAAAGGGATATGCTGAATATCCTTACCTCTGAAGAAACAATCTTTCATATTATCAATTCCCGATGTTCTGTTTGTCGTTATGGTGATGGGGAGATGGATATGTTAACCAGTTTGAAATATGGTTTTGACGAGAGTCGTAAAAGTGATTTCCAGACATACGATGAGAAACTGGCATCGCGACTGAAACTGATTTTGGAGAACGGGTCTGACGATAATTTGAATCTGATAGTCTGCATTCCGTATGTATGGAAGAGTCATCAATGTCTCTCTTTTATTGCGCGACGTTTTATAGAGCGGAATTTTGTAAATAACAAGGATATGATATGTGCCTCCATACATCCTACACGTCAATATGGAGATTCTTATTTTACACGTTTCTATATAGACTGCCGTGATAAAAACAAGGGAACGTATATACAGACTTGTCGGCAAATATGGCAAAATCGTGAACTTTGCATCATAGAAGGCGAACAAAGCCGGTTGGGCATCGGTAACGATTTGTTTGACAATGCTCGGAATATAGAGCGTATTCTATGCCCTGCACTGAATGCTTTTGCTAAATATGATGAGATAATGGAGGCAGCATGTAAAGTGGATAAGTCCAAACTTATCCTGTTGGCTTTAGGCCATACGGCCACTGTGCTTGCATACGATTTGGCAAAGGAAGGGTATCAGGCTATCGACATTGGACATATCGATATTGAATACGAATGGTTTTTGATGAAAGCCATGAAGAAAGTACCTATACCTCATAAATATGTTAACGAGGTACCTGAGGGCAGGCAATTTTCTGAAGAGCGTGATAAGGACTATCTCTCTCAGATAATATATATAGTTAAATAGAAGTGGAAAGAATGTTACCAGGTAAGGTGTCTGTTATTGTTCCCGCCTACAATGCCGCTCATGTGTTGGAACGTTGTATACGTAGCATCATGTGCCAAAGTTATTTTGACTTGGAGGTAATTTTGGTAGATGATGGTAGTAAGGACGGTACTGGTAAGATAGCAGATAAATTCGCAGTAGAAGATAGTCGTATTCGGGTGATTCATAAAATCAATGGTGGAGTAAGTGCTGCACGTAACGATGCATTGAAACATGTAAAAGGCGAATGGATTACTTTTGTGGATTCCGATGACTATTTGGAACCGAATTTTTTACAATCCCTGCTTGACGGTGAAATTGCTGATTTGATTGTAGGAGGTTATCATACGGTGGGTGCCAATGCGATACCAAGCATGAATTATCCAGCAGAAATGGCATGTAGTAGTGAGGCAATCAGGGCTGTGTTAGAAAACAGGTTGACTGACATGACTCTTCTGTGTCCTTGGGGAAAGTTGTTTCGTACATCATTGCTGCAGTTTTTGAGGCTTGAGTTCAATACAGAAATGAAAATAGGCGAAGATGTTGTGTTTGTGTGGACTTATTTGTCCCATTGTTCTTCGCTTGCTTTCAGACAAGGACAGGGGTATAACTATTTTACAGAAGAAGGGGCTGATTTTAAGTACGCGTTGGATGAGACGATGTCGTTACAGACAATTGAACGTATTTTGAATGTGCTGAGTGCGTTGAAACAGAAATTTGATATAGACACAGAACGCGCAGTTTGCCATATCTTGAACTATTATATTTGGTTGTACAAACTTTATGTAAAGCGTGATTATTCATTGAATGATCTTGACAAGTTAAAAGGTTTCTTCTACAATTCGATTATATTTAATTATTTTGAGATGCATAAACGGGCATCAAAAGATAAGTTCTTGGTATATCTGCTTTTGAAATCTCGTTTGTCATATATCTTGTACTTATTGATTAAAAGTTATTATTGATGCTGGTCAGTATTATTACGCCCCTTTATGGAGCAGAAGATTTCATTGCTCGATGTGCAGACGCACTTTTTCAGCAAAGTTATGCTGATATTGAATATATATTCGTGGACGATTGTAGTCCTGACGAAAGTGTGGATGTCCTTTTGCAGGTAGCAGCACGCTATTCGAGACTTCAACAAAGAATCAAAATCGTTCGCCATGAGCATAATCGTGGTGTCGCGGCCGCTCGAGAGACAGGACTTGCTGCAGCAACAGGAGACTATGTGTATTGGGTAGATGCAGATGATTGGATAGAGACCGATGCAATAAAAAAAATGGTGTTGCTTTCAGAACATGGGGAAAAGGACATCGTGGCTTGCGGATGGAAACTGTGTTTCTGTAAAAGCGAGAGGCTGATGCCCATCCCTTATTATAAGGATGCGGAAACGGCATTGCGCGGAATGTTGTCTGGACAGATGCGTTGGAACCTGTGGTTATATATGATAAAGCGTGATTTGTATATCAATCACAATGTTCATTTTGTTGAGGGTGAGGATGTAGGAGAAGACATGCGGGTCTTGATTATACTTTTTTCTCATGCAAAAAGTATAGGTTTTGTAAATGATTATCTCTATCATTATGTAAAACAGAGTAGGAATAGCATAACCACCATGCTTAGTCCTAGACAACAGATGCAACGTCAAATGTATAATTTGCAAAATGCAATAAACTATTTGACAACCCATTCTGCAGGTAAATATGAACAGGAAATCCATTTCTTTAAACTTAACGTTAAAATGCCGTTGCTGATTAGTGACCAAAATGAATCCTATCGTGTATGGGCGCGTACTTTCCCCGAATCCAATCGGTATATCATGCAGAACAGGACGCAAGTTTGTCGAATGCGTTTGGTACAATGGATGGCTTCGAAAAGGCAATTTTGGGCTGTGAAACTTTATTATCTGCTTGTTTTTAAATTTGTTTACGGAGTTATTTATAGATGATTCGTTTATTGATTATATTATTAACGGGAATATGTTGTTCTTTATACATGTTCCCATTTGCATTTGCCTTTTTCCCGATAGGAAATACAAAAATCTATTTGGCGATATGTGGATTTATTTTACTTGTATTTAAGAAAATTTGTTACGGGCAACCAACTTTTAGTCAATCTGCGTTGAAAGTTGCTTTGGCTGCTTTTCTTGTGTCACTTATTTGTGTGGGATCCTTAGTTTATAATGGAACGAGAGATTATGTTTATGCAATGTATATAATCCAAATGTGGGTGTGGTCTGCTGCTGCTTATTTTGTGGTGCAGTGTATGGAAACAACACATGGCAGGGTTGAATTAAGAATTATAATTTTATATATTGTAGGGGTTTGTGCTGTACAATGTTTGTTTGCATTAATGAATGAGTTTATACCAGATTTTAGAAAATATGTTGATACTTATATATTGCAGGGACAGCCCATGCTAAACCAGATAAAAAGGATTTACGGTATTGGGGCATCTTTGGACACAGCAGGTAGTCGTTTTGCATGCGCACTGATATTATTATCTTACAATTTAATGAAAAATGCAAATGAGAATGGACGTGAAGAATCAATAATTTGGCAGGTGTTTCTTTTCGTTTTCATCATCGTAGTGGGAAGTATTGTGTCTCGTACAACCTTAGTCGGAGGGTCAATAGGCATATTGTATATGTTGGTTTGTATGAAAAATGGAATTAACGTTTATGGCAGGAAGATTGTCTCGTCTTTTTTTGTCGTATTAGCGTTGGTTGTTCCTGTGCTTTCTGCGTTATATCTTTTTTCTCCAGAAGTTAACAGGATGTTAAGTTTCGCTTTTGAACCATTCTTTAATTTTGTGGAGAAGGGAAAACTAGAAACGGATTCTTCAAGTACATTATTGCAAATGTGGGGACAGATTCCACAAAATATGAAGACGTGGATTATTGGTGATGGCTATTTCCTGTCTCCTTATTTGTCAGACCCTTACTACATAGGTATACATAAATGGGCATATTATCAGGGGACAGATGTGGGCTACTTGCGATTTGTTTTTTATTTTGGGCTTGTTGGATTATTCGTTTTTGCTTGTTTTTTTGTTTGTTGTATGCGTGAATGTGAAAAAAAATTCCCTAATGACAAGGTGGTTTTTAGGCTTTTATTCCTTATGAATTGTTTGTTGTGGATAAAAGTGGCTACGGATATATTTTTGATATATGCTTTCTTTTTGATGGCAGATTCTTTAACAGAAGAGCAACGTGTGATTTCTATAAATGAATGGCGGAAAAAATGAAAATAGTATATTGTATATCTGGAACATATAACTCAGGCGGGATGGAGCGCGTGTTGAGTAACAAAGCAAACTATTTGGCATTGCATGGTTATGATGTGATAATTATAACAACAGATCAACGGGGGCGTCCCTCTTTTTTTGCAATGGATAATCATATCAAATGTATTGATTTAAACGTGAATTACGAACTTAATAATGAGGGGAGTTTTTTTTGCAAGTTGCTTCTTTATCCATATAAGCAATTCAAACATAAAATTCGCTTGGCAAAAGTTTTAAATCAGATTAAACCGGATATCGTCGTTTCCATGTTTTGCAATGACGTCACTTTGCTGCCTTTTATAAAAGACGGGAGTAAAAAGATACTTGAAGTACATTTTTCTCGTTTTAAACGTTTGCAATACGGCCGTAAGGGATTATGGAGATTGGCTGATAAATGGAGAAGTCATAATGAACAGAAACAAATCTCACGTTATGATAAATTCGTGGTTCTTACTTATGAAGATAAGAAAAATTGGGGGGATTGTACCAACATAGATGTTATCCCTAATGCTCAAACGTTTGTGCGTAATATCCCCGTGCCATTGAGGAATAAAATTGTTGTTGCAGTTGGTCGTTATACCTATCAAAAAGGATTTGACATGTTGTTGCAGGCGTGGAAAATAGTTTGTAATCAAATGGAAGGATGGCAATTACATATAGTGGGAGATGGTGAATTGAAAGGACAACTTGCGCAACAAATTGTAGAACTCTCATTGGAGAATAATGTGAAACTTATTCCTGCAACGACTAATATCCAGAGTATTTATTGTGAGGCTTCTATTCTTGTTTTATCATCTCGTTATGAGGGTCTTCCTATGGTTTTAATCGATGCTCAGACCATGGGGTTGCCTGTAGTCTGTTTTGATTGTAAATGTGGACCTTCTGAGATTGTTGCCGATGGAGTAACAGGCTTCTTGGTGCCAGTAAACGATGTGACAGCACTAGCAGAGAAAATATTAGTGTTGATACATGATGAAACTTTACGTAAACGTATGGGGTTGCATGCTTTTAATAGTTCGATACGTTTTTCGGAAAAAACTATTATGCAGCAATGGTTGGATTTGTTTGAACACCTTTAAAGAATCAATATGAAAATATTATTAATCTTTGCCGTAACAATGTATTTGTGCTCTTTATGGGGTAGTTCTTCTGCTGTTTTTATTAAGTCCAAAGTGATTTTTTTAAAAGCAACGATGGCATTGTTGATTGTAGGTCATCACATGAGTGAAATTTCTATGTTGAATTCGCTTAATACTTGGGGATCTCCTATTGTTAGTGTTTTTCTATTCATATCAGGTTTTGGTTTGGTACGCTCTTTTCAACTTAAGGGAATTTGCTATTTATATAATTTTGGAAGGAAACGTATTTGGAATATATTTCTTCCGTGTTTGGTGGCTTCAATTCTTTATCAGTTGCTACTTTCGGAAACACATGATAACTTAATCGTATTAATAAAAAGACTGACAATTTACGGCATACCTCCGTTGCCATTTTCCTGGTATGTATATTGCATCGTGATATTATATTTACTTTTCTATATTGCATATAAATGGATTCCGAATTACGGTCGTATTTTATTCTTGTTTGTGGGTTCTGCTGTATATGTGGTGGTTGCATATTCTTTGGGGTATGAAAAATACTGGTTCATGACAGCAATGGCGTTTCCTGTTGGCTCTTTTTATGCCCAATACGAGTCTGTAATTTTGAAGTTGTTGAATTCAAAAACGAGGTATGGTATAATAATGCTAGGGGCAATTATACTATGTACTACTTTAATATCTATTGAAAATACATATGCGGACTTTCTTTATTTTATGTTAGTACCTCTAATTTTTGTTTTGCTGCTTAGTAAGATAAATTTGGAACGTTTGAATGGCAGGTGTATCTCATTTATTAGTAGTATTTCGTATGAGATATATTTGATTCAGGGATTTCCTATTTTCTTTTTAAAAAGAGTGGGCATAGAGCATGATTGGATGTATGTAGTTTTGGTTTATCTTGCAGTGATTCCATTGGCCGTGTTATTGCAGAAAATTACATCATTAATAAAAAAGTTATGAGTTGTGTTATTGTCGTTTCTGCTGTTAATATACGAAAGGGGGGCACTCTGACCATTTTAAGGAAATGCCTGGAGTATTTGTCCAGTTTAGCCCAAAGTGGAGATTATAGAATTGTCGCTTTGGTGCATCGGAAGGATTTGGCGGAATATCCAGGCATAGAGTATATAGAAATGCCGGATATAATAAAGAGTTGGGGCAGAAGGCTATGGTGCGAATATGTCACGATGTATAGGATTTCAAAATCCCTTGCTCCTGTATATCTATGGTTTTCCCTGCACGATACAACTCCCAGAGTCATAGCCGAGCGGCAGGCTGTATATTGCCAGACTTCATTTCCATTCCTGAAATGGCGGCTGAGAGATTTGCAGTTTGACTACAAGATAGTCCTTTTTGCCTTGTTTACACGTTTTGCTTATTGCTGGAATATAAAAAGAAACAACTATCTTGTGGTACAGGCAGAATGGTTGCGAAAAGGGTTTTCAAAAATGTTTGGATTACCTGAAGGAAAGTTTATTGTGGCTCCCCCTAGGCAACAAACAATAAATGCCATGCAAGAAAAGGATGGAAACGAACGGAGAAACAGGAACGGAGTTTATACATTCTTATTTGCTGCAACTCCCGATTGTCATAAGAATTTCGAAATAGTTTGTCGGGCATCACAATTGTTGGAAAAAGAGGTGGGAAGCGATAAGTTCAATGTGATTTTCACAATAGACGGGACTGAAAACAAATACTCACATTGGCTTTATAAGAAATGGGGATATCTAAGTTCTCTGAAATTTAAGGGTTTGATGGACAGGACATCTCTTTTTGATTGTTATAATCAGGTAGATTGCCTTGTGTTTCCGTCAAGAATAGAAACTTGGGGGTTACCTATATCTGAATTTGCCGCATTCAACAAACCGATGTTACTTGCAGATTTGCCATATGCTCATGAGACGGCGATGGGGAGCAAGCGAACCGCGTTTTTCGATGTACAAAATGCAGAAGAACTAAAAAATCAGATGAAACGTTTGGTGCTGGGTGATGAGACGCTCTTAAAGACCGTATCCATGCGGGAAATGGCCAATCCGGTTGTTTATACATGGGAAGATTTGTTTGACAATCTGTTAAATTAAAGGGGAATGTTTTATAATCCTTTTGTTCTTGATGGGGAACTTGGAGCGGCACTCGTAAGAATCGTCCACGATGTCATAACTGCAAGTAATGTGAATGTCTTTCCCGGACAATGTGAATGCCTGAACGTTTCCGCGTAATACCATGCCGGAGTCTATAGGCGAACTTGCATTTTTCAATCTTTCAAGTTAGGTGATGAGAATCCTTCAACTAGGAAAATTCTATCCCATCCGTGGAGGGGTGGAGAAGGTGATGTACGAACTGATGGCGGGACTGTCGGAGCGTGGTGTGGACTGCGACATGATGTGTGCGCTGTCGCATGGCGGCTCGCAGGTCATGACCGTCAACAGTCATGCGCGGCTGATTGGCTGCCGTACACTGAGGAAAGTGGCAGCCACGATGATTTCGCCTGCCATGATTTCCTCTTTAAGGGAAAGGTGTGCCGGCTATGACATTATCCATGTGCATCATCCCGACCCCATGGCATGCCTCTCCCTGTTCCTCTCCGGCTATAAGGGTAAGGTGGTGCTGCACTGGCACAGCGATATTGAGAAACAGAAGGCATTGCTGCAATTTTATCGACCTTTGCAAAGATGGCTGCTGAACCGTGCCGATGTCATTCTGGGCACCACGCCTGTCTATGTGGCAGAGTCACCCTGCCTGGCGCACATGGCGCACAAGATCGAGTGCCTGCCGATAGGCATCGACCCTATTTGTCCTAATCCCAGAAAGGTGGAGGCTCTGAAAAAGGCTTACCCGGGAAAGAAAATCATCTTCTCCTTGGGGCGTCTGGTGGCCTACAAGGGATACCGCTGGCTGATAGAGGCTGCCCGCTATCTGGATGATGACTATGTGGTGCTGATTGGAGGTTCCGGTTCCATGAAACGGGAACTGATGCTGGAGATTGAGAGGTATGGCGTTGCGGACAAGGTGTCCTTGCTGGGGCGGATTCCTGATAATGAACTGCCCACCTATTATGGGGCCTGCACGCTCTTCTGCCTGAGCAGCGTACAGAAGACCGAGGCCTTCGGCATTGTGCAGATTGAGGCCATGTCATGCGGGAAACCCATTGTGGCCACGCGCATCCCACACTCGGGCGTGGCATGGGTGAACGAGCATGGCCTGTCGGGACTGAACGTGGAGCCGAAGGATGCCAAGGGGCTGGCAGAAGCCATAATGGCCATCGCCGGGGACGAGGCTGCCTATCAGGAATATACCAGAGGTGCAGAGCAGCGTTATGCCAGCCTGTTCACGAAAGAGCGCATGATAGAGAATTTATTGGAAATATATCATAGTTTATGGAAAGAATAGAAACGCTTGCCCAATCGGCAAAGGATGTCGCGAGGGAACAGGGGAGAGGAGTGCCGGCAGTTGCAAATCCCGTCTCCCGCTGCTTGAAACGTTGTTTTGATGTACTTCTCAGCCTGGTTGGGCTGATATGTTTCTCGCCGGTGTTCCTGGTAATCTACTGGGCCATCAAGCGCGAGGATCATGGAGCGGTCATTTTCAGGCAGGAACGTATCGGCTACGGAGGCCGGCCTTTCACGCTTTACAAGTTCCGCTCCATGGTTGTCTCGGCAGAGGCGGATGGCAAGCCTGCATTGTACAGCGGAAAGAGTGACAAGCGGCTGACCCATGTGGGGCGCTTCCTGCGCGAGCATCATCTGGACGAGTTGCCGCAGTTGTGGAATGTGCTCAAGGGAGAGATGAGTTTCGTGGGCTACCGTCCTGAGCGCAAGTTCTTCGTGGATAAGATCATGGCCGTCAATCCTGATTATGAACTGCTCTACCAGATGCGGCCGGGAGTATTCTCCAAGGCCACGCTTTACAATGGTTATACTGACACCATGGAGAAAATGCTGGAACGCCTGCGGATGGATTTGGACTATCTCTACAACCACTCGCTGTGGATTGACCTGAAAATCATTTTCCTTACGGTGTTCTCCATCCTGACGGGGAAAAAGTTCTGAGGGCTCTTGGGGGCTTCTTCATCTATTATAATTCAGAATCAATGGAAAACAGAATCATACCGAAATCAGGTCTGAAACTCCGCAAGATTGGGCGTAAGCACATGATTGTGGAGACTTCGGACAGTTGTGTGAACCTCAGCAATGTGTACAGCCTCAACGAAACGGCCGCTTGGCTTTGGGAGGCGATAAGCGACGGAGGGGAGCACAGCCCGGAGGAACTGGCGGACCGCATGTGCGTGATATACAACGTGGAGCATGACCGTGCGCTGCATGATGTGGAATGCCAGATTGGGGAGTGGGAACAGATGGGCCTGCTCGTCCGGCAGCACACTGATGACTGAAGGGTAGGGCATGCCCAGGAAACTTGATTGCCGTGAATTTGTCTTCTGAGCATAAGGCACTGTTCTGCCTGCTGCGTGCCGGCCTGTGGGAACGTGAGCCGGATGACCTCTCGTCTTTTCCGCTCACGGATGCCCAGTGGTGGAATGTATATCGGATGGCCATGCGCCAGACGGTGGCAGGTATTGCCTATCGTGGGCTGCACCATCTGCCCGATGACTTGCTGCCGGGTGATGACCTGATGATACGCTGGGTGGCGAAGACAGACCGCATTGAGCGGAACAACAGGCATGCGAATGCCGTGCTCCGCCAACTGATGCAGTTGATGCATCGCCGTGGCCTGCATCCCGTCTTGCTGAAGGGGCAGGGCGTGGCAGCCTGTTATGTGCATCCGCTGCTGCGTGAGTGTGGAGACATCGACCTCTATTTCTCCTCGCGGGAGGAAGAGCGGGATGCAGCAGAGGAGATGCGGCGCCTGGGATGCCGGGTGGAGAGGATGCCCGACGGAAGCCACGGTTATTGCTGGCAGGGAGTGGAGATTGAGCACCACGCACGGCTGTTTGACCTTCATAATCCAATGCTGGGGAAGTACCTTGCCGCGTTGGTCGGGGAGTGCGGGTTTGTCTCTTTGCCCTTGGGAGAAAGTTCCTTGGATATGGCCGGTTGGACTGCAGGTGAGTCCTTGCCTGGCCCGGGAGGCAGTCCTGCATCCTGCACCGGGGCGGCAGAGGATTCCGTGATGGTCTCCGTGCCGTCACCTCTGCTGAACCTCTTGCTGCTGGATGCCCACCTGCTGAAGCACCTGATGGGGCGCGGTGTCGGTCTCCGGCAGTTCTGCGACATGGCCAGGGTTTACCATGTCCTGCGCGGCAGTTATTCTCCCGAGAGATTGGCAGTCGTGTACAGGCATACGGGTTTGCTGAAATGGAGCATGCGGCTTCACACCTTCCTTGTGGAGCATCTCGGTCAGCCTCCTGTTGACCTTCCTGGCATCGGGATGGATTCGTGTACGTCTTCTGACCTGTTGCATATCGTGCTGGACGGAGGGAACTTCGGTCAGTATGAGGCCTCCGGGGAGAGGATTGCCCAAGTGGGGTGGAAGCGCAAGATGCACACGGCCTGTTCCTTTTGGCGGCACCGCGGCTTTTCCTGTGCGGTTGCTCCGCGTGAGACCTTCTGGATGGTTGCAAGGCTGGCAATGGGAAATGCCCTGTAGTCCGGATGCTGATTGTGCCTTCCTTTTTCTTTACACATTCGCATTTTTGCCAAACTACCCGATTTTATGTTTCTCACCAGGAAAAAAAATTTTTCTCACCTGATTTATTTTTTTTCCTGGGCAGGCGCTTTTTCGCTTCCTTGTTCTGAAAATTTGACATGTAAGGATTAAACCCCAATCGGCCATTAGGGTTCTGATGTTTTTCCTGTGCTGTCTTTTTCTGTTTGCCACCAACTTCTCGAAGGCGTAGCGGGCTACGGCGAGAGGAGATGGGCAGCAAACAGGGAAAGAGAGTGCGGAAAACACAGAACAGAGTCTTTTGAGACAAGCAAGGGAAATATATCTCGGCCTAATGGCCGATTGGGGTTAAACCCCCAAATCGGTCATTCGAGTTCTGATGAATAGCATATATCATTTCCAAGTGGCAGGCTTGCTGTTCTCGGTCTGCCTTCCCGAGGGATGGGATGTGGATAGTCTGTTGCCCTCGTTCCGCCCGTTCCGCTGCAGCACGGTCGCTTCGGGTGCATCTGTGTTCCGTTTCCGGGCTTCGGCCGCTTCCTTTGACGGAGGCACTACTGCCGACCGGCTCCTCGATGAGTCGTCCAATGACATGGGGCACGTTCGCCTGTTCCGCACAGCCGCAGGCTACCGTACCGACATTGCCTACGGTTCTGCCGGCAGCCCTGTGCACGTGATGGTTATGAATCCTTCCTTTGATGAGGCCGTTGCATGCTTGTGCCCTGAAGATCCGTTCTTGGACATGGTGCTTTCGTCCATGCTCCGCATCCTGTATGCACAGTCGGTGCTTCTGCACGGTGGCGTGTCCATCCATGCCTCCTGTGTCAGCCTCGAGGGCCGGGGCTACCTTTTTCTCGGCAAGAGCGGGACGGGAAAGAGCACGCATTCCCGGCAATGGATGGAAGCCTTTCCCGATTGCCGCCTCTTGAATGATGACAATCCTGTGCTGCGTATGGAGGATGGCACGCTGATGGTCTACGGTACGCCATGGAGTGGAAAGACACCCTGTTACAAGGCCGAGGGGTGCCCCGTGGCCGGCATTGCCCGCTTGCAGCAGGCTGGTGCCAACCGCTTCTTCCCACTTGACGAGACCAGTGCTTTTGCCGCACTTTTGCCTTCCTGCTCAGGCATCCGTCAGGATGCGCATTTGCATGATGCTCTTTGCTGCACTTTGATTGATGTGGCGGAACAGATACCCTTGGGACGCATGGAGTGCCTGCCCAATCTGGAGGCGGCGCGGCTGTGCCATGAGAGTCTGTGCAGGGAAAATGGCAAGATATTAAAAAATAGTTGAAAAAAATACCCCCCCCCTACTATAATTATATTAGAAATAAGTATTAACTTTGCACCGTGTATGTAAAGTCGTCACCATTTCTGACGAATGGTTGCCGTTCTTTTCGTGCTGCCATGCTGTTGGAGACGGGTTGTGTGCGGTGTCACGCACACATCATGCTGCCGGGCGTGGTGTCTTTTGGACTTCAGTTGTAGAAATAGACAATGAAAACAAGACAGATTCTGATAGGTTTCACTGCAGGGGTGCTGCTGCTCAGTTCTTGCGCCTCCCAAAAGGACGTGGCTTATTTCCACGACATGCAGCAGGGGCAGGCATATCTCTATGATGCCAAGTATGAGGCCACGGTTCATGTCAATGACCGCCTCAGCATTTCCGTGACTTGCAAGAACCCCGAACTGGCCGCTCCTTTCAACAGCAGCACCGGTGGTGTCCGGTTGACTGCCGACGGCAATGTGAGCAGTGTCTCTGGTGCTGCTCAGGGAGGGGCTTCTCAGGGATACCGCGTGGATGTGGACGGAAACATTGAGTTTCCCATTCTGGGCAAGTTGCATGTCGAGGGCTTGAAGGTAAGTCAGGTCACGGATATGATTAGGGACAGGATTGTCGAGGGCGGTTACATCAGGGAGCCCCAGGTTTCCTTGGAGTTCCTCAATTTCCATTACACGGTGCTGGGCGCGGTGGGAAGTGCCGGCACCTACGCGGTCAGCGATGAGCGCGTGACCCTGATTGATGCCATCGCCAGGGCTGGTGACCTCAGCGGCAATGCCAAGCTGAACTCCGTGGCGGTAATCAGGGAATGCAATGGCGAGCGCCGGCTTTATGTGCAGGACATCCGCAGCAAGGACATCTTCAATTCTCCCTGCTATTACCTTCAGCAGAACGATATCGTGTACGTGGAGCCCAAGTATAAAAAAGACCGTACCCGTGAGAACCGCGGATTCCAGTGGGGAGGCATAGTCCTTTCGCTGGCAAGCGTTGCCACCTCACTCATATGGGCTCTCAAGAGATAAATTTAATGTGTCAGGTATGATGAACGAACAGAATAAGAATGCCCAGGAGATCAATCTGAAAGATCTCTTCTTCTACCTCTTGGCACGCTGGAAGTGGTTCCTGCTCAGCATGGCCTTCTTTGGCGGATTGGCGTGGTTCAAGTATGCACGCACCCCCTTTACCTATTTCCGCCAGGCTACGGTCATCATCAAGGATCCTTCCAACAAGACCTCTTCGGCGGGACTGGACCGTTATGACAACTATATAAATAAGGTGAATGTTGCCAACGAGATTCTGCAGTTCCGTTCCAAGAAACTCATGCGGGAGGTGGTGCGCCGGGTGCATGCCGATGTCAGTTACCGTGCCAAGGACGGCCTGCGCGTGTGTGAACTCTATGCCAAGTCGCCCGTCACGGTGTCTTTCCGTGATTCCTTGCCGGAGTCGTCCATCTCTTTCCGCCTGACTGTACTCAATGACAAGAAGGTGCTCCTGTCTGACTTCCCCGAGGTCTTGCAGCAGAAGGACATCACCGTCAAGATGAATGATGTGGTGAAGGTGGCCGGCATGCGCATGGTGGTATCACCCACCACTTACTGCGGCAAGGCATGGGAGGGACGCGAGATTCAGGTCACCAAGAGCCCCCTCACTGCCATGGCGGCATATTACCTGGCCAATTTCGGCATACGCCAGGAGGAGGACGAGTCCACCATACTCACGCTCTCGCTCAAGGACGCATCTCCCTCACGTGCCGAGGACATGCTCAATATGCTCATTACTGTATATAATGAGGATGCCATACGTGACAAGAACCAGGTGGCTGTCAATACCGCCGAGTTCATCAACGAGCGCCTCATTATCATCAGCCAGGAACTGGGAGGCGTGGAGACCGAACTGGAATCCTTCAAGCAGACCAACCAGGTGATGGACATCAACACGCTGGCCGGGCGTTACATGGGTGAGGCACAGAGTTACAATGCTGATGCCGTGGCTCAGGAAACGCAGCTCAAACTGGCGCAGTTCATCAAGGAATACCTGACAGACCCCAGCAAGGAACTTGCCCTCATCCCCTCAGGGACGGGCATCAGCGATGCGTCCATCGAGGGGCAGATCAACCAGTACAACTCTTTGAAGCTGAAGCGTGACAAACTCATTGAGGACAGCAGCGAGAGCAACCCTGTGGTGGAGGAACTGAACAACTCCATCCATGCCTTGAGGCAGAACATCATCAGGGCTGTGGACAACATGATTGTGGGCATCAACATGAAGCGCAACGACGCACGCAGCCATCAGGCACAGGCACAGGCGCGCTTCACGGCCGTGCCCGCCAAGGAACGTGAGATGATTTCCATTGAGAGACAGCAGAAAATCAAGGAGTCGCTCTACATGTTCCTGCTCAACCGCCGTGAGGAGAATGCCATCACACAGGCCATGGCAGACAACAACGCGCGGGTCATCGATGGTGCCGATGGCAGCAATGCCCCCATTGCTCCTGTGGGCTCGCGCATCGTGCTGCTGGGACTGCTGGTGGGCTTTGCGCTCCCTGCCGTGCTGCTGCTCGTGCGCTTGTTCATGGACACGTACATCCACAGCAGGCGTGACTTGAAGGGACGTGTGAGCCTGCCGTTCCTGGCGGAGATACCTTTTGACCGCGAACCTGGCCGCAAGGGAAGCAAGGGTGTGGGCAGAAGCGTGACTCCCGATGGCACGGACATGATTTCGGAGTCGTTTCGCATCCTGCGCACCAACATGGCCTTTATGAACCGCAAGGGACATTCGGCTCAAGTTATTACCTTCACCTCTTTCAATGAGGGTGCGGGCAAGACCTTCACCTCACGTAATCTGGCTCTCACGTTGCTGTATGCCAAGAAGCGTGTCCTCTTGTTGGACATGGACATACGCAAGGGAACGCTCAGCCAGCATTTCCCACACCAGAAGATAGGTCTCACCAATTATTTGGCTGATGAAAGTATATGTGCAGATGACATCATACACCATGTTCCTGACATGGAGGGGTTAGACTTCATCTCATCAGGAAGTGTGCCGCCCAATCCTGCAGAGTTGCTCATGGACGAGCGCCTCGACAAACTGGTGGAGGAGTTGCGTACACGCTATGACTACATCATTGCCGACAGCGTGCCTGTGGGTATCATTGCCGATGCCACAATTGCCAACCGCATTGCCGACATCACCATCTTCGTTGTGCGTGCAGGTAAATTGGATCGCCGTCAGTTGCCCGACATCGAGGCTCTGTATCAGGAGAAGCGCCTGCGTAACATGACTCTGGTGCTCAATGGCGTGGATGCCACGCACCAGGGCTATGGTTATGGCTATGGCTATGGGTACGGCTACGGCTATGGCTATGGTTACGGGAAACATCACAAAAAGAAAAAATGACCCCTTTCACATTAAGGCGTTTATGTTTAATCCCGGATGCGCGGGAGAGGGGCCGAAGGACAGGGAAAACAGGATAAAAAATAATGCTAACCAATTAACTCAGGAAAGGTTATGAACAGACAAGGAGAGAGAAGGAAGGACTACGGGTCTCCCCGCACCAGGATGGTGCAGGTGGAGACGGAAGGGAACCTGTGCGGGTCAGTCAAAATGGAGGCGGATTCGCCTCATGGTATAAGCACAACAACACAAGATGTGAATACCGATTTCACCAATGAGAATAATTTCAAGGATGGTACATGGGATTAGTAATCAACTAAACAATTTCGACATGAAAAAGAGTTTATTTATAGTTGGCATGACTGTAGCGTTTTTTTGCATGCAGTCATGCTCTGACGATGACCTCGAAAAAGGTAGACCACTGGAACCCGGTGCCGAAATCATATTCGGTGCTAAACTTGATTCTAAGACGGGAACACGTACACACTATGGTCCAGAAACCGATGATGACAATGCCGTTCAATGGAACATTTATTGGAACTATTCAGACAATATTGACAATCTAGATCAAATCTTCATCTATTCTCCTCAGGGTTGCACCGGCCGGAATCAGGCCAAATACACCGTACATCCCACTGAGGCAAATCAGAGCACAGCCGCCACCATTACTAAAATCGGTGATTTCGGTGTTCAGGCTGGCAGTTCTGAAGGAACATATGATTTTTACGGTCTCTATCCGGCTTCTGCGGTGAAGGGGCAGGCCGTCAACGATGTTATCCATGGCTATATCCCCAATCTGCAGTCGGTAAGCTTTGCCGGAACAATAGCCGATGCCTCGGCTACGATGCCGGAGAAACCTGAAGATGGAGAGGACAATAGCCATAAATATCTTACAAAGCCCGACATGAACTATTGTCTTATGACGGCATCCAATACTGGAGTTGCCCTTTCGGCAGATAAGCCGGTGCAACTTCAATTCAAACCTTTCTCATCGGTTCTTGACATAACAATAAATGGTCCCAAACTACTCAATACCCCTCCCACATGTCTTGTGACATCGGTAATGGTGATTGCAGATGCTCCTATTGCCGGTGATTTCTCGTATGATTTTAAGGCAGGCGTTTTCACACCTGGAGACACTCAAAAAGACACTATAGAAATATCAACACTGTCACTTGACCAGGAGGGCAATCTTGTCGGTATTCCTATGGCTAACGGAAACACCCTCCGTCTTCAGGCTTTCCTGCTGCCTAATCCTGACGTAACAGATATTCAAGTCAAGGTATTTACTTCGGATGCACAAATGTTTACAAAGAAACTGAAAGTTAAAGACGGTGCAGACAACGTGATTTTCAAACCAAGTCAAATCCATAAGGTTGTGCTTCCGCTACTGGATTTAGATGAAGCTGAGTTTGATTATAGTCACTGGCTTGCACAACTTGATCCCCGCATCTATCTCTCTGAAGTTTCGCTTCCCGGTTCCACAAGTTCATTCTCATGGAAAGAGGGTGCCGCAAACCCTATGCAAACTCTTGAGACACGAGCACAGTTTGAGGCTGGCATCCGTGTATTCCGCGGTCATATCTGGTTGTACGACATGGAATCAGACATAGACCACCAGTCACCAGCATTCGGTATTAATGTCAATGGTACAACTTATGTTCGCCCAATGGCTGAAGTAATCAGAATCCTTTATAAGGAGATGCAGACACATCATCCTGATGAATTCTGTGTGCTGATGATTGCTGACTATAAGCAGGACAATAAAAATGATATACCTGTAAGCAATGGAAATAGTCCATGGAACAAAGACAATGGCGTGACTTTTTATCAGCGGTTCAAAGTCATCATGGAGAGAATGGTTGAACTTGGATACGTACCCGACCACATCGATGCAAATACGACAATTGGTGATGTAAAAGGCAAGGTTATTGTCAAGTTGCAGTTGAATGGTGATGGCCAACAGGCTGACGCAGCCACGGGCAAGGTTAGTGGTGATGCAATAGGTTCTGATAATGTCAATAACTTGTTGGCTAAAATCCAAGGTTGGAACAATGTGGATGGAGGTAGGGCTCTGATGAACTGGTGGACTGCAAGAAACGGAGAGGCCTTGTTCTATGCTCCAATGACTTTTGGCAAGGTTGGCTCGTTTGAATACACTGAATTTTCTGGTTTGCCCAGTTATGGAAAAGGTACTATTACACTAGGAGAAGAAGGTCTTGCCCGCACGGCTGCTGAACTCATAAATACCAACGCAAATGTTTCTGCGGCATATTGGCGCACTAATTGTTCAGTTACGACTAGCCCTGGAACCGGTGAATTGGATAATGTATCAAATATGTGGTATATATATGGTGCTCAGGCAAACCCGAGTAGTGACTCCCAATGGACAAATGCACAAAACCTGGTAGGCCAAGCCAAAAACGCAATAATTGCCACTTATAACGCTGACTCTCATAATAAATTCTATATGACGTATCTTGGTGGTGCTGGGATAGGTTATAATGTCTTGGGTAATAAGAATTTTGAGTTAACTAGTACTGATGCCGTTACTACTCTTGTAGATCTATGGAATAAAAAGCTGACGGAATTCAACACAAATGGGTACAAACCTTACGGATGGGTGCTTTTCAATAATATACCTGATGCCAATAAACCCTATGATGAACTAAGTGCCACGGAAAAGTTGGTTCGCGATGGCATAAAAACGGTGATATCGCGCAACAACGATGTCAATTATAAGCTCAAACGCAAACTTGATATCACCCCAGTGAAGGCAAGACCTTCGGGTGACACCAAGGGCACTGCCAACGGCGGATCCGCATTCTGAAATCTCGGATCGGGAGGAAAGGACATTCTCACCCTTTCTCCCGGTCCGATTTATTATTTTATCTAACGGGGCTCCCGCCCAGCGCATCCTCGCCAACTGACCAAAAAGGAAACTAGAAAGCAAAAATAAATGAAAAGAGGAACAACTACGAAAACAGCAATTATACTTACCATGGCGGCAATCCTGTCCGCCTGCAACGCCGACGGCATCGGAGACTTCACGTCGGCAAGAAGACACAACACCGTAATAGAGGGCTATTGCCCGGCACCGGCATCCGAAGACCCGGAGACACGCACGGCCGTGGATCCCACGGAGTACACATCCGGGGAGATTGGCATCAACTGGCTGCCAACCGACGAGATAGGCGTGTATGGCACCAAAACGGCCAATGCCCGCTTCACCAACCAGAGCGAACAGGAGATTGACAAGACCTCCTTCGCGGGCAGCCTGCAGGACGGCGAGGCTCCCCTATATGTCTACTATCCCTACACGGCCACGGCAGGCACTGACCCCACGGCCGTCAAGGGCAACCTCCCGCTGACCCAGCACTATTCCACCGCCACCCGCGAACTGGAGGGCGACTGGAAGGTGGGCACGCCCCAGGCAGGCTCCACGCAGAAGTTCACCTTCGGGCACATCTTCGCCTTCCTGAAGTTCGACATCAACGCAGGCGGCACCGACGTGGCAGGCGAGAGACTGCTGAGCGTGTCGCTCACCATCCCCGGCAGCCAACTCGGCGGGGACTTCACCTGCGACCTCACCACCCGCGCCACCACCTTCACGCCGGCAAGCGATGCCTCCTGCGTGACAATGGAATGGACAGACCAGCCCGAACTGACCGCCTCCACCTTCAACGGCTACATGAACGTGGCTCCCGTGACCGGCATTGCAGGAAAGGAGGCCACGGTGCAGATAAAGACCAACCTGCACATCGTCACCTTCACCGAGACGATGAAGGCCGATGCCTTCAGGCCCAACACCTATTACACCGTGCCCCTCACCCTGTCACGCTTCAAGGACAGGTGGACAGTGGAGGACAATCCTGACGCCAAGGAGGAGAATGCCGAGTGGGTGCCTGGCCTCCAGAGCCGCCTGGCCTGCGCCAACACCGTCTTTGCCATTGAGGGGCAACCCTTCATGCACAAGATACGCGTGCCGCAGAGCACCTCGCAGACAGCCCATGCAGTAGTGCCAGTCAAGACCGGCGTGAAGCATGCCTACAACCTGCCCGAAGGCCTGACTTGGAACAGTGAGCGCTGCCTCGTTCAGGGTACGGCACCCGCGGCCGGTGACTATGTCTACTCGGTGGAGTTCGAGATAGGAGGCATGACCTACAAGGAGGGCATCAACCTCCACGTGGCTGCCAAGGCCTCCGACCTCCTGTCGCCCACTCCCATGATGGGCTGGCAGACCTGGAATGTGCTGAAAGACCAAATCAGTTATGACATCCTTGCCAAACAACTTGCAGGAATGAAAGACAAGGGGCTCATTGATGCCGGCTACACATATTTCGGCGTGGACGACTGCTGGCAGGTGAAAAGTGAGAATGACAACGGCCATCAGATTCCCGATGCAAGCAAGTTCCCCTCGGAGAACGGCATCAACGGCATGGCACGCATGGCGAACCTGATTCACGACTACGGTCTGAAAGCCGGCATCTACACCGACTGCGGAACCAAGACCTGCGAGAAGTATTTCGCATCCTACGGCTACGAGGAACTCCATGCCCAGGACTATAAGGACTGGGGCTACGACTTCGTGAAGGAGGACTGGTATTACGATCTCGACATGGCTCCCACGGGTGCGAACTCATCGACCTTCGTTGATGGATACAGCGGACTCAATACAGAGTGGAACTCCCGGAACAAGGCTCATGAACTCTACAGCAAGATGGGCAAGGCACTTGCAAGCCGCGGCCTGTTACTGTACATGTGCGAATGGGGTATCCACGACCCTTGGAAGTGGGGGGCAGAGACCGGCTCAACCTGCTGGCGCATGACCTATGACCACCGCGATGGCTGGTGGGGTAATTTTGGCAACTACTCGGTATTCAATAGCAAGAAAAACTCAAATGATGAGAACGCCAACGGCGTGGGGCTGCACAACACCATCGTGCTGATGCGCAACCTCTGGCCTTACGTGGGCATCAACCGCTACAATGATGCCGATATGATTTGCGTAGGCATACGCGGCAGCGGCAAGTCGTCAAGCGACTGCGTCTACAACCAGTCTGGCGGTCTCACCTCGGATGAAGCCGAGACATCGTTTGCCATGTGGTGCATGTGGAGTTCTCCCATACTGCTGGGCTTCGACATGACCAAGGACATGAGTTCGACCAACCTGGCGCATGACCTGGCTCTTGTCAAGAACGCAGAACTGATAGCCATCAACCAGGACCCCTTGGGGCAGGGTGCCGAGTATATCAAGAGTGTCAACGGAATCGACTACTATCAGAAGGACCTTGCCAACGGTGACGTGGCCATCGCCGCCGTCAACCTCAGCGACAATTCAGCCGACTGCACCATTTCCCTCTCTGACTACGAGGCTCTCGACAAGGCTGCATCCTATTCGGCAAGAGACCTCCTCGGACTGAAAGACGCGGGAACCCTCTCCGCCTCGGAACCGCTGACTGCTACGATTGCGAAGCACGGCACCTTCATCGTAAGGCTGACAAGGAAGTAAGCCATCCCTTCCAAACAAGGAAGGACAGCAGAAAAAAGGGAAACGGCAGCCTGTCCTGCCGAGTTTCCCCTTCACTAGGAGGGCGTGTCAAAATGCACATTTTGACACGCCCTCCTTAATTTCACACTCTTCTCAGAAATACCCCAATTGGAAAAAATTTTTTTTCTAGTTGGATTTTTATTTTTTTCCAATTGGAGAAATTTTGCAAGGTCTTTTCAAATCAAGACAAAAGATAATACGCTGGCCCAAGGGCGATATCCGGATGAACCTTCGCATCTCGCCTGACTTCGCCAGGACAGCCATGTGTGGGAATGTGGGGGAAGAGAGACGGTTTCCTCTGACAGACAAAAGTTATCCTTCATAAAGGAATGGTGTTCGCCAATAATTTAGTTACCTTTGTACCGAACAACATATTGTTTGTTCATATATAATCTGCAGCAATATGAATAATATGATAGCATTTAACATCTCTTCTCCCAATGAGGTTGCCCTGCAGATAGCAGCGAGGGTAAGGGCAAGAAGGCTGGAACTGGACTTGACCCAAGAGGGACTGGCAGCAAGGGCCGGGGTCAAGTTTGCCACCTACCGCAGGTTTGAACAGACCGGCGAGATTTCATTGAGGGGATTGCTCCAAATCGGGTTTGCCCTGGATGCACTTCCCGGGTTCGATGCCCTTTTCGCACAGAAGCAGTATCAGTCCATTGACGATGTGCTGAACGAGCAAAACGTCACCCGCAAGAGAGGAAAGAAGAATATATAAGGTTAAGGCTTCTGCCGGGCAGACGTTGCCGGCCTTGCAGAGGCAAATAAATGTATGGAAGATCAGATGAGCGGCATAAGGCAGATTGAGGTTACCTATGACAGCAGGCAGGTGGGGCGGCTGGCCTTGACCAGAGAGGGAATGCGGGATTGAGATGCCAGAGACGCGGCTGTTCGAGAACAAGTATTTCGGTGTCCGGCGTTTTGACCGCTCGGCAAACGGGAAATTGCATGTGGTAAGTGTTGCCGGACTTATCGGGGCAGACTATCGCCTGCCAAGTATTGACTACGGCCACATCTTCCGGGTGTGTGCAATGTTGACACACAGCGTTGCGGAAATGTGGAAGGTCTGTCGCCTGATGGCATTCAACTGTCTGATTGGAAACAAAGACGACCATGCCAAGAACTTTGCCTTTATCCATCATGACGGGGACTGGCATTTCGCGCCGGCATACGACCTGTTGCCAAGCGACGGAATAAACGGATTCCGCACGACATCAGTCAATGACAGCATCGAGCCAACGAGAAAAGACATCATTGCCGTGGCGGTCAATGCCGGGCTGAACAGGAAGGAGGCAACTGAGGTTCTTGATGGGATGCAGGAAACCATAGAAAAAGCAGGACCTTTATTGTAACCCCAATCGGCATTAATCCCTTTATAAGAACTTTTCCTCTGCCAAGAGAGAGTCGCGTGCGGTGCGTTGGCCAACCGCACCGCAGCCCCCCCAAAAAAAAACGGTTGTGGGGCAATCCTCCGCATTATTTCCATATTGGCATATATGAAATGAGGAGTGGGCAGTGCCGTAACCGGCACGCCCACTCCTCTTCATTGTCTGTAAGCCCTGCGCGCTCCGCCTTGCCACGCGCAGAAATGGAAAAGCCGCCACAGGATTGCACGGGACAGTGAGTCCGCAAGAATCCCGGGGCATCCCCGAATCCTGCTCCCGCATGCGGAGCCATCCGAAAAGTACGGGAGAGGAGACAGGGGGGGGAGAAACCTGCGGCTGTCCGTGCAGCCTGTGCCGGCCTGGCTGGCTTACTCCACGCCGTCGCGCACGCAGCGCACGGCACATCCGGATCGCGGCTGAAGCGAATTCTGGCTTCTGACAGTTCCTACAACACCGGCACTTCCCGAGGGCAAACCGCCGTCATGGTCGTTACTGCTACTTGTACTATTACGCCATGCAAAATAATAAAGTTGCGAGGCGGCGCAATCTATTGTATTCGTCACGGCACCGCAACTCATCCAGCGGTAAGAGCTGATGCCGTAGGAATCACGGCTTCCGCCACCTTGCAGATTGCCGGTCTGCGCAAAGAAGTTGCCTTCGGCATCATCGGCGTTCCGCTTCATGAAGATGCCATAGCCGTGCTGTTTCTTGTTGTCAACACTCATGCCGATGCGGTCCATGGTCACGCCCTTGGGCAGATAGCGGGTTACCGATCCGTCAGGAACTGGCTCTATCACGCAGCTTATGGCATCGCGCAGAGAGGGATAGCTCTCGCTGCCGTCTGATGGGTTGGTCATGGACATGACACCCTTCAACTGATTGTAGTTCTTGTCCACCGGGATGAAGTAAGTATAGGCATAGTAGTTCGGGACGCGATAGCCTACGGGCGAAGGGTCGTAGATGGTCTTGACATCGGTCCAGCCTTCCACGTTCTTGCCGCTGAAGCGTCCGTCACCCCACAGCATGTCGTTGTGCTTATAGAGCCAATCGGACACGCCTGCTGTGGTATAGAGGTCAATGAAAGCGGCAGGATGCTGGATGGCATACAGGATGGTGGCCTCATCAGCTGCCGGTTTGAGGATGTTGTACTTGTTGGCCAGCAGATCCACCTCCTGGCCGTCTGCACCATAATACTTGCCTGAGTTTGGGAACGGGTCTTTGCGGCCCCACTGGTAGAGCATGGCATTTATCACGCGGGCTTCGATGGAGGCATCCCGTTCGCCGGCCTTGGGGCAACGCTCGGCATCTGTTGCGGGGAATGCGCCGAGGTCGCGGTCCATCATCCGGACTGAACTGTAGGCGAGCGGTGTCGCTGCCACGGTACGCGTCTCGTAGGTGAAGTCCTGCGGCAGCGTGTCCCCCACGCCCCAGACGTGCCAGCTCCAGAGGATGGTGCCTGCGGTGTCGTAGACGGCGATGACGGCGTTGCCCACGTTGCCGGTGGTGGTGTAGTATACCCGGCCGTCACGGAGTTCCACCTTGCCCACGAAGCCGCTCACGTCCTCCCACAGCAGCCTTGCCGATGCGGGGCTGATGCTGGCATCCTCGGTGTGGAAGCCCGCACCGGGGATGATGCCCTTCTGGCCGTTGCCTATCACGGTGGCCTTGAAGTCATGCTCGCCCGCAGTGGTTATCATGTAGCAGTTGGCCGTCTCCTCCTCGGGCTCCCCTGGGAGTTCCTCCACCTCCATGCCGTCCTGGAACTCACTGAGGGCCAGGTTGAAGGTGTACACCGAGTTGGGGGCAAAGTCATAGGCAATGTGGCGGGTGAAGGTGGCCGTGTGCCTGTCCGTGGTCACGGTGACGGCCACCTCGTCGTCGGCGTGCAGGTCGGGTGCCACGGACATGTAGGCCGTGCAGGTCTTCCCGGCCTTGAGTTCCGGGGTGTCCGTCCACTGCACCGTCACGGCGTGGGACGTGCTGCCGGTGAACCGGTATGAGCCGGTGATGGCATCGAAGGTGAAGTCGCCGGCCAGTTCCCGGCCTTCGGGCAACTCCAGCGTCACGCCCTTCAGGCGCTCGCCCGAGAGCAGGGTGCCCGTGGCGTTGACGTTGAAGCGGAGCAGGGCGAAGACGTGGCTGAAGTCGAACTCGCCCTCCGCGCCCTCGCGCCGGCGGCCATACTTCCAGTCGCCCGTGAGGCTTCCCGTCGCTGAGTCATAGGACTGCCGGGCGGGCAGCTGTCCGGCCAGGGTCTTGGGGTCGGCACCGTCGTTGGCGGTGCTGTAGGGGTAATAGGCATATTCAGGCCCGGCGCAGTTGCCTGAGAAGGAGGCGCGCCCAGCGGGCCGGGTGGCATCACACGTGAAGCGGGCGTTGACGACCGTGCCGCCGAACACGCCGATGGCATCATCCGGCGTCCACAGGATGCCCACGTGGCCGCCGAAGTAGTCCGTGGGGTCGATGGCGGTGCGTGAGGACACCCCTGCTTCCCCTCCAATGTTGGCGATGATTACAGTCTCTGCTTCCGGATTCGTCACGGCCGGTACCGTGTTCTCGCACGAGACAGTTGCAAGCGCAAGAGCACAGGCGATGACGTAGATGTTTTTGTTCATTATGTTTGGTTTATGTAAAAAAATGGTGTCAGGATAGCAGGTTGTCAGTCGAAAGGGACACCCTTCCATGGGGGAAGGGCGTGGTTCCGGAGGCTGTCTGCCCATGTCGGCTCTGAATTACATTCATTATATACACATATTCTGGCCTGGTTCCTTGCATGTCAGGCCTATATTTTGTTTAATATTACATGAGGGTATGCCTTTTCTGGCATACCCTCATGCGGTTGGGGGATTCACTCCGCCTATTTCAGCGGATTCTGGGAGTTGTTCGTGAAGTGGGAGTTCACGTGTTTCTGGACTTCGGGAGCAGAATCGGCATCCCTGCGGTGGAGGTGAAACGCCTTGTTGTTGTTGACGACTGCGCGGATGAGTTCCGACGACTTGTAGGTCTCCTCCTGCCCGTCAGGTGCAATCGCGTAGTTCATGAACACCAGACCCAGGGGAACCTGCTGGCGGGTGGGGTTGGAAAGGCGGGTCACGACGTAGGGGTTCAGATTTCCGGCGACATTTAGGCAAGTGGATTCTGTAGCCGTATTTGCCCCACCTGTATAACCACCAATCATGGTCTCATAGAACGTACGGTGCAGGCCGCCGGCATAGTTCTTGGCAGCCTCATCGTTCATCTTGTCGATGGCACCCTGTCGTTCAGAGAGCGAACTTCCATATCCCGTAATATTATCCAGTTCTGTAAAACACCAGCGGAGCGCTGAATTAGGTGTGCCTGTATCTCCATTATCATAGGGTGCAACCGCGCCTCCCCACTGAAGATTGATGGTAAGGGGAGCACTTTTAGAACCGTCTATCCACCGGGAGAACAATGCGGGGCTCCTTTCCTCCCATCCTATGCCTGTGGTCATTGAGCCTTCATTGCCCGCTTCGTTGGTGTTGACCTTGAAGATGACCTTCCCCTGGACATCGCCGATGGTTGTCTCGGCCGTGATTTCCTCTTTGTATACTTTGTCATCCAGGCGTCTCAGGCAGGAATTCATGGCGATGCACCAGGCCTGGTGGCTGGTCAAAAGGGTTGTGCTGCCATAAGTAGGTGTCTCTATGGTTTCCCAGGGGTCGGAATCAGAGAATACGACCGCTGTATTCCAAACGGCATTAGCAACACTTGCTCCTGTTCCGTTCAAACTGACTCCTGTCTTCTGCCGCCGTTGAGTTACCGTCACGGTCTTGACAGGAACGCTGACATCTCTTGTGTGACCACCATTGTCATAGCCGAACTCGAAAAACATGAAGCCGGTAGGTGACATCACATTTGCAAGGGACTTCAGTGCGTCTGACAGGGATTCAGTAGGATTTGAGGTGCTTGATGTTACGTTTCTCGTACGGTACAGCCGCAGGGCCAGCTTAGGCAACTGGTTGTATGTCTTCACGGTTCTGGTCTGAGTCACCGTCGCGTTGTCAAGGGTAATATTCGTCCCATCAATGCTGGGGGTTCCGCCTGCCACATTGGTCGAAATGGTGCCGTCACCTTCTTTTTCATCGAGATGGGTGCCATGAAACTCCATGTTGCTGACATTGCTGCTGGTCAATTGCGTCGTAAAGTTGTGGTCGGTGTACGGGATGGTTCCGTTTATCGTGTGCACCTCAAAGGCGCGGACTCCTGCATCGTACAGATTTTGAAAAGACACGCTACCCTGATAGTTGGTGTTTGATGCGTGCCATGCTCCCGGTATGGAGACCTCGGAGAGGTAGATGTTGGGATCCAACTGGCCAATCCACGCTTTGAGGTCGAACTCTTCCTCCCGCGAATAGAAGTAACCGAACTTCACGGGGTGTATGCTGCCGGTGACAAAGTTGTCGGGAGTAGCGAGCATCTGGTAGAAATCCCCGCAGTCCGTCTCAATGTGCACACGCAGTTGTTTCATGTTATCCTTGGTAATCTGACCGGGGATGAGGAAGGCGCGGAGGCGCAGTTGGTCCAACTTGTCAACAGGATGGCTGTCCTGGGTGGCTCCACGCACAAACAGTATGGGGTATTCTCCGTTCTGGGATGTCGTCATGCTGACGGTAGGCTTGCCTTCTGTCACCTCCGGCACCACCCTCGTCCCGTCTTCTTCCGCCATGTCCAGTTTGAAACTGCCGGAAAGGGATATGCTGGGGTCTATCTCATAGCTCTCTGGATTTTTTCCATTTGCACCTTCGGGAACAGTGACCGCATCGATGGTCACGGACTGTATCCTGATGAACTGCCGTTGTATCTTGGCTGCATTGCCGCCAAGCGTGTTGGGGGTAATTGGCCCGTTGAACGTGAGGTCAAGCACGTCGGCAAGAACCTTGAAGTCCAGGGGCACATCACTTCCAAACCGGTCCTCCGTCATCTCCTGGCGCGCCACCATGACGGCCGCATTCATGTCGGGCAGACCGTAGATGCGCTTGGCAATTTCTTCGTTGACCTTGTTGTTTTTACCATCGTATTCCTTGTTTGCATAGTCGTTGAAACTGGTTATGTCTGCCAGTCCGTCACTCGCTTTCGCTGACTTGTACTTGTACTTCACGGGATCCTGCACGGCATCAACGGAGGCTAGGATGGTGCTTTTACCGTCAATGAGAGATTCCCCGGCCCTATCGGCAGGATAGAAGGCATAGAAGTGGTGGATACCCTTGGCTCCCCACTGCACGCCGGCATCACCCACCTTTACCACGGTGCTGGCAACATTCTGGTTATAGGATTCTTTTATCTCATACTTAGCAAAGCCGCGTCCTGCCGCAGCCTCGGGGCAATAGATGTTGATGTATTCCTGCTCGCCATCCACGTAATTGCCCCAATAGATCTGCTGAGTTGTTTCTTCACCCAGTATGTCCCATTCGTCCTGATACATCGTGCGCGTGGCAGGCCCCTTTGAAAGGGCAAACTGAACCTCGTCGCCGCTCGAGGCAACGTGCCGATCCAGTTCCGCGAACTTGTCATTGCACCCTGTCAGGAAAAGGGGTGCGAGGGCAAGAGCCCACTTACATTTCACGTTCATGTCTATATTATGTTTTCTTAGATGTTTGATTTGTCCCTATTTTATTTCACCCCATGCACCATCACCTGTGCTGAGGAAATCATTGCTGGTATCAGCGTCTACGCTCTGACCTGAAATTTTGACACCTTCTTTGTCGGGCTTGTCAAGATTGATTGACCCGCACAGGTTCCCTTCCGTCTCCACCTGCACCATCCTGGTGCGGGGAGACCCGTAGTCCTTCCTTCTCTCTCCTTGTCTGTTCATAACCTTTCCTGAGTTAATTGGTTAGCATTATTTTTTATCCTGTTTTCCCTGTCCTTCGGCCCCTCTCCCGCGCATCCGGGATTAAACATAAACGCCTTAATGTGAAAAGTTGCGTCCGGGAAGGGGAAATCAGCACTGACGGAAATGCCTTTTACGGCAGTATATGTGGCGGAAAAGCCTTATCTTTGCCCCGTTAGAACACAGGTGTGGCGTGCCACATGATAGGTTTTGACGGAACAAAAAAAAGAACAAGTACTGATGAAAATAAGCATTGCAGGAACAGGCAAGATTGTGGGAGAGGTGTTGGAGATGCTGAACCGCGAGTTTGCCGGACAGATAGAGGTGACGGGCATCTACGCCCGCGAGCAGAGTGTGGAACATGCCATTGACCTGTGCATGGCTTACGCACCTACCGGTTTCGTGTATACTGACTACGGGCGTATGCTGCAGGAGGCGGAGGCAGACTATGTATACATTGCCAATGCCAACCATGTGCACCATGAATATGCGCTCCAAGCCATGCAGGCCGGCCATAACGTGTTGGTGGAGAAGCCCATTACTGTCACGCGCGTGGAAATGGAACAGTTGATTGACTGTTCACAGCAGCGTTGTGTATATTGTCTGCCTGCTTTCAGTCTGCTTTACAATCCGCTCTTTCGCAAATTGCAGGAGGTGGTGCCCACGCTGGGCACTCCGCGCATGGTAACTGCCCACTATGCTCAGCGCAGTTCACGCTACGACCGCTACTTGCAGGGCGAGGTGACTCCTGTGTTTGACCCGCAAATGGCAGGAGGAAGCCTGATGGACCTTAACGTGTACAATCTCTGCTTCTGCATTGGATTGTTTGGCCCACCCCGAACCGTGGCTTATACGCCTAACCGTGGTTTCAATGGCATAGACCTCAGCGGTATACTCACCTGCCATTATCCCGGCAGCGTGGCTGCTCTGTCGGCCTCGAAAGACTCTGACGGGCTGAGTCATGGTTGCATACAATGTGAGAAGGGATGGATAGATATTCCCGGCTCAGTAAGTATCATGCGTGAGTTTACAGTGCACCGGCCGGATGCAGAGCCCGAGCGCATACGCCTTCAGGAAGAACATCACAGGCTTTGGTGGGAGTTTGAGGAAGCCCGCAGGCTGGTGGAGGACAGGCAGGACTGCCACATCACGGTGCCTTACGTAACCAGAGTGGCACAGGAGATTGCCATTGCCCTGGAGCGCATGACAATCATATAAACCTTATTCCTTCGCGCGCACGCGTAATATATATAAGGTATACACTATTATGAAGCCCTTTCTGCCCGCCGGAGAACTAGATGGCATGGCATCACTGCCACGATGTGCAGGAGCAGAAAGGACTTTACCATGCCATAATGTCCATAGAGAGGACAAAATGTCTCATTCATAAACACTTGCACACATCTTGCATCCATATAGGCAGAAACCTGTAAAAGAGAAAGGAGACAAGACATGAACATGAACCAATACACCATCAAGGCTCAGGAGGCCGTGCAGGAAGCCCTGAAGCGCGTGGAGCGCCAAGGACAGCAGACCATAGAGCCCGAGCACCTGCTGTGTGGAGTGATGCAGGTGGCCGGAGAGGTCACAGGATTCATTTTCCGCAAACTGGGCATGAACCCTGCCACCGTACAGCAAGCAGTGGATGCACAGATAGGCAGTCTGCCCAAGGTACAGGGAGGAGAACCCTATCTGGGCAGACAGGCAGCCCAGGTGCTGAGGCAGGCTGAGCAACTGGCACAGCAGGCCGGAGATGAATACGTGTCGGTGGAGCATCTGCTCATGGCCATCGTGGAGGTGGACTGCACAGCCGGCAAGATGCTCAAGGACATGGGGCTCACCAAGGACGAACTGAAGCGCGCCATAAGTGAACTGCGTGGCGGGCAGAAGGTCACCAGCCAGTCAAGCGAGGACACTTACCAGAGCCTGGGCAAGTATGCACGCAACCTGGTGGATGAGGCTCGGGCCGGAAAACTGGATCCCGTGATTGGTCGGGACGATGAGATAAGGAGGGTACTGCAGATTCTGTCGAGGAGAACCAAGAACAATCCCATCCTGATAGGTGAGCCGGGCACCGGCAAGACGGCCATTGTGGAAGGACTGGCACACAGGATACTGCGAGGCGATGTGCCCGAGAACCTCAAGGACAAGCAACTCTACAGTCTGGACATGGGCGCGCTGGTGGCCGGTGCCAAGTACAAGGGTGAGTTCGAGGAAAGGCTGAAGAGCGTGGTCAACGAGGTGACCAAGAGCGAAGGACGGATTATCCTGTTCATTGATGAGATACACACCCTGGTGGGGGCAGGCAAGGGCGAGGGAGCCATGGATGCTGCCAACATACTGAAACCGGCACTGGCAAGGGGCGAACTGAGAAGCATTGGCGCCACCACTCTTGACGAGTATCAGAAATACTTTGAAAAGGACAAGGCTCTGGAGCGACGCTTCCAGACCGTGATGGTGGACGAGCCCGACACTGCGGCTGCCGTGAGCATACTGAGAGGACTGAAGGAGAGGTATGAGAATCACCACCACGTGCGCATACAGGATGATGCCATCATTGCCGCCGTGGAACTCTCTGCCCGGTATATCACCGACCGATTCCTGCCCGACAAGGCCATAGACCTGATGGACGAGGCTGCTGCAAAACTCCGCATGGAGCGTGACTCATTGCCCGAGGAACTGGACGAACTGACCCGCAGGCTCAAGCAACTGGAGATTGAGCGGGAAGCCATCAGACGCGAGGGAGACTCGGAGAAACTGCAGTCACTCAACAAGGAAATTGCCGACCTGCAGGAACAGGAAAAGACTTTCCGCAGCAAGTGGGAAGGTGAGAGAGACCTGGTCAACCGCATACAGCAGGACAAGCAGGAGATGGAGCAACTGCGCTTCGAGGCAGAGAAGGCTGAGCGTGAGGGAAACTACGGACGAGTGGCGGAAATCAGGTATGGCAAACTGCAGCAACTGGAGCAGGACATCAAGAGCATACAGGACGAACTGCATCAGGCACAGGGAACCGAAGCCATGGTGAAGGAAGAAGTAACCGCCGATGACATAGCCGATGTGGTGAGCCGCTGGACAGGCATACCTGTGAGCCGCATGATGCAGAGCGAGCGTGAGAAACTGCTGCACCTGGAAGAGGAACTGCACAGACGTGTCATAGGACAGGACGAGGCCATACAGGCTGTGAGCGATGCCGTGCGGCGCAGCAGAGCCGGACTGCAGGATCCCCGCAGGCCCATCGGCAGTTTCATATTCCTTGGTACCACAGGAGTGGGCAAGACCGAACTTGCCAAGGCACTGGCCGACTATCTGTTCGATGACGAGCAGATGATGACGAGGATAGACATGAGCGAGTATCAGGAGAAGTTCAGTGTGTCACGCCTCATCGGTGCGCCTCCGGGATACGTGGGCTATGACGAGGGCGGACAGCTCACCGAGGCGGTGCGCAGGAAACCTTATCAAGTGGTGCTCTTTGATGAGATTGAGAAGGCTCACCCCGATGTGTTCAACATCCTGCTGCAGGTGCTGGACGACGGGCGGCTGACCGACTCGAAGGGGCGGACGGTCAACTTCAAGAATACCATCATCATCATGACCAGCAACCTGGGCAGTCAGATCATACAGGGCACCAAGGACGATGAGGAGGCTCGAAGGCAGGTACTGGCACTGCTGAAGAAGACCATACGCCCGGAATTCCTGAACCGCATTGACGAGACCATCGTGTTCAAGCCGCTCACGCTGGACGAAATACGGCAAGTGGTGCGACTGCAGATAGATGGCGTAACACAGATGCTGGCACGCAACGGCGTGAGGCTGGAACTGACCGGCAAGGCCATTGACCTGCTGGCCGATGAAGGCTACGACCCAGACTTCGGTGCACGTCCTGTGAAGAGAGCCATACAGAGGATGCTGCTCAATGACCTGAGCAAGACCCTCCTGGCCGGCACACTCGACAGGGAGCGCATCATCAAGGTGGATGCCGATGGAGATCATCTGACATTTGCCAACTGACACTATGGACATGACAGGGAAATACTGCAAGCATTATCCAAAACTGTTATCACTGGGCATACCCATTATGGTGGGCCAACTGGGCACCATCATAATGGGTTTTGCCGATACGCTGATGATAGGCCATTACGGCACAGACGAACTGTCTGCTGCCGGATTCGTAAACAACATTATAGGCATGGTGCTCATAGCCGGGATGGGATTCTCTTACGGTCTCACCCCTGTTGTGGGGGCACTGCTGGGGCAGGGCAACGGCCACCTGGCAGGCGGCAAGCTGAAAAACAGCCTTGCTGCCAATGCTCTGATGGCGGCTCTCCTGATGGCGGCCATGGCTGTACTGTTCCTGTGCATGGACCATGTGGGACTGCCTGGCCGGCTGGTTCCGCTCATGCGTCCCTATCTGTTGGTGCTCACCGTAAGCATCCTGCCCCAGATGCTGTTCAATGCCTTCAAGCAGTTTGCCGACGGACTGCAGGACACCCGGCTGCCCATGTGGGTATTGTTGGGCGGCAATGTGATGAACATCCTGGGCAACTGGCTGCTCATCTATGGTGTGGGGCCATTTCCCGGCATGGGACTGCTGGGAGCAGGCATCTCCACCCTGGCAAGCCGCACGGCCATGTGGGTGGCCATGTTGCTGGTATTCCGCTGCAGCAGGAAGTATGCCGGGCACCGTGCCTGCCATGACCAATCTGCGCTGGAGCATGCTTCACTGCACGAACTCGCCCGCCTGGGACTTCCTGTCATGCTGCAACTGGGCATGGAGAGTGCCTCGTTCAGTCTGAGTGCGTTCTACGTGGGATGGCTGGGAGCCACAGAACTGGCCGCCCACCAAGTGGTGATTACCGTCAGTCAGCTTTGCTTCATGCTCTTTTACGGCATGGCCGCCTCGGTGGCCATAGAGGTCAGTTATTTCCGGGGCAAGGGACGCATAGATGAGTCGCGCCATGTGGCTTTTGCCGGACTGCATCTCACTTGGCTCATGGGCACGCTGCTGGTCTTGCCCATCCTCCTGCTCCGCCATCATGTGGGCGCATGGTTCACCGGCAATGCAGAGGTGTCGCTTATGGTGGCATCCATGGTCATCCCTCTCTGCGTGTACCAGTACAGTGATGCCATGCAGTGCATTTTTGCCAATGCCCTCCGGGGCATGGCCGATGTGAAGCCCATGGTGTGGATTGCCTTCGTGGCCTATTTCCTGGTGTCGCTGCCTCTGGGCTATGTGTTCAGCTTCACCTTCGGCTGGGGCATACAGGGTGTGTGGTGGGCATTCCCCTTCGGGCTCACCACGGCAGGCGTACTTTACATGCTGCGCTTTCTTCACAGCAGTCGGCGGCCGGCAGCATGACCATCATACAGACATACATTGCCCATGGACATCATTGCACACATTGAGACAGATTTCCCCACGAAATTCGGCATCCCGCGCCAAAGCGGACTGGTCAAGGGATTGGTCTCGCGCATCATCTTCACTCCGGAGTACCGTCATGCCGAGGCACTGCGCGGACTGGAGGGGTATTCGCATATCTGGCTGCTGTGGGACTTCAGCCAGGCACATGACGGTAAGGGATGGCATCCCACCGTACGCCCTCCGCGTCTGGGAGGCAATCGCAGGATGGGAGTGTGGGCCACACGCAGCCCTTTCCGCCCCAACCACATCGGACTTTCCTGCGTGCGCATACACTCCATCAGCCTGCACACCCCTCAAGGTCCCGTCATTGAGGTGGAGGGAGCCGACCTGATGAGCGGCACCCCCATCCTCGACATCAAGCCTTATTTGCCCTATGTGGACTGCCACCCCGATGCCACAGGCGGCTTCGCACAGGAACAGAACGAGCAAATCAGGCCTCTGCATGTGGAGATTCCCGTTTCATTGGAGAACCTCATCCCCGAGGAGAAGCGCGAAAGTCTGCGTGCCATACTGGCCTCTGATCCGCGCCCGCACTACCACAATGACCCGGAACGTATTTACACGATGCCCTTTTCCGCCCTGGAAATATCGTTTCAGGTGTCTGGAAATGCATTGACGGTGACTGCCATCAGGCCTGCGCCGACAGTACTACACCCAACACAAACCATCACCGATGCATAAAAATCATGTCAAACATGACACCCATTCAAATAAAAGGCGTATCTTTGCAGTGACAATAATGCGATAGTGGCTCAGTTGGTAGAGCATTGGCTTCCCAAGCCGAGGGTCGCGGGTTCGAGTCCCGT
>JAHZGX010000010.1 GCA_019420585.1 Prevotellaceae bacterium
TCCATCTAATTCCATTTAATTCACGATTGCCGCTCCACCGCCGCCGTACCTTTGCGCCGTGTCCAAAAGCCCGTTGGCACGCCGCCACAGCCTGTCCGGGAGGCCAAGGAGACGAGAGAGAGGGCAAACATGAAGTACAACCACAACACCAATCAAGCACAATGATTCAATATCAGTTGAAGCAGGACAAGAACCAGAAGGTAGCAATACAGGATTACCCCACATTGCCCTTTTTCTTCCCGACAAGGCGAAGCCTTCCGGCAGTTTTGCATAACTTTGTGACACAGAACCGGGCTACGGCACACCATGCGTGTACCACGGCCCACCAAACCGACCGACAATGAAGATTACACATGCCCTTCTCTGCCTGGCAGCGCTGCTTCTGCCGCAAACCGGCCTGTCTGCTCATAGGCACGGGGCTGGCAGGAACCAGGGATACCACCTCGTATGGAAAGAGAATTTCCGAGGGAAGGCTCCCTCCGCCAGTTCCTGGAGCAAGATAGACCGTGGCACATCTGACTGGAACCGGCACATGTCCAGTGATGCAAGACTCTACGACGCGAGGAAAGGCAAACTCATCTTGCGGGGCATGAAGAACGACGGCAGTTTTCTGTTCCAGGACAAACAGGATACTGCCAGTGTGGTGACCGGCGGCCTGTACACCAAAGGCAAGAGGAACATAAGGTATGGCAAGGTGAAGATACGCGCCAGGCTGGGCTGTGCCCGCGGAGCCTGGCCTGCCTTTTGGATGCTGCCGGAAAAGGAGAAATGGCCAGACGGAGGGGAAATAGACATCATGGAACACCTCAACCACGACAGCATAGCCTACCAGACGGTACATTCTCACTACACTTACACGCTGAAACAAGGCAGCAATCCGCCCCACGGAGCCACAGGACGCATCAAGCCCGGCAAGTTCAACACTTACGCCGTGGAAATCCTGCCCGACAGTCTGATATTCTCCATCAACGGAGAGAAGACTTTCTCTTATCCACGCATCCAGGCCGACAAGCCTGGCCAATACCCCTTCGGCACCCCCTTCTATCTGCTGATAGACATGCAACTAGGCGGGAACTGGGTGGGGAAAGTGTTCCCCGAAGACCTGCCTGTGGAAATGGAAATCGACTGGGTGAAGATGTACGAGAAAAGGGGAAATCATAATCGTAGACGTTAATTGCCCAGCCTGTTTTCACTCCCGCGTTTCCCTTGCTTATCCAAAGGAACTTTGTCCTGACGACCAATTGGGGTTAAATAATGTATATTGAATGGGCGCTCTGATTCTTTTTCATACCTTTGCGCCTATAATATGCTAAAGATTAAAGGCTATGAAAACTATCAAGTACATGATGATGGCTGCCGTTGCCTTGTTGGTGATGGGCAGTTGTGCTAGCAAGAAGGATCTGGTTGCAGCACAACAGAGACTGGACGAGTGCCAAGACAAGAACAGTTCATTAGGCAAGGAATACATGAAAGCGCAGATGCAACTGACCGAGTGGAAGACCAAGGCTGAGAAGTTGCAGGAACAGTTGGACGACAAGAATGCCCAGTTGCGCGAGAAGAGCGAGGCCATGGCAGTAATGCAGAAGACCTTGGACCAGAGCATCTATCAGGGTGGTGCCAACATCAGCAAACTTGTGGACGAAATCAATTCCAGCAACAAGTACATCCAGCAGTTGGTGGAAGCCAAGAGCAAGAGCGACTCGCTCAACGTTGCCCTCACCAACAACCTCACCCGCAGTCTCTCACGCGAGGAGTTGAAGGATGTGGACATCCAGGTGCTGAAAGGCGTGGTATACATCTCGCTGAACGACAACATGCTTTACAAGAGCGGTTCGTACGAAATCAGCCCCAAGGCCGGAGAGACATTGTCAAAGATTGCCAAGATTATCACCGACTATGATGACTACGAGGTGCTGGTGGAGGGCAACACCGACAACGTTCCCATCAAGCGTACCAACATACGTAACAACTGGGATCTTTCCGCCCTGCGTGCCAGCAGTGTGGTACAGGAATTGCAGAACAAATACGGTGTAAATCCCAGCCGCCTATCTGCAGCCGGCCGAGGCGAGTACAATACCGTGGCTGACAACGACACCGAAGAGGGGCGTGCCAAGAACCGCCGTACACAAATCATCATCACGCCCAAGTTGGATCAATTCCTGGAACTCATTGACAAGGCTCCGGCTACTGACGAAATTCCTGTTGACAACGAGGCTGAGTAAACGCAACAAGGGGACAAGCAGGCCAATGGCAGGAGGAGGTTTGCCCCCCTTATTGCGTAAGTAATCAACCTGGAAATGACATCAGAGCCAAAAGACGGAAAAGAATATATCAAGTTGCTATATGCCGTTTAACCCAAATCGGCCATTAGACCGATTTGGGTTAAAGTCATCCCCAGTCTCTTTACACCAAAAGGACTGGGGATTTTATTCTCCGAATCGGGAAAAAGAAACAGAAAAGCCCTCAGCACGCTAATCGCCTCTTCGGTAAGCCTTCGGTCCCACCCCGGTCTGCTGCTTGAAATACTTGCCAAAAGACGATTGCGAGGGAAAATTCAACTGATATGATATTTGCGAAATGCTGAGGTCGGAGTTTTTCAGCATAATCTTAGCCTCCAGGATGACATACTCGTTTACCCACTCTGATGCCGTCTTGCCTGTATATTCCTTTATGATGCCGGACAGATAGTTAGGCGTAAGGCAAAGTTTGTCTGCATAGAACTTTACCCCTCTCGCACAAGTATGGTGCAACTTGACCAGTGCCAAGAATTTGTTGAACAACTGCTTGTTGCGATCCAGTCTTACTGCTTCGTTCCCCTCTTCCTGCTGCCGGTAAAGACGTGTCATGGAGATGACGGAATAGGAAAATGCCTGTACCAGCCCCCTGATTACTTCCGGAGTCTCCATACGCATCATCCCGATATTGCTGCTCAGCAGAGAGTAATAAGGCTTCAGGGTGGCAATTTCCGCATGAGGAAGAAGGCTGACAGCGTTCTGCCGGATGTCAAGATAGAAATCAGAACGCTGCTTAAAGTCTATTTCCAGTTCATTTAAGAAATCTGATGAAATAAGTACAGCATATGCCTCCAATGCCTTCACGCTATGTATCTGTATGATGTCATCCGGGAAATTCACCAAGACCATGTCGCTGCTGATATGGTAATGTTTCAGGTTTATGCTGCAATCCACCTCGCCACCTATACATATCAATATTGTAATGGCATCCATGCGGCAAGGCAACTTAAGCCATTCCGCATCCTCTATGCGGTCTGTGACAATAAGGCGATTACGGTAGCAATAAACGGAGCGCGAACTTCGTTTCCAAAGTTGCTCAATGGTAATGGTATGTAATTCCATCATGACATTTTCATTTTCAAAACAGCACAAAGATAGAGAATACGGAACAGAAAACGAAACATTTCCTGCCTACAGCAAGGGTTTCACCACTCCAATCCTTCAATTTGACCAATACCTCCTTAAATCACGCCTTTCCCACCTCGTCTATAATGTCGAATTTTGCACCTCGAATTTAACACTATAGATAATGAACAGACTGGTTGTTACAGCCATCGCCCTATTCCTTACCGGGCAAGCCGGTGCACAGAAAACGGAGATGGTCTTATCACTCGACAGTTGTCGTGCCTTGGCCATGAGCAACAACAAGGAACTCCACATTGCAGACAGCAAGCAGCAGGCCGCCTATTATGAACGTAAGGCTGCCTTTACCAAGTATCTGCCACGCATCTCTGCCACAGGAGCCTACATGCACACCTCCAGGGAAATCTCCCTGCTCAGTGATGAGCAAAAGGAAAAACTGGAGCACCTGGGATCCAACATCACCGCATTGGCACCTTCTCTGCAAGGAATGTCAAGCATGCTGAATGGCGCAGGTGAATCGCTGGTAAATGCCCTGCATACCGATACCCGCAACATGGGAGCCGCAGGCGTGATGCTGACCCAGCCTGTCTATATGGGTGGGAAAATAGCCGCATATAACCATATCACCCGTTATGCAGAACAACTGGCAGCAAGACAACGCGACCTGACCCTGCAGGAAGTCATCGTTGAAGTGGATGAAGCCTATTGGCAGATAGTCTCCCTGCAAAGCAAGAAGCAACTTGCTGAAAGTTACCTGGAGTTAGTGCAAAAACTGGACAACGACGTGCAGCAGATGATTGACGAGGGCTTTGCCACGAAAGCAGACGGACTAAGTGTAAAGGTGAAAGTGAACGAAGCACAGGTAGCACTGATACAAGTGGACAACGGACTTGCCCTCTCACGCATGCTTCTCTGCCAAATCTGCGGACTGGAGACAAACACAGCCATAAGGCTCAGTGATGAGGATAACGGGCAAACGCTCTCAGATGACACAGCACCGGCCACGGCAGACATTCAGGATGCCTTATTCCTGCGTCCGGAACTGAACATGCTTTCCCTTTCTGCCAATATACATAAGGAAAAGGTACGTCTGGCACGTGCTGAATTCATGCCCACCATTGCACTGACAGGCGGCTATCTGGCAAGCAATCCATCCGTATTCAACAGTTTTGAGCGGAAGATGAAAGGCATGTGGAATGTGGGCATCATGGCAAATGTCCCTTTGGTCACATTTGGAGAGCGTGTCTATAAAGTAAAAGCAGCCCAGGCAGAAGTTGACGCAGCCAGATTCAAGTGGGAAGAAACACGCGAGAAAGTGGAACTGCAGGTAAGCCAAAACAAGAAGAAGGTGCTGGAAGCGACAGAACGTCTGCAGGCCGCCCGACAAAGTTGCGAAGAAGCAGATGAGAACCTGCGATATGCCACACTAGGCTTGCAGGAAGGTGTGATTCCCGTGAGTAATGTACTGGAGGCACAGACAGCATGGCTTAAGAGCCATTCCGAGCATGTGTCATCGCAAATAGACTTGAGACTCGCAAACCTGTATCTGCTTAAATCAACAGGAACCCTTCACATAAAATAAAATAAGAAAACATCAAATAGCACAGAATCATGAAACAGAATAAGAACTTCACCATCACTCTTGCCACAGCCCTTGTGCTGACAGGCATCATCGCCATAGTAACCATTGCCGGGCTCAACATGCCCGAACATCAAGATGTTCTGCAAGGGCAAGCCGAAACCACAGATTACCGACTCTCCAGCAAAGTCCCTGCCCGAGTGCTTGAATTCCGGGTACAGGAAGGCGCCCATGTGCATCGGGGCGATACACTCGTCATTCTTGAAGCCCCCGACATCTGCGCCAAACTGTCGCAGGCAGAAGCAGCCTACACGGCAGCACGGGCACAAGAACAGAAAACACAGAACGGCACACGCCGAGAGCAAGTGCAACAGGCCTATGAGATATGGCAAAAAGCCCGAGCCGGCATGGACGTGGCCGAAAAAACTTACAACCGCATCAACCGGCTCTTTGAACAAGGTGTGATGGCAGAGCAAAAACGGGATGAAGCCAAAGCAAACTACGATGCCATGGCTGCAACCGAAAAAGCCGCTCATGCACAATATGACATGGCTTGCAACGGAGCACGTCATGAGGACAAGACCGCTGCAGGTGCACAGGTGGAACGAGCACAGGGTGCCATCAACGAAATAACATCATACATAAATGAAACCGTATTGCTGGCCATGGCTGACGGAGAAGTGACAGAGATATTTCCCGAGATAGGAGAACTGGTTGGTACAGGTGCACCAATAATGAACATCTCCTGCACAGACGATGTATGGTTCACATTCAATATCCGCGAAGATTTGCTTCCCGGTCTGAAAGTCGGCACTGAGACCCTAGTTTATCTGCCAGCCCTTGACAAACGTGTGCCAGTGCGCATCACCAAAATAAAAGATGTAGGCTCGTTCGCCGTATGGAAAGCCACAAAGGCTCTTGACGGATTCGACCTGAAAACATTTGAGGTGCAGGCACGCCCCATGAACCCGGCAGAGACGGAAGGAGTGCGCAGCGGCATGTCGGCAATAATTGAAAAGTAGTTTGTATATCTTATATGAATAATGCATGAATACCATTTGCAGCAGGCTCATAACCATCTTCCGCCGTGAACTGCGCATGTTCGCACACCGTCCGCTTTTCCTCTTTACCATGATTGTGGCTCCGGTGCTGTGCATTGTATTCTTTACCACACTGATGTCCGATGGACTGCCCACAAAACTGCCCGCAGGACTGGTGGACGAAGACGATACGCACGTCACGCACATTGTCACCCGTATACTTGGCTCAATGGAGGAAACTGACCTTGTAACACGTTATCCACCATTTACAGAAGCACGCCATGCCATGCAGCGGGGAGAGATATACGAATTCTTCTACATTCCCCAAGGGCTGACCGAGGATGCCATAGCCAACCGACAACCACGACTCTCATTCTACACCAATGAGACCTATTTCGTGCCCAGTACCTTGCTGATGAAAGACCTGCGCTATGCCTGCGAACTGTCCGGCCTTGCCCTTACCCGTGAGAACCTTTACGGGAAAGGACTTACCGAACAGCAGGCGATGGGAATCCTGCAAGCCATTGTTATCGAGACACATCCGCTGAACAATCCCTATCTCGACTATTCAGTCTATCTGAACAACATCATCCTGCCGGGCATATTGATATTGCTCATCATGCTTTCCACCACCTATACCATCGGCCTGGAATGGAAACGCAACACACAGCGTGAACTATACACCCTGAGCGGGTATTCCCCCACCGTGGCTCTTGCAGGAAAACTCTTGCCACAGACACTGCTTTTCTCACTCATGTTTGCCTTCTATGATGTCTACTTCTACAAATTCCTGATGTTTCCCTGTAATTCAGGTATCGGCACAATGATGCTGCTCGGCGTGGTCACTGTACTGGCGGCACAAGCGTTCGGGGTATTCCTCTTCGGGGCATTCATCGGACAGATGCGCCTGTCCATGTGCCTGTGCTCGCTATGGGGCATTCTATCATTCTCGCTGGCAGGATTTACCTTTCCCGTCTCCGGCATGAGCAGTTTTCTGCAAGGCCTCTCGTGGCTCTTTCCACTCAGGCACTACTATCTTATATATGTCAACCAGGCCTTGGACGGCTACCCTGTTCTCTACGTATGGAAATCTGTAGTGGCTCTGATTGCCTTTATCCTGCTGCCCTGCACCGTGCTGTGGAGATACAGGGCTGCCTTTCTGAAGTACAAATACAAGCAATAGGAAAAGAAACATGAAATCTATATCAAACATCCTGCA
>JAHZGX010000011.1:0-183480 GCA_019420585.1 Prevotellaceae bacterium
TCGTGGCTGCCGCGGTGACGCTCCCGTCGCCCTTCCACATGACGATGCCGGGCTGTGGTATCCATCCGTGCGTCCACAGTCCTCCGTTCTCTATGTCCTTTCCCTGCGTCTGTATGACGAGGTAGTACTTTGTTCCGTATTCCAGGTTGGGGAAGTCGAAGCTTACCTGTGCCGTGCGTGCGGGCTCAATCTCCACGAATGAGTTGCTTGATGAAGAACTCCACGCCGTGCCTGATCCTCCCGGCTGCCTCCACATCCAGACCCTTATCTTGCCTGAGAATGGCTTGCTGTCCTTGTTGCGGATGGCCACGGCTCCTGTGAGCCTCTGCCCGTACACGGTTCCGTTCACTGCGTTCTTGAAACTGAACGAGACCACAGAGAGGCTGGGCTTGATGCCCTGCCCGGCATCAACGAAAGTCATCTTTCCGGTGCCGACCTCGCCTTCTCCATTGCTTTCCGAGCATATCCACAGGTTGTACTCCCCTGCTTCGGTAGGCGTATAGAAGAAACTGAAGGTTTTTGTCTCGCCCTTTTTCAGTGCCACCAGGGTTCTGCTCTTGGTATCCACCTTCACGTCGGAGGTGCTGGCAAAGAGGTGGAGTTCTTTGAGATACTCGTCGCCTTGGTTGGTGAAGGTAATTTGGATTTCCTGTTGTGAGTCTACCTCTCCCGTCCCTATGCACTTTATCGTGTCCAGTTTGATGTCCAGTTCGGGTGTCATGAGGCGCAGGGTGGTATTCCTGTCTGCATCCACCACGGCCTCGATGTAGGTGTCGCGCATGTTGTACTTGGCACGCCAGACCTTTGCGCTGCTCAGTTTGCTGGCTGGGGATATGCGCCAGGTGCCCTCGGGCAGCAGGCCGTTCACGTCATAGTTCAGACTGCGCAGGTAGTTGGGGTTCAGCGTAAATGTCTCATGCTTTCCGCCTACGGGTTCCAGCGTGCCGTCTTCTTTCTGGTACACGATGCCTGCGTGGAAACTGCCAGCAGCGCCTGTCCAGTTGATGTATTTGCCTTGGATGGCCGTCCCATTGATGGTAACATCGTTGATGGTGAGGCATGCCCTGGGTTCGGACTTTACGCCGTCGGGCAAGCGCAGGTTCATCAGTGCAACCTGCCCCATGCAGTATCCATCGCTGCTCGTGCTGGCTCCTATGCCGCTGTTGTCGCCCGGGTTGAGTACTTCAATTAGGAACCATCCGTCGCTTCCGCCGCCCCAGCCCCAGTTGACGTGGAACAGCCTCTCGCCATCGAAGCCGTCCAGCACGAAGGCATGTCTGCCTCCGCTGGTTCCTCCAGCAAATCCCACGGGATGTCCGGAGGCAATCTCCTCGTATATCAGGTTGAACCATCCATCGATGGTGTAGTCTGCCCGTTCGGCTGTATAGGCACTTTCATCGTAGCCGAAGTATTCTGTCAGGGCCGGAACGGAACTTGACCCAAAAGAGGCTCCCGATGACGCGCCGTAGCCCATCTTCACGGCTTGCCCCACGTAATACATCAGGTTGCCCACTGCATCCTTCTGCTCCTGTGTCTCGTTGCCCGTGTATGTGTCCGACATGTTGTCCCAGTCAATCTTGGTGGCGCGCCGTATGGCCTTGGTGGTCACGGTCTTCTTGGTTCCGTTGTCCAGCGTGTAGGTGTTCGTTATGGAGGGAATCTCTGCCTTTGTGCGGGTGGGGTACTTGTAGAAGTTCATCACCTGTGCTATTGCCGTGGCCACGCAGCCTGATGCAGGCTGGTCGGTGGTGCCGTCTTCCTTGTAATACACGGGGCACTTGGAGTTGTAGGGGTCTCCCTGGTTCCACTTGCTGGTCATCAGTACGGGCACTGCATGTTTGGTGGCCTTCACCTTGCGCCTTGCGGCGGCTCTCTGCCGGGGAGTGCTTCCCTTGATGTCGTTGTCGATGAGATACTGAATCTGGTGGGCGTAGCGCTGCAGCCATGACTTCATGTGCTCGGGCAGTGCGTCCTCGGAGTACGTCCCGTGGTCCACGTAGCCCAGTATCTCCTCGGTACGGTCATCGCCGGACACTATTACGTATCCCTTGTCGTTGCCGGCATTGAACACGTAATAGTACGAGTCATCCTTCCCTGCCGCCTTCTTGCGAGGCGCGCGGTGGGCCGGTGCACTTGTGGTCATGTCCACTCCCTTCTCCTGGAGGAAGAGGCGCGCGGTCTCTCTTGCGGCTTCCCGGTCCACGGGGTCTGCCCATAGGGACAGGCACGCCAGTGCCAAGGTTGCCATTGTCAGTTCTCTTTTCATCTTGCCTGATTTTAAGTTTTAGTCTGTTCTCTCCACAAAGTTAGTCCTTTACGATGGAATGGCGTTGCAGTTCACGGAATTATTTTTCCTTGTCTTGTTGATTTTCTGTCGTGCTTCTTTTGTGTTTGCCTGCGTACAGGCATTCTGCCGGCATCTGCCTGTGAGGAGCCGTCTGTGCGGGTGGAGCGCTCCCGGATGCCTCCCTCTGTTTGGCCTGGAAGTTTTCTTGCCTCAGACGGGCATGTGCGGCAGCCCCTCGGGGAAACGGAGGCTGATGACCGTGGTGCTGCGTCAGCCACACTGGCTTATCTGGGTGAGCAACTCCACGGCAATTTTCACCGAGGTTACATCAGAGATGAGCAGGCTGCGCCGCCCCTCTTGCTCCTGCAGACGGCAGCGGTGTACGTTGGTGGTGGCAAAGGATATGATTTGGTCGAAGGCATGGCTGCGGAAGAAGGGGCTTTCTGTATCAGACAGGAAGTACAGGCGCATGCGTCCTTTCTTGAGCACGATGCGCTCTGCACCGAAGTGGCATCCCAGCCTGCGCAGTGCCACCACCCGTATGAGTTCCTCGCCCTCGGGTGGTATGGGACCGAAGCGGTCCTGCATGTGCTTGCAGAACTCCTCTACTTCGCGGTCGCTCTGCAGGGAGTCCAGTTCTCGGTAGAGCAGCATGCGCTCGGCCGAGGTGGGCACATAGTCCTCGCTGAAACTCATGGGCAGGTCGCTGTCAAGCACGCATTCGTCCACGAATATGCTGCCGTCGGCCACCTGAGAGGCTGGTCTTCGGCTTGTGTCGGGGGCATCCTCCAACTCTTCCCTCCTGAGTTCACTCACTGCCTGTGACAGGATTTTCTGGTATGCCTCGTAGCCCAGGTCGGCAATGAATCCGCTCTGCTCGGCCCCGAGCAGGTTGCCTGCCCCGCGTATGTCAAGGTCCTGCATGGCTATCTGGATTCCGCTTCCCAGGGCCGAGAAGTTCTCTATGGCTTGCAGCCTGCGCCTTGCATCGGTGGGCAGCACGCTGAGCGGGGGAGCCAGCAGATAGCAGAACGCCTTGCGTGACGAGCGCCCGACCCTGCCGCGCATCTGGTGCAGGTCACTCAGGCCAAAGCACTGCGCCCCGTTGATGATGATGGTGTTGGCGTTGGGGATGTCCAGTCCGCTCTCCACGATGGTGGTGGACAGCAGCACGTCATAGTCATAGTTGGCAAAGTCGAGCATCACCCTTTCCAGTTGCTCGCTGGGCATTTTCCCGTGCCCCACAGCCACTCTGGCATCGGGCACGCAGCGGTGAATGAGAGCCTCCAGTTCGGGCAACTGGCTGATGCGCGGCGTGATGAAGAGCACCTGCCCGCTGCGGCTCATCTCAAATTCCACTGCTTCGGCAATGACCTCGGAACTGAACACGCACACCTGTGTCTGTATGGGGCGGCGGTTGGGCGGCGGTGTCTGTATGATGCTCAAGTCCCTTGCTCCCATCAGGCTGAACTGCAGGGTGCGCGGGATGGGCGTGGCGGTAAGGGTGAGGGTGTCCACGTTGGTCTTCATCTGACGCAGTTTCTCCTTGGTGCTCACCCCGAACTTCTGCTCCTCGTCTATGATTAGCAGGCCCAGGTCACGGAAGTGCACGCTCTTGCCTATTAGTTTGTGGGTTCCTATGAGTATGTCCACACGCCCTTCTCTCAGGTCGCTGAGCACGGTCTTGGTGTCGGCTGCAGAGCGTGCCCTGCTGAGGTACTCCACCCGCACGGGCAGGTCTTTCAGGCGCGCGGTGAAGGTTCGGAAATGCTGGTAGGCCAGTATGGTGGTGGGCACCAGCACGGCCACCTGCTTGCTGTCGGCGCATGCCTTGAAGGCGGCACGCACGGCAATCTCTGTCTTGCCAAAGCCTACGTCGCCGCACACGAGCCTGTCCATGGGCTGTGCACGCTCCATGTCGGCCTTCACCTCCTGCGTGGCTTTCTGCTGGTCGGGCGTGTCCTCATAGAGGAAACTGGCCTCCAGTTCGTGCTGGAGGTAACTGTCGGGGCTGTAGGCAAAGCCTTTCTCGTGCTCCCGACGGCTGTAGAGCCTTATCAGGTCGCGGGCTATGTCCTTGATGTGCGCCTTCGTGCGTTCCTTCATCCGCTCCCACGCGCCGGTACCCAGCGCGCTCACCCGGGGCGGCTCGCCGTCCTTGCCCCGGTACTTGGACACCTTGTGGAGCGAGTGGATGGAGACGAACACCACATCGTCGTTCTTGTAGATTATCTTGATGACCTCCTGCCAGGTGTCGCCGTTGGGGATGCGCAGCAGTCCGCCGAAGCGGCCTATGCCGTGGTCAATGTGCACCACGTAGTCGCCCACCTGGAACTGCTGGAGTTCCTTGAGTGTCAGAGCCACGCGGCCGTTGCGCGTGCGGTCACTGCGGAGGCTGTATCGGTGGAAGCGGTCGAATATCTGATGGTCGGTGAAGCAGCACAGGTGCAGGTCGTCATCCACGAATCCGCCATGAAGGGTGTGGTCGACGGGAGTGAAGTGCAAGCCGGACTGGCGGTCGTGGAAGATGGCTTCCAGCCTGTCGGTCTGACTCTCGCTGTCGGAGAGGACGTAGATGCCATAGTCCTTGTCCCGGTATGACTGGAAGGACTGGAAGAGCAACTCGAAGTTCTTGTGGAAGATGGGCTGGGGGATGGTGTGGGCTTCAAACGTCACGTCGGCTGCGCTGCTGTCGGAGGCTGAGAGCATGACGGTGCGGAACTGCTCCAGTTGGCTGCGGAATGCTTCCGGGTTCACCAGCAGGCGTGCCTTGTCGAGCCGGGCCGGCATGACGTCTGCCTGCCCTGCAGCATCGTCCTCCTGTGAAAAACCGGCGGGCTGCTCTGCCTCCTGCACGGTAAGGGCCTGGGCAGAGAAGCCCTCTGCCCATATCTGGCTCACGGTGTCGGAGATGTAATCCGGGTCGCGTGTGACCAGCACGGTGCCCTTGGGCAGGAAGGTGAGGAAGGACTGCGTGGAACCGGCATCGGCACGTCCCGAGTCGGGGATGATGCTCACGTGCTCCAGTCTGCTCACGCTCAACTGGTCCTGCACATCGAAGGTGCGTATGCTGTCCACCTCATCACCGAAGAAGTCAATGCGGAAGGGGTACTCGCTCGAATAGGAGTAAACGTCGAGCAGACTGCCGCGGAGCGAGAACTGCCCCGGTTCGTATACGTAGTCAACGCGCGAGAATCCCAGTTTCAGCAACGTTTTTTGCACTTGCATCACGTCAAGGTTTTCTCCTGCGCTGATTTCCAGGGTGTTTCCCTTGAGTGAGGAGCGGTCGGCCACAAGTTCCGACAGAGCCTGCGGACTGCTTACCACAAACAGCGGCAACGTGCCGCCGGCAAGACGGCTTAGCACCTCGGTGCGCAGGACGGTGTTGGCCGAGTCGCGCTGCCCGTACTTTATCGCTCTCTTGAAACTGGATGGGAAGTAGAGCACCTGCGTGTCGCCAAGCAGTTGTGTGAGGTCCTGGTAAAAGTATGCGGCCTCTTCCTCATCGTTCAGGACGAAGAGGAAAGGCACGCTGAGCAGTTGTGGGGAACGTGCCGCGAGCGAGGCGAAGAACAGCGGGGTGGCACTGCCCTGCAATCCGCCGAGGCCAATCCTGCGCACGCCGCTGCGCTGCATGGCTTGTGTAAGGCGGCGTATGAGGGGATGCCGCCCGTATATATCCTGTAACTTACGAATTTCCATTGCTGTATGCTTTGTCGTCGGGTCTTTCGACCCTCATTTATCCAAGGGGGGCTTCCACTGCCGTCTTCCGCATCTTACCGAGTGCGCCTACCGCACCGGTAGCCCCCGGTGGTGAGTCAGAGTGTCTCCACAAACCGCTCGGCCTGTTCCAGCGTGTCCGCCTTGCCCACATCCATGATTCTGAGCCCCGGCTGCACATATCCATATATGGCTACTTGGTCACATATTTTCAGGTAGAAGTCGATGATGCTGAACTTCAGCGGCCATTCATCAAAGTACTTGAAGAGCGAGGGCTTCATGTAATGTACGCCGGCGAAAGCCAGTTTCCTACATGCCGAGACATCCAGGTCGGGGTAGGGAGAGCGCACCTGTCCCGTGGCGATGTTGGTCCATCCCACCAGTCTGTGTTCCTCGTTAAACAGGAGGTAGCGCTGAGTGGGACGGTCAGACACGAGCAGGGTGGCCTCGTATGCTGATGCGGCCTCAACGAATTGGTGGAGGTCAACGTTGCTCAGGATGTCAACATTGTGAATCAGGAATCCGTCATAGGCACCGGCAAGCAGCGGGGCGGCATGCTTGATGCCTCCTCCCGTGTCGAGCAACTCTGACCGCTCATCGGAGAATCTCACGCTCATGTCCATGAGATTGCCGGTCACCCACTGCTCAATCATGTCGGCAAAGTGGTGCACGTTGACTATCACGTCCCGGCAGCCATAGTTGCGCAGTTTCTCCAACTGGTGCTGGAGCAGCGGCTTCCCGCCCACCGGCACCAGTGCCTTGGGCATGCGGTCGGTGAGGGGCTTGAGGCGCGTGCCCAGTCCTGCCGCGAACACCATGGCGCGCACAGGGCTGTAACGGTGCTCGATGCCCTGCTCGCGGTGATGCACGTGCACCTCCACCCCAAAGCGCTCATGGATGTGCTGTGCCAGGTGCTGGGCGCTGTATACGCTGCGATGCTGGCCTCCCGTGCATCCGAAACTGAACATCAGGCTCGTGAAGCCTCTCTGTATGTACCTGAGGACATGCGCATCGGCCAGCCGGTACACGCTCTTCAGGAAGGTGAGAATCTCTCCGTCGTCTTCCAGGAAACGGATGACCGGTTCGTCAAGCCCGGTCAGGTTCTTGTAAGGCTCATATCTGCCGGGGTTGTGTGTGCTCCGGCAGTCAAACACGTAGCCGCCCCCGTTGCCGCTGGGGTCGGCGGGGATACCCTTGCGATAGGAGAAACTCCACACGTTCACCACCAGAGGCCCCCGCCCGTCATACTTGCTGAAGGTGGCGGGACCGTCCTGCGGATGTGCATTGTAAGGCGTGCTGGGAGCCGTCTTGTAGCCATCGGCGCGCAGCAGGGGAGCCTCTTCCTTGGGCTTGAACTGCGGGAGGCTGACCATGCGGTGGAGTACCTCGTGCAGGTAAGGGTAGGGGCAGCCGCCCTCGTCAAGCAACTGCCGCAGGTTCTGCATGGCCGGCGGGATGCTGTTGAGGAAATGGCTCTTGCGCTCGAAGTAGCCCCGGAAGCCGTATGCGCCCAATACCTGGAGCAGGCGGAACAGTTGGCAGATGCGTAAGCCGCGGTGGAACTCCTGCTCATTGACTTCCACGTAGAGCTTGAGGTGCTCCAGGTAGACGGAGATGAGTTCCTGACGGAGGGAATCGGGATAGTTGGCCGAGGCTTGCCAGAGGAAACTGGCCACATCGTATTGCACGGGGCCCCGCCTTCCTCCCTGGAAGTCTATGAAGAAGGGGTTGCCCTGTGGGTCCAGCATGACGTTGCGCGCCTGGAAGTCCCGGTACATGAAAGCATCGCCCTGCAGTGCCACGATGTCCTTGGCAAGCAACTGGAACGTGGCTTCCAACTTCAACTCGTGGAAGTCCAGCCCCGTTGCCTTGAGAAAGCAATACTTGAAATAGTTGAGGTCAAACAGGACGTTCGTCACGTCGAGTCCCTCCTGCGGGTAGCATTGCGTGAAGTCCAGCCCCCGTGCCCCGCGTATCTGTATGGAAGGCAAGAGCGCCATGGTACGCCGCAGGAGTTCACGCTCATGCTGGTTATACCTGCCGTGAGCTGCCCTGCCACCTTCCAGGGCCTGATACAGAGTGAGGTCACCCAGGTCGGTCTGCAGGTAGCGCAGCCCATCTGTGCTGGTTGCCAGCACCTCGGGGACAGGCAGGCGGCGGAGGGTGAAGTGCTGTGACAGATAGCAGAAGGCATGGTTCTCGTCTCTGCTCGTGCCCACGGCTCCCACTATGCTGCGCCCGGAATTGCCGCGCAGACGGTAATATTTACGGTTGCTTCCCGCTCCGGGAAGTTGCTCGCAGGAGAGGGCATCCTCGCCTGTATATTCCTTATATAACTGAAGAAGTTGTTTCATCCTTGTGTGTTTACGTAGTGTGTTGTGTTTGGGAACCGCTTTTGTGCCATTTGAAATAGTGCCTGCCGGTCAAGCCTTGTGGTTCCAGATGTCGCTGACCCGCTGCCGTACGGCCAGCACGTTCATCGCGCCCACGAGCAGCAGGAGCAGAGTGCCGGCTATGATGACTCTGCCCATGCCAGGGTCATCCATGGTGGGGAACATGAGCCAGAGCCGTTCCATGTAGGCGTGACGGGCCAGTGCAAGCAGCAGCAGTGCAATCAGCAGCACTGCCAGGTTGATGCCGAGCGTCAGGTATTGGTATGGCCGGGCCACGGCAGATGGGCTGTATCCGATGAGCATAAGGTTGCGTAGTTTCTCGGTGTTCTTCTGCACCAGGAGGTAGATGCTCAGCATCAGTATGTAAAGCGAGAGTGCACAGATGAGTAGGCCCACTCCCATGACCACGCCGGCGGCCACCTTCAGGAAGTATGCCGCACGCCCGTTCTCCAGTTTGTCGTCTTCCAGTTCATACCCCTGCTTGTCCATGTAGGCGGCAATGGCATCATCGGCAGGATTGCCCACCTCGATGATCAACCGTGTGGGTTTGCTGTCCGTGTCGGGTGCGAAGCGTTCGTTGCTCCAGCGTATGAAGTCCTGGGGCACGAGAATTGTGTTGAGGCGTGAACTGAAGCCAACCACGCGTGCCGGGTATTCCTCCCTCAAGCCGTTTCCGCTCAGTGTGACCTTCATGTCTATCATACCTGCCACTCCTTCCGAAATCTTCGGCAGGTGCTGGCTCTGTGCAAAGCCAAAGTTGTAGATGGCAAGATAGGAGCGGGGCAGAATGATGGGAATGCGGGGGCGGAGCGGGTCAAACGACCATTGGCTGAGGTGTGCGTCGACATACTCATCGGGCACACTCTCAAAGAACATGTCTGTCCCGAAATTGGCCACCCCCTCAATACCCAGGCGGCATTGCACCGCATACCGGCTTGCGGTGAAGGCTCCCATGGAATGGCAGAAGGGTTGCTGCCGCAGGTCCTCCATTTCCTGTGGCGTGAACATCTGCCCTTCGTCACTGCTCAGGGCGGATGTAGCCGTCACGTGTTTGCTTACAATCAGGTAGTCCGACCTGAGTACGCCGTCTTGTCCACCCAGCAAGGGTTTCACATCCAAGTAGAACTGCATGCCCAGCAAGAGGATAAGCATGCCCAGGAGATTGGCAGCGAAGAAGCCTCCCAACTGGAGAGGACTGATGTGGCAGCGCAGTAACTTCCAGATAAGAGTCATAAGCGAAGAGTTTGTGAGTAAGGTAAATCCATGTGTTTTCCCACGCTGGTGACCACGAGGCCAGCCCCTTGGGAGCGCACTTCGGCAAGCAGCACCTCAGCCATCGAGCGGCTGTTTGCGTCATCAAGGTGGCTTGTAGGCTCATCGGCAAGCAGGAAACTGAAGGGTTGCACCAGGGCGCGTATCATGGCCACACGCTGCTGCTGTCCGAAACTCATGTGGCCTACCAGTTCGTTGCGCTTGTCTGCGATGCCAAATGCTTCAAACCACCCGTCCACCTGCGCTGCTGTGCGCCAGTGGGTGAGCGCGTTCTTGATTTGTACGTTTTCCTGTGCCGTGAGTTCTGGGAACAGCCTGAGTTCTTGGAACAGGTGGCTCAATGCCGTGCGGCGTACCTGCACCCACTGGTTTACTGACATTCCGCGAACATCCTGGCTGTCAAACAGGATGCGGCCTTCATAGTCATTTCGGTAGCCTGTCAGGTAACTGCACAATGATGTCTTTCCTGTACCGCTTTCGGCTTCTATCAGATAGATGCCGCCTCGTTCCAGCGTGAGTGACTTTTGCCACACCTGACTGGTGCTCATGTCTTTGCCGCTGAATATCAGGGGCACTGTGTTGTCCAGTGTTATCTTGTCCATTTCATACACCGTTTCTTGCTGTTTTATTCTGTCTCCGGAATGCCTTGACAGTTTGTCCTGACACTGACAGTGAGTGTTTCATACTGGGCAAGGAAGTCGGTAAGCGACTCTCCCCCTCCTGTAAGTAAGGTGAGGAAAGCGGTTTTCTCCAGCATGGCGGGCAGGTTGACCTGCACATACATGATGCTGCCATCGGCTTCCCTTGTATGGGAGACGGGTGTCTGCTCATCCTTTCTGAATGCTTGCAGAAACGTGGGCTTGTCCATGCATGCCGTCAGTCTGTTTTCCTGCACGCCAAAGCAGATGCTGTAGTCCTGCCATTGGAGTTGGTAGGCGCTGTCGGCTAAGGCTGTCAGTTCCACTCCGAAACCTGCGGAGAGTCCTTTTGCCCAGTCATCACGGTCCTGCATGAAGCGCGTGTCCTGTAGACGGGCTGTGAGCAATGCACCCGGCAACACATCATCGGCACAGGGGATGCTGAGGGTTACTGCACCGCTGACGGAGCGTATCATCATGTCAAGGTCAAGGCAGAAATTCAGGGCTATCAGTCCTGTACGTATGGCTGGATTCTTCCGCAAGGTTTTGAGCAGCCCGTTGCCGTTTACGCCGATGGATACAGATGCCATCCTGTCACTTCCCAGCGCAGGCACATCAGCCGCGCTTAATGGCGTGAACAAAGATGCTTCGTGTTCCAGGCCGGTTGCCTGCAGGCTGACACTTGCGTGGATGCACTTTTCCTGCATGAATGCTTCCATGGTCACCGTTCCTTCCTGTTCATTCGACCATAAAGCCGCAGTTTCGGGCAGGAAGCGTTCCGACAATTGCCGCACTAGCCTTGTGGAAAGCACGGCACAGAGTGGAGCCTCTGACTTTGCCAACGGCAACAGCAGGGCGTTGTCTTGTTTTCCTTTCTGCTTCATGAGCGTGATCATCCGGCCTCGCATGCGTCCCATTTCCTGCTCCGAGAGCGGACCCAGTACCAGGCAACGGTCATCAGAGAAGGCCATCAGCCATTGTCCGCTCTGTGCCCAGCGGTATCCCCTCTGTCTTTGTATCTCTATCTTCCTGTTCTTTAGGTATTCTTGCCACCGTTTCGCATCCCGCAAGGGCAGGAGTAATCCGGGGCAATTGCTGCCATCAACAAAGGCATAAAGCGGTTGGGAGAAGTCAATTCCGCATTGCTCCATCTGCTTTCCTTTGTCTCCAATGAACGGCACTGTCCCATTTTCCTTCAAGGAACGCACATCCAACCGCACCATCGCCTGCACATTTGCAGGCAGCGAACAGGTGTAATCATTTGCCTTGAAGAAAAAGAAATATATCACCCATGCGACAAGGACGGCGATTACCGATACTCCTGCCACTGTCATCCATACTTTCCTGCTCATGTCTTATATATTATATATAGTCGTTCTGCTGCCTTCACATGCAGGTCATTCATCCTTTTCCGGCAGTTGGTGGGTGAGTTGCATCAGGTGCACGGCCACTAGTGCGGCTGTCTCCGTGCGCAGGCGGCTCGTGCCGAGGGACACGCTGCGCCAGCCCAGGCTTTCGGCCAAACGCACCTCCTCCACGCTGAAGTCTCCCTCCGGGCCGATGAGCACGGTGGTATCGCTGTCGGCTCGCAGGCTGTCGGACAGGGGCAGACGCGTGCTTTCGGGACTGATGTCTGCCGGGTCATAGCAATGACAGATGAAGCGGTCGCCCTCCCGATGCTCCTTTAGGAAATGCTCTAGAGGGCATATGGGGTTGACCTGCGGCATCCATGCCTTGCGGCTTTGCTTCACTGCCGATACCACGATACGCTCCACCCTGTCGGTCTTCAACTGGTGACGTTCGCTGAACTGGCAGTCTACGAACGAGAACTCATCCACTCCAATCTCCGTGGCTTTCTCGCTCATCCACTCCACCCGATCGTTCATCTTGGTGGGTGCCATGGCAATGTGCAGGTGCCCCTTCCAGGCCCTTTGCTGCGGCAATTCTTCCTGGATGGCATATTGGCAGCGGTGCCCCGTCTGTGCTGTTATCTCTGCTCGCAGGAACATGCCGGCTCCGTCCATCAGGTAAAGTTCATCGCCCACGCTCAGGCGCAGTACGCGCAGGGCATGCTTGGCTTCATCGGGGGGCAGTTCCGAGGCGTGGATCGCATCGGGCACATAGAAATATCTGACTTCCTTCATCGGTGTTTCTCTACTGTCTTATGCCTTCGCCTCTTCCGGCTGGTGTTTATAGCGGAACATGATGGCAAATGCCACGGTCACTACAAGTGCATAGGCGGCAAAGATGTACCAGCAGGTATTCCATCCTTGCCATACTGCCATGGGGTCGGCCTCGGCAGGGAGATCAAACACGAAGCGGTTTACCACCTGCTGGGCACAGAGTGTGCCTATGGTGGCACCGAAGCCGTTGGTCATCATCATGAAGAGTCCCTGTGCCGAGTTGCGGATGTCCAGGCTTGTTTCCTTGTCGACGAAGAGAGAGCCGCTGATGTTGAAGAAGTCGAAGGCAACACCGTAGACAATCATGCTGAGCACGAACCATATCACGCCGCTGCCTGGATTGCCCACTGCAAAGAACAGGTAGCGCAGCACCCATGCCAACATGGCTAGGAGCATCACGCGTTTTATGCCGAACCGCTTGAGGAAGAACGGAATGAGCAGGATACAGAGTGTTTCGCTCATCTGGCTCAGTGAAATCAGGATGTTGGCGTGCTGTACACCGAAAGTGTCCTTGAATTCGACAATGTTTCCAAAGGATGTGATGAAGGGATTAGCAAAGCCGTTGGTAACCTGCAGGCAGACACCCAAAAACATGGAGAAGATAAAGAAGAGTGCCATGCGGTAATTCCGGAACAGTGCAAACGCCTTGAGTCCCAGCGCGTCAACCACACTCTTGCGTGTGTCACGGCTTGTGGGGCAATGAGGCATATTCAGTGCGTAGATGGCCATGACCAGGCTGAGCAGTCCGCTCCAGCCGAATTGCAGTGAAGTGCCCTGCATTCCGCCCAGGTCCACAATCCACATGCTGATGATGAAGCCCACGGTACCGAATACGCGGATGGGTGGGAAAGCCTTTACCGTGTCCAGCCCGGCCTGGTCAAGCGCACTGTAGGCTACGCTGTTGGACAGGGCTATGGTGGGCATGAAGAAGGCCACGCTGAGTGTGTAGAGTGTAAATAGGGGACCGAACTGCACAGCATCACCGGCCTGCCAGCCGTAGGCGCAGGCAGCCAGCATGAAGATACCTGCCAGCAAGTGACTGAGTGAGAGCAGCCGCTGAGCCTCCATCCAGCGGTCGGCCACGATGCCCATTAGGGCAGGCATGCAGAGCGATACAAAGCCCTGCACGCTGTAAAACCATCCGATTTCACCGGCCATGCCTACACCTGCTAGATAAGTTCCCATGGATGTGAGGTAGGCTCCCCACACCGCAAATTCCAAGAAGTTCAGTACTGTCAACTTTACTTTTGTATTCATCTTGTGCTTTTTTGTTGTAGTTTTGTCTTTAAGTCTTTTCCTTTCTGCACTGCTGCATTGGGATTATTCCACGTAGAGTACCAGTCCCTTAAGGTATTCGCCCTCGGGATGGTAGATGTTCACGGGATGGTCGGCAGGCTGGTGCAACTGGTGCAGGATGCGCACCTGGCGGTGTGCTAGGGTGGCCGCCGTGAACACAGCGGTGCGGAACTGCTCCTTACTCACTGCCTGTGAGCAACTGAAGGTGAAGAGTATCCCACCCGGAGCAATCTTCTCCATGGCCTTGGCGTTCAGTTTCGTATAACCTCGGAGCGCGTTCTTCACAGCATCGCGGTGCTTGGCGAATGCAGGAGGGTCAAGTACAATGAGGTTATACGAGTGTGTCATCTGGTCCAGGAAGCGGAAAGCATCTTCGGCATAGGCCTCGTGGCGGGTGTCTCCCGGGAAGTTGAGTTCCACGTTGGCACGTACCAGTTCCACGGCCTTGCTGCTGCTGTCTACTGAATGTACTAGACTTGCACCGCCTCTAAGGGCGTACACGCTGAATCCGCCGGTGTAGCAGAACATGTTGAGCACACTGCGTTCGCGCGCATAGCGTTCGAGCAGACTGCGGTTTTCACGCTGGTCAACAAAGAATCCGGTCTTCTGTCCCTTGAGCCAGTCAATGTGGAAGTGCAGTCCGTTCTCGGTGGCCACGTCAGTGTGGCCGCCGGCTTTCAGGAACTCGTTGCCTCCATCCATGGCCGCCTTGATGGGCAATGTGGTCTCGCTCTTGTAATAAATAGAGTCCAAGCGCTCACCCATCACTGCAGACAGGGCATCGGCTATCTGCTTGCGGCTTTCGTGCATGCCTACGCTGTGGGCCTGCATGACTGCCGTGTTGCCGTAGATGTCAATTACCAGTCCAGGCAGGTTGTCGCCCTCGCCATGCACTAGGCGGTAGGTGTTGCCCGCCGTGCTGTCAGCCAGTCCCAGGGCATGCCTCACTTCCAGAGCCGCCTTCAGGCGTTTTTGCCAGAAGCATCCGTCAATGGGCTCCTTGTCAAAGGAGAGTACCCTCACGGTTATGCTGCCTACCTGCCAGTGTCCCTGGCATAGGAAATTGCCCTGATTGTCAAGTACCGTAACCATGTCGCCCTCCTCGGGATTGCCCTCCACGGACATCACGGCACCCGAGAATATCCAGGGGTGGAATCTCTTCAGGCTTTCCTCCTTGCCTTTACGCAATATCACTTTCTTTTCCATTCTGCTTTTCCTTTTTCCGTTTTCTTGTTGTCTTGGGTGCTTCTCCGCCTGTTCCCCCGGCGTTTTCCTTTGTGTGTCCCTTGCGTCCGCCACGGGCAGATGTGGCCTTGCGGGTAGTCTTGCGAGCCCGCTTGGATTCTGTTTGAGTTTCTTCCTCCTTGGCCGGATGGCTCTCTGGCATGGCAATCTCCATGGGCTTGGCCGGCTCCAGCACTGGGGTGACCTGTATCAGGTATCCCTCCTGCCGCATGTGCATCATTTCCTCATACAGTTGTATGCAGGCCCAGGCATCAGTGGCAGCGTACCGCTTCTGTGCCTCGGTGAGCAGGTCGGCTTCCCAGTTGCTTAGTCGCTGTGTCTTGCTTATACGCCGTCCCATTAGGTTGGCATAGAGTTTCTGCAGGCTCATGTCATGCAGTCCCATCTCTTTGGCCAACTGCTGTATTTCAATGAATGTGCCCGGTTGGAAGTCGCCCCTGCGGTGCAGTCCACACAGGTCATCGTGCCAGGACAGTCCCACCTTGATGCTCTCGCCCTCATCGGAGAGCAGGCGCTTGATGCAGTCAGGCAGCCCAATCACGTTGAGGCGGAACAGAAAGCAGATGTCCCTGGCACTCACCTGCAGAAGGGCAACCTGTGAGGAGTGCCCTCGCTGAAACTGTGGTTTGGTCTCCGTGTCGAAGCCCAGTATGGGCTGAGTGAGCAGGTAATCCACGGCGCGTTCTGCCTCGTAAAGGCTTTGTACCACCTCAATGCGTCCTTGGAACAGGGCGCGCTCCAGCCTGTTGATTGCTTCCTTGTCAAACTTGTCAAATATCGTCTTCATCGTTATCCTTGTCCATCATGTATTTCAGACGGTGCAGGTGCCTCAGGCTGTCCAGCACGGCCTGTCCCCAATAGAGTTCAAAACTGTCACGCACAGCCCACAGGGCATCGGGCATGCACTGCTCAAGCCTTTGCTGGTACACCCACACGAAGTTGCGCAGCGGCTGGTACACATCGGCCAGCGATTCACTTAGGCTTACCCACCGGCATTCGTCACGCCCTGTGGCATCATCCCTCACCAGATCTTCATATTCGTCCCACTCTTTCATAATCGCGCGCGCATTCCTCCTTATATATTCATAGTCCTCCTCCGTGACTTTGTCATCGGGCAGGAACTGTCCGTTGGTCTCCATGGGATTCAGTACCTGAGCGTGCCAGTATAGTACGGGCAGCAGGCGCAGGAGGCTGGACAGAAAGTCATCGCGCCTCATCTCTTCACTCTGCTCCAGCAGTGCGCAGTATTCTGTGGCCACTGCCAGGAACTCCATGGCGGGGCGGGCATACACAGGATTAGTGCTTTCTTTCTTCATTGTGCTTTATTGGCAATATTTCTCAAATATGCAAAATTATAAAAAATCTGCCTTTTAGCCGCATGGGAAAAAGCAAAAGAGTCACACGGAGGGCAAGAACATGGGGCGGTGCGGAAAAGTGCGTGCAAAAAGGTACTACGGTGCGCTCTCCGTTTTTAACACTTGCTAGGAGCATTGCGCCGGCTTCTGTTTTGTGTTTGGTTATGCCGTGTTTTTCCAAGTTGCGGCAAGCATCTCGGAGTGCACGTCTAAAAGCACCGGTAAGGTGTTTCATTGTTCTTTTCATGTTGTTGGAAAAATCATTCCCGGAAATATTCTCTTGCTTTTAGTGGTGTTTTGTGCACTTTCAATATATAACGAAAACGTATGTTTATTGCTTCATAATGAAAGTAAAAATGCCATTCCTGTGGCATAATTAAAACCATGACAAACTTTTCGTGGCAAAATGGTATATTATTAATGTTTTTGTATTTCGTAATGTCATAACTTTGCATCGAAAATAAGACAAAAAGATAGAAATAATGAGTTCGTGCTTTCAAAATGAATTGTTCGTATAGAATTATGTGTTAATAATATTAAGCGAGAGTTAAACATGAAGAAGATTGAAGCAATCATCCGCAAAACAAAGTTCGAGGATGTAAAGGAGGCGTTGCTTGCTGCCGACATCGAGTGGTTTTCTTATTACGATGTAAGGGGTGAGGGAAAGATGCGCCAGGCTAGGATTTACCGTGGTGTAATGTATGACACAAGCAGCATTGAGCGTGTCCTGCTGAACATTGTGGTGCGTGACAAGAACGTGGAGAAGACTATTACGGCAGTGCAGAAGGCTGCCTGCACGGGCGAGATAGGCGACGGGCGCATATTCGTGATTCCGGTGGAGGACACGGTGAGAATACGTACCGGTGAGCGTGGAGACATAGCACTTTACAATGCCGAGCAGGAAAAATAGGCCGCTTTGAGAGTTCTCTCCGGTACTTTTTGGATGTTCCTGCGTGTAATGGGACAGGTGTTCCATGATTCCGTAGAGGGCGTGTGCCACGGGGAAAGGAAAGAAAAAGATTCTTCACAATTAAAATTTTCAGGATTATGAGTGTACAAGATTTAGCAATATCGTTGGATACCGTGTGGATGCTGCTTGCTGCCATGCTGGTGTTTTTTATGCAACCCGGGTTTGCGCTTTGCGAGGCTGGTTTCACGCGCAGCAAGAACACGGCCAACATTCTCTTCAAGAACTTTGTGGATTTTATGGTGGGTTCCGTGCTGTTCTGGTTTGTGGGGTTCGGACTGATGTTTGGCAGTGACGGAACCGGTTTCATGGGCATGCCGAACTTTGGCGACCTCTCTTTCTACCATGGTGACCTTCCCACAGAAGGCTTTTTGATGTTCGAGACGGTATTCTGTGCCACCAGTGCTACCATTGTGTCTGGAGCCATGGCAGAGCGTACCAAGTTTTCTACCTACTGTGTGTATTCGCTCTTTATCTCTCTGCTTATCTATCCCATAGAGGGGCATTGGACTTGGGGTGGTGGTTGGCTGTGCAATGCTGATGAGGGTTCGTTCATGATGGAAACCTTTGGCATTGCCTTCCATGACTTTGCCGGTTCTGCCATCGTTCACTCTGTGGGTGGTGTGCTCGCACTGGTGGGAGCCATTTGCCTTGGGCCTCGCCTGGGCAAGTATCGCGGGGGTAAGAGCAATGCCATACCGGGGCACAACCTGATGGCAGCCGCCTTGGGTGTGTTCATCCTTTGGTTCGGATGGTTCGGTTTCAACCCTGGCTCACAGCTTGCAGCCTCGGGCGAGGTCAACAGAGTTGCCATCAGCCATGTGTTCCTGACCACTAACTTGTCAGCCGTATGCGGCGGTCTGGGTACCATGCTTGTTACTTGGATAAAGTATGGCAAACCATCGTTCTCTCTCACACTCAATGGTATCTTGGCCGGTCTGGTGGCCATCACGGCCGGCTGTGACCTGGTGAGTCCTGGCGGTGCGGCCATCATCGGACTGCTTGCAGGCATCATTCTGGTATATTCCATTGAGTTTATCGATGCCAGGTTGCACATTGACGATCCTGTGGGTGCAAGCAGTGTGCATGGCGTGTGCGGCATTTTCGGCACACTCATGACGGGACTCTTTGCTGTGGATGGCGGTGCATTTTATGGCGGAGGCTTCGGTTTCTTCGGTGCACAGGCATTTGGCATCTTGGTGATTGACGCCTGGGCAGCCGTGACAGGCATCATCCTTTTCTGGGGTATCAAGAAGATTGCCGGACTGAGAGTGGACAGGCGCATTGAGGAAGAAGGTCTGGACATCTACGAGCACGGCGAGAGTTGCTATAACTAAACCTGCTTTGCTCCCAAGTCAACAGGCTGGCAACATAGGCGTGGCGGGAGGACAGGACTTCGGACGAGTGCCGGCACCTGTCTCTCCATGCCGCAGCCAAAAGAAAGGATGTCTATTCACCCACAAAACTAAATGACTATGAAAAGAGAGATGAGACTAACTGGCATGGCCAGGAAAGGGTGCGGAATGGTGATGGCCGCCGCACTGATGGCCGGCATGGCATGTGGTGCCGATGCCGCTGACAAAGTGGAGGTTGCGTTGGCCAGCGACTTCGTGAGCCAGTACTACTGGCGTGGACAGGACTTGGGTAACGTGTCTGTCCAGCCCACGCTGGGTATAGGATGGAAGGGGCTTTCGCTAACTGCGTGGGGGAGTGTGGGGCTTTCCAACTTTGAGGACACCAAAGAGTTTGACCTTACGGCGGCTTACGAGGTGAAGGGTTTTCACGTGGGAGTGACTGACTACTGGTTCGACTCCCCGCGCGAGAAGTACTTTGCCTACCATAACGATAACACATCACATGTGTTTGAGGCTAACCTGGGGTATGACTTTGGTTTCCTGGCGGTGAACTGGTACACCAATTTCGCGGGAAACGATGGCGCGAACAAGAGCGGCAAGAGGGCTTATTCCTCTTATGTGGAATTGGCTGCTCCTTTCCGTTTGGGCGGCTGCGACTGGACAGCCAGCGTAGGAGCCGTGCCTTATGCGACCACATTCTATGCCAAGGCCAACGGCTTTGCCGTGACCAACATTGCCGTCAGAGCCGCACGTGACATACGGGTGACTGACAAGTTCAGCATTCCACTCTTTGCCCAAGTATCGGCCAATCCCAGTACAGGGAAGGCTTATTTCCTGGCGGGATTCACGCTTCAGGCATTGTAGGCATGTGCTTTCCGTGGAGGTTGAAAGTCCCGTCTGGTTCAGAAAAGTAGAAAGCGGAGAGGAAACCATGTGTGGTGAATCTCCCTCTCCGCTTCATAGAAAAGTATTTTCCCGTGCCGTGAGGCACGTTCACAGATGCCTCTATGGGCAATACTGTTGTTTATTGGTTGTGCAGGACACTTCGCTTTGCCGGGCAGGGATGCTCATGGCAGAGGGAGTGTCCTCTTTGTTTGTCTTAGAACTCAATGTTGAAGCCAATGCCCAGTACGCGGTTCTTGCGCCAATAGTGGTCAGTTTTCGTGCCGGCCGCAGTCAGTGTGTGTACGTCACGCGTCTGGTAGAAACTGTGCATGTAACCCAGGTCAACATTGAAACGCTCGGTGCACTTCACACGCACGCCCAGGCCAATGCTGTTGTTGGAATTGTTGAAACTCAAATCATTCATGAAGGCATCTCCTTGGCGGTAACAGGTTTTCTGCCAACTCACACTTGCTGTCAGACGGCTGATGATGTCCCATTCGGCACCTGCGCTGAACTCCATAGTGTTCTTGTCCAGCAAGTCTTGTTTGTTGCCGAAGCGCTTGGCCTGCTTGTCGAAATAATAGTGCCATCCGGCCTGCAGGCGTACCTGCTGCACGGGGCTGTATTGTGCACCCATGTTGATGATGCCGGGGTTGTCTTCACGCACGTGCCTGCCATCGGCAAACTGACCCAGTGTGGCGTTTTCTGAGGCCACCAGCGCGGTGTACTCGTTCATTTGGCTCTTGTTCTTCAGCCACAGCACGGTGGGTGCTTCGGCACGAAATGCTAGGTTCCAGTGCTCGTTCACCTTCCAGTCCACACCGATGATGGGAGCCACCCCGAAGGCGGTCTGGTCACAGTTCAGGTCGAGTTCGCTGCGTGAGAGAGCACTATTTGCTCCTTCTACTGTTCCATTGAGTTGGCTTTTTATACTGTTCACTATTGCTTGCTGAGTAGAGTTCAAATTATCTATTGTTGGTGTAGCAACAACTACTTTTACATCGTTTACCCAACCGTTATAGTTGTTGGTGGCATATGTGCCCTTCAGTCCGAGGAACAGAGCCACGTTGTCCTTCACCTTGTAGGTGGTACCTAGGGTGAGTCCGAAGCCATACTGACGCCCCTTCATGTAAGAGTTCATTGTGTAACCTGCTACAAGGTCTTTACCTGCAGTAAGTCCTATGCTCTGCGGAAATTGAGAAATTGCTTGCTGAATTCCTGCGTTCAAAGGCTCAATTATCCGGTTGTACATCTGTGCGGCATACAATGCCTCGAAGGTGCCAAGTCCGTTGTCGAACTCGCACTTGCCGCCACCGCCTGACAGGGCAAAGGCTGCGTTGAAACTCCAACGCTCCCAGTTGTAGCTTAACTGGAAACTGGGGACGATAGGTGCCTTGGCTTCACCTTCGAACTTATGCGTTTGCATGCCGGGGGTTGCTAGGTTATATGCGAAAAGGGGGAAAGTAGTCACGATGTCGCGACTTTGCTTGGCATTCTGTGCATTGAGGCTCATGTGGAAACCGGGGGCGAGGAAGGCCGTGCCGGCAGGGTTCAAGTAGAGCCCGGTGATGTCTATGACGGCATCCTGGGAGAACTGTCGCAGGAATGCTGCATTCTGGTTCGTGTTCGTGAGCAGCCCACCTGCATAGGCCATGCCGGAGAGCCCGATGGCCAGTGTGGTGTTAAACAATCTTTTCATCTTTTAATACCTTTTTTGTTTCAAAACGGCTGCAAAGGTAACACTATTGCTTTTTCTGTGCAAGAAAAGTTGTGTTTGATGCGCACAAAATGTGGTTTGTGTGCAATTTTGTGCCTTCTATATTGTGGATTGTATACGTGCTCACACAGGTACGTATCTAATAATATGGGTTTGGGGATAATCTCTTTACTTGTTATTTCTGTCCAATCCAGTCGTCAATCAGTTGGCGTGCTATGGAACAGGAATCGGGTAGCATGGGTAGGCGGTCTCGCGTGTACCATCCTGCCGAGTTCAGTTCTTCTCTCTGCAAATGCAGTTCACCGGCCTCATATCGTGCAGTAAACCCTACCATCAAGCCGCTTGGGTAAGGCCACGGCTGGCTGCTGAAATAGCGTATGTGACTGATGGATAGTCCCGTTTCCTCCATTACTTCCCGTCTCACACACTGCTCCAATGTCTCTCCTGTTTCCACAAATCCTGCCACAAGGCCGTAATGGTTGTCGCGGAAATTACGGGCGTGCACCATGAGAATGCTGTCTCCTCGCTCTATGCGTACGATGATGGCGGTGGCTAGACTGGGCCAGATTTCCTTCTTGCAGCAGGTGCACTGCTTGCTGATGTCCGTGTGCCACCTCATGGGCGCACCGCAGCATCCGCAGAACCGGCTGTTCTTGTCGAAGTGGACAATCTCTGCCCCCTTGCCCGCCAACTGGTAGTCGGTGTCAGAAAGCACGCTGAAACTTTGTCTCAGGGGCATCATGACATAGGAGGCATCTGGTTTCGGTGGGGTGTTCAATTGCAGAATGTGGCACTGACATCCCCGGTGTGTGATGTTCGTCACCTTGTCATAGGAATTCGGGCATAGCCCCTCGGGAACAGAAAAGGGAATATTCCCCTCTGTAGTGAGAAGAATATTCCCTTGATGGAAAATGAGATAGCAATCCATGCCAAAGGCGTGTCAGATGCCCAGTGACTTCTTCACTTCCTCCACCTTGTCCTTGGCGCGCTGCAGGCATGCCGCATAGTCATCGGCATTCTGCATGCTGTCTTTTATCTCGACATAGAATTTTATTTTCGGCTCAGTGCCGCTGGGGCGCACGCTCACCTTGGTGCCATCCTGACAGAAGTACTGCAGCACGTTGCTCTTGGCAGGCATGTCCAGAGGACTCTTCTTCCCCTGGGCATCCCACTGGGTCAGTGCTTGGAAATCCTTGGCTAGTGTCACGGTGCTGCCTGCAATGCTGGTGATGGGGTTCTTGCGGAAGTTCTCCATCATGGCCTTTATCTCATCGGCACCCGTCTTGCCCGGTTTCACCACGTTGATGGTGTGCTCGTAACTGAAGCCATACTCCATGTATATCTGCATCAGCAGGTCATAGAGTGTCATGCCATTGTCCTTGGCCCAGGCTGCAATCTCACATATCAGGCAGATGGAGGCAGGAGCGTCTTTGTCACGAACCTTGTCATAGGGCAGGAATCCAAAACTCTCTTCACCTCCGCCAATGTATTTCTGCTTCCCCTCACTGATGGCTATCTCGCGTGCAATCCATTTGAATCCGGTGTAACAGTCGCGTAACTCCACCTGGTTTTTCTCTGCCATGCGCGCAATGAGTTCTGTGGTGACGATGGTCTTCACCATGAAGTCTGATGATTTCAACTGGTTCAGCGCCTTTTTGTTGCGTATGATATAATAGCAGAACATCGCACAGGTCTGGTTGCCATTGATAATCATCCACTCTCCCTTGTTGTCGCGGCACACAATAGCCAGGCGGTCGGCGTCAGGGTCAGTAGCCACCACTAGGTCGGCATTCAGTCTTGTGCCCAGCTTCATGCCCAGTGTCATGGCCTCGGCATTCTCAGGATTGGGGCTTACCACGGTGGGGAAGTTGCCATCGATGACCATCTGCTCGGGCACTACATGTATGTTCTGAAATCCCCAGGAGCGGAGGCACAGTGGCACGATGACACGTCCTGTACCGTGCATGGGGCTATATACGATGTTGAGGTCTTTCTGGCGCAGGATGACGTCCTGGTCAACCATGGCCTCATGTACGGCCTGCATATAGTCATAGTCCATCTCTCCGCCGATGATCTCTATTAGTTCAGGCACGGCTTCGGACTTTACGTCCTCTATGCGCACGCGGTTTACTTCATCAATGATGCCTGTGTCGTGTGGCGTAAGAACTTGTGCTCCGTCTTCCCAGTATGCCTTGTAGCCGTTATATTCCTTGGGATTGTGGCTGGCAGTGACGTTCACGCCAGCCTGAGCATGCAGGTGGCGTATGGCAAAGGATACCTCCGGCGTGGGGCGCAGACTTTCGAAAAGATACACTTTGATGCCATTGGCACTGAATATGGCAGCCACTGTTTCGGCGAAGAGACGTCCGTTGTTGCGGCAGTCGTGCCCAACCACCACGCTCAGTTGTTTTCCTGCGGGGAATGCCTTGAGCATGTAATTGGCAAATCCTTGTGTGGCCATACCCACGATATACTTGTTCATGCGGTTGGTGCCGGCACCCATGATACCGCGCAAACCGCCGGTTCCAAACTCCAGATTTTGGTAGAAGGCATCCACCAGGTCTGTCTTGTCTTCGTTCTGAAGCATTTCGCGGATTTCCGCCTTGGTCTCTTCGTCATAATAGGGAGAAGAAAGCCATGCTTGGGCTTTTGCCTCACACTCCTTTATTAACTGTGTGTCCATAGTCATATATTAATGTGTCTTGTGTTGTTCTTCCTTTTTTATATTTCTCTGCAAATGTAGCCATTTCTGCTGTAAGGAGTGTGCTAAAATACGTGAAACTGCTTGCGTGTACTCAAAAAAAGCATAATTTTGCAGCACTTAATTTAGAACAGATACTTTATAAATAATGAGAAAGAGTCAGCAGAAGCGCGTACTGACCGTGCTGTGTATGTTTATTGCCGTGCTTGTTTACCATTATGTAACCCATCGTGTGCCTGATGTGAAGGACGGTGTAGAACGTACTGAGACCGACAGCACCATTGTGGAGAATGTCATCCAGGTGAGTATTGATTCTGCAGGTAATAAGGTGTATGAGAACACCAGGCATGTCATTTACAAGAACGAGCGGGCAAAAGGATTGGAGATTCCTGCTTACCTGACCGACAGAGACGAGGAAATTGTGCGTCACGAAGGTTTCACTCTGTCTTACAACAAGAAGCACCGTCTGCCCAATTGGGTGGCTTGGCTGCTGACGGCAGAGCGCACCAGAGGCACGGAGAAGCGTGCAGACAACTTTCAGCCAGACGGAAGCGTGCAGGCTGGTCCGGTGGCTGAGGACTGTGATTATCGCAGCAGTGGGTTCGACAGAGGCCACATGTGTCCGGCAGCCGACTGCAAGTACAGTCGGAAGTCCATGAATGATTGCTTCCTGCTGACTAACATCTGTCCGCAGGCACACGGATTGAATGCAGGAGACTGGAAGGTTCTGGAGACCAAGACACGCCAGTGGGTTCAGCGTTATGACAGCATTTACGTGGTATGTGGCCCTGTTATACAGAAGGGGCATGAGTATGCCAAGATAGGCAAGAACAAGGTTACTGTGCCTGAGAAATTCTACAAGGTGCTGCTTCGCTTCACTGCTCCCGGGCAGGCTCAGGCCATCGGATTCATCTATGACAATGGGGAGGATAAGGACTGCACGCTGGAGTCTTACGCTGTGACCGTGGACAGCGTTGAGGCTCTGACCGGTATCAATTTCTTCAGCAAATTGGACAAAAGGGTGGAGCGTAAGGCAGAGAGCCGGTTCGATATGAAATATTGGCAATAGGTTGCCGTTCGGGCAGCCGTTGCGGATGCCCCTCTTTATTTGTCTTGCAAAAATAATTCGGTTTTGAGGCTGCAATGAGGCAAGAAACCGAAGGAAATTGACTATCTTTGCACCGCTTTAACCGAATACCCACATGCAACACATAAGGAACTTTTGCATTATTGCTCATATTGACCATGGCAAGAGCACACTGGCTGACCGATTGCTTGAGTATACCCATACCATCAAGGTGACTGAAGGGCAGATGCTGGACGACATGGATTTGGAGAGGGAGAGAGGCATCACCATCAAGAGTCATGCCATACAGATGGAGTACACCCGTCCAGACGGGCAATATACCTTGAACCTCATTGATACGCCGGGACATGTTGACTTCAGTTATGAAGTGAGCCGGAGCATTGCTGCATGCGAGGGGGCACTGCTGGTGGTTGATGCCACCCAGGGAGTGCAGGCGCAGACCATCAGTAATCTGTACATGGCCATTGACAACGACCTGGAGATTATCCCGGTGGTCAATAAGTGTGATATGCCAAGCGCCATGCCCGAGGAAGTGAAGGATGAGATTGTGGAACTGATAGGGTGCAAGCGTGAGGAGATAATCTGTGCCAGTGGCAAGACCGGCATGGGAGTGCAGGAGATTCTTGATGCTGTTGTTGACCGCGTGCCCAGTCCGAAGGGTGACGAGAATGCCCCTTTGCAGGCACTTATCTTCGATTCGGTGTTCAACTCATTCCGTGGCATCATTGCTTACTTCAAGATTGTGAACGGAAGTATCCATAGTGGAGACAGCGTACAGTTTATCAATACAGGACGTGAGTATAAGGCCGATGAGATAGGTGTACTGAAGATGAACATGCTGCCCAGGCAGGTGCTGCATTGTGGTGACGTGGGTTATATTGTTTCGGGAATCAAGACCGCAACCGAGGTAAAGGTGGGTGACACCATCACCACCGTGGCAAATCCCTGCAGGGAGGCTATTGCAGGGTTCGAGGAAGTCAAGCCCATGGTGTTTGCCGGCGTGTATCCCATCGAGACGGAAGATTTCGAGAACTTGCGTGCCAGCCTGGAGAAACTTCAACTCAATGATGCCAGCCTTACGTTCCAACCGGAGAGTTCCGTGGCTCTTGGTTTTGGGTTCCGCTGCGGGTTCCTTGGTCTCCTGCACATGGAGATTGTGCAGGAACGGCTGGACAGGGAGTTCAATATGGATGTCATCACCACCGTGCCCAACGTGTCTTATCTGGTCTATGACAAGCAAGGTGAGGTGAAGGAGGTGCATAATCCTTCCGGCATGCCCGATGCAACGCTTATTGACCACATCGAAGAGCCCTATATCCACGCCACGGTAATTACCAACACCAGTTACATAGGCCCCATCATGACGCTCTGCCTGGGTAAGCGTGGCGAGTTGCTTAAGCAAGAGTATATCAGTGGCAACCGTGTGGAGATACAATATGCCATGCCTTTGGGTGAAATTGTGATAGATTTCTATGACAAACTCAAGAGCATAAGCAAGGGATATGCTTCCTTTGACTATCATCAGGATGGCTTCCGCCCGAGTAAACTTGTCAAGATGGATATTCTGCTCAATGGTGAACCGGTGGATGCATTGAGTACCTTGACTCATGTTGACAATGCCGAGGGGTTTGGACGCAGAATGTGTGAGAAACTCAAGGAACTTCTGCCCCGACAGCAGTTCGACATTGCCATACAGGCAGCCATAGGTGCTAAAATCATTGCCCGTGAGACGGTCAAGCAAGTGCGCAAGGATGTGCTGGCCAAGTGTTACGGTGGTGACGTGAGCCGAAAGCGCAAATTGCTGGAGAAACAGAAAAAGGGCAAGAAGCGCATGAAGCAGATAGGCAACGTTCAGGTGCCGCAGAAGGCATTCCTGGCCGTGCTTAAATTAGACTGATGACTTGCAGTTACTGCAAAACCTGAAATATAAACCTAACAACAGAAAACGATATGTACCGACGACGTGATGTGGCAAGAGAAATTGCCCGTATTTATTGTACGCTGACTCCGCAAGGAATCGATGCTTTGGGCAGCATACTTATACCCATGAGATTCCAGAAAGGTGAGACCATCTTGCCTGCCGGTCAGGTGTGCCGTGCCATGTATTTCGTGGACAAGGGCATGGTGCGTCAGTACTATTATAAGAATAAGCGTGATGTGACGGAGCATTTCTCTTATGAGGGACGCATAGTGTTTTGCATTGAGAGTTTCCTCAAGCAAGAGCCTAGCCGTCTTATTGTGGAGGCATTGGAGAACAGCAGCCTCTATGCCATTCCTTACGATGACCTGCACAACCTCATGGTGCGTAACCAGGAAATGGAGATGCTTTACCGCAAGATACTGGAGCACGTGGCCATCAGCAGTCAAGAGCATGCCGACAGCCAGCGGTTCGAGAATGCAGCCGAGCGTTATGAGCGTTTGTTGAGGGAGAAACCGGAGATTGTGCTGCGTGCTCCCATGGTGCATATAGCCAGTTTTTTGCAAATGACCCCGGAGACACTGAGCCGCGTGAGGAATGCCAGCACGCAGCAGGCTCAGAAAACCTCATCCCGCGACCAGAATGATGCGTGGTGGACACACACCACAGAACTGAAATAACGGACATTCCTTGTCTGTCTCGTAATAAAGCAGTACTTTTGTGCCGCTTAGCGAAAAAGAGTGCTTGGTAACCTCTTTCAAAACAAAACAAGAATATGATACAACACAAATCCGTGAGTATCGCCTTTATGCTTATGGGCATACTCTTCTGCACTTGCCTTATTGCAAGTAATCTGTTGGAGACAAAGGTGCTCCAGTTCGGACATTTTACTATGACTGCAGGCGTGCTCTGCTTCCCCGTCTCTTACATTCTCAATGATTGTATTGCAGAGGTGTGGGGGTTCCGCAAGGCACGCATTATTATTTGGACGGCTTTCGTCATGAACTTCTTGGTAGTGGCCTTAGGGCAACTTGCCGTCATGCTGCCTGCTGCCACGTACTGGGCTGACAATGAGGCTCACTTCAACTTTGTGTTCGGATTGGCTCCGCGCATTGCTGCCGCATCCTTCACTGCCTTTCTTGTGGGCAGTTTCATCAATGCCTATGTCATGAGCAAAATGAAAATCTCCAGTCAGGGAAAGCGTTTCTCGTTTCGTGCCATCGTGAGCACCTTGTGGGGTGAGAGTGCTGACAGTCTCATTTTCTTCCCCTTGGCGTTTGGAGGACTGATGCCTTTGGCCGAACTTGGCAAGTTGATGTTGCTTCAAATCATTACCAAGACGCTCTATGAAGTGCTGATGTTGCCTGTCACCATCCGTGTGGTGCGTTATGTGAAGCGTCATGAGGAGACTGACGTATATGACAGGAATGTGTCATATAATCCTTTGAAAATATTTGAATTGTAATGTCTGAAGATAATGGAAGGGCAGTGGGCATGACCGGGAAGGCCATGCCTGCCAACAGCGAATCCCTTTGGGGAGAGTCGGCTTTGGTGGTTTTCTCCGGCGGGCAGGACAGTACCACATGCCTTTATTGGGCGTTGAGACACTTTCGCCAAGTACGCGCCTTGAGTTTTGCATACGGGCAGAGGCACGTGCGTGAGGTGGAACTTGCGCGTGACCTTGCTGTCCAAGCCGGGGTGGAATGGGAGTGCATGGACATGTCGTTTATCTCTTCGCTGAGTCAGGGATGCAGTCTTACTGACCCTTCCCTAGCCATTGAGGAACAGAAGGCAGAAGGCTCCTCATGGCCCAGCACCTTTGTTCCGGGCCGTAACCTGTTCTTCTTGTCGGTGGCTGCAGTGTATGCGCGTTCCCATGGCATACATGACTTGGTGACAGGGGTGGGGCAGTCTGACTTCAGTGGTTACCCCGATTGTCGTGACAATTTCATCAAGAGTCTCAACGTGACCATCAACCTGGCCATGGACGGGCAGTTTCGTATACATACGCCGCTGATGTGGCTCGACAAGGCACAGACTTGGGCATTGGCTGATCGGTTGGGCGTTATGGATATTGTCAGAAACCACACACTGACCTGCTACAACGGCATTCCCGGAGACGGCTGCGGGCATTGCCCTGCCTGCCGGTTGCGTTCGGCTGGTCTGCAAAAGTATTTAACCCAAATCGGCCATTAGACTGATTGGGGCTTAAGCATAAAGAACCATGTGTATGAGCAATAACAGAGAGCAGGAAGGGCTTTCCGCCCTTGGACGTAAGACAGAGTACAGGCAGGACTATGCCCCCGAGGTGTTGGAGACCTTTCAGAACAAGCATCCCCAAAATGATTACTGGGTGCGCTTCAATTGTCCGGAGTTTACAAGCCTTTGTCCCATAACGGGACAACCGGACTTTGCCGAGATACGCATCAGTTACATACCGGCGGAACGCATGGTGGAGAGCAAGAGCCTGAAATTGTATCTTTTTTCCTTCCGCAATCATGGCGACTTTCATGAGGACTGTGTCAATGTCATCATGAAGGATCTTGTGCGTGTCATGCAGCCCAAATACATTGAGGTGACAGGTATCTTTACTCCACGGGGAGGCATAAGCATATGGCCTTATGCCAATTACGGGCAGCCTGGAACAAAATATGAAGAGATGGCACAGTATCGTCTGCTGCACCATGGCATGCAGTAGGATAAAATTTCACAGCGCATTGGCAAGGCGTGTCTGCTTGCCAATGCGCTGCTTTCTCAGTTGCTCATTCCTATTCGTTTTAGCCATTTCAGTATTCCTTCCTTTGAATCGGACACATACTCTCGGGCTATGGAATGGTGATCAAGGATGGTGGCATCCTTCTCCAACCTTCGTATGGTCCTGACTGCATCAGAAAATCCACTGCCGCCATGCGTGCAGAACGGAATGAGAGTCTTTCCGCTGAAATCATATTCATCGAAGAACGAATAGAGCGGCATGGGCATGTCATACCACCAGTTGGGAAATCCCACGAACACCACATCGTAGTCCTTCAGGTTCTTGATGTGTGTGGATAGTTCCGGACGTGCATCATTGTCATGCTCCACTTTTGCATCATCAATCAGTGCCTTGTGCGAACCGGGATAGGTGCGTACCGTCTTAATCTCGAAAAGGTCGCCCCCTGTGGCTTCGCTGATGACGGATGCCACATACCTTGTGCTTCCCATTATCTTGCCATTCACCTTTACCCGGCTGGCTCCGGAAGAAGCATCCACACCTTCAGTCTCCGGAACGGAGAAGTAGGCCACGAGTACTCTCCCTCGCTTGCCTGCGGACTTCTGTCCGTCTGATGCGACTTCTGTATTCCCAGAGGACTTGGCATTTTCCCTTTGGGTAGTATAGGCCAGTGCCAATGTTCCACAGATGGCCACAGCCACAAATCCTGTTATTAGATATTTTTTCATGTAATGAGTTTGTTTGATTCCCAATTGACCATTAGAACAGAGTTCCTCTAGACAAGCAAGGGAAACAGATTTTGGTCTAATGAATGATAGGGGAGGATGGTTATTCTGTTTTGTTCTTCTCTTCTTTTACGGGTTCCCCATCCACACCGCACTGCCTTTTGTCTGCTGAGTGCCTATGGCAATGTGGGTAAACTGCTTGTCGGGTGCTGCTCCATGCCAGTGTACCACGTTGGGAGCAATCTTCACCACGTCACCGGGATGTAGCACCTGCACGGGCTTGCCTTTTTCCTGGTAACGTCCTTCGCCTGAGGTGCAGAGCAGAATCTGCCCGCCCGGATGGGCATGCCAATTGTTGCGCACCCCGGGCGCAAATGTCACGTTTCCTACAGTGCAGTCCATCGAGTCGGCCTTGGTGATGAACATCTTTACCCAGGCATCTCCTGTGAAGTTCTGATTGCTGGGGAGTTTTTCTCCCTTGGGGAATACATCATCGGCTTTTCCTGTAGATTGGGAAATGGCAAGTGCTTGGTCAAGTTGTGATTGTTGGTATCCAAGGTTCTTGCAGATGTTCATGTGTCCGCGCAGCATGGGTTCCACGCTTTCTCCCAATGCTGCAATGACTGATACCGTGGCAAGTTCCCGCTCGGCATAGGTGAGTATGTCCCGCTCAAAGAGGTCGGCAAACAGGTGCTCCTTGAGGAAACGTTCTATCGCAGGAGCAAACTTTGCGTATTCGGTTTTTGGCGCATCGGCAGGTATGCCTGATATTTCTGCCAGTATGTCCCGTCCGCGTTCGTAGCGTGTGCGACTCTCCTTGATGGGGGTAGCATCTCTGCCTGCATTGTCTTTGATGCCTTGTGCTTCTCGTTCCTTGAGCACCTCGATGAGGGTCTGTAGGGCACGGAGGCTTCGTGGAAATCCGCAATAGGCGTATGCGTGTATCAGGATTTCGCGTACTTCATTCACGGTCATTCCGTTGTCCAAGGCAGTGGCGATGGCAGGCTTTAGGCTCTCCAGGTCACCTCTTCCTGTGCAGGAGGCCATCTTGACGATGCCTTGTTGCCGGATGTCCAGTGTGTCTCTGGCAGGGGCTGGCTGCCCCATCATGGCAACAGATGCCATGAAAACCGAAAAGATAACAGTGAGTCCTTTTTTCATGTTGTACACATTATAATATATTATGGTTATGCGCAAAAGCATTATAACTTGCTTCCGAAAAACGTCTTCAGTTTACTTACCGCCATGTTTACATACTCGGGGACATAATAGGTCTTGATGTGTGTGGCTCCGGGTATGAGGAACAGTTCCTTGTCCTGTGTGCCCGTGGCTCGGCTGAAGCACTGCTCTGTCATATAGAACGTGTCGGCATTGCTGCCTGCTATCATCAGCAGGGGCTGGTTGATGAGATATATGTCGGCCGAAGCATCAAATGCCATGAGTTCCATAAGGCTGCTCTTGGTATAGCGGAACGTGGAGTTAGGATGTGCATGGCTTTGCATGTAGTACTCATATCCATCCCGGTAGAGGTCAAAGGGCAATGCGGCTGCTTGCTCCGGTGTCACGCCGCTCATGTCGCCCATGTATTCCACTTCACCTCCTTCTGCTTCCTTCTGCCGTGCCGCGCAGGCTTCGGCAAGTCTCTCCTGCACGCTGTTTATCTGGGAGTCAAGGAATCCGTTGCGGCGCACCAGTCCCGTGTTGAACATGCTGAGTGTTGCCACTGCCTTGAAGCGCTTGTCGGTCTGTGCGGCCTTCAGCGTGTAGCCTCCTCCTCCGCAGATGCCTAGTATGCCCATCCGTGAAGCGTCTACACCGGGGTATTGTGCAAGAATATCTGCTGCACGCCGTATGTCCTCCATGCGTGTTGCAGGCTTGTCTGTGTTGCGTGGCTCTCCCTCGCTGGCTCCCTGATAGGCGGCATCGAATGCCAGGCATACGTAGCCCTGTTCCGCCATGAGCTGGCTGTAGAGTCCTGCCACCTGTTCCTTTACTCCTCCGTTGGGATGAGCCACCACCAGGGCAGGGTGCTTCTTTGACGTGTCATAATTTGCAGGGGTGTACACGTTTGCGGCAATCCGAAGCCCGTTGAGCATGTAGGTGATGGAGTGTATGTTCACCTTGCCAGCCTCGTTTCCTGTAATTGCCCCCGCATAAACCAGCCCCCAGGGGTTGCTGTTGTGGCTCTTGATGCTCTTGGCATCCACTTCATTGAATACTGTCTTCATATTATTACTCTCCTGTGCTTTGAGAGTGCCGGACAGGGCTGTCGCCATGCCCAGCACGAGAATTGATATACTTTTCATCTTCTGCAGTAATTGTGTGTTCCCGACTTGTATTTGTCTGCCTTGTGTGGCATTATTATAATATCTACGGTGCAAAATTACTCTGCCATTTCCATTAAACGCCTATCCAAATTACGGCTCGTATAACAACTTTTACAGGCATGGTGCTTTTGTGTGGGAAAAGTGCTATTTTTGCACCACAAGAAAGGAGAACAGTTATGGACGAAATCGTGAGAATTGACACCGTGAAGGATTATAATGAGTATTGGGGAGTGGCTGACCGGCACCCGCTGGTCAATGTGCTTGAAGGTTCTCAGGTGACACGCCCTATACCCAATTGCCGCAAGAGTTTTGGCCTGTACGTCATCTTCCTGAAGGATGTGAAGTGTGCTGACTATCTGAAATATGGACGCGAGGAGTATGACTATCAGCAGAACACGCTCGTGTTTGTGTCACCGGGGCAGGTTTTGGGATACCCTGCCGACGGTTCCACTTATCAGGCCAAGGGCTGGTGCTTCTATTTCAGTCCGGAACTGTTGCGTGGAACACCGCTCGGGCGGCACATTAAGGATTACACGTTCTTCTCTTATGATGTCAGGGAGGCACTGCACCTGTCTCTGCAGGAGCGTGACACCATCATTGACTGTATGAGGAAAATAGAGGATGAGATAAGGAACGGTTCAGACCGCCACAGCAATGCCATCATAGCCTCGGCCATAGAACTGCTGCTGAATTACTGCACTCGCTTTTACAGCCGCCAGTTTGTCACGCGCAAGAAAGCCAACAAGGACATCCTCACCCATTTTGAAGCACTGCTTGACGGATATTTCACGTCGGATACCCCCAAGCGTGTGGGCACGCCTTCGGTGGCGTGGTGTGCAGAACAGTTGCATCTTTCACCCAATTATTTCGGAGACCTTATCAAGAAGGAGACAGGCATCTCAGCCATTGAGCATATCCAGAGGAAGACGATGGATACAGCCAAGGACTTCCTGATGCAGACGAACAAGACCATAAGCGAGATTGCTTATAGTCTGGGTTACCAGTATCCGCAATACTTCAGTCGGGCTTTCAAGAAATTTGAGGGATGCTCCCCCAATGAATACCGCATGGCAGAGTAATTGCAGAGGGGATTGGCCTCGTCTTTCTCCTGTTTTTCGTATCTTTGCTGAGGATTTCATGTCTCTTGTGGTGAGAATCGGAAGAAGCATAGAAATTAAGTTCTTCATTCAGTTAAGGATGGGGACGGAAAAACGGACAGCAGGGTACGTCTCTTCATGTGGGAGACGGCGGCGAAGCCGTGTCGTAAAGTTAAGAGATGATTGTTTCTGACGTTGACATGGAACAGGGTAGGCCGGACGATGCAGGATGGTTCGTTGCTGTGGTGAGGGTCAATTGTGAGAAGAGAATTGCCGATGCCATTCTGTCTGACTTAGCCAGGAAGAATATCTGGTTTGACTACTGGGTTCCCACGGCAAAGGAACATTATGTGGATAAGCGGACCGGAAAGCGCAAGGTGAGGCAGAAGGTATTCCTTTCTACTTTCATATTCTGCCATGTCAGCAGGAAGCATCTTGATGAGATACGTTTCCGCTCTGATGTCTATAAGATGCTGATGATGCCGGGGCACAGGGAAATCTACAGAATCCCTGACCGGGAACTGGAGAGTTACCGCCATTTCGTGGAGAATCCCGACCTGCCTGTAGTTGCACATTCCGGGCCTTTGAGGAAAGGACAGAAGGTGAGAATCACGGAAGGTTGCCTGGCAGGAATAGAGGCATACGTGCAGCATGTCTCCGGCACGAAGGCAGTCATTGGCAATGAGATTAGATATATCAGTGGTGCCACCATTGAGATTGACAGGGAGTTTCTTGAGGTGATTGACGAGGAGCAGAATGCAGCCTCGTGAGAACGGTGTCGGCGGCATCTGAAGGAAAAGATGAGAGGCAGTGTCATGTCCTTCGCGCAACACGTATTCCCTAATGCGCCAACTGGAAAGAAATAAAAATCCAGTTAGGAAAAATATTTTTTCCAATTGGAAAGTCGAAAATGGGCATTTCTGAGAAAAGCGCGAATATGTCAAGAAAACATCAAGGCGGCCATTTTAGGTGTGATACTCCATCCAGGCTGGCTTCTGCAAGCAAGTCACTCCCACCCCAAATGGTTTTCCCTAATTCCTGCAGGCAAAGAATGTCTTTGCCTGGGTCTTCACGGGTCACCCATCAGGAAACTCAAATAAGTAGTACTTCAATGGCAAAGTAAGTACTACTTCTCTGAAAATGCGTACTGCGGTATTTTGCCGAGCAGCCCTTGTCCTTCTTGAAAAAGAGGCTGCAAGCATCTCCAAAATAATAAAAAATGAATACAGATACGTCGTCTAATAACAAACGCATAGCAAAGAACACCTTGCTTTTGTATTTTCGCATGCTGTTCTTGATGTTCATAGGACTTTTTACAAGTCGAATAAATCTACAATCATTAGGTGTAGATAACTTTGGTATATATAATGTCGTTGGTGGTGTGGTGGCAATGCTTTCTGTGTTGACAGGTTCACTGGGAGTTGCCATTAGCCGAGATATAACTTTTGAGATAGGTCGAGGTGACAAAGAAAGATTAAATAAAGTGTTTTCTTCGGCAGTTACCATACAGTTATTTATGTCTATCTTGGTGATAATAATTGCAGAGGTAGTTGGAGTTTGGTTCCTAAATAACAAAATGATTATACCTGCTGATAGACTGTACGCAGCTAATTGGGTATTGCAATTTTCTACAGCGTCGTTTGTGCTAACATTGATTAGTGTTCCTTATAATGCTTGTATTATTGCTCATGAAAAAATATCTGTATTCGCCTATATCACAATTTATGAGGCAATCATGAAGTTGGTGATAGCATATTCCGTATTTGTCACACCTATCGATAAATTAATAACGTATGCAGCCCTCTTGCTTTTCCTTTCTCTTTCAATGCGTATAATATATGGCATATATTGTTCCAGAAAGTTTGAGGAGTGCCATTATCGGTTTGTCTTTGACAAGGATTTACTAAAACACATGGGTGGATTTGCAGGTTGGACAATGTTTGGAAATTTAGCATACGTTGGCTATTCGCAAGGATTGAATATCTTACTGAACCTGTTCTTTGGACCATCGGTTAATGCCGCAAGAGGTGTAGCCATGCAAGTTAATGAGAAAGTATCTGCTTTTTGTACAAACTTCCAGATGGCATTGAATCCTCAGATAACCAAAAGCTATGCTGCAAATGATTTGAAAAGAATGCACTCTTTGGTATATGCCAGTTCCAAGTATTCTTTCTTTATGCTTCTTCTTTTGTCTTTGCCAATCATGATAGAGGCTCCTTCCATTCTGCATTATTGGTTAGGAGTAGTACCAGATCATACCGTGTGGTTTGTCAGATTGATATTCATGATATTGATGGTGGATGCCACTGCTAATCCACTGACAGTGGGTGCGCAGGCAAATGGAAATATAAAGGTATATCAGATTATTGTAGGCTCAATTCTATTGCTGATAGTCCCAATTTCTTATGTCGCACTGAAAATGGGGTGCATACCAGAGGGAGTTTTTATCGTCCATCTCAGTGTCGTTATATTGGCTCAGTGTGCAAGAATCTACATGGTTAGAAATATGATTCAACTGACTGTTGGTGAATATATCCAAAAAGTTGTAGTAAAGATAGGCTTGGTAGTTGTTACTGCCATAATACTTCCTTTGTTATTACATAGCCATTTGCAACCTGGTTTTGTAAGCATGGTTCTTGTATGCTTGGTTAGTATGATTAGCGTTATGGTATGTGTATATGTCTTGGGACTTAATACTTCTGAAAGATTAAAAGTTAACGGAAAGGTCTGTACAATTAAAAACAGAATATTTTCCCAAGAATAGAGTGATATGATAAATATAATCGATAAGAAAGGGTGTTGTGGTTGCTCTGCCTGTGTACAGAAATGTCCTAAGCATTGTATATCCTTACATGAGGATGATGAAGGGTTTGCATATCCTGTTGTGGATCAAAACTCTTGCGTTAACTGTGGTTTGTGCGAGAAAGTATGTCCAATGCTTAATCAAGAGGATAAAATTGAACCTAAAAGAGTTTTGGCAGCAAAGAATACATGTGATGAGGAGCGAATGAATAGTTCATCAGGCGGTGTCTTCTTGTTGTTGGCAAAAGAGGTTATTAAGCAGGGGGGTGTCGTTTTTGGTGCAGTCTATGACGGGAATTGGGAAGTTCATCATGTTTGTGCTACAAAGGTAGAGGATGTTTATCCAATGATGGGTAGCAAGTATGTGCAGAGCCGGATAGAAAATGCGTATAACGAAGCAGAAACTTTCTTGAAGCAAGGGAAAAAAGTCATGTTTGTCGGCTCTCCTTGCCAAATTGCAGGATTGAGAACATTCCTGCGCTATAAGGAATACGACAGCCTGTTAGCTGTCGATTTTGTATGTCATGGTGTTCCAAGTCCAGGAGTATGGCGTAGGTATATTGCTGAGACGTTTAGCGGGGAGAAGTTGAATGTTCGATGCCGCCGTCAGGCGGCCGCTGGAAAAAATACCGTTTTGCTTTCATCTTTAAATGAAAAGTCCCCCATAGGGGGCATTAAATTTAGAGATAAAACTGAGGCTGGCTGGAAAAAATACCGTTTTGTTGTCCGTGAAAAGTCTGCCTCTAAGGCAGACCAAAATTCCGTTTTGTTGTCCGATATTCACTATATGAATGTGTATATGAAAGGTTTTCTGAATAATATTTATTTGAGGCCTTCCTGTTATGCATGTAAGTGTAAAAATGGAGTAAATCATAGCGACTTAACCATAGCAGACTTTTGGGGCATCAATACCATAAATCCATCATTTGATGATGACAAGGGATGCAGCCTTGTGTTGGTTAATTCTGAAAGAGGAAACGTAATCTTTGAGTCTTTGAAACTGGAAACTTGGGATTCCGATTTGGAGACTGCCAGACAGTTCAATCCTGGCTTTGGTGAGATGATTCCCGATAATCCTCTTAGAATACGATTCTATAGGATGCTGGATCGGGGTAAAACTGTGGAAAAGTCAATTCAAGAATGTTACACGTTATCCTTCATGGGAAGATGTAGGTCTAAACTCAAAGGAATATTAAAACTTATTGCTGGTCGGTAAAACTTATCTGAGCGCAAAGAAGGGCTCAGTAGAAAAACTGTGGGGATAAATTCATTTTCCGGTGCAAAAAAGAAAGAATGCAGGGAGGCCATATGAGACCGGGGAAAAAGCATATAGGCTTCAAGTGCCGATGAAGCCTATTTCAAGTACCGGAGAAATAGGCTTCATGAGCACTTGAAATAGTATTACCTGGAACGAAACACCTATATGCCCACCAGAGCCTTCTCTTTTTGCTTGGGGGGGCTTGCTTCGGGAAAAAGAAAGTCCGAGACCTGTCTTTAAAGGGTTACGGACGAGACCATTTGAATCTCTTGAAGTTTACCGTACAGCAATAATTCAAACTAATGTTGAAATGAAAATACAGACTTATACTGATTTTTGTAGTAAGAGCAATACTTATGAGGTAAGAGGGTTATGTATGTTGTTGATTTTGTTTCATCACATATATGTACAGATGATGCAAATGGGATGTAGTATTCCTTATGTAGGTACATTCCTCTCTCCGGGTGGATATTTGGGAACAGGATTATTCTTCTTTATGTCGGGTTATGGTCTTTATCATTCCATGGCACATAAGGAAGTTCTTCCTGTTTCCTATTTGTGGAAGCGACTGTTTAAGATGTGGAGTGTCCTTCTGATAGCCTACCTGTTCACTGAGATTCCTATGATGCTAAATCATGAATTCGGGGGGGAATTCTAATAGACTTTCTGTCATTGACGATACCTTATACCACAACTTGGTTTTTTAAGGTCATTGTGCTGACTTATATAGTCACATTTTTTATTTTTAAACTTAAGATTGATAAGGGGACAAAAGTTGGGTTAATAGTTTTTCTGAGTGTAATATATTATGTTATAAGTTCCAAACTGTTGCCGGATTATTGGTACACAAGTGTTCTGTGTTTTCCTATGGGAATGGTTGTCGCACATTGTAGGCCAAGATTCAACACAAAGCTACAACTTTTATTATCAATCCTGTTTGTGCCATGTTTCTGGAAAATACAGGATTTGCATTGGAGATTTGTGACTGCGATATTGTTTTGTTTCTTTGCCTTGTTCATAATCAGGTTCGTTCGATATAAGTCGTCTTTGTTGAACTATATTGGAGTTAATAGTCTTTGCTTTTACTTATTTCAACTTGCGCTATTACAAAATTCACACATTCTGACTTCCAATCCTTATATATATATGTTACTGATGGTCGGTTGTGTTTCAATGCTGACAGTATTATATGTTAGATGGTTACAACCTATATCAAACAAGATAATCAATTAAAAATGCGTATAGGAATATTAACGTTGCCTTTCAATAATAATTATGGCGGTTACTTGCAAGCCTACGCCTTAATGACAGTCATAAGGCAACTGGGGCATGAGCCTACCATGATTATGAGGAGGCATGATAGCCCAAAGGTATCTAAGCCTTTTAAGATAAAGTATACTTTAAAAGCGATTGCAAAAATAATTCTACGTTGTAAGAAACTCCCAATTATTTATAATGTGGAAACAGGCTTTTTCCATAAAGGGAAAAATACGTTGAAGTTTGTAAACCAATACATAACGCCACAAACTCCATATTTATACAGCAAGGAGGAGTTGCGCAAGTGTTGTGAAGGGAAATTTGATGCGTATATAGTTGGTAGTGACCAAGTGTGGCGCGCTATCTATGTACCCGATATAAAAAACTATTTCCTTGACTTCACCGAAGGATGGAATGTGAGGAGAATCGCTTATGCGGCTTCGTTCGGAACAGACAAGCCTGAGTATTCAGAAGAGCAGATACAGCAATGCAAAAAACTTGTTGGCCTTTTTGATGGGGTTTCTTTAAGAGAGGAGTCCGGACTGTCTGTAGTTTCTACTTTTGGTTGGAAGGCTAATGTGGAAGGTGTCGTATTAGATCCAACAATGCTTTTGGATGCTGGGGATTATCAAAAGGCTCTGCCTTTAAAGCCCTTCATGTCAAAAGGTAAAGTCTTCTATTATGTTTTGGATAGGAATGAACAGATAAACGCTTTATTGAAAGAGGTCTCTCAAGTTTTGGATAAAGAGCTATATGGTATATCTGATATCCAGAAAGGCAATGAACCATTGATTTCCATTGTGGAATGGTTGACGGATATTCGAGATGCTGAATTTGTTATTACAGATTCTTTTCATGGTATGGTATTCTCCATCATCTTTCATAAACCATTTCTGGTAGCGGTTAATAAAGATAGAGGTGCGGACAGATTTACAAACTTACTTTCTATGTTGGGACTTTCTGATAGAATGATTGTTGAAGGAGCAAATGTCGGGAAAAAAATAGAGGCAAACATAGTATGGTCCATTGTCGATGATAAGATTATCCAATTGAAAATGAAATCTATGTCTTTCTTAAAACAGAATTTGGCATGAAATATTTGATAGTACAGGATTGGCGTAGTACACATGGCAATCATGCAGGCATGAAACACATGTGTGACATGCTTGTGGATAGGTATCCATCAGAATATGAAGTATATGTAAAGGAAGTGCCTAAGGAGTGGAAGGAATCTAAAACATTCCTTGAAAAAATACAATGGAAGTTATATGGAGCGAGAGTGAAGAAAAACTATTTGGGGAAGGTCTATCCGAAAGAGTATCTTCAACTTTGCCAGCCAATGTTTGGAAAGTTGAAAGATGGTGATGAGGTTTTTCTTTTGGAGTATCTTCTTCCATGGGCTTCCCAGTATGAATTGGCTTGCCATATTCGTAAGAATTATCCAAAAGTTAAGATATATGCTCTGTCTCATCTTACCTGTAAGTATTTTGATGAGATGACCGCACAGGAACCGGAACTTATCAGAAAATGGTCTGAACCTGTAGATAAACTGTTAACTTTGGGATCTTCGTTGTCTACTTATTTTGAGAAGGCTGGGATTCCCCAAAGCAAGATCAGTACCGGTTTTCATTATGTGGATTCAACATATTATCATAAACAGCAGCCAATAGAAACTCATTCTTCTCTAAGAATAATCACGATGGGAGCCTTGCAGCGTGATTACGTCATGTTGGCAGAAATAGTCAGGCAATGCCCGGATGTGCATTGGATTATCTGCCGTGGCCGGAAAAATGTGGATGACTTGTTCCCAGAATCTCCTAATGTTGAGTTAAAAGGATTTTTGTCAGAGGCAGAACTGCGTCACCAGATGGATATGGCAGATATCTCCCTGAATGTGATGGAGGATACTGTGGGTAGCAATGTTATAACAACGTCTATGGCCATGGGACTTGCAATGGTTGTCAGTGATGTGGGTAGCATTAGAGATTATTGCAATGAGAGAAATGCGATTCTTGTTGAGAATAACATAGAAAGTTTCAAGGAGGCAATAGATAGATTGGTTTCTATTGGAATTATGATTAATACTATGAAACAACAATCTTTGTTAAAAAGTTCTGGTCTTGTCATAGATAATGTCAATAAGTGGTTTTCATCATTAAAAGATTAAGGTAATGAATTTTGTCGCCTCAACAGGTGATCCAATTTTATTTTGGGTCTTGCGCCTAGTTGTTTTACTATCTCTATACCTTAGTGGATATTTGATATCTTATAGGGATAAGAATGGTAAAAATTATTGGAAATATAGTTCTATAGGAGTCATAGTATATTCTCTGGTAGAAGGATTGAGATGGAATAGAGGTGTTGATTATCCTCATTATTATCAAGATATTACAGGCAAACTTTTCCAAGATTATAGTGAGATTGTATATTTATGGTGGACAGATGTATTTAAATTTACGGGTTTGCCATTTTGGGTAGGTTTCATATTCTATAGTTTCCTGTTAATTTGGGGATTTTACGTTCTTATTAAGAAATTTAAAAAACAGGCTGTATGGGCATTACCATTGTTTTTCATTCTTACCGTAAGTTCTTCCGAAAATTTGATTAGGCAATTTTTAGCGATTGCTATGTTTGAGTTTTTTCTTTTCTATCTTTGGGAGAAGAAGTTGTGGAAGTGCTTTGTTTTTGCAATTTTGACATTGCAAATTCATAATAGTGTGATTATCATGGTGATGGGAGCCTTGTTTATTCAATGTGTCCATTTTGACAAGAAGATAAAGAGTGGCTATTTGATGATAGCAATCTATCTGTTCTTTTATTACTTCTGGAATCCTTCGTTCTTGACACCTATTACATCTTGGTTGTCAACGATATCTGTCAACGATTCTTCGCGAGTAAGCATGTATTTGGATAATGCAGACTTTTGGTTTTCTGAAGCAAGTAGTTTGTCCGACCGATTAGGATTTGTTTCCAAAGCAGCCTCTATATTCTCTAAAATGGTTTCATTAGTGACAACCTGTCTTGTTATAAAATATGGTTTTGATTTGACTAAGCAGCAAGAGAGATATCGAATAGCTTATTGGTTCTCATATCTATCTTATATTCTGTATGTTTTTAGTAACAATGGTGACTTTGAAATTTGGTTTCGTTTGTCTGTTATGTTCAACTTGCTGATTCCTTTGGTTGTGGCTGGTATAATGACAAATTTGTCATTAAGAACTGTAGAGAAGTATATTGTTTATTCTTTCTTTGGAGTTTACTTCCTTTACAACTCGTTCTTCAGTATGTGGGGACAATCAATATTGGGAAGTGCCTTTGTTTGGGATAGATGAATTTTATATCTAAAAGAAAAATGTCTTTAATTTCAATAATAATCCCTGTTTATAAGGTTGAAAGATATCTTGATGATTGTGTTACTTCTGTTGTCAACCAGACGCATAGCGACTTGGAGATTATTCTTGTAGATGATGGGTCACCTGACCTTTGTCCTCAGATGTGTGATGAGTGGGCGAAGAAGGACAATCGTATCAAGGTGGTTCATAAGGTGAATGGTGGTCTGTCTTCTGCTCGCAATGCAGGCCTTGAAGTTGCAAATGGTGAATACATCGGGTTTGTGGATAGTGATGACTATGTAGATACTACGATGTATGAGGATTTGATGAGAGTAATGAGGCAAGATGAGCGCATCATGGTGGTGTCTTCACCTATTGTTCGTGATGTGGATGGAAAGATTATGCCTTACAAGGTGGGGACGTATGAATATCAGGATGGGGATATGATACCATTCTCTCAATATATGAAACTGTTTTTGGGGCTCACAATTGATGCCACTGTTTGGAATAAACTTTATAAGCGAGAGTTTATCCAGACTCTCTTCCGTGAGGGGCGCAACAATGAGGACTATCTGTTCATGTATTATAACGTAAAGAATGTTTTTGATTCAGACAGGTTGCTGGCTTTCACTGGAGCAACGCATTATTACTATCGTGATAATGCCCAAAGTATCTGCCATCAAGTTTCTACTTCTGTGAACAGATTGTTCTTTGATACGCTCTATAACTTGAAGGAGGTCATGGATGACTTAAAAGTATGGAACAAGCAACTGCTCACTTTTGTAGTTCCTTTTATGGAAGGCATCGTGATTCACGCCTATGACCAAATGCTAAAGTTTCCGATACTTAGAGAAAAGCGTCCATATGACTGTAAGTTTATCGACAGGATATTAAGAGAAGAAGTTCTGCTCTTTCGTAAAGGGCGTCCTTTGTCTTGCACTTTTAAACTCCTCCTATTTAGATTTTTTCCAAAAGTGTACCTGTTGAAATCGAAGTTCTATAAAAAATAAATTCATGAACACTATCATTATAATACTAATCGTAGCGGTATCTGTTCTCTACATCAAGTGGTTCTTTGTCATTCTCCTCTATCCCATCATGGCATTGTCGGCCATAGGCTTCCGTCAAAGTAATCGGAAATCAAGGAAGATACTGCAATTTCCATTGCGTGTGGCAGAGCATTTCCTGAGATTCGGGGGGGGTAGATTTGTCCTTTTTCAGATATCCGTCATTCCATCTGTACACCTGCGTACATGGATATATAAGGGACTGGGCGTAAGGATTGGCAAGAATGTGACTATACACTTCCGTACGGAGATCAGATGTCCTGAGCGGTTGACCTTGGGAGATGGCACCATCATCGGAGATAATGCCATATTGGATGCTCGTCGTGGACTTACCATGGGACGTAATGTCAACCTCTCCAGCAATGTGTCGATATATACTCTTCAGCATGACCATCGTGATCCTAACTTCGACTGTCCTCCAGAGGATAGGGTAAAGTTTTCGGTGGAGATTGATGACTGGGTATGGCTGGGCTCCAACGTGATTGTTTTGCCAGGAGTGCATATCGGTGAGGGGGCTGTTTGTTGCGCCGGTTGTGTGGTGACCAAGGATGTGGAGCCATATACAGTGGTGGCAGGCATCCCGGCCAGGAAAGTAAGCGAGCGTCCTCGTAACTTAACATATGAATTCAAAGGAAAATCTTGTAGATTCTACTGATTTATGAGAGATGAGAAGATAACGATAGCGAAGGCGATTGCCATCATCCTGATGGTGATTTGTCATGCAGGACTGCCGCATAGGGGGGAGGGAATTGTATCGATGTTCCACATGCCTCTGTTCTTCTTTGTCAGTGGCTATTGCTTCAAGGATAAGTACCTCACGGATATGAGGCGGTTCTCCATCAACAAGGTGAAGGGACTGTATCTGCCATTTATAAAATGGTCGCTGCTCTTCCTGGTGTTGCATAACGTGTTCTTCCATCTGAACATATACAATGATGTATATGGTTTTAAGGGTGAGGTATCGCAACTCTATGGGTATAAAGATGTGGTGAAGAATGTGGCGAAGATAGTTCTTGCTATGAATGAGACGGAACAGCTCTTGGGAGGTTACTGGTTCTTGAAGGAACTTTTCTTGGGTTCTTTTCTGGCCTTGGGTTGCTTCAAACTGTTTCGTAATACTCTTTATGGGGGAGTACTTTTGCTCATAACAGCGATTCTGATGTCATGGCTTGACGTGGAGATGCCGGCGGTCCATATTGCCTCTCGCACTTTCTTTGCAGGCTTCTTCATCGTTACGGGAAGGGCTTATAAACAGATGAATGTGGATGCAGACAAATGGGTGATAACGTTCTTGGCTTTCATAGTCGTGGCGATAGGCTCAGTATGGTGCGGAACCTCAATGTTGAGTTACTCCACCATTCAGATTCTTCCCTATTCGATATGTGCTGTCTTGGGAACTGTCATGGTCTTGAACCTGAGCCATCGATTGAGCCTTCATCAGAATGTGGTAAAGAGGATGCTGATGTTTGTAGGTGACCATACCCTGGAGGTGTTGACTTGGCATTTCCTTTCCTTTAAGCTTGTCTCCCTTCTGATTATCTGGATTCATGCTCTGTCGATTGAGCAATTGGCATATTTCCCGACAATAAAAGGTTTTTCCGGCAGGTATTGGCTTCTATATTCATTGGTGGGAATCGGTATTCCGATGGGAGTTCTATATATAAGAAAAAGATTATTATGGAGAACAAACGAAACAATTTAGCCATAGTCATCCCGGCCTACAAGTCCACGTTCCTACCTGCGGCCCTGGACTCCATAACTGCACAGACGTGCCAGGACTTCACGCTGTATATAGGTGATGACTGCAGCCCTCATAATCTCGGGGAAATAGTCGAGCGGTACAGGGACAGGATAAATCTCGTGTACAAGCGGTTCGACACCAACCTTGGCGGCAAGGACCTGGTGGCGCAGTGGGAACGCTGCATTGACATGAATCAGGGCGAGGAATGGCTTTGGCTCTTTTCTGATGACGATGTGATGGAAAATAATTGTGTGGAAGAGTTTTATAAGACAATTCAAGATAATCCAAGTGCAGGACTTGTCCACTTTAATGTCAATCGTCTAGATGATGACACTCGTGAGGTTGCATCTCTGCCGGTATTTCCAAAATATTGTAGTTCTAAGATGTATCTTGATGGGAAACTGAAAGGGAAGTTCACTAGTTTTGTAGTAGAGTTTGTGGTTCGCCGCGATATCTTTTTTTATAATGGAAGGTTCCAGAACTTTGACATGGCATGGGGAAGTGATTTCATCAGTTGGGTGAAATTTTCGGATATGGCGGATGGTATAGTGACATGCAGTCATGCCAAGGTGCTTTGGCGTAAAAGTAATGAGAATATTTCACCAGATAAGTCTAATCCTGTCCTTGTAAGAAAGATTTGTTCGCTCATAGCCAATGCAAAATGGATTCTTGATTTTACATCTAAAAAGGGGTATGGCAAAAAGTGGTTCTACACGAAGTACCCTTTGGGAGAAATCAGGAGAAATAAGGCGTTGCTTGACAAAGGGCAAAGAACTAAATTGTTGGATGAGTATTGTGATTGTATCCATCCCGCTTTTTTTGCGAAATGTGTTGTCGTTTGGCTTAGACTATTGTAGAAGTAATTATGAGGGCTTGGATGCCAATGTGGTGTGATTCTCTGCAACCGTCAAGAAAATGGAGAACGTGAAATTTATAACTTAAAATTGCAAAAGGAGTTTGATTCATGAAATCGATAGTATGGATAACTTCAGGTTATCTACTTCAGGTGGATTTGCCAATCCTTGGTCAGTTAAATAAGAAATATAAGATAAAGTGGGTTGTGTATGCCACTGAGAAATCAGACAAAGGACAGTATGCCAAAGAATATGCAGAAAAGAATGGAATAGATGTGGAATTTGTCTGTTTACGCAGTCACAGATATTTTCCTATGTCTTATTTTGAGCATGCCAAGGTGATAAAGCGATTGGCATCTTTGAATTATGATTTATATTATTTCAACATCATTGCTTTTCCTTATTTGTTGTTTGCTATTAAGAAATATTTGTCTGATAGTAAGGTTGCTATGGCCATGCACCATGGTAAGATTCATAATGGGATGCAGTTGAGATGTCTTTATAAACATTATCTTTCTTATCTCTGCAAACAATATTTTTGGTTTCAATATTTTTCGGATACTCAAGCGAGGTGCTTTACTGGTGACAGGAAACGCTGTTTTACGATTCCTTTGGCTTTGAATGATTTTGGTTGTTCTTCTGCAGTTCCTCCTAATGATTGTGTGCAATTTCTTTCTTTTGGCCATATCATAGAGACGAAAAACATCAGCCTTTTAATCAAGGCTGCTTGTTTGTTGAAAGAAAGGTGTGATATTCCATTCAAGGTGAAGATTGTTGGTTATTGCAGAATTTGGAACCGTGTTTATCAACCACTAATTAAATATCCTGAGATTTTTGATTTACGAATAGAGTCTATACCGGATGCGGACATACCGGATTTATTTCGTGGCTCTCATTATTTGGTTCTTCCTTACAAATCGGTAACGCAGAGTGGCCCATTGCGTATTGCATACGGATATAATATTCCTGTGATAACATCTGATTTGGAAGGGTTCAAGGAAAGTGTCATTGAGAATGTTACGGGTTTGATGTTTGAAACTGAAGATGTAGAGAGCCTTGCTGCATTGATGCAAAAGATTCTTGAGCAACATCCTCATATATACAAAGAAATTAAAATCAAGCAGAAAAGGTATTTAGAAAAGAACTTGAAGGTTGCTGCTGTTGTGGCAATGTATAAGAAAATGTTTGATTCTATAAACCAATAGATTAATGAGTATAAAAGATAAATTAAGTGAAAAGCATATCTTGCTTTTTGCTAAGATGATTCCATACATGTGTCATGAGTACTGGAATTTTTCTAAGCATGTGGCAAGGTGCCAAATGTCAAAGTACTCCGAAAGATTGCTTACGGATATATTAATGACTACCCATGCGATAGAGAAGGGTTTTTCTTTACATGACAAGCGAAAGGGATTTGGAGTAAAAAAGATAGCATCCTTGATGTCTAATTTAGAGAAGTATATCAAAAAGTATGGGTATTCTGAGAAATTAAATGTTTCAGTAGCATTAGTTCATGCTTATTTGGAATATCAAAATAAAGTTGTATTTCAAAGTGCCGTATTGGATGATGTAAATGAAAGGTTTCGCAAACTTGTTGCTTTGAACCAATTGGGTACATATATATATGCTGAAGCAGGATTTTTGGTACGTACTAAGGATGATATGCTGAAATTGAAACATGTTGATTTCAAAGAATTGGCCACAGGTCGATTTTCTTTTAGACATTTTTCAAGTGAGGAAATCCCAAACTCTATTGTAAAGGAAGCTTTGGATATTGCAAAAAAGTCTCCATCTGCTTGTAATCGCCAGGCTTATCGAGTTCATGTATTTAGTGGGGAATTAAAGAACAGGATACTCCGTTTGCAAGGAGGGGCAAACAGTTTTTATAAGGAAGCAAACAAGGCTGTGCTTATTACAGGTAATCTGAATAGATATTATACAACTGAAATGCACCTGCCGTATGTGGATGGGGCTTTGTTTGCCATGTCTTTTATTTATGCTTTGACTTCTCTCGGTGTGGCATCTATACCATTGACTATGGGAAGAAAATTGAATGTTTTGAAAGACGTTCAAAATCAATTAGACATACCTGCAAATGAAGTGCCAGTTGTGCTCATTGCGATTGGTAATTATCCAGATGAAGCAGAAGTGTCTTTGTCGCATCGCAACAGCGTTGATTCATTTGCAACATTTCATTAGTTCATGAAAATCTTAATTATAACCTATAGTAGAGAGGTAAATCCTGGCACTTTCTTACAGGCATACGGAGTACAGTATGTCTTCCGACAACTCTATCCTGACGCTCAAATCGATTTGATTAAGCATCAGCGCATGTATTCCATTGCCGCTGAGAAGAAGCAAGTGAATGGGCAGAATAGGAGTAAAATTTCTTTTGTTAAGGCCAAGGTACGTGCCATTCCACGTAGATTAAAGTATGAATGGGCTTACCGTACGAAGTTCCATTTGACTGAGCATGAGTTTAACTTCTTCGAATATGACGATGCAGAATTCAAGGCTTTTGCTGAAAGTTATGATTTGTTAGTGGTAGGCAGTGATACCATTCTCATCAACTTAGAGAAGAACGGACACTATGGTTTGATGTGGCTTAGAGGGATTGAGACGCAAAAGATACTTTTTGCAGCAAGTGCTGCCCCTGCTAATTTTACTCTGACAGAAAAGCAACGCAAAGAGTTATTTGATTCTTTTTCAACATTTAATCTCTTAGGAGTTAGAGACAGGGTAACGCTTGGCTTATTGCGTGATAAGATTGGGTTGGGAGAAAAAGTGTATACTCAGTATGATCCAACCTACTTGATACCAGAGTCGGAGTTTTCTTTCCCTTCGTTGATAAAGAAGAAGTTGGAAGGTATCAGAAAGCAGAAAAAGATAGTTTTGGTAAACTTTAGTGTGACAGGATGCCCATTCAAACGGGAAATGACTGATTTTTTGAAGTCACAGGGATATTATACGATTTCTACATTATATAATGAGTATGCAGACTGCAATTTGATGTCATTGTCTCCATTTAGTTGGGCTGCAATATTCAGATATGTTGATTTGACTGTGACCGAGCGTTTCCATGATTCTGTCTTTACGCTTCGCAATGGCAAGCCTGTTGTCGCTATTGACTGGAGCAAGAATCGTTTTTCTAAGGATGGTTTTTCCAAGACTCAAAATCTCCTGTCGCTCTATGGCTTGAATTGCAATCATTTCATTGCTAAAAGTTTAAAGGAAATCAAGCCTGTCATGGACTATATCAAGTCTATTCCTGTAGAAAAGCAACAGAAAATTATCAAGGAGCATAATTTAAAAATCATCAACGAATATTCAGAAATTATGAGAAATATTGAGAATACATTGGAATGTAAAGATTCCGTGAAGAACAAATTTCGAAATATATGAGTTCTTCCTTAAATATACTTTTTTTAATGAAAAACTATTCCGTCGGTGGTATAGAAGTGGTGACAGCTACGCTTGCCAGTTGCTTCGTTTGCCATGGGCATCATGTGGTGATTGCTACATTTAATGCTCCCAGTGAACTGACGGTGGCTCGTACTGATAAGCGAGTCAAGATTTATACTCTTGGAGAGTATGCTTGTAATCAGCAGAATGTTGCTGTTCTCAGAAAAATATTGATAGAGCATCAGATACAAGTGGTAATCAACCAATGGGGACTGCCTCTTGTGCCATGCCGAGTGTTGAATAAGGCAAAGAAAGGGTTGAATATTAAAACGATTGCGGTATATCACAATCAAATAGATACGAATGCTCGTATCAAAGATGTGGAGATAGCTCTTGAAGATTGTAAGAATCCTTTGGAGCGGGGTTTTCTTCTGATGAAAAAGGCTGCATTCAGGTTGATAACCAGTAGAAGTATGGCGTACGTTTATCACCATACTGATGTTTATCAAGTGCTATCGCCAAGTTATGTTCCGCTTTTCTTTAAGTTTACTGGCATTAAGCATCCAGGCCACCTCATGGTGCAAACCAATCCTGTTACATTGGACTCTTCTGATTTTTCTTATTCGTTCGAAAAGAAAGAAAAGGAGATTATCTATATGGGGCGAATCGATTACAACCAGAAACGTGTGTATCGCGTGATTAATACATGGACAGAGTTGGAGGCAAAGTTTCCTGATTGGAGACTGACGATAGTAGGGGATGGCGTGGAACGCAAAAATGTAGAGCAACAGGTAGCAGATTATGGATTGAAGCGAGTCAAGTTTGAGGGTTTCCAACAGCCTAAGCCTTATTACGAGCGTGCTTCCATTTTGCTTCTTGCCTCAGAATACGAGGGTTTTCCTTTGGTACTTGCAGAGTGTATGAGTTTTGGTGTGATACCCGTGGTGTACAATAGCTATTCTGCTGTTGGCGACATTATTGATGACGGAAAGAACGGCGTCGTGATACCTTATCATCAGGAGGGTTATCAGGCTGAGGAGGCGGCAATGATGATGGCAGGAATAATGAATGATGAAGCCAAGAGAAACCGCATGGCTTTAGATGCCATAGAGAAGAGTAAAGCATATTCTGTAGATAACATCTATAAAAAGTGGATGAAAATATTAGAAAATAATTAAGAATAAGGTGATGAAAGACAAAATCGTTTATTTGGAATTCTTGAGAATTTTCTGTGCAATTGTAGTGATTTTAGATCATATTTGCATTGCTGGTATTCATATATGGGGTACTCATGCAAGTACTTTTGATCAATTTTTTTATAATGGTGTGCAGCATTGGTCTCATTTCGCAGTGCCTGTATTTCTGATGATTTCGGGGTATTTGCTTTTGGCACCGCAACGGAAAATCGACTATAAAAAAGCTATAACAAAGTATGTTTGGAGAATAGTTGTTGTTCTCTTGACTGTAGGTACGGCCTTTGCTTGGATGGAAATCTATTTCAAAACAAAGAGTTTTGTACCGAGTGACTTGCTTTTGGCATTATGGAATACGATTCAAGGGGATACATGGAAGCATCTTTGGTATCTATACACATTGGTAGGCTTGTATTTGGTTCTTCCTGTACTCAAACCCATTTTCGAAAAAATGGCTGGTAGGGACTTGGATATATTTTTAGGTATATCTTTTTTCTTTGGGAGTATCATGCCTACGTTATCATCTTTGGCTGGCTTTAAATTGGGTGTGACTTTTCCAATTTGTAGTATTTACCTTTTCTATTTTATGATAGGCCGTAGAATTGGTGTGCTTGAAACGGACTGTACGAAAAATCGATATTTCAATATTTCAGTTTTTGGTGTATTAAGTTGTGCCTCTTTCATATGTGCGTATTTTGAGTATTATAAAAATCAAGATATAGTAGGATGTTTGACAACTTACAGTTCTCCAGTTATTGTTCTTGCGGGAATCTCTTTCTTTTATATGATAAGAAGTTTGGATTCTTGTCTGATAAAATGCTATTATATGGGGGGGAATAAACTTATAAAGCACCTTTCGCTTAACTCTTTTGGCATTTATGTTTTTCACATGCTTTGGGTTAACGTTTTGTACAAGGTTATAAAGTTTAATCCATTTGATTACGGTCTGTGGATTTTATTGCCGATGTTGATAGCCTTATTGGTGGCATCGGATATAACAACATCTATTTTCCGCAAGGTGCCATTTGTTGGGAAATTTATCTAATTGAATTTAATTTAAAAGAAATATGAAAAAGGTATTGGCTGTAGCATCCATCGGTGGTCATTGGGTGCAGCTATTAAGAATAGTTTCTTCTTTGGAGGCAACGCATGATGTGGCTTATGTGTCAACGCATGATAAATGTGCCACTATGGTAGCAGGTCATCGTTTCTACAGAATTAAGGATTTTAGTCGTTGGGATGCCTATAAGGTTGTTCCTGCTTTCTTCTCAGCATTAAACACTGTGAGAAAGGAAAACCCTTCGGTAGTTATCACAACAGGTGCAGCTCCTGGGCTTATCGTTCTTTTTGCTGCATTTTGTTTAGGAAAGAAAACTGTGTGGATAGACAGTATCGCCAACGTGAATCATTTATCACTTTGTGGCAGAATAGCCAAGAAGTTTGCAAGCCGATTCTATACCCAATGGGAAGAGTTGGCTACAGATGGTGTGCATTTCGCAGGTAATGTAATCGGATAAAAATATAGCTTATGATTCTTGCAACAATCGGAACTCAGGCACCTTTCGATAGATTCGTGAAGATGCTGGATGAATTATGTGAGGGGATGGATGAGGAAGTTATTGTTCAGACCATTAAGTCGGAATATGTCCCAAAGAATGTGAAGTGTGTGGATTTTCTTCCACCAGATGTTTTTGCGCAGTATTTCAACAAGGCGAGAATGGTGATCGCTCATGCTGGCATGGGTACGATACTTTCTGCCTTGAAGCAAGATAAGCCTATCATTGTTGTGCCTCGCCTTGCTTCATTGAAGGAGCATCGTAATGACCATCAGATGGCTACTGCCATGCGCATGAATGAGTTGGGGTATGTCTATGTGGCATACGACAAGAAACAGCTTAAGGACTTGATTATGCAAAAGGACTTAAAGCCTTTGAAACATATAGGCAATCAGGCTTCTGAAAGTTTGGAGAAGTCGTTGAAGGAGTTTATAGATAAGTAGCGAAATATGGTATCAAATGATGCTTGAGGGCAGAATTGTAAGTCGATTTGAATGTAAATTAAGTGAAAGAATTTAAAGATATAAAAATAGCAGTAGCCGGTACAGGCTACGTGGGTCTGAGCATAGCAACCTTGCTGGCTCAGCACCATCACGTAAGCGCAGTGGATGTCGTACCGGAGAAAGTCGAGAAACTGAACAACAGGATTTCTCCTATCCAGGACGATTACATTGAGAAATATTTGGCAGAGAAGCCTCTGAACTTGACCGCCACACTTGATGGCAGGACTGCCTACAAGGATGCAGACTTCGTGGTCATTGCAGCTCCCACCAACTATGACTCAGTAAAGAATTACTTCGATACCAGCCATGTAGAGGAAGTCATTGACTTGGTGTTGGAGGTAAACCCAGATGCCGTGATGGTCATCAAGAGTACCATCCCCGTGGGCTATACACGTGGCCTCTACTTGAAGTATGCCAAAAAAGGTGTCAGGAAGTTCAACCTGCTTTTCTCTCCAGAGTTCCTTCGTGAGAGCAAGGCCCTCTATGACAACCTCTATCCAAGCCGTATCATCGTAGGCTATCCTAAGATTATCGACCGTCCTAAGTTTGCAGAGGAGAATGAGGCAATCAAGGCCGTGACTGATGTGGAGAAGTTGAAGGAAGCAGCCAAGGTCTTTGCCGCCCTCTTGCAGGAAGGAGCCGTCAAGAAGAACATTGATACCTTGTTTATGGGCATGAAGGAGGCAGAGGCAGTGAAGCTCTTCGCCAATACCTACTTGGCTCTCCGTGTCAGCTACTTCAATGAGTTGGATACCTACGCAGAGGTCAAGGGACTCGACACCAAGGCTATCATTGATGGTGTAGGCCTCGATCCACGTATCGGTATGCATTACAACAATCCATCTTTCGGTTATGGTGGCTATTGCTTGCCAAAGGACACCAAGCAACTCCTTGCCAACTATGCCGATGTACCAGAGAATCTGATAGAGGCTATTGTGGAGAGCAACAGAACTCGCAAGGACTATATCGCTGATGCTGTTCTCCAGAAAGCAGGCTATTACAGTTATGCCGATGATAACCGCTTTGATGCGAGCAAGGAACATAATTGTGTGATAGGTGTCTATCGCTTGACCATGAAATCAAACTCCGATAACTTCCGCCAGAGTGCCATCCAAGGCATCATGAAGCGTATTAAGGCAAAGGGCGCAGAGGTGATTATCTATGAGCCAGCACTCGAAGATGGTAGTACTTTCTTTGGTAGCAAGGTGGTGAATGATATGGCTGCATTCAAGGCACAGAGCCATGCGATTATCGCTAACCGTTATGATGCTTGTTTGGATGATGTAAAGGACAAGGTCTATACACGAGACATTTTCCGTAGAGATTAGGGGATAAGGTAAGACAAGTCATTTTTTATGGCTTGTCTTATAGACACGTTCGCAAGCGTTACATTGTGGCAGGCTTGCTTTTTCCTGTTAGGTGTATCGCAGAAAGACTCTTCGGGTAATCTTGTAGAGCCAAAAGAATAGTGCAAAGCATCCCGATATTGATAAATAATTGGTTAGTAAGTGCGTAGGGCAATAGTGTTGCCCAGTGCTTGCAAAAAAAGATTTTTTGTAACTCAAAATTACAAAAATGGAAGCAAAACAAAGACTGTTTTTTGAGTTTTTACAGTTTTGTATTGGAAATTCTAAGGATATTCCCAAATCGTTGAAGGATGCAGATTGGGCGGAGATGTATGATTTTGCCAATAAGCAAGCCTTAACAGGTGTGCTGTTTCATGGTATAAGGCAACTGCCGAAGGAACTCGCACCTTCAGGAAACCTGCTTATGCAATGGGTGGGGATGGCACAGAGGATTCGGCAGGAGAATGTTCGTTTGTTCCTGGATTCAGCAAAGGTATACCAAAAGTTCAGACAAGCGGGATTCTGTACTTGCATTTTGAAAGGGCAGGGAAATGCGTTGCTCTATCCCGACCCTTATATGCGTATCCCTGGGGATATAGATATCTATATTAAGGGGGGAAGAAAGCGGATTATGGAGTATGTGGATGGGGTATCTCCTCATCAGGTAATGCGCTATCATCACGTGGATTTTCCCGTGATGAAGACTCCTGTTGAGGTTCATTTCATGCCTTCCTATATGTTTTGTCCATGGTATAATCATAGAATGCAGAAATGGTTTGGTAAAGTGATGGGGCCGCAATGCTTGAATGTAGTGGTGCTTCCTGATGGATATGGTGAGATAACCGTGCCTACGGATTCCTTCAATATTGTCTTTATTTTGTCCCATCTGTACCGTCATTTATTTACAGAAGGAATAGGGCTGAGGCAATTGTTGGATTATTATTATGTCGTTAACAAATGGTATTCTACCCATGTCGGAAGTGTTGTGCAGAACAGAAAAGCGAAACAGACGAATCTTCATCTTGAGGAATTGCAGCGAGATTTGAAATGGTTGGGACTATGGAAGTTTGCCGGGGCTGTGATGTTTGTGCTGCATAAGGCGTTTGGGTTGACGGTGGATAGAATGATCGTACCGATGGATGAGGCGGAAGGGCAATTCTTGCTTGACGAAATCATGCAAGGTGGAAACTTCGGATTATATGACGATAGGCTTGGAGATAAAACAGGCGAAGGTAAGGTGCATAGATTTTTCCGAATGTCGCTGCGGAATATACGATTCGTAAAGCATTATCCATCAGAGGCATTGTGTGAGCCCTTGTTTAGAACTTATTTCTGGGCATGGAAAAAGGTGCATAGGAGAAACTGATGGCAAGAAGCCTGTGGCGCAATGAAAGTTGTCATGGTTCAGATAAAAAATCTGTTTGGTGTGGGATAATACAGAAAAGAAATTGTAACTTTGTTTGGGATGCTTCCGTTTGGTTGGGGGATTTCCGTTAAGTGAGAGTAGACTGGTTGGCTCGCTGTATCGAGCGTAGGAAAGCAAATGAATCGAACATATAATATATAATGATAGTCTTATGAAGAAAGCGACATCTTTATTGCTGGGAGGAACCCTATGTCTGGGGGCTTGCCAGCAGGAACAGACACAGGTGACAGTGAAGCCGGAAGCCGGTCAGGCTGCTCCTGGAGTAATATTGGCATTAGGCACGAATGACACGCTGAGCGTGGAGCGTGGGGGCGAGATGAAGCCTGGCGAAGTGGTGACACTCCATGCCGCAGCATCAGACACGCTCATCGGCATGCTCCCTACGGCCGATCATAACCTTTGGCTTGTGGTGCTTGACGGGGAACCCATTGAGATGGATTTCTCGGGTGAGAGGCCTCAACTGGTGAAGGGCTCGGCCCTGAACAAGCGACTCATGGACATCAAGCATACTCTCATAGACTTCAACGATGAGGGCAAGGCTATCATGGAGGACTATTCCCGCCTTATGTCGCAGTACAACGGACAGATCCCCGACTCTATCATGAAAGGTGTGTACGAGCGTAGCGGCCAGGTGGAGAAGAAGATGAAGGAGTTTTACGAGAAGAGCCTGGAGGAGAACAAGGACAACATCTTGCCTGTTTGTTTGATTCTGCGCGTCGGTACAATGTTCGATATTGACATTGCAGATAAGTTCCTGCAGGACTATGTCTACAAGAACCATAGTGCCTTGGCTTCGGTTTATGCTTCCATTAGTGGAGAGAAACATAAGAAAGAGGGTGCGGACTTGGTTGACTTTGAGATGAATGACCTTAAGGGTGAGGCGCATCGTCTGAGTGAGTATGTGGGCAAGGGAAAGTATACCCTGGTGGACTTCTGGGCCAGTTGGTGTGGTCCTTGCCGCCAGGAGATTCCCAATGTGAAGGCATGTTACGAGAAGTATAAGGACAAGGGCTTCCAGGTTGTGGGTGTCTCTTTTGACTCAGAGCAAAAGGCTTGGGAGAATGCTGTAAAGGACTTGGGCATCACATGGCCTCAGTTGAGCGACCTGAAGGGATGGGATTGTCAGGCCGGCAAATTATATAACATCAGGGCGATTCCTGAAACTATATTATACAGCCCGGAGGGTAAGGTGGTTGCTTCCGGTCTTCGTGGCGAGGAAATGGAGAAGAAACTGGCTGAACTGCTGGACGAGTAACCTACCTTTTGGAAAACCGTATGTGGAGGGTGTGTCGAAATGAGCATTTCGACACACCCTCCTTAACTTTACACATGCAGCAGTGCAGACTTGGGAAGACAGATGGATTTTGTCTTTTAGGGCAGTGTATATTGTCTGGCAAAGACATTCTAAGCCTGCAAGAATTGGGCAAGTCATTTGTGGGTGGGAGCGAATTGCTTGCAGAAGCCTGTCTGGATGGAGTGTCACGCCCTAAACCCCAATCGGATTACCGTAACATCGTACTCAGGTGTCTTGATATTGTCAAGATTTTAGAAGCATAGTGCAAAAAAGCGCCTGCCTAGGAAAAAATAAAAGTCAGGTGAGGAAAAATTTTTTTCCTGGTGAGAAACATAAAATCGGGTGGTTGGGCGAAAATGCGAATATGTAAAGAAAAAGGAATCCTGCCCGCTACGCCTTCGAGAAGTTGGTGGCAGACAGAAAAAAGAGAGCACAGAAAAGCATCAGAACTCTAATGACCAATTTGGGATAAAGCATAAGAACAACGATAAGAAACTATGCCTACTTCATTGTGACCCAGCCTCTTGGTTGTACTATTAGACAAATGCTGATGGCGCATTGTGGATGTCAGTTCCCGTGACTGCGGAACTCTGATGGGGTCATGCCGGTGTGGGACTTAAAATACTTGCAGAAGAAACTCTGGTTGGGAAAGTTCAGTTTGTAAGTGATTTCCTGTATTGTCAGGCTGGAACTGCTCAGCAGCACCTTGGCCTCTGATATCACGAGGCGGTCAATCCATTCCGATACCGTGTGCCCTGTTTGTTGTGTGACTATGGTACCCAAATACTTGGCAGTGATGTGCAGCATGTCGGAATAGAATGTCACTCTGCGCTGTTCTCTGAAATGCAGGTTCAGCAGTGACATGAATCGGCGCACATAGTCCTGCTGCCTGTGGTGTGCCGTGTGTTGAGAGGATTTCTTCAGGTTCAGCCCACTGCAGAATGTGTTCAGCATGCTGAATATGAGTGCATGGATCTGTGCCTTGATGGCTTCGTGATAGAAGAGCAGGTCGTGGTCGGCCAATATGGCCTCCTTCAGGAACCCCATCATTGTGTTCAGTCGCTTGGATTCATGTGCGCTCAGTCTCAGCACGGTCATGGCTTCCAGTTCGGCGTAGTGTGGCAGCAACTTCTGCAGGGATAGGCTGATGGCTCCTTCGGGTTGTTCCACAGAACATATGGAACTTATTTGGTCAATGTGCCCGTTGACAAACTGTACCACGCTGCCGGGCTTGCACACGAAGATGGTGTTGGGCTGGATGTGGTATTCACGGGAGTTGCAGTGTATGAGTGCATTTCCCTTGACGCAGAGGAACACGCAGGAGAACAGAATGCGCGTGGGATTGGTGAAATGTGACCTGAGTATAGATTCGTTCTCAAGATTTGTGCTGTGTGACATGACCAGGCTGTTGCCGTAGGTCACGTTGTAGGTGTGTCCGCTGTCTGTGGCATGGTACATTTCGATGATGTCATCAATGCTAATCTCGTTTATCTTTGTCGAATCTTGCATGTCTTGTTCCGTTTCTGAGTATTCTTCTTGGCAAAGATAGTACAAATGGAACAGCCTGGCAAGAGCATGCAGGCATTATTTCTGTTAACGGATGGTGAAAAGAAAGACGTGAAAAGATGTAATATTGGTTGTATTTCCTGCAATATATGTAATTGACGGCAAGTGAAAAATGTCTATCTTTGCATACAATTAAAAACCATAAACATACAGACGAAGATGAGAAACAATCTGTTTATTGCTTGTGGCTTGTGCTGCATGATGCTCCTTGCCGTTCCTCTGGAGGTTCGCGGAGCCGGGAAACAGGATGCCCACATTGCTTATGTGCTCAAGCAACTTAGCCTGAAGAAGGATGAGGCTGCAAAACTGCGTCCGATACTTGTCCAGTATTATCAGGAGGTTGATCGTGTGAAGGCTCCCCGCAAGGCATTGCGTGAGAAATACAAGAAGGCAGAGGACATGGGTAAACTGACGGCGCAGCAGTGTGATGAACTTTGGGAGAGCAAGTTGAAGCAGGAAAGTGAAGAACTGGAGGTTCGTCGAAAGTATTACGTCAAGTTCAAGACAGTGCTTTCTACCCCAGTGGCGTACGAGGCCATAAAACTCTGCAATGACAAGTTGAAGTAGGAGCCAGTCTGCTTTCCGCTCGTTTTTCTTCCTTGCAGCAAATGCTGTCAAGGAGGGGAATGCGTGTCTTTGCATGAGGTGGACATTTGCTTTTTATTGATTAAGGTACTGGGGTACTCTGCTCTTTGCATGCCCCGCAGATGGCAAACAAGAAAGATTGGATATGTTAGAACGGACACTGATAAAGGATAAGGAATTTTGGGGAGAGCGTCCCCTGTACAGGCTTCATGATGCTCGCCTTGAGCACGTGACCATACATACGGGTGAATCATCCATCAAGGAATCGGGGAGTATAGAGGCCTCCGACTGCGTTTTCGATGGTAAGTATGTGTTTTGGGAATGCCGTGGCTTCCGCATTGACCATAGTCTCTTCAAGCCCGGAGCGCGGAGTTCGCTTTGGTATAGCAGTGATGTGCACATGACTGATTGCCAAGTGGATGCCCCCAAAATGTTCCGACGCATGCACGGCATACGTGTGGAACGCTGCCATTTCTCTGATGCGCAGGAAACCCTGTGGGACTGCCGTGGCGTGGTCATGCGTGATACGCACATGGAGAATGCCGATTACCTGGGCATGCACACCGGTGATGTTCTGCTCGAGAATTATCGTCAGGATGGCAACTATGCTTTTCAGTATGGTCGTGGAATTACCATCCGCAACAGCGTGCTCAACTCCAAGGATGCCTTGTGGGACAGCCAGGATGTGACGGTGGAGGACAGTGTGATCAACGGTGAATATCTGGCTTGGTACAGCCGCAACCTCCGTCTCGTGCGTTGCCACATTACCGGCGAGCAGCCCTTGTGCTATTGCCAGAACCTCTACATGGAGGACTGCACTTTGGGTGAGGATGCCGTCTTGGCTTTTGAGTACAGCACCATTGAGGCCACAATCAAGGGACACGTGCCCACCATCAAGAATCCAACCAGTGGGCATATTGCGGTAGACAGCCTTGGTGAACTGATTATTGACGCAAACCAGCGTAAGCCTGCTGATTGCCAAATTGTTGTTGATGGAAAGCGAGTGCTCTGACATGGGGAAGGATATAGTGGAAGACATCTGTCGGGAGCAGGGGCAGTCTTTGTTTGATGTGACTGTCGATCGCCGAGGATCCGGAAGCATGAAGTGGGACGATGAGCCGCGCACCGATTTCCCTTTGTGGGTGGCTGACATGGATTTCCCTGTTGCTCCTTGCATACATGAGGCGTTGGGCAGGAGGCTTGCGCATGGTGTCTTTGGCTACGCCATGCCCACGGACTCCTATTATAATAGTGTCATGCATTGGCATCGTGAGCGGCACGGAGTGGCGTATGAGCGTGAATGGATGATTGTGGTGCCAGGTGTGGTGCCGGCCATCAGTGCCATTCTGAGAGCCATGACCCGGCCGGGAAATGGGGTACTGACCCTCTCGCCTGTGTATAATTGTTTTTACAGCAGCATACGTAATATGCAGTGCCGTGCAGAAGAATGTGAACTGCTGGTACGTGACGGCAAGTATGTCATAGATTTTGACGACCTGGAGCGCAGGGCCGCCAAGCCTGATGTGCGTGTGATGCTGCTCTGTTCTCCGCACAATCCCACGGGCAGGGTGTGGACTCGTGAAGAACTTGAAGCCATTGCCGACATCTGCCTGAAGCATAATGTGTTCCTAGTGTCGGATGAGATACATTGTGAACTTACCATGCCTGGGCATACGTTTCTCCCTCTTATGGCTCTTGACCATCCTGCCTTGAGCCATGCCTGCATCTGCACCAGTGCCAGCAAGGCGTTCAATATAGCAGGGTTGCAAAACGCTCAGATAATCTGTCCGAATGCAGATGAGCGCTCCTTGATTGACCGTGCGGTCAACATACATGAGGTTTGCGATGTGAATCCCTTTGGACTTGTTGCCACCGAGGCCGCTTATGCCCATGGCGGCGAGTGGCTTGATGAACTCCGCTGTTATCTGTGGACAAATTATGAGGTACTGGCCTCGTATTTCGGTAGCCATTGCCGCCAGTTGCGTGTTATGCCCATTGAAGCCACTTATCTCATGTGGGTCGACATATGTGCACTGGGTATCAGTGATGAGGAGTTCTGCTGTCGGCTTGCGGAGCAGCAGAGTGTGCGTCTTGCCCCGGGTTCTCATTATGGGCAGGGCGGACAGGGCTTCGTGCGTATTAACCTGGCCACTTCGAGGCGGAATCTGCTGGAGGCGGCCAGGCGCATCGGCATCTTCATCCATCGCATGGCATGAGTTACACCCTGTATAAAGACTCCCTGCTTGCCCGTATTCGGCAAGGAGAGCAGATGACAGGTCGCCAGCAACTTGCGCTGGCTTCCTTGCTCAGTGTGCCCAGCATGCTTGCTCAGCTTGTGCATATCATGATGCAGTATATCGATGCCAGCATGGTGGGCAGCCTGGGTGCAAAGGCCAGTGCGAGCATAGGACTGGTGAGCACCACGCTATGGCTTTTCGGCAGCCTCTGCTCTTCGGCCAGTGTAGGCTTTTATGTGCAGGTGGCTCACCGCATAGGGGCCGGTGAGTTGAGTGAGGCACGACATGTTTTACGTCAGAGTTTCCTCTCCTGTCTCCTGTTTGCCGTCCTGCTCTGCGGTGTAGGCGTGCTTATCAGTCCGCACCTGCCTTGTTGGTTGGGTGGGGGAGAAGACATCTGCCGAGATGCCTCGCTGTATTTCTTCGTGTTCTGCCTGGGCATTCCTTTTCTGCAACTTAACTCCCTTTGCAGCGGCATGCTGCGCTGCAGTGGCAACATGCACATTCCAAGTCTGCTCAATATCGTCATGTGTGTGCTTGATGTGGTTTTCAACCTCTTCCTCATCTTCCCTCCCCGTGAGGTATGGGGCGTTACCATTCCTGGTGCAGGGCTTGGTGTGGTGGGGGCTGCGCTGGGAACGTTGATGGCTTTCATCGTTTGCTCGCTCACCATGTGCTGGTTTGTGTGCGTACGGAGCCGGGAACTCAACCTAAGTCAGGATACTGGTACGTTCCGTCCTCAGGGACAGACCATACGTCGAGCCCTGCATATTGCCCTTCCTTTGGCTGTAGAGCATGTGGTACTGTGTGGTGCTCAGATTGTGAGCACCATCATTGTGGCTCCCCTGGGTACAGTGGCCATTGCCGCCAATAGTTTCGGCATTACCATTGAAGCCCTGTGTTACATGCCGGGCTATGGCATTTCCGATGCCGCTACAGCACTTGTGGGACAGAGCCTTGGTGCTGGTAGGCGGCGTCTGGCTCGCAGTTTCGGCCGTATTACGGTGAGCATGGGCATTGCGGTGATGTCTCTCATGGCCGTGGTGATGTATGTTTTCTCTCCTGCGCTGATGAGCGTGATGAGTCCCGATGAGGCAGTCAGGGAACTGACTGTAAGCGTGCTGCGCATTGAGGCTCTGGCAGAACCGATGTTTGCAGCAAGTATTGTGTGTTATGGAGTGTTTGTGGGTGCCGGCGACACGTTGGTGCCTTGCACCATGAATTTGGGAAGTATCTGGGTTGTGCGCATCGTTCTTGCCGCCCTTTTATCAGGGGAGTTCGGCTTGAAGGGTGTGTGGATTGCCATGGCCGTGGAACTTACCTTTCGTGGACTGATTTTCCTGTTGCGTTTTCGCACGGATCGCTGGATGAGGAAGAAGGCATTGGCATAGGTCGTGCCGTGAAGGTAATTGTGCCGAAACAAGCAGGCAGATGCTGTGAGTTTGCCAAAGGAAAGAAGAAAAGTGGGGAGAACCTTTGCTCGTTTGTGTGAATAGTTGTAATTTTGCACCCGATTTATGCCGCACAGGCCATAAAAGTGAGCCACGTGATGGCTTCGCCCTGCGGTCAAAACCCGTTTAATAATAAATAAATGTACGCAATTGTAGAGATTAACGGTCAGCAGTTCAAGGCTGAGGCTGGCAAGAAGTTGTTTGTGCACCACATGACAACTGCCGAGGCCGGTCAGACTGTTGAGTTTGAGAAGGTGTTGTTGGTAGACAACGAAGGTAGCGTTACTGTGGGTGCTCCTACTGTGGAGGGTGCCAAGGTGGTTGCAGAGGTGGTTTCTCCCCTTGTGAAGGGCGAGAAGGTGCTTGTGTTCCACAAGAAGCGCCGCAAGGGCTATCGCAAGTTGAACGGTCATCGTCAGCAGTTCACTGAGTTGGCCATCAAGGAAGTTATCGCTTAACAATTAAACTGAGGAGAAACAGAAATGGCACATAAAAAAGGTGTCGGCAGTTCTAAGAACGGTCGTGAGTCAGCATCACAGCGGCTCGGTGTGAAGATATTCGGTGGTGAGAAGTGCATTGCCGGTAATGTGATTGTACGTCAGCGTGGCACACGTCATTATCCTGGCACAAACGTGGGTATTGGTAAGGATGATACCCTCTATGCTTTGGCTGATGGCATTGTACAGTTTAAGAAGGGTCGTCGTGACCGTAGCACTGTGAGCGTAGTGCCCGTGGCAGAGGCATAACGCGCATTTGCAAGCAATAATAGAAACGTTTCCTTGAGGGAGCGTCATGGTATAGGGTCGCATGTGTGATACGCATGCGGCCCTTTTCTGTCTGTCGCCAAATTTGGGCGTAGGCAGTCGGCCTATGTCGTGAAATAGTCGTAATTTTGTGGTTGATAAGATTGAAAGAAATATAACATATAGATATGCTCACGCTAAAACTCATTACAGAAGAGAAAGACCGTGTGGTACGCGGTCTGGAGAAGAAGCATTTCCCCAATGCGGCAGAGGCGATTGAGGAAGTTCTCAACGTAGACAAGGCACGCCGTCAGGCACAGGCGGAGTTGGATGCCAACTTGTCGAAAGCCAAGAAAATGGCTTCCGAGATAGGTGCTCTGATGAAGCAGGGCAAGAGGCAGGAGGCCGATGAGGTGAAGGCCGAGGTGGCCACCCTCAAGGAGTCCAACCGTCTGTTGGAGGACAGAAAGGCAGAGGCGGAGGCAAAATTGACCACTCTGCTTTGTGCCATCCCCAACATCCCTTATGACATTGTTCCGGAGGGAACCTGTGCCGAGGACAACTGGGTGGTGAAGAGTTCGCTGAAAGAATGCGTCGAGGGAAAGGATACCGTGGGCAACTGGGATGCCAATCCTGTGGTAGAGAGTGCGTGTCTGCCCCATTGGGAGTTGGCCAAGAAGTATAATCTCATTGACTTTGACTTGGGTGTGAAGATTACCGGAGCCGGGTTCCCCGTGTATCGCGGCAAGGGTGCAAGGCTGCAGCGTGCCCTCATCAATTTCTTCCTCGACGAGGCACGTGCCTCTGGATATGAGGAAATCATGCCGCCTACGGTGGTCAACCAGGCAAGTGGATATGGAACAGGACAACTGCCTGACAAGGAAGGGCAGATGTATCACTGCAATTTGGATGACCTCTATCTGATTCCCACTGCCGAGGTGCCCGTGACCAACATCTACCGTGATGTAATCATCGATGAGAAGGACCTTCCCATCAAGAACTGCGCTTACACCCAGTGTTTCCGTCGTGAGGCTGGGAGTTATGGCAAGGACGTGCGCGGCCTGAACCGTCTGCATGAGTTCAGCAAGATAGAGATTGTACGCATTGACACCCCGGAACACTCTGAGATTTCACACCGTGAGATGCTCGAGCATGTGGAGGGATTGCTCAAAAAGTTGGAACTCCCATACCGTATCTTGCGCCTCTGCGGCGGAGACATGAGTTTCACCAGCAGCGTTTGCTACGATTTTGAAGTATATTCGGAAGCGCAGAAGAGATGGCTTGAAGTAAGTTCCGTGAGCAATTTCAACACCTATCAAGCCAACCGTCTAAAGTGCCGCGTGCGTCGTTCTGCTGACAAGAAGACTGAGTTGGCACACACGTTGAACGGCTCAGCACTGGCTTTACCCCGCATCGTGGCGGCTCTGCTGGAGAACAATCAGACAGAAGAAGGCATACGCATCCCCAAGGCACTCGTGCCTTATATGGGCTGTGACATGATTGACTAACCCCTTATCCAACCAATACAATAGAAGTAAGCAGATGAACAAGATAGTAAGCAAGACCCAGTTCTCCGAGAAAGTGTTCAAACTGGAGGTGGAAGCCCCCTTGATTGCAAAGGCACGCAAGGCCGGACACTTTGTGATTGTCCGCGTAGATGAAAAGGGTGAGCGTGTGCCCTTGACCATTGCGGGGAGTGACCCTCAGCGTGGTACCATCACTTTGGTCATACAGACGGTGGGTGCCAGCACCAGCCAGTTGTGTGCCTTGAACGAGGGTGACTGTATTGCCGATGTCGTGGGACCTTTGGGAAAAGCCACGCATATTGAGAATTATGGCACGGTACTCTGTGCCGGCGGTGGAGTAGGCACGGCTCCTATGTTGCCCATCATACAGGCGTTGAAGGCAGCCGGTAACCGCGTGATAAGCGTCATTGCCGGCCGCAGCAAGGACTTGATTATCCTGGAAGACGAGGTGCGCAAGAGTTCTGACGAGGTCATAATTATGACCGATGACGGCTCTTATGGCAAGCAGGGTGTGGTGACTGTGGGCATGGAGGAGGTTATCCAGCGCGAGAAGGTGGACAAGTGTTTTGCCATCGGCCCAGCCATCATGATGAAGTTCTGCTGTTTGCTGACTAAGAAATATGATATTCCTACTGATGTCTCACTGAACACTATCATGGTTGACGGCACCGGCATGTGCGGCGCATGTCGTATCAGTGTGGGTGGAAAGACCAAGTTCGTGTGTGTGGATGGGCCTGAGTTTGACGGTCATCAGGTGGACTTTAATGAGATGCTCCAGCGTGGCGGTGCTTTCAAGACCGATGAACTTGGAGCCATGGAGGCTTACCAGAAGGCTCTGAATGGAGAGGCTGTGGCTCAGGAGGCGTCTTCCTCCAAGCAGGAAGAGGTGCCTGTGACTCCCATAGATGTGAAGCAGATGGACACCACCACTCCTCTCTCTGAACTCATTGACCGTTCGGCACCTTACCGTGATGCCTTGCGCAAGAGCATGAAAGCCAAGGAGCGCGCCCAGATTGAGCGTTGCAAAATGCCCGAACTGGATCCTGTGTACCGTGCCACCACCCGTGTGGAGGAGGTGAACCAGGGGCTGACCGTGGAGCAGGCCATGACTGAGGCCAAGAGATGTCTTGACTGTGCTAACCCCACCTGCATGAAGGGATGCCCCGTGAGCATCAATATCCCGTCGTTCATCAAGAACATTGAGCGCGGAGAGTTCCTCAACGCTGCTCGTGTATTGAAGAGCACGTCGGCTCTGCCTGCCGTGTGCGGACGCGTTTGCCCTCAGGAGAAGCAGTGTGAAAGCCAGTGCATACATCTGAAGATGAATGAGCCTGCCGTGGCTATCGGTAATTTGGAGCGTTTTGCTGCGGATTTTGAACGGGAGAGTGGGCGTATGGCTCTGCCCGAGGTGGCAGAGAAGAACGGCAAGAAGGTGGCTGTCATTGGTTCTGGTCCCAGCGGCCTGAGTTTTGCCGGTGACATGGCCAAGGCCGGATATGACGTGACCGTGTTTGAGGCACTGCATGAGATAGGCGGTGTATTGAAGTACGGCATCCCCGAGTTCCGTCTTCCCAACAAGATTGTGGATGTGGAAATCAGTAATCTTGAGCAGATTGGCGTGAAGTTCCAAAAGGATTGCGTGGTGGGCAAGACCATCACGGTGGAGGAACTTGAGCAGCAGGGATTCCTGGGCATATTTGTTGGCTCGGGGGCTGGACTGCCTAACTTCATGGGCATACCCGGTGAGAACTCCAACGGCATCATGAGTTCTAACGAGTATCTTACCCGTGTGAACTTGATGAATGCCAGTGATGACCATTTCGCCACACCCATAAGGAAGGCCAAGAGCGTCATGGTAGTGGGCGGCGGCAATACGGCCATGGACAGTTGCCGTACAGCCAAGCGTTTGGGCGCAGAGCGTGTGTTCATTGTTTACAGGCGCAGTGAGGCAGAGATGCCTGCACGTTTGGAAGAGGTGAAGCATGCCAAGGAGGAGGGCATTGAATTCCTTACCTTGCACAATCCCATTGAATATCATGCCGATGAGAAGGGAAATGTGACCGAGGTGGTACTGCAGAAGATGGAGTTGGGCGAGCCTGATGCTTCGGGACGCAGAAGCCCGCAGCCCATTCCTGGAGCCACGGAGACCATTGCCATTGACCAGGCCATAGTGGCCGTGGGAGTCTCTCCCAATCCCATAGTTCCCACTTCCATTCCCGGGTTGGAACTGGGCAGGAAGAACACCATTGTGGTCAACGAGGGCATGCAGACCAATATCCCCATGATCTTTGCCGGTGGAGACATTGTGCGTGGAGGAGCCACAGTAATCCTGGCCATGGGTGATGGAAGACGTGCCGCTGAGTCTATGATTCAGTATTTGAATGATAAATGAAAGGAATCCAAACGGTTGCCCTGCTCCTGTGCAGCAACTTGTTTATGACTTTGGCCTGGTATGGTCATTTGAGGATGCAGGGTGTGGGTGTCACGAAATCGTGGCCCCTTATTGCTGTCATCGGCTTGTCATGGGGTATTGCTTTCCTGGAATACTGTTTTCAGGTGCCTGCCAATCGCATCGGTTTCGAGGGCAACGGAGGTCCCTTCACGCTTATGCAACTCAAGATTGTTCAGGAAGTCATCTCGCTGCTGGTTTTCTGCTTGGTGGCCAATCTCCTGTTTCAGGGACAACACCTACATTGGAATCATTTGGCAGCCATGATATGCCTAGTTCTGGCTGTGTATTTTATCTTTAAGTAAGAGTATGAAAAAGTATCTGTTAGCAGTTTTGGTCTCTATATGTTGTGCTAATGCCTACGCTCAGAGAAACAAGGTCAATGCCGAGGAACTGGATGCTCCCATCCAGGAGGCCATGTCGCGGTATGACTTTATCCGTGCCGGGGAACTCCTGCAGCAGAAAATCAGCCTGCTGGAGAAGCGTCGGAAATCTACGGAGATGGAGGACAGCCTGCTGGAGGTCGTGCAGAGGTATGGTGCGAAACTGCATGCTACTGAGCGTGTCATCATCATTGACAGCCTAGTGATGCCGAAGTCAAAGTTGCTGGAATCCTTGTCCCTTGGATCAGAAAGCGGCATGATGGATTCCTTCAATCACTATTTTGGGAAGCAGGACAGTGCGGGGGGAGTGGTATTTGAGAATCAACTGAAGAACAAAATTGTCTTCTCTGCCCTCAACAAAAATGGGGTTATGAAACTTTATGAGAGCGTCAGAAACGGTGACGAGTGGTCAATCCCCACTCTCTTGAGAGGGCTTGGTGATGAAGAAGATAATATGGACTGGCCTTTCATGCTGTCTGACGGACAGACGCTTTACTTTGCAGCCGAAAATGAGGAGAGCCTGGGCGGATATGATATCTACATGACTCGCTATGATGCTGATGAGCATAAGTTCCTCTCGCCCGAAAACCTCGGCATGCCATTCAACTCTCCGGCCAATGATTACTTGTATGTCATTGACGAGTTCAATAATCTCGGTTGGTTTGCTACCGACAGGAACCAACCAGGTGACTCGGTCTGCCTTTACACCTTCATCCCCAATGAGACCCGAAAGACTTATGATGGGGGTATGGTAGATGAGGAGCAGTTGGGCAGCCTTGCCCGTATAGGAAGCATCCGAGATACTTGGATGGACAAGAAGAGCGTGGCGGAAGCACAGCAAAGACTGGCGGCACTGAAGGGAGAGACTGCTCAGGTGGAGAAGAAAGGAGACTTTTACTTCGTGGTCAATGACAAGCACGTGTGCCAGACACTGGAAGACTTCCGTGACACTAAGGCACGCGAGCAGATGTCATGGCTGCTGGAATCGAGGAAGGAAACCGAGAAAACTGCTGCAGAACTGCAGAGGTTGCGTGACCAGTATGCACAGGCAAGCCAGCCCAACAAGGTCACTCTTGCTCCCCAGATACGTATCCTTGAGGGAAAACTGGAGCAACAGAAGGCAGACTTGAAGAAGCAGGAGAAACTCATACGTAAGTCAGAACTTAAACAATGATATCCGTAGCACCATGAGAAGATTTGAAGATTCTGAGTTCATACTCAATCAGGACGGCAGTGTGTTCCATCTGCATTTGAAGCCTGGTCAGTTGGCCGGTAAGGTGATACTTGTTGGCGACCCTGGAAGGGTGAGTTTGGTTGCCTCTCATTTGACAGATATTGAGATGGAGGTGCAGAGCCGGGAGTTCCACTCTGTCACAGGCATGTATCATGGCAAACGTATTACTGTACTCAGCACAGGTATCGGGTGTGACAACATAGACATAGTGCTCAATGAACTGGATGCACTTGTAAACATCGATTTTGACACTCGTACTGAGAAACAGACCAAGACTTCATTGGAAATTGTGCGGATAGGCACATGTGGAGGACTGCAGCCTTATACGCCGGTGGGCACGTATGTCATCAGCGAGAAGAGCATTGGCTTTGACGGACTGCTGAATTTCTATGCCGGGCGCAACGATGTGTGCAATCTTCCTCTGGAGAAAGCATTTACTGAACACATGCACTGGAATCCCTTGCTCTGTGCACCTTACGTGATAGAGGCAGACGGGGAACTTACTGCCCGCATTGGTGGTGAGGACATGGTGCACGGGATTACCATTGCTTGCGGAGGTTTCTATGGCCCCCAAGGACGCAGGCTGCGCATCCCGCTGGCTGACCCTGACCAAAATGCGAAGGTGGAGAACTTCGAGTATGACGGATTGAAGATTACTAACTTTGAGATGGAATCATCAGCCTTGGCAGGCTTGAGCAGGCTTCTTGGACACAAGGCGACCACCTGCTGCATGGTGATTGCCAACCGAGTGGCGAAGGAGGCTTTCACCGGTTACAAGAATACTATTGACGGTTTGATACAGGAAGTGCTTGACCGCATCTGACTTTTTACTGGCGAATGGCTGGGTAAAGGAGTTGGTGGCTGCATAAATGCCCAAAAGAAAGGCTGAGGGCATTCACACAGGCTGTTTGCTGTTGTATCTCCATGCTGATTGTTTTACGGGGGAGAGGATTCCGTTTTATATCGGACTCCTCTTCCTCTTTGTCTTTATATTCTGCAGGTCGGACTTTCTGTGTGCTCCTTGTCCTCCTGCCTTGTCTTGTTTTGCAAGTAGTTTCTTGATTTATTCCCTTATCTTTTCTCTTATAGAATTCAATTCCCGATTTTCTACAGAATTGCATTCTATATTTGCATCTTGATAACAACATTGGCCGGGAAGCAGTGTGGGAAACCATACATTGAATCCTGCGTGGACGTTGTTCTTAGTCTACTTGGCAAATATGTGTGTGAAAATTAAGAAAGAACAATTTGGCAGGTTGCAGAATATGAATTGACAAATAAGAGTTATGATTGGATTGTTTAATGAGTGTTTTCCGCCCATCATGGACGGAGTGTCGGTGACGGTGAGTAATCTGGCTAGTCATTTCCATAAGCAAGGTGCTGGCGTGTCAGTGGTTGTTCCGGAGATTCCTGGTATTGATACTGCCCAATATCCATATTCCATCCTGCAGTATCATTCTGTGCCAGTGCCTTTTCGCCATCCTTATAGGTGCGGTTTCCCATTTCTCGATCATAAGTTCCGTAGGCAATTTGACTCGTATCACTTCGATGTATTTCATGCCCATTGTCCATTTTCTTCCGGTATTTTTGCCCAGAATGCCTCTCGGAGATTAGGCATACCTCTTGTTGCAACCTTCCACTCCAAGTATCGTGATGATTTCAAGCGTGTGATACCGAATGGTAAGATTGTGGACTATCTTGTTGGCAGGATAGTCAGGTTCTACGAGAATGCTGATGAGGTATGGGTTCCACAAGCCTCAGTGGGAGAGGTGTTGCGGGAGTATGGCTATAGGGGGAACTTGGAGGTTGTGGATAATGGCAGTGAGTTTGCAGAATGTACATATGACCATCATGTACAGATGGATGCCAAGCAAGAATTGCATCTTAGTCAAAGCGAACCATTGCTGCTGTTTGTCGGGCAGCATATTTGGGAAAAGAATGTAAGCCTCATCATAAACTCTCTTGCCTTGGTGAAGGATATGCCTTATCATGCACTCTTTGTGGGAGATGGCTACGCAAAAGAGAATATGAAGGCTCTTGCCCGGGGGCTGGGGTTATTTGGCAGCGAGGACAATAATAAGAATAGGCTGGCTTTCTGGGATTGTGTCTGTTCGCGTGAATTGATGCGTAAACTCTATGTTGCCGCCGATCTTTTACTCTTCCCCTCGCTATATGACAATGCGCCTCTGGTTGTGCGGGAAGCAGCGTCCCTGCATACACCGTCTCTTGTGGCTAAAGGTAGCAGCACAGCGGAGATTATCCGTGACAATGAGAATGGCTTTCTGGCGGACAATGAAGCGCCGGCCTTTGCAGCCCGCTTGCGTTACCTCCTGGAACATCCTTCCTTGGTTGACGAGGTGGGCGCATCTGCTTCCCGCACTTTGGCAAAGTCATGGAATGATATCAGTGCGGAGGTTTTGGATCGCTACCAACATTTGATTTGCAGATATCAAGGTCGGATTGTGGTACGATAGAATGTTGTGGATGGAGAGAACATCATATGTGCATGCATAAATTATGGTATGGCTGGACGGATGTGTTTAAGGTAATAGCAACCTTATGAGCAATTTTTTTATTTTTAATTTTTTTTTGTGCCAAAAGACTCCATGCAGTTAGCCTGTTGGCCAATTATTGCTATCTTTGTATGTGAGTTGCTGTAAACATTACAGGTAAAACTCATAGTGTCTCCAAAACATAAACTCAATCATACATACAATTTAACCATTAGATGATGCAACAACAATCTAACCTTATTCCGGAGCATGCGCCTCAAGAGCGCCTCGTGTGGTGCGATGCGATGAGGCTACTGGCCTTCTTCTTTCTTCTTTGCTGTCATGCTGCTGACCCTTTTTATGCTGCTGCCGCTTATGCCTCGGGAGGCGAGGCAACTTCCCCGGAGTTTATAACTTGGGGGACATTGTGGGGCTCATTTGTGCGCCCATGCGTGCCTTTGTTTGTGATGCTTACCGGTGTCCTGACTTTGCCGGTAAAGGTGAGCATGACACGGTTCTATAGGCGCAGGATACCGCGCGTGCTCTTTCCATTCGTGATATGGTCGGTAATCTATTACATGACTCCTTGGTTCATTGGCATCATGGGCTTTGACGGTAACGCAGTCAGGGCACTTTTCTGTTGGGCCGAAAGTGACAGTCTGGCCCTTGGTGACGCTATTGCCCGTGTGGCGCGCATCCCTTACACTTTCAGTTTCATCGCCAGCCATATGTGGTACATCTACATGCTCATCGGAATGTACCTTTATCTGCCAATTTTGTCGGCTTGGGTGGAGCGGGCAACGAAAAGAGAAAAAGAGATTGTGCTAATGTTGTGGGGACTAAGCACCATGCTTCCTTACTTTACCACGTATGTTAGTCGTTATTGTTTTGGTACTTGTGAATGGAATGCTTTCGGACTGTTCTATTATTTTGCGGGCTTCAGTGGCTATTTGCTTTTGGGGCACTACATACGGGAGTATGTGCACTTGAGCCTGCTGCGCACGCTGGCCATATCCATCCCGCTGATGACTATAGGAATGTCCATCACATATATTGGATACTCACATGTCATGGCTATGCCGGAGCGTACTCCTGAGATGGTGGAACTCTTTTGGACTTATAATACGCCTAATGTGGTGATGATGACTGTGGCTTGGTTCCTGTTGGTGTGTAGGATTCGTATCGCTGCAGATGGGTATGCAGCCCGCCTGCTTGCCAACCTCACGGCCTGTGGCTTTGGCATATACATGATACACTATTTTTTTGTGTATTTAGGATTTTGTATGGGAGGCTGGATGCGTGTTCCCACTCCGCTGCGCATTCCATTCTCCGCTGTGGTTATCTTTGCTTGCTCATGGACAATAGTGGCGGTGGCACATCGACTTATGGGGCGTGCATCACGCTATTTGTTTGGATGACGGAACAATGGGGAAGGATGTCCGAGATACGACTCACCAGATAAATCTAGGGGGATAAGCGTGTAGGTTAGCGATTTGGAAAAAGGAACATGCTCCCAGGCTGATCTCCTGTCCCGAAGTGGCTTTACCCTTTCGCAAGTGACTTGTTTTTCATCTGTAAGTGACTTGATTTCGTTTGCAAGTGACTTGATTACCACCCTTAAATGACTTGATAAATTTGCACTGGATACCTTGATGTGCCTTTGACTTGCGTGATGAGGGAGTGCAGAAATGTACTCTCTTGGATATAGAAAGGGCGGGAACAGCATCATGCAGTTCCCGCCCTAATGTATGTTTCTTCGTTGATTAGTTCTTGAAGAAGTCCTTCACAGCCTCGTTGGGTACCATCTGCTCATCGAAGGAGTATGAACCGTTCTGAGGATTTTTCACCATCTTGATAACTTTTGTATAGGAACGTCCATCGGTCTTGCCGCTTTGGAGCGTAGCCACAACTTTCTTTGCCATTGTTCTTGAATTTAAGAGTTAGTATTACTTAATCTCTTTGTGAACAGTCATTCGCTTGAGGATGGGGTTGTACTTCTTCAACTCCATGCGCTCGGGAGTGTTCTTCCTGTTCTTGGTAGTGATATAACGAGACGTGCCGGGCAGTCCGCTCTGCTTCATCTCTGTGCATTCCAGAATAACCTGTACTCTGTTGCCTTTAGCTTTCTTTGCCATATTGTTGTACTCCTAACTCTGTTATCCGATAACCTTAATGTTCTTCCAATCACAATAGCCCTGAGCCACAGCGTTCTTCAATGCTGCGTCCAAGCCCAACTTGTTGATGAGGCGCAGGCCGGATGCACTGATGTTCAGGCTGATCCAGCAATCTTCCTCTACATAGTAGAACTTCTTGGTGAAGAGGTTCACGTCAAAACGTCTCTTGGTGCGGCGCTTTGAGTGTGAAACGTTATTGCCAATCATGGCTTTCTTCCCTGTAATTTGACAAATCTTAGACATTTCATTCTTCTTTTTACTATCTCAATACAACTTCTTCCAAACAAGGCACAAAAGTACAGCAAATAATTGTAACTCACAAATGTTTACTTGCTTTTCTTTTGCCCGAACGGAGTTTTCTTCCTTCTTTGTTGATGGGGCAATCTTACCGCTTAGCAATGTCTTGTCTGCAGCCGTGGCTGCAGGGCAACCGCGCTCAGATGGTTCCCCTGCAATATGCGGGAGCAGACATGGGGCAGAAGTCTTGGTCTTTGTACTTGAATGTGCCGGCCATGGCAATCATGGCCGCGTTGTCTGTCGTATAGCCGAACTTGGGGATGTATACTTTCCATCCATATCTCTTGGCGTGGTCAAGGAATGCGTTCCTAAGCCCTGTATTGGCCGAGACACCTCCTGCCACGGCCACTTGTTTGATGTTCAAGTCCTTGGCTGCCATTCTCAGTTTCTTCATCAAGATGTCCACAATGGTCTTCTCAAGGGATGCGGCCAAATCATTCAGATGGTTATGCACAAAGTCGGGGTCTTCTTTCACCCAGTCGCGAAGCGAGTAAAGGAAACTAGTCTTCAAACCGCTGAAACTGTAGTCATAGCCTGGGATGTTCGGCTTGGCAAACTGGAAAGCATCAGGATTGCCTTGCCTTGCAAGTCGATCAATGATGGGACCGCCGGGATAGCCCAGTTCCATGACTTTGGAACACTTGTCGATGGCTTCTCCTGCCGCATCGTCAATGGTCTGGCCTATGATTTCCATGTCCTTATACGACTTCACCAGCACAATTTGGCTGTTACCTCCACTTACTAGCAGGCACAGGAAGGGAAATGTGGGTGACACGTAGTCGTCACCTTCCGTATGTATGAAATGAGCTAGGATGTGCCCTTGCAGATGGTTCACATCAATCATGGGTATGCCCAGTGATGCAGCCAGTCCCTTGGCGAAGGATACTCCCACCAGCAATGAACCCATGAGGCCGGGGCCGCGTGTGAAGGCAATGGCTTTCAGTTGCTCGCGTTTCACGCCCGCACGCTTGAGTGCTTGATCCACCACAGGCACGATGTTCTTTTCATGTGCGCGGCTTGCCAGTTCAGGTACCACCCCTCCATAGGCTTCATGCACGGCCTGGCTGGCTGTCACGTTGCTCAATAAGATTCCGTTGTGCATCACTGCGGCCGATGTGTCATCACAACTGCTCTCGATGCCCAGTATGTATAAACTTTCATTCATAATCGTTTGCTTGTGCTTTTGTCTTTGGCGGCAGAGCCTTGTCTGTTTGCCTTGCAGTGAGGAGAACAGGATTGTCAGTGTGTCAGAATCTCCACGCCGTTCTCGGTCATCACGTATGTGTGTTCCCATTGTGCACTGTCGGTACCGTCTTCGGTCAGCACAATCCATTCGGAGGGGTCTTCTGCGTCACCGCACACTTCCCAGTCTCCCTCGTTGATCATTGGTTCGATGGTGAAGACCATTCCTGGTACCAGGAGCATTCCTGTTCCCTTGCGCCCATAATGCACGATGTCTGGTTCTTCATGGAAGTCCAGTCCAACTCCGTGTCCACACAGGTCACGCACCACGGTATAGCCGTTGCTGTGTGCCAGTTTGGCCACGGCATTGCCGATGTCACCCACAAACACGTAAGGATTGGCGCACACCTGTTCGCCGACTTTCAGGCAATCCCATGCCACGTCCACCAATCTTTGGCGCTCGGGAGTGGTGCGCCCGATGACGAACATCCTGCTCGCATCGGCGTAAAAGCCGTTCAGGATGGTGGTGCAGTCCACATTGATAATGTCCCCTTCTTCCAAGATGTCGTCTTTCGACGGGATACCGTGGCACACCACATCGTTTATGCTCGTGCAGCAACTGTTGGGGAACCCTTCGTAGTGCAGTGGTGCCGGTATGCCTCCGTGCTGTGTGGTAAAATCGTACACCAACTTATCTATTTCCAAGGTGCTCATTCCCTCGTGGATTTTCTCGGCAACCAAGTCCAGCACTGCCGTGTTCAGCACGCCTGCCTTGCGTATGCATTCTATCTGCTCGTGTGTTTTTATGAGGTCACGAGTAGGTACCCTTTTCCCCTTTTCCTGCCAATGCAGAATCTTCAAATCCATCTCTGTGGGTTCAAGCCCCGCTGGCACAAACCACTGTTCCTTTATCTTCTTTCTTGCTGCCATATTGCAATGGTTCTCTTTTTCAGTCGTGCAAAGTTACGAAAAAGAGCAGATACGGCGGCGGAGCGGCAGGAAAACATTTATTTCCTTATGTCGGCAATGATCGAGAGCACGTTGCGACAGCGTTCCGTAATGGCAGTCCAGTCTTTGGCCTGCACGCTTCCTTGAGGAAAGAGTTTGCTTCCGATGCCCACGCAGAATGCCCCGGCCTTGAACCATCCGCGCAGGTTCTCCTCATCGGGTGACACTCCGCCCGTCACCATAATCCTTGACCATGGGCAGGGAGCCATCAGTCCTTTTACGAATGCCGGGCCGTATACGTCCCCGGGAAACACCTTGGTTACCTCACATCCCAGTTCCTGAGCCAGTCCTATTTCGCTCATCGTGCCGCATCCCGGCACATAGGGCACTTGGCGACGGTTGCACACCTTGGCTACATCTGCATTCAACAGGGGGGATACAATAAAGCACGCCCCCATCTGGATATACATGGCAGCCGTGGGGGAGTCCACCACGGAACCCACTCCAAGAATCATCTCGGGGCAATGTTCACCGGCATAATGCATGCAGTGGGCGAATACATCCTGGGCGAAATCGCCTCTGTTGGTAAACTCAAACACGCGTACTCCGCCATCGTAGCACGCCTGCATCACTTGGCATGCAACCTCTTTGTCTGCATGATAGAAGACAGGTACCATGCCTGTTGTGGCCATCTTGAGCATGGCCTGCAGTTTGTCATATCTTGCCATAGCTTTTTGTCTTATCGTTGTACGCGTCCGTTTGCATTGCCTCTTACCAGTGCCATCGCTTCTGCTTCTGACACTAAGTTTACGTCACCTGGTATGGTATGTTTCAAGGCACTGGCTGCCACAGCGAACTCAAGGGTTTGTGCCGGATTCCAACCGCTGCACAAGCCGTGGATGAGGCCGGCCGAGAAACTGTCGCCGGCTCCTACGCGGTCCACGATGGGACTTATGTCATAGTGCTTGCTCAGATGGAAGTCGGTTCCGTCATACAGTATAGCCTTCCATCCATTGTGTGAGGCACTGATGCTCTCGCGCAGAGTGCTGGCTATCATACGGAACCCAAATCGCCTGTGCAGTTCGCTGAATGTCTGTCGGTAGCATTCGGCATCGGTCATGCCGGCATCAACGTTGGCACTGTTCTTTACGCCCAGCGTCTTCTCGGCATCTTCTTCGTTGCCGATGCAAATGTCCACATAGTCCATGAGAGGTGTCATGGTGCGTATGGCTTCCTCTGAGGTCCAAAGTTTGCTGCGGAAGTTCAGGTCGCAGCTCACCGTTACTCCTGCACGCTTGGCAGTCTGGCAGGCGGTTTTCAGCGCATCGGCCACTTGGCTTCCCAGTGCAGGTGTGATGCCGCTCCAGTGGAACCAGTCGGCACCCTGAAAAATGCTGTCGAAGTCAAAGTCACAGGCTTGTACCTCGCTCATGCTGCTGTGTGCGCGGTCGTAGATGACCTTGCTAGGACGCATGCTTGCTCCTGTTTCCAGGAAGTAAATGCCCAGTCTGTCACCGCCGCGTGCCATGAATTCGGTATGTACACCGAATTTGCGGAGGCTGTTGACTGCCGCTGTACCCACCTCATGTGCGGGTACCCGACTCACGAAATAGGTGTCGTGCCCATAATTGGCTAGGCTTACTGCCACATTGGCTTCTCCTCCGCCATAATTCACACAGAAGGAGTCAGACTGCACAATACGGCTGTTGCCGGGAGTGGACAGGCGAAGCATGATTTCGCCCATGGTCACTATCTTGCTCATAATGCTGTTTCTTGTATTATATTTGCCGTGTGTTTGCTTTTTCTTTGCAAATTTATACAAACAAGTTGATACTTTTGCATGAAAGACGCAAGTTTTATCTCTCATTTGCTCAAAAGTGTGCGTGCAAGCGGCCTTAACTGCGGAAAGAGTAGTACTTTTGTAGACATGGAAGAGATTATCAGTTATAGGAAAGGATTGCTTTCCCTCAGCCCGTTGCTGGTATTCTTGTTGACGTACTTCGCGCTCAGCCTGTATGCCAATGACTTCTACGCTGTGCCCATCACTGTGGCCTTCTTGATGGCCTGTTGCTTCTCGCTTCTTACCATGCGGGGGCTTCCTGTGAGCAGGCGGTTTGGTGTATTGGTTGAGGGCGCGGGCAATGCAGGACTGATGACTATGATATGGATTTTTGTCCTGGCTGGTGCGTTTGCCGCCACTGCCAAGCAGGCCGGAGCCATTGATGCTACGGTGCATCTGACTGTGCGCTTGCTGCCTACAGGCATGATATTGTGCGGCTTGTTCTTGGCTGCCTGCTTCATTTCCTTGAGTGTTGGTACCAGTGTGGGCACCATTGCGGCTCTTACCCCCATTGCCTGCGGCATGGCTCAGCAGACGGGCTATGGCCTTCCGCTTACCGTAGCCATTGTGGTGGGAGGCGCGTTTTTTGGCGATAATTTGAGTTTCATATCCGATACCACCATCATGGCCACCAAGACTCAGGGCTGTGAGTTGCGTGATAAATTCCGCAGTAATGTGCGTATTGCTGTTCCGGCAGCTGTATTGTGCATCTTGCTTTATTTGTTTGTCGGAAATGAACAGCAGGGTTCTCTACAGCCATCCACGCCGGCGGAGGTCAATTACCTGTTGGTTATACCTTATATATATATACTTTTGGCAGCCTTGTGGGGCATGGATGTCATGCTGGTGCTTATTACTGGCACGTTCATGTCTGGGGTTTTGGGCATGGTATTTGGCCGCTTTGATCTCTTCGGGTGGTTCCATGCCATAAACGATGGGGTTCTGGGCATGGGGGAGTTGATTGTTGTCACCATGCTGGCAGGAGGGCTTGTCGAGACCATGCGTCGAACCGCTGGCATCACTTTTGCCATGCAGCGTCTGTCATGTCACATAACCGGTTCGCGTGCAGCAGAACTCAGCATCGCCTTGCTCGTAGTATTTGCAGACATCTGCACGGCCAATAACACTATAGCCATACTCACGGTGGGGCCTTTGGCACGCGAGATAAGCACTCGCTTTCATGTGGATGCCAAGCGTGCAGCAAGTATCCTTGACACTTTCAGTTGTTTTGCACAGGGACTCATTCCCTATGGTGCGCAACTGCTTATTGCTGCAGGGCTGGCCAAGATAAGCCCGCTGCAGATAATTCCTTACCTCTATTATCCGTATATATTGGGAGCCATTGCTCTATTATACATAATTATTCAACGTCATGAGAAAAAAGATTTTATTGCTGCCTCTGCTGGCACTGGCATGTGCCTGCACGGGCTATCAGACAGGCAAGCAGACTGACGGAGAAGTCCTGCCGGCCGATTCTGCAACAGGAGTGGTGCTGGATTCAATATCCCTGCACTTGCGTAAACACCTTGTTGAAGGGCAGGATGCACCTAGTTATGACATTGCCTTGAATGTGCTTGCAGCCAAGGGAGATGATGATGCTTCTCGTTTGTTCAACGAGGAACTGTGCCGCACATTCTTCGGCGCGGAAGGAATCACGGTGGATTCTGCTATGCATTTCCTGGCCGACTCATTGTCTGCCTCGTACACGGCAGACCTGAATGATCTCTATGACAGAAACACCGAAGATACATTTACTTTCCAGTACACCTATGACCAGAAGGGTACTGTGGACGAGGATTCTTATCCGGGTCTTGCCGCTTACACCATGACGCTCAGCACTTATCTGGGCGGTGCACATGGTAGTTATAGCATCTCCTGTCTCAATCTCAACCTCAGTACAGGCCGTGCAATACGCTGTGCCGACTTCTTCCAGAAAGACAGGTTGGTCAATGTGAAGCAGCTGGTCGAGAAGAGTTTCATGGACAGGAATGGTTGCAACAGTTTGGACGAACTGGTGGAAAAGACTTCCATTGGCTCGCTCGGCGAGATCTACGTGAATGAAAACTTCCTTCTGCTTGCTGATAGTGTGGAGTTCGTGTATAATCCTTACGATGTGGCACCTTGGGCATGTGGCCTTATTACTACTCGTGTGGCTTATTCCGATCTTGCACCCTGTATCAACAAGGATATCCTTCCACAGAAATAAGTTCCTCATCCATGCAGATTATACAGAAATACTTTCCTCACCTCACCGAGGAACAAATCCGGCAGTTTCAGGAGTTGGATGCGCTCTATCATGACTGGAACAGCAAGATAAACGTTATTTCCCGCAAGGATATAGACTCGCTTTATGAGCATCACGTGCTGCATTCGCTGGGTATTGCCATGCTGATAAACTTCAAGCCTGGCAGCGACATCATGGATTTGGGCACAGGCGGAGGCTTTCCTGGCATTCCGTTGGCCATCATGTTCCCCGACTCGCATTTCCATCTGGTGGACTCTGTGCGCAAGAAGACGCACGTGTGTCAGGAGGTGGCAGCGTCCTTGGGGCTGAAGAATGTGACCGTGCAGTGGGGCAGGGCCGAGGAGGTGAAAGAGAAGTTTGACTTTGTGGTGTCACGTGCCGTGATGCCTCTTGCCGACCTGGCGTGCATTGCCCGCAGGATGCTGAAGCGTGAGGGGCACAATGGGTTGCCCAACGGACTGATATGCTTGAAGGGGGGTGAACTGGCTCATGAGACCATGCATTTCAAGCGCAACACCATGGTGACCGACCTCTCCAACTACTTCAGCGAGGAGTATTTCAAGACCAAGAAAGTTGTGTTCACGGCCTTATGATGATGCACCGCTTTGAGTTCAACCATTTCTGCGAGAACACTTATCTTTTGTGGGACGAGCAGACGCTGGATGCCGCCGTTCTGGATGCCGGCATGTGCACGGCCGGGGAGGAGGCTGAGTTTGCCGGATTCGTGGAGGAGCATCACCTGCACCTCGTAATGGCCTTGCAGACGCACTGCCACTTCGACCACATCTATGGTCTTCCGTTCCTTCATGAGAAGTATGACCTCCGGCCTCGCTTTGCCAAGCGGGAGGAAAGATTGTACGGACTCATGCCTGCTGCCGCCTCGTCTTTTGGTGCTCCCATCCACGGATTGCTTCCTCAGGGAGGCGACTGTTTGACTGAGGGCGAGGTGCTCCGCGTGGGCGACATAGAGATTCAGGTCATCTTCACTCCTGGCCACACTCTTGGGGGAGTCTCGTTTTACCTGCCCCGCCAGCGTGCCGTCTTTACGGGCGATACCCTCTTCCGTGGCAGCATGGGACGAACCGACCTGGGTGGTGATGAGTATGAGGAGCGCTGCAGCATACGTGACCGCTTGCTGACGCTGCCACCTGACACGGTGGTCTATCCCGGCCATGGTCCGTTGACCACCGTGGCCGACGAACGTATCAACTGGGGGGTCTGACAGCCTCTGTGCTGATGGCTGTGCTCTTGTGAGCGCAGCCATTCTTTTGGTATGCATGCTGCAATTGGCACATCAGTACTTTTGGTAAGAATTACCGTGATAATTGTAATGTGCGTGTAGCATTTTCCGCGTAAATTTGCATCAGGGAAAATCCAAATACAAGATAACAACAGCAATGAGAATAACGATTCTTGCACTTGGCTTGCTCCTGCTTGCCCCGCATGACGTCTGGGCTGAAGAGGAGGAAAAAGACAGCATCCATTTTCACGAAACCCTTGGTGATGTGGTGGTGACAGGCACCCGCGAAGCCACAGACAGCCGGCATCTGCCCATGACAGTCAGTGTACTCACCCGCGAGCAACTGACGGCACAATACCGCACCAGCCTCATGCCTACACTCATGGAGCAGGTGCCTGGACTGATGGTGACTGCCCGCGGAGTAATGGGCTACGGTGTGTCAGGTGGGGGCTCGGGTGGCATGATGCTGCGCGGCATCTCCTCCGGAGCCGGACAGATGATGGTGCTCGTGGATGGCCATCCTCAGTACAGCGGTATCTACGGACACTCCGTGGCCGACAATTACCAGACGCTCATGGCCGAGCGGGTGGAGGTGCTGCGCGGCCCTGCGTCGTTGCTCTACGGTTCCAACGCCATGGGAGGCGTTGTCAACATTGTCACGCGTGGCATGCAGGCCGACGGCATGCGCACTCAGGTGATGGCCGGAGCGGGCAGTTATGGCACCGTGCAGGCCGAGGTCAGCAGCCAGATACGCCGGGACAGGTGGCATACCACCCTGGCTGTGCAGTATGGGCGGTCAGACAATCAGCGTCCTCACATGGGATTTGAGCAGACCGGTGGGTATGCCAAGGTAGGCTATGACCTTTCGCCCCACTGGCAATTGTGTGCCGATGTCGACATTTCCCACTTCTCAGCATCCAATCCCGGTACCACTCGGGAACCGCTGCTTGAAGCCGACCAGTGGATTACGCGCGGTGTGGCATCGGTGAGCCTGGACAACCACTATGCCTGTACCGGAGGCCGGCTGGGTGTATATGACAACTTTGGCCGCCACAAGATAAACGATGGCTACAGCCCTGATGGCGGCACGCCGCAGAGCCGGCTGTTCCGCTCAAGGGATGCCCTGGCGGGGGTGAACTGGTATCAGAATGCCAACCTGTGGGCTGGCGGACGCGTGACACTGGGTGCCGACTACCAGCGCATCTATGGTCATGCCTGGTACACGAGCCGTAAGACCGGTGAGGTACTGGATACGCCCAACAAGCAGTCGGGCAAGGCCAAGAACAACGAGGGGGCTGTGTATGCCGACATACGTCAGGACATTGCATCCTGGCTCACGCTCGATGCCGGCGTGCGGTGGGACTACCATACAGTGACGGGCAGCCAGTGGATTCCGCAGGGCGGACTCGTGATTCGTCCCTTGTCCAATGGTGAGGTCAAGGCATCGGTGGGCAAGGGGTTCCGCAATCCCACCATGCGGGAGATGTATCTCTATCCACCCTCAAACGAGGAACTGCGTCCCGAGCGGCTCGTCAACTATGAAATTGCCTGGAAGCAGCATCTGCAGGGAGGGGGACTCACTTACGGGGTAAATGTGTTCTACATTGATGCCGACAACATCATACAGACCGTCAACCGCAAGAATGTCAATACCGGAAAGTTGAAGAATGCCGGAGTGGAGGGAGAAATGCGCTGGCGTGTGAACGGGCACTGGACTGTGACCACCAACCATGCGTGGCTTCACATGAGGAGCCCGGTGGTGGCGGCACCTGTCTACAAGGGATATGTCAGTGCTGAGATGCATTACGGACGGTGGATGGCCATGGCCGGGTTGCAGCAGGTGTGTGGACTCTATACGGCTGTAGGCCGGGATGAACTGCAGGAGCACTTCAGTCTGCTCAACGCCATGGTGCAGTACACCTTGCCCTGCAATGTGAGTCTGTGGGTGCGCGGTGACAACCTTTTGGCACAGCGTTACGAACTGAATGCCGGCTATCCCATGCCCAAGGCCACTTTCATGGCGGGCTTCTCGGTGAGGTTCTGACGGTATGGAGGGGATATGTACTGAGTTCGCGCACAACATGAAATAAACATAGTAAAACATAGAATATGAAAAGATTAAGCATTATTGCAGCATTGTTTTTTGCGGCTGGTTGTCTGTCGGCTGTGTCTCTTGCGTTTTCCTGTGCCTTTGCACGCAAGTCCGGTGCTGGCGCAGGCAGCAAGAAGGTCCCCGTGGTGTACGTCACCCGCGACATCACCCCTGAGTCTTTGGTGAAGATCTACAAGGCCGTGGGACGCAAGGCCACGGGAAATGTGTGCATAAAGATTTCTACGGGAGAGTCCCGGAAAACCGGTTACCTGCGTCCTGCATTCATACAGCCGTTGGTGAGCGAGGTGAAGGGCACCCTAGTGGAATGCAATACGGCTTATCCCGGAGTGCGCAACACTAGCGAGGCACACTGGAAGACCATCCGTGAGCACGGCTTTATTGACATCGCCCCTGTGGACATCATGGACGAGGAGGACACCATGCACATCCCGGTGGCCGACATGAGCCATATCAAGTATGACATTGTGGGCAGCCACATGGCCCGCTATGATTTCATGATAAACCTGGCTCACTTCAAGGGGCATCAGATGGGAGGCTTGGGCGGAGTGCTCAAGAATGCCTCCATAGGAGTGGCGTCATCTGCTGGCAAGGCGTATATCCATTCTGCAGGAGTGACTGAGGACGTTGTGGAAATGTGGAAGCACATTGATGACCAGGACGGTTTTGTGGAGTCGATGGCCGCTGCGGCACAGGCCGTACATGACTATTTCGGACAGGGCAGGCGCATTCTGTACATCAGCGTGATGAACAAGATGTCCATCGACTGCGACTGCAACGCTCATCCCGCCAAGCCGCTCATAGCCGATTATGGCATACTGGCTTCCACCGATCCTGTGGCCGTGGACCAGGCCGCCTATGACATCGTGACACAGATACACAATGACGAGCACAACGATACCCGCCCTTTGCTGGAGTGCATTGCTAAACAGCATGGCACCCACATCATGGAGTGGGGTGAGAAGATAGGGCTTGGCAGCCGCCATTACAGGCTGGTGAGTATCGACAAGGAAAAGTGACCTTTTGGAGGCTGTGCAGTGCGATGGCCAACGCGGCGCTCTGTGTTTTTTAACACTTGTTAGGAGCATGAAAACAAGAAGCCTGCTTCGCCGGATGGCGGGGCAGGCTTCTGCTGTGAATGTGCCCTTTTGGGCAGTGAGTGGTTTATACAAACTTCACGTCGGAAAGTACATGCGACTTCACGTGGGCATTGATTCTTTCTGCAATGTCTTTGTGTCCCATCTGCAGGTTTTGCCGCAGCGGCGCGCTGCTGACCTTCACGTACAGGATTCCGTTGCGTATGTGCAGGTCGGTGGTATAGCGTGAGATGGCCTGGCCCACCACTTCGGGCCATGCCTGCAAGGCTCTGTACTCCAGCAGCGGAGTCTCCAGCCCTTCGTCACGCAGGTATTTGCTGAGCACATCGGCAATCCCTGTGGTGTTGTACTTTTTCATGTGCTTATCTCCCCTTTCTTCACTTGGAACAGGCGGTAAGTGCTGGTGGTGCTGGCCAGGATGTGGTCAAGATGCTCCCTGTTGGTGTCTGTGATGAATATCTGTCCGAAGTGGTCTCCGCCCACCAGTTTGATGATTTGCTGCACGCGGCCGGCATCCAGTTTGTCGAAGATGTCGTCAAGCAGGAGCAGCGGCGTGGTGTGGCTTCCTGTCTGGCGCAGGAAGTCAAACTGGGCAAGTTTGAGCGCGGTGAGGTACGTCTTGTTCTGCCCTTGTGATCCCTCGCGCTTGATGGGAAACCCACCCATCATCATCTCCAGGTCATCCTTGTGTGTGCCGTGCAGTGAGTAGCCCACGGCATGGTCCTTGGCGCGGTCGCGGCGTATGGTTTCTAGCAGGTTGCCTCGCTCTCCGTGTGACTTGTATTCCAGGCTTACCTGTTCCTTCTCCTGTGAGATAAGGCTGTAGAAACTCTGGAAGGTGGGTATGAAGTTCTCCACGTAGGTCTTTCTCTCCTCGTAGATGTATGTGCCTACGTGTGCCATCTCCTCTTCCAGCAGCATGAGCAGGTCTTCATCGGGCTCTTCCTCTTGCTTGAGCAGTGCGTTGCGCTGCTGCAGGGTCTTGTTGTAGCGCAGCAGCGCATCCAGGTACACTGGGTTGTACTGTGATATGACAACGTCCATGAAGCGTCTGCGCTCCTCGCTTCCTCCGGCAATGAGCCATTGGTCGGCGGGTGACACCATTACCAAGGGTATCAGTCCGATGTGTTCAGCAAGTCGCTTGTAAGCCTTCTTGCCTCGTCTCAGCACTTTTTTCTGTCCCTTCCTCAGTCCGCAGTGTATGTCCTCGGGAGTGCCGTCTTCATGCTCATACAGTCCTTCCAGGGCCATGAGTTCCTGCCCATGCATGATGGCCTGTGAGTCCATGCTTGTGGTTGCGCTCTTGGCCAGACTCAGGAAATGTATGGCGTCAAGCACGTTGGTCTTGCCTTCTCCGTTCATGCCCACAAGGCAGTTCAACTTCGGGACGAACTCAAGTTCGGCCGATGCGATGTTCTTATAGTTCAGTATGGAAAGTCTGTTCAGTATCATCTGTAAATGGATGCTGGTAGCGCGCTGATAGTGTATGACAGTGTCCATTCTTCTTGTGGCGCGGCACTGTTGACGTATGGGCGATGGTCAAAGGGAGTCTGGCTCTGCCATTCGTCGCAGCATCCTGCCCATGGCTCCACGCACACGAAGGGGCAGCATCCCGATTGTGGTGCCCAGAGTGCCAGCACAGGCATGTGGAAGTCGATGCGTACCAGAGGCTCATGCTCCTTGCTGAGCAGTTCCACGCGGCTCACACGTCCCGTGCAGTCAAGGATGGTGTCACCGGTGAAAGTTTCATTGGTCAGCGGCAGCGTGTGGTCTGTAAGGGGAAAGAGTTCCACCTTGGACGGTTCGGCCAGTCCGTGTGTCTGTGTGTGGGTGCTTTGCAGGCAGTCCACCTCGGGGAAGCGCAGGTAGCCGTGGATGCTGTCACCGGCATTGAATCCGGGCAGTACAAGGGCTGGGTGTGCGCCCACCATGAAGGGCATGTGCCCGCTGGAGTCATTGCGTACGTGCCATGTCACTTGCAGGCTGTTGCCTGTCAACTTGTAGGTGATGGCGAACTGAAAATGGTAAGGAAATGCCTTGAGCGTGTCTTCGGTCTGCCCTATGGAGTAGGTCAGGCTGTCCTCTGTGGCTTCGTCCAGGCGAAATTCCATCCCTTTGGCAAATCCGTGTTTCTTGAGAGGATATTCCTTGCCTTCCAGTCGGAGCACGCCCTCAGAGTTGCCTCCTATGCAGGGGAACAGGGTGGGACAGTGCTCTCCCCAGTATGTCTTGTCGCCCCACCAGATGATGTCCTTGCCGTTTCTTGTAAGGCTTGTGATTTCTGCTCCCATGCTGTCAACGCAGAGCGTCAACTCGCCGTTGCTGATTGTCTGTTTCATGTTGCAGTGTATCCGTTAAGTCGATGTCGTTCGCAAAAATACGGAATTTTGACTTGCCGAACCAAGAAAAAGGAGTACATTTGTAAGTATGATATTCATAAAAAGCTAAAACAACGAAGATGAAGACAGACATTGAGATTGCACGGGAAACCCCGTTGAAGCCTATCGCCCAGGTGGCAGAGGAGATGGGGGTTGCGCGGGATGCCATAGAACCTTATGGAAGACACGCTGCCAAGTTGCCGTTGAGCCTCATTGAAGGTTCCCGCACGGAACAGCACCGGCTGATTCTGGTGACTGCCATTACGCCCACCAAGGCCGGCATAGGCAAAACCACGGTGAGCGTGGGGCTTGCCCTCGGACTGAACCGCATAGGGAAGCGTGCCGTGGTGGCTCTGCGTGAACCTTCGCTGGGTCCCTGCTTCGGCATGAAGGGGGGAGCAGCCGGCGGCGGGCATGCCCAGGTATTGCCTATGGACAAGATAAACCTTCACTTCACGGGTGATTTCCATGCCGTCACCTCGGCTCACAATATGATTGCCGCTTTGCTTGACAACTATATTTACCAGCACCGTGATGAAGGATTTTCCTTGCGTGAGGTGCTTTGGAAGAGGGTGCTCGACGTGAATGACCGCAACCTGCGCTCTATAGTGACCGGACTGGGAGCCAAGACCAATGGGGTGGTGATGGAGAGTGGATTTGACATCACTCCTGCCAGTGAAATCATGGCTATCCTCTGTCTGGCTAGCGGAGAGGAAGACTTGCGCCGCCGTGTGGAGAACATCCTGCTGGGCATCAAGGCCGACGGCACACCCTTCAGAGTGAAGGACATGGGCGTGGCCGGAGCGATATGCGTCCTCCTGAAGGATGCCCTGCAGCCCAACTTGGTGCAGACAACCGAGCAGACACCGGCCATTGTGCATGGAGGGCCGTTTGCCAATATCGCCCATGGCTGCAACAGCGTGCTGGCTACCAAAATGGCTCTCACCTTTGGTGACTATGTAGTGACCGAGGCCGGATTCGGCGCCGACCTTGGGGCTGAGAAGTTCTATGACATCAAGTGCCGCAAGAGTGGTCTGCAACCGGCGTTGACCGTGCTGGTGGCCACCACACAGGGACTGAAAATGCATGGTGGCGTGCCTGTGGAGGGAATCAAGGAACCCAATGCAGAAGGGCTGAAGCAGGGCTTTGCCAATTTGGACAGGCACATATGTAATATACGAGACTATGGACAGACTGTGCTGGTGTGCTTTAACCGGTATGCTTTTGACACAGACGAGGAGATTGAGATGTGCCGCCTTCACTGTGAGGAGATGGGCGTGCCTTTTGCCGTAAACAATGCATTCAATGAGGGAGGAGCCGGAGCAGAAGAACTGGCTCGTCTGGTGGTGCAGACCATTGACAGCCATCCCAGCGAACCGCTGCGTCTGGCTTATGACGATGACATGACCGTGGAGGAAAAGGCTGAGGCTGTGGCACGCAAAGTGTATGGAGCCAAGGGGGTTATCTTCTCACCTGCAGCAAAGAAAATGCTCAGGCGTGTGGAGGAAATGGGTATCGGCCATTATCCGGTGTGCATAGCCAAGACGCAATATTCTTTCTCGGCGGATGCCAAGGCCTATGGCGTACCCACGGGGTTTGACATACACGTGCGTGACATTGTGATAAACTGCGGCGCAGAGATGCTGGTTCTGATAGCAGGAGACATTATGAGGATGCCCGGATTGCCGCGTAGCCCACAGGCCGAGCGCATTGACTTGGTGAACGGAGAGATTGTGGGACTGTCCTAAGTAAGAATAAGAGAGGAGTGGAAAGGCTCTCCCGGGGGATTATATATTAATGTGTAAATAGAGATGGATGGTATCAAGCAGAAGGAATATGATGTGATTGTGATTGGTGGTGGTGCGACTGGCGTGGGCGTGGCGCGCGACTGCTCCATGCGTGGTCTGAGTGTGCTGCTGGTGGAGCGGAATGACTTGGCCACGGGAGCCACAGGCCGTAATCACGGATTGTTGCACAGTGGAGCACGCTATGCGGTCACAGACCAGGAGTCGGCTCGTGAATGTATAGAGGAAAACATGATACTCCGCCGCATAGCCCGTCCTTACGTGGAGCAGCATGACGGACTTTTCATCACTCTGCCCGAGGATGACTTGGCTTACCAGTCGCGTTTTGTGGAGGCGTGCCGGAGGGCTGGCATCAGGGCCGATGTGCTCTCACCGGAGGAAGCCATGAGGCTGGAACCATCGGTTAATCCCACGCTCATTGGTGCAGTAAGAGTGCCTGACGGTTCAGTTGATCCTTTCCGTTTGACTATGGCAAACGCATTGGATGCCTACAGGCATGGCGCAAAGATACTGACACACAATGAACTGATGTCTTTTGTCGTTGAGAGTGGCAGGATGCTCGGAGTGCGTGTCCGGGATTCCAGAAGCAAGGAAGAACGTGAGTACAGGGCACGTGTGACGGTGAACGCGGCCGGCATCTGGGGCACGCTGGTGGCTCAGAAGGCGGGCGTGACGGTGAGCATGTTCCCAGCCAAAGGTTCTCTGCTCATCTTTGGTCACAGGGTAAACAACATGGTGATAAACCGCTGCCGTAAGCCAGCCAACGCTGACATACTGGTCCCCGGAGATGCCATAACTGTACTGGGCACCACTTCAGACCGTGTTCCCATTGATACTGTGGACGACATGAAAGTGACGCAGCAGGAGGTGGAGACGCTGTTGAGCGAAGGCATGCAACTGGTTCCTTCGCTGGCAAGTACCCGCATACTGAGGGCATACGCAGGAGTGCGTCCGCTGGTGGCCAGCGATGATGACCCCAGTGGCAGAAGCATAAGTCGGGGTATCGTATGCCTTGACCACGAGAAGCGTGACGGCCTGGCCGGCTTTATCACCATCACTGGAGGTAAACTTATGACCTACAGAGCAATGGCAGAGCAAGCCACTGACATGGTGTGCCAAAAGCTGGGCGTGGACAAGCCTTGCATGACGGCAATGACCCCCTTGCCCGGTGCCGAGGAAAGCGAAGTGAAGATGCCAGAGAAGCAAATCTTTGCGTTCATGGCACGCTTGGGGCGTCATGGTTCATTGGCGGGCAACATTGCTTCTGAAGACGAGTATGATAACTCGTTGATATGTGAGTGCGAGGAGGTTACCATTGGAGAGGTGAAGCATGCCATGAACAGCAGGTCGGTGGAAAGTATAGACCAGTTGCGCCGCCGTACCCGCGTGGGAATGGGCACCTGCCAGGGGCAATTGTGCACTTTCCGTGCAGCGTGTCTGGTAAGCCAGTTGCTGAAGAGAACACCTAAGGACACCATTGCCGACATTGCCTCGTTCGTAAATGAACGCTGGAAGGGAATGTATCCGGTGGCTTGGGGAGCCACGCTAAGCGAGGCACGCCTCACGGCGCACATTTATCAGGATTTGTGCGGGATTGGAAACGAAGACTTAAACATCACTCACGGCAGCACGAAAGAGGTTATCTGCTGACATAAGAAATACATCAATGAAATTCGATAACATAATTATTGGCGGTGGGTTAAGCGGATTGCTTTGTGGCATTGCGCTGGCTCGTGAAGGATGCCATGTGGCTGTCATTGCTGCGGGGCAGAGCACATTGCATTTCAGTTCCGGGTCGTTTGATATGCTGGGATATGACAGTGAAGGACAGGTGGTGACCAATCCTTTTGAGGCCATGCAGCAACTCCCTGCTGAGCATCCATATCGTGTTGTGGGAGTGGACAAGGTGCCGCTGCTGGCCACACAGGCATTAAGGATATTCACAGAAAGCGGACTCGTCGGTCATGGAGATGTGGCACATAACCATTACCGCCTGACTCCCATCGGTTCTCTCAGACCCACATGGTTCACTTTGGATGACTATCTTACCGTGCAGTCTCCCGACTCATTCCCTTATAAAAAGGTACTTCTTGTCAATGTTCCAGGTTTCCTGGATTTCCCCGTGTCGCTCATTGCGGAGGGATTAAACGGGCTGGGTGCCGAGGTGGAGCAGGCTTTGGTGTCTGTTCCTTCGCTGAAGCACAGGCGTCAGAGTCCTTCGGAAATGCGCTCATCCAATTTGGCGAAGGTGCTTGCCAGGGATAAGAAACTGCAGCAGATAGCTGCGCGTATCAATAAGATTGCCACGGAGGTGGAGGTTGTCATCATGCCGGCAATCATCGGCATGGATTCGCAGGAGGCTGTGACATTTCTCCGAAGCCGCGTACAGAAACCTCTTCATTTCGTAAGCACCCTGCCTCCCTCTGTGCCTGGAGTGCGTGTGCAGACTCTTCTGCGCCGTCATTTTGCCAGCCTGGGTGGGGTGTACATGCTGGGCAACATGGTGACGGGGGGACATTTTGAGGGCGGCAGACTTCGCTATGTGGAGACGTCACTGCTCCCGGATGAGCACCTGGAGGCTGATGATTTTGTGCTTGCCACAGGATCCTTTGCCAGTGACGGCCTGAAATCCAATTACGAGAAAGTGTATGAACCTGTGTTTGAACTTGATGTCACGGCACCGTCCGACCGCATGCAATGGGTAAGTCCATCGGTCTTTGATGACCAGCCATACATGTATTATGGTGTGAAGGTAAACGGTAATCTGCAGGTACAGAAAGAGGGTCAGACAGTGAGCAACCTCTATGCAGTGGGGGCTGTACTCGGCGGGCACAATGCGGTGAAGCAGGCTGACGGAGCCGGTGTGGACATGGTGACGGCCTTGTGTGTGGCGCAGCATATACTGGAGAAACAAGATTAAGGAAAGATATGTCCAAGAAGATACAACTGCTGAGCATCAGTGAGAAGGAACTGGAGGCGTGCCTCAAGTGTTCGATATGTACTGTGTATTGTCCGGTATCGGGTGTCACCACCCGTTATCCAGGCCCTAAGCAGGCCGGTCCCGATGGTGAGCGATACCGGATGAAAGACCCCCGCTATTATGATGACAAGGCTCTGAAGATGTGCCTGAACTGCAAACGCTGCGAGGTGGCATGCCCACAGGGAGTGCAGATTGGAGACATTATACAGAGTGCGCGCATCCGTTATGCACCCTACGCACGCTCTTGGCGTCCTTTCCCTTTCCTGCGTGAGACATTGCTCTGCAATACTGACATCGTGGGTACAATGGCTACGCACATGGCACCCATTGTGAACGGAATGCTCTCCATGCCGCTCTTCAAGACTGTGTTCATGCATGGTATCATGGCCGTGGACAAACGCAGGACAATGCCCAAGTATGCATCGCAGACCTTCCGCAAATGGTATCAGAAAAATTGTGCAGAGGAACAACTGAGGTATCCTCACCAGGTGGGTTTCTTCCATGGATGTTATGTAAATTACAACTATCCGCAGCTGGGACAGGATCTTGTGAAGGTGATGAACGCCATCGGCTATGGTGTGCAGTTATTGGAGGGCGAGAAATGTTGCGGAGTGGCCAAGATAACCAATAGCATGCCGCGTGAGGCACGCCGCCAGGGAGTGGCCAACATGGCTGCCATGAGGCGCGCAACAGCGCAGGGTATGGATATCATAGCCACGGGAAGCACCTGCACTTTCACCATGCGTGAGGAATATGACCACCTGTTGCATATCAATAATGACGTGGCGCGCAAGCATCTCTCGTTGGCCACCAGGTATATCTTCCGGCTGGTGGACCGTGGCAGGGTGAAACTGGCATTTCGTCCAGACTACCGCCGTAGGCTGGCTTACCATACGGCCTGTCACATGGAACGTCTCGGATGGGCGATTTACAGCACGGAACTCATGAAGATGATTCCCGGTGTGGACCTTGTCATTCTGGATTCTCAGTGCTGTGGTATCGGGGGGACTTATGGCTATAAGGTGGAGAACTATGGCATATCCCAGAAGATTGGAGCCAGCCTGTTCCGCCAGATAGAGGATGCTCATGCCGACTTGGTTGTGTGCGACTGTGAGACATGCAAGATGCAGATAGAAATGTCCACGCAGGCTCATGTCATGCATCCAATCTCCATCTTGGCCGAAGCCTTGGACGTGGAGGAGACCCGACGGCTGAATGGATTGGCTTGAATGCCTGAATGTGACAAACAACTAACGTAACTAATCATACTGAATATGGACAGAGTACAATTGGCGCTGAAGAATTCCACTCAGACACGTGCCCTGGAGATTGGCACTGGGGTGCTGGAGAAAGTGACTGAGGTGTTCCGAAGTCAGTTTCCTGGCAGCAAGGCTGTGGTGGTGGCTCATCAAGCCACATGGCGTGTGGCGGGCGAGCGAGTGGATGCTCTCTTGCGTCAAGCCGGCATAGAGGTGCAGGCTCCCATTGTGTTTCATGACGCTGACATGCATGCCGAATGGAAGTACATAGAGGAGTTGGACGGATTGCTTTCGCAGACAGATGCTGTGGCAGTTGCCGTAGGATCGGGCACTATCAATGACATCACAAAACTCTGCTCCGAGCATCAGCACCGTCCTTACATGGTGGTAGCCACTGCGGCCTCCATGGATGGCTACGTTGCTTTTGGAGCCTCAATCACCAAGGATGGCATCAAGAGCACTTATCGGTGTGCCGCTCCCAAGGCTGTGGTGGCCGATGTGGCAGTGTTGGCCACGGCTCCTGCCAGCATGACTGCCAGCGGATATGCCGACCTGATGGCCAAGGTGCCTGCCGGAGCCGACTGGATTGTGGCTGATGTGTTGGGGGTGGAGCCTGTTGCTTCCATCCCATGGGACATTGTGCAAGGTGGGCTCCATGATGCCTTGGCAGACCCTGTGGCCTGTAAGGCCGGCAATCCTGAAGCACTGAGAGCCTTAGCCGAAGGACTTATGCTGGGGGGATTTGCCATGCAGGCATACCCGCAATCCAGCCGTCCGGCCAGCGGGGCAGAGCATCAGATAAGCCATCTGCTCAATATGGATCACTTTGTGATGTCCAATGGACAGGCTCCGTCGCACGGGTTTCAGGTAAGCATCGGCACCATCGTCTCTCTCTTCTTCTATGAGCAATTGCTCAAGACAGACTTTACCTCACTTGACATTGATACCTTGGTGAGCCGTTGGCCGTCACTTGAGGAACAGAAGGAAGAGTCGTTGCGCATGTTCAGCAACTCGGATTTCCCCACCTTTGCCGCAGGTGAGGTAGAGGCCAAATACTCTTCGCCCGAGGAGTTACGCCGCCATTTCATGATTATGCAAGAAAGGCAGGGTGAACTGAAGGAACGTCTGCGCGGGCAATTGATTACCGTGAGCCAGGCCATTGAACGCCTGAGGGCTGTGGGTGCACCCGTCCATCCCCGGGACATTGACCTCTCCAGAGAGCAGATGCGAACCAGTATCATACGTGCCCAACAGATACGTCGGCGTTACACCATCTTCGATGTGGCGGTGCGCATGGGCAAGATGGAGGAATGGACAGACCTTTTGATGACCACCTGTTTTGCATGAGCAAGGGCATCCACATCCCAATGAGAAAACAAACACACAGTCGAATATAAGACAATGAAAACCAACAAAAGTTTCCTGTATTGGCAGTGGCGCACCATCATCATTACGATGATAGGTTATGCCCTGTTCTATTTTGTCCGCAAGAACTTCTCGTTCGCCATCCCCGGACTCAGTGCCGAGTATGGCATCACAAAGACCAGTTTCGGAATTATCATGACCCTTGTCACCGTGGTCTATGGACTCAGCCGTTTCCTCAATGGTTTCATGGCCGACCGTATGAATGCGCGTTACCACATGGCGGTGGGCCTTCTGCTTTGTGCCGTGGCCAACTATGCATTCGGATTTGGCGCTGACCTCAGTGCGCTGATAACGGGTGACACTTCAGGGCCACAGTTCACCAACACCATGGTGCTGGTGTTTGGTATTATCCTGCTGTTGAACAACTTTTTCCAGGGAAGCGGATTCCCTCCGTGTGCTCGCCTGCTTAGCCACTGGATTCCATCCAATGAACTTGCCACCAAAATGTCAGTGTGGAACACTTCCCATTCAGTTGGTGCCAGCATCGTGGCCATCTTGTGTGGCTACGTAATGGGCACGCTTGGAGTCAACATGGCTGCCAATCCCGACATTGTGGCCTCTATAGCCACCAACCTCCATGTGGACATGGCCGATGCAGAGCGCATGCAGGGAGTCATTGAGTCGGCTGCCCATTATGGGGCATGGCGCTGGTGTTTCTGGATTCCCGCCACCATAGCCTTGGCCGGATCGGTGTTCGTGTTTGCTTTCCTGCGTGACACTCCTTCTTCGGTGGGGCTTGAGGAGATTCATCAAGTCAACAAGAAAGGCAGTGAGGGTGGTGCGGAATACAAGGCGTTCCTGCGCAAGATGGTGTTCAGAAACCGTTGGATATGGATACTGGCCATTTCCAATTTCTTGGTCTACATCGTACGTTTTGCGGTTCTTGATTGGGGACCCACGTTCCTGAAGGAAGCCCGTGGCATGAGCCTTTCTCATGCGGGATGGACGGTGGCCGTTTTCGAGATATTCGGCATCCTGGGCACCTTGTTCTTCGGATGGATAACCGACCGCTGGCTACACGGGCGCGCCCATCGTACCTGCCTGTTCTGCATGGTAGGTGTGGCCGTGTTCATGGGCATTTTCCTCTCGCTGCCTGCGCAGACTCCTGCGTGGGTCATGGTGATAGTACTGGCCATGGCCGGCTTCTGCATCTATGGCCCCCAGGCTCTCATTGGCATCTCTGCTGCCAACCAGGCCACCAATCGCGCTGCTGCCACAGCCAATGGATTTGTGGGACTGTTCGGTTATGCCAGCGGCCTGGTGTCGGGCATAGGCGTGGGCATGTTTGTTGACTTGATGAACAAGGTCAGTCCCGAGCGCAGTTGGGACTATGTGTTTATGGGCATGATAGGTGTAGCCCTGCTGGGCGTTGTCACCTTCAGCACGATGTGGAAAGCAAAAGCCGACGGATATGGAACAGAAGATTAAGGAACTCCTGAGAGGCGTGCGCCATGTGGCGCTTGACATGGACGGAACCATTTACATGGGGAGCAGCCTCTTCCCCTTCACCATCCCCTTCCTTGAAAGACTGAACGAGATGGGTATCACCTACTCGTTCCTGACCAATAACCCCAGCAAGAGCATCGAGGCATATCTGCAGAAACTCGCCCACATGGGCATCCAAGCCACGGAGAAGGAGATATACAACACCACGATAGCCACCATTGACTACATACACTCCCATTTCCCCCAGGCCAGGAAACTATTCCTGCTGGGCACGCCCAGCATGACGGAGCAGTTTGTGAAGGCTGGTTTCATCTCCACTGCAGATGACCCCGATGATGTGCCCGACGTGGTGGTGGCGGCGTTTGACATGACTCTGACTTACAGCCGTGCCTGCCGTGCGGCCTGGTGGGTCAGCCAAGGATTGCCCTATATAGCCACCAACCCAGACCTGGTGTGTCCCACGAACGAGCGTACCATACTGGTGGACTGTGGCAGCATATGCCGCATGCTGGAGTCGGCCACCGGGCGCAAGCCGGACATCACACTGGGCAAGCCGGATCCGAACATGCTGCTGGGCATACAGCAGCAGATGGGACTCCGCCCCGAGCAGATATGCATGGTGGGTGACCGTATCTACACCGACATTGCCATGGCACACAATGCCGGAGCCGTGGGATGCCTGGTACTCTCGGGAGAGACAACCATTGAGGTGGCACGGCAGGCACCCCGCCAACCTGATATCATTGCCCGTGACATAGAACAACTGGGCGAATGGTTGGCCGAGAGCAGGCGTTAACACTCAGGAAGAACAATAATACAGAGAATATGAGAGCACGTACATTATTGACGGCATGCCTGTTTGTCACCGGCATGTTGCTGGCTCCCCACTGCGCGGTGGCCGTAGAGACAAGCGTAATGGCAGAGAAGGCCGACTCCGTGTATGGAGTCGTAGACGAACTGGCTCATTTTCCCGGGGGGGATGAGGCCCTTATGAGTTTCCTCACCATGAATCTTCATTACCCCGAAGCCATGCGTCAGCAGGGAAAGTCTGGCCGGGTGTTCGTTACCTTTGAGATCAGCAAGAAAGGAAAGATAATAAATCCCAGAATCATCAAGACTCCTGATGAGGGATTCAATGAAGAGGTCATCCGTTTCATGAAATCCATGCCCAAGTGGCAACCGGCCAAGGTGAAAGGGAAGAAGGTTACCTCCAGGATGACGCTTCCCATCATGTTCCGCCTGCCATGATAAAGGTATCTTGATTCCTCGGGGCTGTGTCGTAATGAAATAGGCACAGCCCCGAAATTGTTTTCCTGCCGGCTATTTTTTTCCAGTTGGGGAAAATTATTTCTCTGACTGGAAACTTTTTTCCCCCAGTCGGACAACGCCCGGCCTCAGGCCGCACCCGGCAGGGCGGAGATGGCCGCACAGGCCATCATGGCCTACCGGAAAAGGGAGATGAGGTGACACGGCAGGGGGCGCAGGGGATGACCTGGCCTGGGGAGGGAGAGAGTCTCCCGTAAAGGCAGACTCCGTGCCTCCATGCCGTTTCTGTGTTTCAATGTTTCAGCGTTTCAACCAAAAACAAGAGGGTATGCAAAACCCATTATCCCCTCTTTAAGAGTGTATATCTTATTATTATTTAATTAGTTATAATATATATAATATAAGGGGGGGGAGGAGAAGTGGCACCCTTCTTTTTTTATTGAAACGCTGAAACACTGAAACGCTGAGACAGCCCACCCACAGGAAAAGACAGACTTAATTCCCTAAAAAGCAATGAAGTACGGCATTTTCTGTAAGACCGCACCGGCGATGTCCAAGCCCGGTCGGGGTGGATTTACCCCCAAAAACTCCTCAAAAATGGGAGTTAAAAGGCACGTGAAACGCCCTTTTTGACGGAAATTCCAACTCGGTCTACCCGTTTGGCCGGCATGAGACTCATGTTTCTTGCCAACAGGAATCGCTCGATTTGCGCCGGATGATGTGCCCCACGGGGCTCCTCGGGCACGGAAAGGGCACGGCAGGGTCATCTTTTGGGGGCTCTCATGCGCCTTTTCGCAGGCATGGGGATGGCACAGGACAGAGTTCCTCCGGGCAGGCAAGGAAAATAGTCCTTGTCCTTTTGGGGCAAGCAAGGGAAACATATCTCAGCCTGATGGCCGATTGGGGGGTAATGGTTCCCTTGGTGTTTCCTTGACAGATTCACGCCATCCTGTTCAATAGATTGCCTTGTTGCATTAGTCAAGTCATTTAGGGGTGCTAACCAAGTCACTTAGGGGTGGCAACCAAGTCACTTAGGGGTGCTAATCAAGTCACTTGCGGGAGGAGGCAAAGCCAGTGCGGGAGGTGACAGATGACGGATAAAAACGCTGCTTTTGCAAACTTTTATTTAGATACACGGGGCTATGGCGTGCACTCTGTTGAGCATCGCACCGCACTCCCTTTTTCAACGCTGCGTGTTATCTTAATCACAAGGAGTATTCTTGTCAATGGGCGAAGGAATGTTTGGCTATCTCTGATGAGGCACTTTGCTAAAAATAATGCTCTTTTCTGTTCTTTTTCTCTTATTTCCTTTGTTCGTATAAAAAATAATGGTAACTTTGGCATAGGCTGACAACATGCTTTTAACCTAATGGCCTGCGGTGGCTCGCCTGTAATAGAGGTTTACCGAACACAATAAAATAAAAACAAACAAAAGAGAAAGGTTATGAGTTATTTGCGATTCGATAAGACACTGATGACCAATCTGGAGGAATCGCTTCCAAAGGAAATCCTCAGATCAAACCGCTCCGGGGCATATTCATGTTCCACGCTGGTTGACTGCAATACGCGTAAATACCACGGTTTGCTGGTTGTTCCCGTACCAGAACTTGACGATGAGAACCACGTGCTGCTGTCGTCACTTGACGCTACGGTAATCCAGCACGGAGCCGAGTTCAACCTTGGCCTGCACAAGTATGGTGGTGAGAATTTCAGTCCCCGAGGGCATAAGTACATACGTGACTTTGACTCATTGCAGGTACCCACCACGGTGTACAGAGTGGGCGACGTGGTATTGCGCAGGGAGATGATGTTTCAGCATTTTGAGAACAGAATACTCATCCGCTACACTCTTGTGGATGCCCATTGCCCCACGACCATGAGGCTGCAGCCATTCTTGGCCTTCCGTAGCGTGAGGGAGTACACTTATGAGAATGATTGTGTAAACCGCGACTTCCAGGAGGTGTGCAATGGTATCAAGACCAGCATGTATCCCGGTTATCCGGAATTATACATGCAACTCAACAAGGAGAATGAATTTGTCTACAGGCCAGACTGGTACCGGGGAGTGGAATACCCGAAGGAGCAGGAGCGCGGCTACGCCGGCAACGAGGATTTGTATGTGCCCGGATACTTCGTATTCACGATAGAGAAAGGAGAGAGCGTGGTTTTCTCTGCTGGACTGAACGAAGTAGACACCTCTACACTGGCAGACCTGGCGGAGTATGAAAAGAATGTACGCACGCCGAGGGACAATTTCTATAACACTTTGGTTAATAGCGCACACCAGTTCTTCGTTCATCGTGAGCATGAGGATTACGTACTTGCGGGCTATCCGTGGTTCAAGTGCCGTGCACGGGACATGTTTATTTCACTACCTGGGCTGACTCTGACCAATCAGGAAATAACGAAGTACGATGATGTGATGGAGACTGCCGAGAAGGCCATCCGCCACTTCATGGCCGGAGAACCGCTTGGAGTGAGCGTCACGGAGATGGAACATCCCGATGTGCTGCTTTGGGCAATATGGTGTTTGCAGCAGTATGCGAATGAACTGGGTACAGATTTGTGTTTGGAGAAGTATGGTCAACTGATACATGACATCATGCAGTGGCTCGTGGACGGCAAGCATCCCAACCTGGAGATACGTCCCAACGGACTGGTTTACAGCGAAGGCCGCGAGAAGGCAGTGACGTGGATGAATAGTACCGGGCAGGGAGGCAAGCCTATAGTGCCGCGCACGGGCTACATAGTGGAGTTCAATGCCCTGTGGTACAACGCGCTGATGTTTACGGCCAAATTGTTTGCCAACACCGATGACATGACTTTCGTCCAGAACCTGGAAATGAGTGCCCGCGTGTGTGCTGACCACTTCGCACCCATGTTCTACAACGAGTTTGGCTACCTGTGCGACTATTGCGTGGACGGCTATCGCAACTATGACGTGCGCCCGAACATGATATTCGCCGTGGCACTGGACTATTCTCCACTGGATAAGAGGCAGTGCAAGACAGTACTTGATTATTGTACCAAGGAACTCTCCACCCCCAAGGGACTCCGTTCACTCTCGCCCAAGAGCCATGGATACAATCCCATGTACGTGGGGCCGCAGGCTCAGCGTGACTACGCTTACCATCAGGGCACGGCATGGCCCTGGTTGGCCGGCTTTTACATGGAGGCGTGCCTGCGGGTGTACCGCATGAGCAGGCTCAGTTATGTCGACCGCCTGCTGGTTGGCTATGAGGAGGAACTTTTCTATCATTGTATCGGCACTATTCCTGAACTGTTTGACGGTAACCCACCCTTCCACGGTAGGGGAGCCATCAGTTTTGCCATGAACGTGTCTGGAATAATGCGGGTGGTGAAGCTGCTTGACAAATACAATAACCTTTAATACCCAGGGGAGGAATAAGAAATATGAAAGTATTGATGTTCGGATGGGAGTTTCCTCCGAAAATATACGGCGGACTGGCAGTGGCCTCCTATGGAATCACCAAGGGATTGTCCGTGCAGGGTGACGTGCAGACAACTTTCTGCATGCCCAAGCCAACGGGTGAGGAGGAGCGCTTCCTCAAGATTGTAAATATGAGCCAGGTGCCTGTGGCATGGCGTGACGCACCCTATGACGAGGTGCAGAGGCGCATGACAAGTCACTCGGCCGAGGATTATTACCGCTTCCGTGATCACATCTATGCTGATTTCAATTATTTGGGAGGGCTTGATGACCTAGGCTGCATGAATTTTGCGGGCGGGTATCCGTCTAATCTTCATGAGGAAATCAACAACTTCTCCATCATTGCCGGGGTGCTGGCACGCAGTGAGGAGTTTGATGTCATACATGCCCATGACTGGCTTACGTACCCTGCGGGAGTACACGCCAAGATGACCAGTGGAAAGCCTTTGTGCATCCATGTGCACGCCACCGACTTTGACCGGTCGAGGGGAAAGGTGAACCCCACAGTGTACAGTATAGAGAAGAACGGCATGGACTATGCCGACTGCATCATGTGTGTGAGCGAACTCACGCGTCAGACGGTGATAAACCAGTATCATCAGGATTCCCGCAAGTGCGTGGCCATGCACAATGCTGTGTATCCGCTCTCAGATGACATACGTTCCATAGAGCCCCGCAAGAACGAGGGGGAGAAGGTGGTGACCTATCTGGGACGAATTACCATGCAGAAGGGTCCCGAATACTTTATTGAGGCAGCCAAGCGAGTGCTTGACCGCACGCATAACATCAGGTTCTGCTTTGCAGGAAGCGGTGACATGATGAATGCTATGATAGACTTGGCTGCCACGTATGGCATTGCTGACAGGTGTCATTTCCCTGGGTTCCAGAGAGGCCGCCAGGTGTATGAGTGCTATAAGAACTCTGATGTGTTCGTGATGCCCAGTGTGAGCGAGCCGTTTGGCATAGCACCCTTGGAGGCCATGCAGTGCGGATGTCCCTGTGTGATAAGCAAGCAGAGTGGTTGCGGCGAGATTCTGAACAGCGTGATAAAGGTGGATTACTGGGATGTCTCTGCCATGGCCGATGCCATCTACAGTATCTGTACAAACGATGCCCTGCATAATTATCTGGCAGAGGAGGGCATTCGGGAAGTGGACAGAATCACTTGGGAAAAGGTGGGGTTGCGCATACGCCAGTGCTATGACCAACTGACGGGACGAGGATGGTTTGACAACACCGACTACTTGCAGGCTGTCAAGGATATAAAATAGAGTGAAAAAAGTAAGGACAAGAATCAAAGATACATAATGTTATGAAGACAATTTGTTTCTATTTTGAGATACATCAGCCCAATCATCTGAAGCGTTACCGCTTCTTTGACATCGGTACCGACCACTATTACTATGATGACTTCGAGAATGAGCGTCAGACGGTGGAGGCGGCTCAGAACAGTTATCTGCCTGCCTTGCGCACCATGCTTGACATGATACATGTTTATGGGAAGGAGTTTCGTGTGGCGTTCAGTATTAGCGGTGTGTTCTTGGAGCAACTGGAGCAGAGTGCCCCTGAGGTAATAGACTTGCTGCAGCAACTGGCTGAGACCGGATGCGTGGAGTTCCTGGCCGAACCGTACAGCCATGGTCTCTCGTCGCTGGTGAACACAGAGTGCTTCATCAGTGAGACTAAACGGCAGATGAGGAAAATGAAGGAACTCTTCGGCCATACCCCCAAGGTGCTGCGTAACAGTTCGCTTATCTATGACGATGAGATTGGTGCCATAGCCGCAGGAATGGGCTTCAAAGGTATGATGGTGGAGGGAGCCAAGCACATACTAGGCTGGAAGAGTCCCCATTATGTGTATTCCTGTGCTCAGGACTCCCGTCTGTCACTGCTGATGCGCGACTATAAATTGAGCGATGACATAAGCCTGCGCTTCAGTGACACTACATGGCCGGAATTCCCACTGATGGCCGATACTTTCATGGGATGGATAAACAACCTGCCTGAAGGCGAGGATGTGGTCAACATCATGATGGAACTCAGTGCTCTGGGAATCTATCAGCCTCTCAGCAGCAATATTTTGGAGTTCTTTAAGGCACTGCCGGCTGTGGCTGCAGGAATGGGCATCAAGTTTGCAACGCCATCGGAGGTGGTGAGCAAAAACAAGCCTGTAGGACCCCTGGAGGTTGCTTATCCCGTGAGTTGGAACGATGAGGAACGCGACACCAGCAGTATGTTGGGCAACGGGATGCAGCGTGAGGCATTTGCCAAACTGTATGACGAGAAGATTGTGGGGCGTGTGCTTGCTTGCCGCAACCGACGTATACAGCAGGACTGGGACCGCTTGCAGGCTACGGAGAATTTCCGTTTCATGACCACGAAGAACAATGGCATTGGCGTGTATCGCGGCATCTATGACAGCGAGTACGATGCTTTCACCAACTATATGAACATCCTGGGTGACTTCCTCAAGCGCGTGCGTGACCTTTACTCCGATGATGTAGAGAATGATGAACTGAACAGCCTCTACACTCAGATTGCCAATATGGCAGAGGAACTGAGCGTGAAGGATAATGAGATAAGCCGCTTACGTGCACGTTTGGAGAAGTATGAGGCCAAGGTGGATGCACAGGTGGAGACCGATGCGAAGGCTGACGGCAAAGAAAAGGTAGAGGCTACAGTTTCCGCAAAGCCTGCTCCAAAGAGAGTTGCCAAGAAGTCTTCCACTGCCACGGCAACGAAATCCACTGCTGCTTCAGGAAAGAAGAAGGTAGCCATCAAGACCTCCAAGTCTGCTTCCAAGCCTGCAGAATGAATGCGTCACCATGCAGTATTACACATATATAGTAAGGTATTTGGACTTCTCCAATAAGAATTATTCATAAACGGAGAACTCCGCAAGAGTGCTGTTATGCTCTTGCGGAGTTCTTTTGTTTGCTCGTCGGTTGTATGCTGTTCACCATGTGGATTGCATTTCGGTAGCATGCATTGTATTGCTTATTTCAAGTGTCTTGATTGTTTGGCATTCTGCAAGCACCCTGCAAGTTGGGTGGCAATTATCATCATAGGGACTCGCATTCCTTGAGCCACAGGTTTGAGGATGCATCGCTTGGCATTCGCCAGTCGCCTCTTGGGCTCAGAGAGCAACTGCCCACCTTGGGGCCATCTGGGAGGCAACTGCGTTTGAACTGCTGGGTGAAGAATCTGCGGCAAAATGTTGTGAGCCATTTCTTTATGACCTCATTGGTATATGTCTTCCCGAAAGCGTGCTTGGCCAAGAAGAAAATCTTGCTTGGACGGAAGCCGAAGCGCAGCATGTAATAGAGGAAGAAGTCATGAAGTTCATAGGGGCCTACCAAATCTTCGGTCTTCTGAGTGATGTTTCCTTCCTCATCTGCGGGTATGAGTTCGGGGCTGATGGGCGTATCAACGATGTCATTTAGCGTGTTGCGTGTATCTTCATCGGGCATTCCCTTTGCCACCCAACTCACCAAGTGACGCACGAGAGTCTTGGGTACGGAAGCGTTCACGCCGTACATGCTCATGTGGTCACCGTTGTATGTGGCCCATCCTAAAGCCAGTTCACTCAGGTCACCTGTGCCGATGACAAGGCCGTTCATTTGGTTTGCGGCATCCATCAGAATCTGCGTGCGCTCACGTGCTTGTCCGTTTTCGTAAGTCACGTCATGCTGGCTCATGTCATGCCCCAGGTCATTGAAGTGCTGTATGCAGGAGGCTTTGATGGAAATCTCACGTATGGTAACTCCCAGTTGTTTCATGAGGTTCATGGCGTTTGTATAAGTACGGTCTGTGGTGCCGAAACCGGGCATGGTGATTCCCACAATGCCCTTCCTGTCCATTCCCAGTTGATCGAATGTGCGCACGCAAACCAGCAGAGCCAGTGTGCTGTCCAGTCCACCGCTTATGCCTATCACGGCCGTTTTAGTCCCGGTGTGCGTTATGCGTTTGGCCAAACCTTCTGTCTGTATGCTGAAAATTTCGTTGCAGCGCTCTTCCAAGTCTTTTCCTTCAGGCACGAAAGGACGTGAAGCAACAGAGCGGGTCAGAGTGATATCGTGCGTGGTGACCATTTCTGTGTCCATGCAGAGCACGTCCTCGTTCCTGTATTGCGTGGCGCATGATGCGAAAGTCGTGTTTACACGTCTTTCTGTACGCAGCCGTTCTACGTCAATCTCGCCTTCAAGAAGTTGAGGAATCAGTGCATGACGTTTTGCTTCAGCGAGCAGCGTACCGTTCTCATAGACAAACCCTTTGCCTGAGAACACCACATCTTGAGTGCTTTCACCAAAGCCGCAGCCGCTGAACACATAGCCGCAGATGAGTCGTGCACTCTGCTGCGCAATGAGGCTTTTCAGGTAGGAATGCTTTCCTATGCCTTCATTGTCGGCACTCATATTGAATATGATGTCGGCTCCATGCAGGGCAAGTAAGGAACTGGGGGGCACTGGTGCCCACACATCCTCGCAAATCTCAACGCCGAAGGTGCAGGTGGGAGTGTGAAAGAGTTGCCGTTGTGCCAGTGTAACTTGCTGGCCGCAGACGAGGATGTTGCCAGTAGGAATATCCTTCAGACTGGTAAACCAGCGCTTTTCATAGAACTCCTTGTAATTGGGCAGATAAGTCTTTGGCACGATTCCCAGTATCTTGCCATGCTGGATGACTGCGGCACAGTTGAGCAGACAATTGCCGTAAGCGACGGGCAGCCCCACAATGCTGATGATGTCCAGCCCTCTGCTGAAGTTCATGAGATGAATAAGAGCCATCTCCGCTTCATCAATGAGCAACTGTTGCTGGAACAGATCCTGACAGGTGTAGGCAGTGATAGAAAGTTCCGGGAAACAGATGATTTCAACCCCGTGGCCTTCTGCCTGCACCACCATGGCTTCAATCTGCTCTATGTTAAACTGGCAATCGGCCACCCTCACAGAGGGGATGGCCGATGCTATCTTTACAAATCCGTAATTCATCAAAAGGTGGTTTTGTCGTTACTTTATCATGCTGACACTGCGCTTGATAAAGCGAGTGAGTGCCTCGCCACGCAACATGCCGTTTTGCAGGAGTGCAAGGTCAATCAGTTGGTGTATGCGTTCATTTCCATCGGCATACGTTTTCAGAATGTCGTTCTTCTTTTTGTTCTCCGTTTGGATGTCCTCTCCGCATTTCTTCAGTTCGTCCTTCTCCTCCTGGGTGATTTCTTCCGGCTTCTTCTTGTCTTGCTCCTGGCGAAGTACGGCTTGGCGGGCACTCAGCCCCCTGATTTCTGCCTCTACGGGTGAGATGTTCTCCTTGGTGGATGCCTCGCTATCCTCCAGCACTTGCTTGATGAGAGGCGCATCTGTGTTGAGCACCAACGTGTACATGTCGGGCATGTCGCCATAGAAACTCATGCCTGGCTGCAGGCGTGCCATTTCCTTCATTCTGCGCATGTATTCACTCTGCGTTATCATGACCGGCAATTGGTCTTCGCCAAGCGGTTGAGCCTCTACGTGATAGTCTACCTTATCGGTGCGTGGCATCTGGCTGTTGAATAGGGTGGAGAGTTTCTCTGCTCGTTCAGCCTCCAGAACCTCGCGTTTGGTTTCCTCTTTCTGTATCAGGCGGTCTATTACATCAGCGTCCACTCTTGTAAACATGGTCTTCTCCAGTTTGCGCTCCAGCATTGCCATGAGCGGAGTGTCCAGTTGGCCGTCCATCATGAGCACGTTGTACTCCTTGTTCTTGGCTGCCTCTATGTATGTATACTGGGCATCCTTGTCATTGGCATACAGGTAGACAACCTGCCCGTCCTTGTTTGTCTGGTTGTCTTTGACCAGGGTGGCATACTCCTCCAGCGTGTAGTATTTGCCTTCGGTGTCTTTGAGCAGGAAATATTGTTTGGCCTTGTCATAGTAGTCATCCTGGCTCAACAGGCCGTAGTGGATGAATATCTTGATGTCGTCCCACTTCTTCTCAAACTCCTCACGCTCGTTCTTGAATATGGAGGCCAGTTTATCACTGACCTTCTTGGTGATGTATCCGCTTATCTTCTTAACGTTGGCATCGCTTTGCAAGTAGCTTCTGCTCACGTTCAAAGGGATGTCAGGGCTGTCTATCACACCATGGAGCAAGGTCAAAAACTCTGGAACGATTCCTTCCACAGCATCAGTGACGAACACTTGGTTGCAGTATAACTGAATTTTGTTGCGCTGCATATCCAGGTTGTTCTTTATCTTGGGGAAGTAGAGTATACCGGTCAGGTTGAATGGGTAGTCCACATTCAGATGAATCCAGAACAGAGGTTCATCGGCCATGGGGAACAAGTGGCGGTAAAACTCTTTATAGTCCTCATCCTTCAGGTCGGCAGGCTTCTTTACCCACAGAGGCTCCACACTGTTGATGATGAGGTCTTCTTCCGTGTCCACTTGTTTGCCGTCCTTCCACTCAGTCTTCTTGCCAAAGGCAATGGGTATAGACAAGAAGTGGCAGTATTTACGCAGCAAATCTTCCATCTTTGATTTCTCCAGGAACTCCTGGCAATCGTCATCGATATGCATTACGATGTCTGTGCCACGGTCTGCCTTCTCTGTTTCCTCCAGGGTGTATGATGGACTTCCATCGCACGTCCACTTCATTGCGGGCGCGTCTTTGTAACTCTTGGTGATGATGTCTACTTGCTTGCTTACCATGAAAGCACTGTAGAATCCCAGTCCGAAATGACCTATGATTGCATTGGCATCGTCCTTGTACTTCTCCAGGAAGTCGTTTGCGCCGGAGAATGCAATCTGGTTGATGTACTTATCTATCTCTTCTGCAGTCATGCCTATACCGCGGTCACTGACGGTGATGGTCTTGGCTTCTTTGTCTATGCTTATGCTGACCTTCAGTTCACCCATCTCGCCTTGGAAATCCCCCTTGCCGGAGAGAGTCTTCAGTTTCTGTGTGGCATCCACGGCGTTGCTCACAATTTCGCGGATGAAGATTTCGTGGTCGCTGTACAGGAACTTTTTGATTACGGGGAATATGTTCTCTGTTGTAACCCCAATATTTCCTTGTTTCATAGTAACATTATGTTTGTTGCGTATAGGGAATCAAGAGTGTTTGTTTACGGAGAAACGGCACCTCAATCCAACTATACTGGTTTTTATTGTTTTCCTTATTGCATGTTTATATGGCGGTTATGGAAAGTTGTTCATCTTTGGATGTATCATCCGCCTGTTCGTCTTGGGTAGAGTTCTTTTCAATATCTGCTGTCAGTTGAGCATTTGCAGCAATGTTTTTCTGAAGCAGAATCTCGCAGAGCGGATTTTCCAGCAGGTTCTGTATGGCTTTTCTTAGCGGCCGTGCACCATATTTTACGTCATATCCCCGTTTGGCCAAGAGTTGTCTTGCTGCCTCGGTGACGTTTAGAATGTGCCCCATATCATGTACTCTGCTTACCAGCGGAGCCAATTCTATATCCACAATACGCTGCAGCGATTCTTCGTCCAATTGGTTGAAGAACACTATCTCGTCCAGTCTGTTGAGGAACTCAGGTGCGAACTGCTTGCTCATGGTCTTCATCACCAGCGCATGGTTATTGGCTTCCGAAAGTTTCCTGTCTGTGGAAGAACGGAATCCGATTCCGTTTCCGAACTCGCTTATCTGGCGTGTCCCGCAGTTGCTTGTCATGATGATGATGGCATTTCGGAAGTCAACCGTGTTGCCGTTACCATCGGTTAGCCTTCCTTCATCCATCACTTGCAGCAGGATGTTGAACACATCTGAATGTGCCTTTTCTATTTCATCGAGCAATACAATGGAGTATGGCTTGCGCCTTACCTGTTCTGTCAGTTGTCCTCCTTCTTCATATCCTACATATCCCGGGGGGGCACCCACCATGCGGCTCACGGTGTGCTTCTCCATATATTCGCTCATGTCAAGCCGAATGATTGCGTCTGCACTTCCGAACAACTCCTCTGCCAGACATTTCGTAAGATAGGTCTTCCCCACGCCTGTAGGCCCAACGAACATGAACGCACCGATTGGGCGTTTGGGGTCTTTCAGTCCGATGCGGCTCCGCTGTATGGCTCGTGCTATGGTTGCTACAGCCTCGTCCTGCCCGATGACTTTCTTTTGCAGGGTTTCCTTCAGCATTCTCAGTCGGTCGTTCTCCTCCTGTCCCACGCGTTGCACGGGTATTCCTGTCATCTTGCTCACCACATCGGCCACTATGCTATCGTCTACTGTCAGGCGTGGATTCTCGTTTGACTCTTCCCACTCCCGTTGGGCCTCCGCTAGTTCGCTTGCAGCATGCTTGGCTTGGTCTCGGTAGTCTGCAGCCAGTTCAAAGTTTTGATTTTGTGCCGCTTGGTTCTTCTTTTCCTGCAGTTCATCTATCCGTGCCTCAAGCATGGTTATTTTCTCGGGCATGGGTCTGTCTTGGATGTGCAGATGACTGCCGGCCTCATCCATTGCGTCAATAGCCTTGTCGGGGAAGCAGCGGTCATTCATGAACCTTTCTGTCAGTTTCACACAAGTCTTCAGGGCATCTGCAGTGTACCTCACATGATGGAAATCCTCATACCGCTCCTTCAGGTTTTGCAGTATTTGGAGCGTCTCTTCGGAGGAGGCTGGACTTACTTGTACCTTTTGGAAGCGTCTTTCCAGTGCTCCGTCCTTCTCTATGCTTTTCCTGTATTCGTCTGTTGTGGTGGCTCCTATGCACTGGAACTCTCCTCTCGCCAGTGCAGGTTTCAGTATGTTTGCAGCATCCATGGAGCCTTCGGCGTTTCCTGCGCCCACAATAGTGTGTATCTCATCAATGAACACGATGACATCAGGATTATTCTTCAGTTCTGTCGCTATGGAACGTATGCGCTCCTCAAATTGTCCGCGGTATTTCGTGCCGGCCACCACACAGGCCATGTCCAGCATCACTATGCGCTTGTTCCACAGGGTACGGCTGATTCTGTGCTTTACGATAAGTTGTGCCAGACCTTCCACAATGGCACTCTTTCCGCAGCCAGGTGCACCTATCAGGATGGGATTGTTCTTCTTGCGTCGGCACAGAATCTGTGCCAAGCGTTCTATTTCACCCTCTCTGCCTACCACTGGATCCAGCAGATTCTGCCGTGCTGCCTCTGTGAGGTCTGTTCCGAAGTTGTTCAGCAATGGAGTCTGTTTGGGCATCTTTGCCGAACGTGACTCTCTCTCTTGTTGTGAGGAACCTTTTTCTGCAGCAACGCATTCCATTTCCTCCTCTCTGTCGTCATTATCTCGTATGTCGTCCTCCCGCTTATGTGGCGTTGATTTTCTGTGTACCGTTTGTGAGAGGGACTCATAAGTGACATTCATCTGTTCCAGTACTTTGCTTGCCATGCAGTCATCCACTTTCAGTATGGCCATCAGCACGTGTATGGTATCCACGGTGTCTGTCTTCATCAGACGTGCCTCAAGCACGCCCAAGCGTATCACACGGCTTGCTTCCAGGTCAAAATCCATGTCGTAGATGTTTGGTGCTATCAACATGCGACTTTCCTTCGTGGTTTCTTCCAACCTGCTTTTCAATGCCTGCAGGTCAATTTGCAAGTCCCGTATGACTCTCACGGCATTGTTTTCTTTGTGTCTCAGCATGGACAGCAGGATGTGGGTAGGGGTCACGCTGCTGTTGAGCAGCCTTTCCGCCTCTTCCTTGCTGAAGGCCAGTACCATTGACATGTCGGGAGAAAACTTCGTTGCCATATTTCGTATGTAATTATATAATGTGTAATCTTACTTTGCTTGTATTTAAGAGCACGGCTCTATTTGTGTCATACAAATTCCGTGCCAAAGTGTCGCTCGGTTGTCTCTCTGTATAGATTCGCGCCTTGACAAATTGACAGCATGACTGTTTGTCAGAAGTCCTTTCCCGTAAATTCGGCATCGGGAGAGATGGCTTTTCCTGAGTGCGACTTGCTGCTTGTTTGCTTGAAGTGGTATGTCACGCTGAAGGTAATAGACGGATATTTCGGTCTTACCCATGTTTCACTAAGCAGATATTCCGTATGCCGCCGACTGTGGTACCGCGCTGTGTGGAACAGGTCGTGCGCCACCAGCCCTATGCTGAGTTTCTGGTTCAGCAGAGTCTGCCGCGCGGCCAGGTCAAAGTAGCAGTATGCCCATTCCTTGCCTTGGGTCAGCTGCTGCGGAGCCACCAGGTGGCCGTCAAACTGCAGGCTTGTGTGCCGGGCTACTGTGAAGTTGTTAATCCATCCCAGTTGCCCGCTTAGCCCATGGCTGTTGTGGCATCCTTCGTAGGTGGCATGGAAATTATAATGGAATCCGCTTGCGTTCACGGTGGTGTTCCACCACCTTACTGGCTTGGCTGTCAGTTGCACTTCCACCCCCTTTTCCCACTTGTCTCCGGCATTGATGATGCTGTCCAGTGTCACGCCCGGCTGGTAAGGTCTTCGTATATAGTCCACCACGCCGGTGTTCCTGCGCAGGAAGCCCGTGACGGCCATAGTTATGTCGTGGGGCAATGTTTTCCTCCACTCCAGGTCCAGGGCATGTATGTATTCTGCATTCAGGTCGGGATTGCCGATGATTCTTGTGTAGTAGTCCTCGTAAGTGATGTAGGGCTCCAGTTTCCAGATGCCCGGACGGTTGGTCCTGCGTGAGTAGCCCAGCGTGAACGTCCCCACGCCGGAGTAATATCCCACGTGTGCCGAGGGGAACAAGTCTGTGTAGCGCTTGTGCCGTGACGTGATTGTGGGCAGGTCCATGTCGTCCTTCAACCGTTCTGCCCGGAGTCCTGCATCCAGGGCCACCGGTCCGAAACGCTCATTCAGTTGGGCGTACGCACTGTGTGTCTGACGGCGGTAGTAGAAGGGAGCATACAGGTTTTCCTGCCCTTGCGTACCGTCTTGCCATTTGAATTCCTCGGCATCTCGGTTCCAGTAACATATTCTGTAATCGCCATGTTCGCTGTATGTCACATATTGGTAACCGATTTCCAGTTTGCCTTGTGGCCTGTAGTTCAGTTTGTACGAGAAGGCTCCGTCGCAGTCCCAGTGGTGCTCTGTTTCGTAGCCCCTCGTTCCTTCATACCTTTTCCCGGCCTGGTCAAACATGTTGCTTTCCGTATATTCCTGTGAGTAGCGGTCGTATCGGAACCGGTTGTTGACGTTTATCTCGTTGCGCTCGTCTATTTTCCATGTATAGTCTGATGCCACCTGTGTCAGGTACTTGGTCAGTTTATAGCGGTCATGGCTGTCATAGAGGCCTTTGCCCAGCACTGTCTCTCCCTGTCTGCGCGTTTCATCATAGGCCATGTCGCCGCCACGCGGGTTGCGCGTTCTCCCGCCTTGGAGGTCAAGGCTGAAGTCATGGTGTGCGTTTTTGAACTCATATCCACCTTGTCCGATGTACGTGCCGAAGTGGCGGAATCTTGTCCCATCGGCTTCTGATGTGGTCATGTTGTCGTCCACAATGGTGGTCTTGTTCTGCTTGAACTCACTTTTGTTCTTTATTTTAGATGCTTGTGCGCCTGCGTACAGATTGTGGTTTCCCGAGCGGAAGTTTACTCTTCCGTCCAGGCTGAGCGTCCCCCATGTGCTTGCCGCCGAGTTCACGTTCAGGTCCCATCCGTCTGTCGTGGCTTTCTTGGTCTGTATGTTGATGATGCCTACGTCGCCGTCTGTCTTGTACTTGGCCGATGGGGTGGTCATTATCTCAATGTCCTTGATGCTGCCTGCGGGTATCATTTGCAGTGCCTCTGTGCCTGTCATGGGGCTCGGCTTGCCGTCTACGTATACCAGGAAACCGGTGCTTCCCCTCAGGCTCAGTTGTCCGTCGGCATCCACTTGCACGCTTGGCAGTTGCGACAGGATGTCAAGGGCCGTGCCTCCCTGTGCCGTGAGTGTCGATCCCGCATCTATCTTTTTACGGTCCAGGCGGTAGGTCACGCGTTGCTTCTGCCCGTTCACTGTCACTGTGCGCATTATTGTGCTGTCCTTGCTCACTCTGCTGCTGTCGGCCTTTGACTGTGCCATGGCAGGTGTTCCGCATAGGACGGCCAGCAGGGCAGTCATGACATACATGTGCTTTACGTATCGGCGCGCTTGGTTCGTGGCTTGCAGTTGTACCAGACGGGGCATCCGTATCTTTTTCATATGCGTTTTCTCTTGTGGGGTCACTCTCCGTCCGGGAACAGTCCATATAGTTTTGAGTCTATCTGCTCCGTGATGGTCTTGAAGTCATTGGGGTTTGACTCAAACTTCAGTTGGTCGCCGTCCACAATGAGCAAGCGGCCTGGATACTGGCTTATCCATTCCTCGTACCGGTTGCTCAGTCCCGTCAGGTAGTCAATGCGTATGCTTTGCTCAAAATCCCTTCCCCGCTTGCTTATCTGAGAGATAAGGTTGGGTATGCTGCTTCTTATGTATATCATTAGGTCGGGGGTGCCTACGAGTGACATCATCAAGTCAAACAGGTCTGTGTAATTCTTGAAGTCCCGGTCGCTCATGTAGCCTTGTGCGTGAAGGTTGGGAGCGAATATGCGCGCATCTTCAAATATGGTCCTGTCCTGTATGATGGTGTCCTGGCTCTTGGATATTTCCACCACGTCCTTGAATCTCTTGTTGAGGAAATATATCTGCAAGTTGAATGACCATCGGCTCATGTCGTGGTAGAAGTCTTCCAGGTAAGGGTTCACATCCACCGGTTCGTACCTTGGCGTCCATCCATATCTCTTGACCAGCATGCGCGTGAGTGTGGTCTTTCCGCTTCCTATGTTTCCTGCTATGGCTATGTGCATGGCTTTATTCTTGAGTTTCTTTGTTGTTGTCTGTGTTGTCTTGTGTGCCGGCATCCTCTTGTGGCATCTGTTTCTCCAGCGGGAACATCCCGTAGAGCAAGTCGTCGATTTGGCTTGTGATGCGGCCGAAATCCCGTTCCGAGTGCTCAAAGTCCATCCCGTCCACCTCAACGGTGAGCACTCTGCCTTTGTACTGGTGGTTGATGAACTCCTCGTAAAGTTCGTTTATTCCTTTCAGATACTCCAGTTGCATGGCTTGCTCACAGTCTCTTCCGCGTTTCTGAATGTTGCTCACCAGGTGTGGGATGCTGGCTTTGAGGTAAATCATCAGGTTCGGATAACTCACGATGCTTGTCATCAACCTGAAGAGTTCCATGTATGCCTCGTAGTCCCTGTCGGTTAGTTGCCCCTGCCGATGGTTGTTGGCGGCAAATATGTACACTCCTTCATAAATGCTCCGGTCCTGTATGGTGGTTTCCTCAGTCTTCGCAATTTCCAGCAGATGCCGGAACCGTTCTTTCAGGAAGAACACTTCCGTGTTGAATGACCATCGCTTGATGTTCTTGTAGTAATCGCTGAGGTAAGGGTTGTCCACCACTGGTTCGTATTTGGCTGTCCATCCGTAGTGGTTGGCCAGCATGCGTGTGAGAGTGGTCTTCCCGCTTCCTATGTTTCCTGCTATGGCTATGTGCATGGCTTCTTGTCCCTTGTGCTCTGTCTCTCTTAGATTTTCAGTGCCTTGCTCACGCTTCCTGCCTTCAGGAGCTGTTCCTTGGCCTCCTGGTAGGAAAGCCCCGTCTGCTCTTGTATCATGTGCGTCCCGCGGTCCACCAGTTTGGCGTTGGTCAGTTGCATGTTCACCATGCGGTTGTCTTTCACTCGTCCCAAGCGTATCATCAGCGTGGTGGATATCATGTTGAGCACCATCTTCTGTGCCGTCCCGCTCTTCATGCGGCTGCTTCCCGTGACGAACTCCGGCCCCACGATGGTCTCGATGGGGAACTCTGCCTCCTGTGCCAGAGGCGTGGAGGGGTTGCTCGTGATGCAGCCCGTGAGCAGTCCGTGCGTCCTGGCCTCGCGTATGGTTCCTATGACGTATGGCGTGGTGCCGCTGGCTGCGATGCCTATCAGCGTGTCTTTCTCGGTGGGGTGCAGCGTTTGCAGGTCCGCCCATCCCCGGCCGGTCATGTCCTCGGCGTTTTCCACTGCATTTCTCAGCGCGGTGTCACCTCCTGCAATCAGTCCGCTCACCAGCGTGGGAGGCACGCCGAATGTGGGCGGCAGCTCACTGGCATCCAGAACGCCGAGCCGCCCGCTGGTGCCTGCTCCGGTGTAGAACACGCGCCCGCCCTGCTTCATGCGCTGCTCGGCTGCGGTTACCAGAGCCTCTATCTGTGGCAGGGCCTGCCTGACGGCTTCGGCCACCTTGTGGTCTTCCCTGTTGATGTCTTCCAGCAGTTCTCCTACCGTCTTGCTTTCCAAGTGACGGTAGAGTGAAGGCTTTTCTGTGATTTTGTCTTCCTCTCTCATGGAAATGAAAATATATGCTTATCTTTGTGTGCAAATTTACTTCTTTTTGATGAGAATATCAATGGACTGCCTCATATATTGCGCTCGGCGGCTGACTTCGGCCCTCCGGGCATTGCCTGTCATTCTTTTAATGTGCAGCGCGTCTGCTCCCGCATTTGCGGAGGAGTCCAGTCTCCTGGGGGCATGGAGCGGGCCGAAAGACTTGGTGGTAAATATCTGTACGGATGGCGAAAGCCGGCTGTACGTGTGCAGTTGCGGCATCTTCCGCACTTTCGGGTGGGTCGATGTCGACATGACTGTAAACGGGGATTCTCTGATGCTGCGGGCAAAGGATGTGGACGCTCCTTTTGAAGGGTGTCTGCGTATGGAGTCTGCCGACAGGCTGACCGGCACAATCACCATGGGGCATCCCGGTGAGGACTGGTATTATAGCGGAAGGGCGGAACTCGTCAGGCAGAGGCCGCCGATGCCCGAAAACCTCAATCCTGAGCTGGAGGGAATTGTGCGCACGTCTGATTATGGCGTGTTGTCCATTGACGGGTATTTGGCATGGGAGGTGCTTTCCAAACTCTCCCCCAAGTCGTATGGCTATGCAGAGAAAGAGCAGGTTGACAAACTGCTCAACGCAAAGCCTCTTGCTGTCACTCCGGACGAGATGGCAGGCTTCAACAGAGTGCGTTCCATTCAGGTTGATGCCCGTGGCGGCATCTTCTCATATCCTTATTTCAAATGCCGCTTCAGGAAGGTTGGTGGAAAGGTATTCTTCGAGAAGACCACAGGAAGCCAGCGAAAGTCGGGGTATATTTATCAGAATACGCCCAAGTCACTGGTCTTTCTCGGGGGCTGGAGCGTAAATAATGACCCGCAGACTTCTTATGGAAGCACCAATTCTGTTGCCGGAACCGTTTATAAAATCGGGGCGAACCGGGCAATCATGCTTTTCCCCACAAACGACAATCGGGTGGAAATCTATGAACTTGTCCGGTAGCCATGAACAGGACCGGGTGGTGGCACGTGGCGGCCTCCGGGGCTTCCGGGAGAATTGATTGTGCAAAAGAAAAAAATAAACATTATGATTCAGATAGGGAAAAAGAAACTGGGATTCGTGACACTGTCAACTGCAGTCGTGTTCGTCGTGCTGAGTGCCTGCGCCGTCGCAGCTGCCTTCCGGCAGACATGCCCCGAATGCGCCATGCCGCTGTCGTGCCACGTTTTTGCCAATATGGCCATGGCGCTGACCGCGACTGCCGCCTATGGTGCCTTTGCCCATTTCGCCATGGTTGCCATCAATAAGATGAGGCACTGAAAACGGAGGTTCCCAATAGGCTTGAATATTACCAAACAATCTCATAAAAAAGATGATCAACGACCTGATAGCATTCCTCAATGCGTCGCCTGTGAACTTCCTGGCGGTGCACACCTCGTCTGCACGGCTGGAGTCGGCAGGCTTCTCCCGCTTGGATGCCTCCTGTCCCCTGGGCGACCTGGAGGCAGGCAGCCGCTTCTTTGTGACCAAGAACGATTCTTCGCTCTATGCCTTCCGCCTGGGGCACAAGCCGCTTGCCGAGGCTGGTTTCCGCATGATATGCGCCCACTGTGACTCGCCCACGTTCCGCATAAAGCCCAGTGCCGAGATGACGGGAGAGGGCGGACTGACGAGGCTGAACACCGAGGTGTACGGCGGCCCAATCCTGAGCACCTGGTTTGACAGGCCGCTCAGTCTGGCCGGCAGGGTCATTCTCAGGGGGGCAGATGCCTTGCACCCCGAAACACGCTTGCTGCACGTGCGCCGGCCGCTGCTGCAAATCAGCAACCTGGCCATACATTTCAACCGGCAGGTGAACGATGGCGTGAAACTGAGCCGGCAGAAGGACATGCTTCCGCTCTTGGGCATCGTGAGCAGCGAACTGGAGCGCGGGCGACTGCTGGAGGGTGTCCTGTGTGACGAGTTGGGCGTGGAGGCCAGGGACATCCTCGACTTTGACCTCTACCTTTACGACTGTACCCCGGCCTGCACCTTCGGCGTGCATGATGAGTTCATCTCCAGCGGGCGGCTTGACGACTTGAGCATGGTGCACGCGGGCATGCAGGCACTCCTGCAGCAGGACGGGGCTGTGCCCGAGGTGACACAGGTGTTGGCCATCTTCGACAACGAGGAGACCGGGAGCCAGACCAAGCAGGGAGCTGGCAGCCCCTTCCTTGCGGGCATGCTGCGGAGGCTCGTGGCCAGACAGGGAGGTGGCGAGGAGGAGTTCTCCATGGCTGTCGAGCGCGCCTTCATGGTGTCGGCCGACAATGCACACGCCTGGCATCCCAACTATGCCGAGAAGTATGATCCCGTCTGCCATCCCTGCCTGGGAGGAGGGCCGGCAATCAAGTTCAACGCCGCACAGAAGTATGCCAGCGATGCCGTGTCGGCTTCCGTGTTTGCAGAAATCTGCAGGGAGGCGGGTGTGCCATGCCAGCGCTTCGTGAACCACAGCGATGTGGCCGGGGGCAGCACGCTGGGCAACATACTGGCATCCTCGCTGCCGGTAAGGGGCGTGGACATGGGCAACCCCATACTGGCCATGCACAGTGCGCGGGAAACCGGTGCCGTGGCAGACCATCTTTACTGCATACGGGCTTTCTGCAAGTTCTATAGCCTTTGACCCGCCCCAATCGGCCTTTAGGGTTCCGTGGTTTTTTGTGACATTTGCCGGAGGCTTCTCCTTCCGTTTTCCTGCCGGCTATTTTTTCCAGTTGGGGAAAATTATTTCTCTGACTGGAAACTTTTTTGCCCCCAGTCGGACAACGCCCGGCTTCAAGGCCGCACTCGGCAGGGCAGAGATGGCCGCACAGGCCATTGTGGCTTGCCTGGAAAGGATGATGAGGTGACACGGCAGGGGAGGCAGGAGATGCGCCCTGGCGTTACAGTTGTTACAGTTGTTACAGTTGAAAAAAAGGGGGTGGCACAACCTCGCATGTCCTCTTAAATATCATATATCTTATTATTATTTAATTAGTTATAATATATATAATATATAAAGGAGTGGAAATGATACCCCCTTGAAAAAAACTGTAACAACTGTAACAACTGTAACGCCGGGCTGCATCCCACAAGTGAAACACAGGAAAAGACAGACTTAATTCCCTAAAAAGCAATGAAGTACGGCATTTTCTGTAAGACCGCACCGGCGATGTCCAAGCCTGGCCGGGAGTGAATCTACCTCCAAAAAGTCCTCAAAAATGGGAGTCAAAAGGCACGTGAAACACCTTTTTGACGGAAATTCCAGCCCGGTCTGCCCGTTTTGCCGGCATGAGACTCATGTTTCCCGGCAACAGGAATCGCGCGATTTGCGCCGGATGATGTGCCCCACGGGGCTCCCCGGACACGGAAAAGGCACACAGGACCCGTCTCATGGAGGTCATCATGCGCCTTTTCGCAGGCATGGGGAGACAGGTTCCTCTGCCGGTGCGGGAAAGTTATCCCCGCGGATTTTCCGCTGAACGCTTCCTGAGCAAGAGCATGGCCCAGCGGTCTTCCACACGCTTGCTGCAGAGCCGCAGTCCGTACGCCTCTGCTGCCTTTTGCAGCATGGGGATATCCTCCTCGTAAAATCCGCTCAGCAGCAGTTCGCCCCCGGGCTTGAGCGTGTCGGCAAACTGCAGCATGTCTGCCAGTAGTATGTTCCTGTTGATGTTGGCCATCAGCATGTCGGCCTTCCCGGCATGCTTCAGCACCGAGGCATCGCCCAGGCGTACCTCGGCCTTGGCCGTCCCGATGCCGTTGAGCAGCAGGTTGTCGCGCGCGTTGTCAACGCTCCACTCGTCAATGTCGTAGGCCAGCACGTGGGCTGCCCCCCTCAGTACGCACATGATGCCGAGCACTCCCGTGCCCGTTCCGGCATCCACCACCTCCTTGTCCTGCAGGTCGGCCTGCGCCAGCCATTCCAAGAGCATGCGGGTGGTGCCGTGGCTGCCTGTGCCGAATGCCTGGCGCGGGGAGATGCAGATGTCGTAAGGCACGCGTGGCACATCGGTGTGCCTGGTGTCGTGCACCACAATCCGCTCATTGATGATTACGGGCTGAAAGCCCTCTTCCTCCCACACCTGGTTCCAGTCCTGATAGGGTGCGTCCTGAGCCTCATAATGGATGGCCGTGCCCGGCATGGGGAAGGAATCCAGCATGAGGCGTACCTGCTCCTCATGCCAGAGCGGCTGCTGCACGTAGCCCACCAGCCCTCCTTCGGCTTCTGCAAATGTCTCAAAGCCTTCTTCGCCCAGCAGTGCTGCCAGCAGGTCGGCGGCGGTCTGGCTGTAGGGCGTGATATGGAAACTTACCTCTGTGTACTTCATAAGTGCAGGCAAAATTATTATAAAATACTTTAACGGGGGGAATTTTCCCCCTGCAAATAGGCAAATCCTTTTGGAGGTCTCGCCGAAAGGGGGTAACTTTGTGATGTGAAACAAAAAAGGCAGGGAATATGAAAAGGATTTTGATTTTGATTCTGGTTCTTGCGCTTGGCGCGCTCCCTTACGCTGCGCTGGCGCAGAGTACTGACGATGACATGTATTTCGTTCCTGGCAAGGCGAAGGCCAAGACAGAGAAGCAGGCAAGGCCGTCGCAGCCCGTGCAGGTACGCACCCAGCAGGTGACTGAGGAGGGTGATGCCCATGCTGATTACCATACAGGACAGTTGCGTGACGTGGATGAGTACAACCGCAGGGGTGCTGCGCAGGACGGAGTGGTGGCCCGGCTGGTGGGTGACACGCTTTACGTGACTTCCACCGACAGCACCGGGGCGCAGACGTCCACGCGCTATGCCCCGGGACAGAGTGCGGGTGAGGAATATGCCGCAGACGCAGAACCTAAAGGACGCTACAGGGGCGAGGGTGACGGATATTACGATGACGACTACTATTATACCTCCCGCCTGTATCGCTTCAGGGGGGGGCTGCTTGTCCGTGACCCCTTCATGTGGGACATTTGCTATGGCTGGTACGACCCTTGGTATGACCCTTGGTATGGCTGGTGCATGCCTTATTACCATTATGGATATTACAGTTGGTTTGACTGGGGATGGGGCTGGCACCATCATCCCGGATGGGATTGCGGATGGGGGCACCACGGCTATTACCGTGACTTCATGCCCCGTCGCACCACCTTGGCATACCGCAACCATGGCGAGCGCGGCGGCAGGTACATGACCGGCGGAACGTCTGCCGGCACCCGGGCAGGCCGGGTGGGCACCACGCGCATGGGTTCAACGTCACGCTCGCAAAATCTTGCCGGGACACGTGCCCAGCGCAGCGTGACAGGTGGGCGCACCACTGGCACGCGCGGATATGGAAGTTATGAGGGACAGCGCAGCGGGCGCGGCGGCATTGTGAGCCGTGACTCCCAGCGCGGCACCGGTGGGACGGTGAGCCGTGGCGGAACGTCCACAGGCCGCAGTTACCAGGGCACTTCCTCCAGCCGTGGCTCTTCGGTGAGCGGCGGGACGCGCGGTGGAAGCATGGGCGGTGGATTCAGTGGTGGCGGCTTCGGCGGAGGCTCGCGTGGTGGCGGCAGTTTTGGTGGCGGTTCACGCGGTGGCGGTGGCGGACGCGGTGGACGCTGATTGCAGGCGTGTGCTGACAGTGTAAGCAAGATAAGAAGGACATTAACCCTAATCATGGAGAATCTTATGAAAAGAAAGGATATGGCGGTCTTGGTGTTTCTGCTGGCCGCTGGAGCACAGGCTCAGAACACTTTTATGAATGAGCAGTTGACCAACAGCTCGCAGGACGTGATTGGCTCCGCGCGCTATGTGGGCATGGGTGGAGCCATGGGCGCACTGGGTGCCGACCTCGGCACCATGGCCTGGAACCCTGCGGGCATCGGCCTTTACCGGAAGAGTGACGTGGGGCTGACATTCGGAGGACAGTGGAACAAGCAGCGTATAGCCAACGAGAACCGTGGCACGGGAACGTTTGACCAGATGGGTTTTGTGTACAGCGTGAAGTTGGGAAACAAGACGTGCCCCTTCTTCAACGTAGGTTTCAACTATCAGAAAAAGGCCAATTACAACTACAACTTCTATGCCGACAATGCCCGTCTGAACGGCTTGAGCCAGATGGACCAGGTGGCGGAACTGGCTTCCAAAGCCTACGACACGAACTTCAATCTGGCAGGCATGGCTGTGGACAACGACTATCTGACTCGCATATATGGCAATCCCGACAATCCCGAAGAAGTGACCGGATACTATAATAAGTATGGTGGAGAAAGCAGTCTCTACACCCGCCATGCGGCAGGAAGCCTGCAGGGATACGACATCAACTTCAGCGCGAACCTGAAGGACCGTGCCTACGTGGGACTGAATCTTGGCTTTGACAATGTGGATTACCGTTCCTGGTCGGAGTACACGGAATATAACAGTTACGTGAATGAGGCGCAGCAAACCATCCAGGGTGACTACACATTGTACAACGACCAAAAGGTGACGGGCTATGGAATCAATGTGAAACTGGGCTTCATCGTGCGTCCCATTGAGGATAATTCCTTCCGCATCGGCCTGGCCATGGAGACTCCCACCTGGTACAGGATGAAGAGCAGCGTGCTCTATGACCTTACCGACATGGTGGAAGGGCAGCGCACGAATCAGAAGGAGAGTTATCTGGAGTACACCATACGCAGTCCCTGGAAAGTGCGTGCCAGCATGGGAAGCACTGTGGGCAAGTCTTTTGCCTGGGATGTGGACTATGAGTATGCCAATTATGGCAGCATGCACATGGGCTATCCCAAGTATAATGAGTGGGACGATTACCATACCTCCTTTGCCAACACCACGGACAAGGCCATGAACAGCCATGCCAAGCAGACGCTCAAGGGCGTGCACACGCTGCGTGCAGGCATGGAGTTCCGCCCCACCAGCGCGCTTGCCCTGCGCCTGGGCTACAACTACATTACATCGGCCTACAAGGACCAAGTGGGATTTGACCAGTACAGCATCAACAGCGCAGCCATGGACTATGCCACCTCCACCAGTTACATGCGTTGGGGAGATACCAACATACTTACCCTGGGCATAGGCTATCGCATCAAGGGGTTCTACGTGGACCTGGCCTACAAGGTGCGCAATCAGAGTGCTGACTTCCACGCTTTTGACACTTCCTTTGCGCAAGGTGAGGGCTTTATACAGGCAAATCCCGATTTGCGCGGTGCTACCATTGACCCTGTGGATGTGAACATGACGCGCCAGAGCATCGTGTGCTCGCTGGGATTCAAGTTCTGACAGGAACAAAGATGAAGCCCCCGGTCACGTGACGTGCCGGGCATGGCAAAGCATTGCACATTATATATTATATAAAAGACTGGATATGGCAGACGGCAGCGAGCCGCTGCCAACAAACCGGCGGTCTGATTCTGAAAAGGAGAGTCAGACCGCATTTTTGACATTAGTACAGAGAGAAGACAGTTATGCAGGATAACAAGAAAGAGATGCGAGAAGCCTCGCATCTGGATATGCTCAACGGCCCCATAGCCATCAAGATGGTGTGGTTTGCCTTGCCCGTGGCCGGCACGGCCTTCTTGCAGCAACTCCTCAATGCCGCCGACGTGGCGGTGGTGGGCAGGTACGCCAGCAGTTCGGCTTTGGCGGCGGTGGGGGCGAACGCTTTCATCATCAACCTTATGATTAACCTGTTTGTGGGGCTCAGCGTGGGTGCAAACGTGGTGATTGCCCGCCTGCTGGGAGAGCAGGACAGCGAGCGCTGCTCACGCGCGGTGCACACTTCCATCGCCCTGTCCATCGTGAGCGGCATTTTCCTGGCCGTGGTGGGGTGGCTCGGCGCGGAGCACATCCTGGCCTGGCTTGACACTCCGCAGGATATCATGCAGTTGGCCGTGCTCTACTTCCGAATCTACTTCCTGGGCATGCCCTTCATGATGCTGATGAACTTCTCGGCCGCCATCCTGCGCAGCAAGGGAGACACCCGCAGGCCGCTCTTCGTGATGGCGTTGAGTGGGGTGGTCAATGTCCTGCTCAATCTGTTCTTCGTCATCCGTTGCCACATGAGCGTGGAAGGAGTGGCCATAGCCACCCTGGTGTCTTCGGTGCTGAGTTCCATCATGCTCGTGGGCATCCTGTGCCGGGAGCGCAGCATGCTCAGGCTGCACCTCGGGCAGGTACGCATCCACAGGGACATGCTGCGCAGCATTGCGGCCATGGGCATCCCGGCAGGCGTGCAGGGCATGCTGTTCAACTTCTCCAACGTGCTCATCCAGGGAGGCATCAACTCTCTTGGCTCGGTGGCCATCGCTGCCAACACCGTCTCCCTGAACTATGACTATTTCTGCTATTTCGTTGCCAACGCCTTTGCGCAGGCCGGAACCTCCTTCCTCAGTCAGAACCATGGGGCCAGGCTCTACGGCCGTTGCCGGCGCGTGATACGTGACACCATACTTCTCGGCGCAGGCTCCACGCTGGTGGTGAGCCTTGTGTTTGTCTTCCTGGCCGCCCCTCTGAGTGCCCTCTTTGCCTCTGATGCCGAGGTGGTGCGCCTTGCCTCTGAGCGCATAGCCATTGTGCTCACGTTCTATGCCGTGCATTCCTGCAACGAGACACTCTCCGGGCTGCTCCGTGCGCTGGGCCATTCGCTTACACCCACGCTGGTGTGCGTGGTGTTTATCTGCGGCGTGCGCCTCCTGTGGCTCTACCTCGTGTTCCCCACCAATCCCACCCTAGGATTCCTGTCTTGCTGCTATCCTGTCAGCTGGGTGGTGAATGCCACCGTCCTGTTCTGCGTTTTCTTCTGGATTCTGAAGCATAGCCCGCTGCGGAAAGGCTGTTCCGTCTGATTTCGTGTCGCGACAGGCTTGCGTGCCGCACGCAAACGCCGTTTTGCGGAAAAAGTTCCTTGCTTGCCGCACGCAAACGCCATTTTGCGGAAAAAGTCCCTTGCTTGCCGCACGCAAGCGCCATTTTGCGGGAAAAGTTCCTTGCTTGCCGCACGCAAGCGCCATTTTGCAGAAAAAGTCCCTTGCTTGCCGCACGCAAGCGCTATTTTGCGGAAAAAGTCCCTTGCTTGCCGCACGCAAGCGCTATTTTGCGGAAAAAGTTCCTTGCGTGCCGCAAGCAAGCCGTTTTTTGGCAATGGAAAGAGGGCTGACGGCATAATCCCTTGCCTTGATTATGCCATCAGCCCTTGCTGTATTCTGTTTTCTGCCGGGAAACCGCCTCAGAAGAGGTGCCTGCCGTCAACCATCAATCCTTACCGCCTCGCCGAGCACTTCGGTGTTCACCTCGCGTCCGTCCCACACGAGCCGGCCGTTAACCCACGTGCGTTCCACTTGCCAGTTGAGCGTGTCGCCCATGCGCGGGCTCCAGCCGCACTTGCTCTCGATGCACTCCCTCGTCACCTGCCATGGGCTGTGCGGACGAACCAGCACAAGGTCGGCGTGGTAGCCTTTGCGCAGGTATCCGCGGCGGTTTATGCGCAGGAGCGAAGCCGGGTTGTGGCACATCAGTTCCACCATCCGTTCCAGGGTGAGCACGCCCTCGTCCACCAGCGAGAGCATGGAGGGCAGACTGAACTGCACCATGGGCATCCCACTCACGGCACACTTGCATCCCCCGTGTTTCTCGCTGAGGAGATGTGGGGCATGGTCTGTCCCCACCACGCTGATACGCCCGTCGGTGAGCGCCTTGCGCAGCGCATCACGGTCGGAGCGCTCCTTGATGGCCGGGTTGCACTTGATGAGTGCCCCCAGTCGGTGGTAGTCCTCGCGGCTCCAGAGCAAGTGCGCCACGCAGGCCTCGGCAGTTACCTGCGTGTCGTTGGGGGAGAATAGTTCCAGCTCCTCCTGCGTGGTCAGGTGGGCCACATGCAGCCTTGCCCCGGTTTCTCTTGCCAGCCCTACCGCCAGCGATGTGCTCTGCAGGCAGGCCATGCGGTCTCTGATGTCGGGATGATGTATTACCTCGGGGTCTTCCCCATACGTGGCCTGTGCTTCGGCCATGAGCCGGTTGATGCGTGCGGTGTCCTCGCAATGGGTCATCAGCAGGGTGGGGCAGGAGCGGAAGATGGCTCTCAGTGCCTCTGCGTCGTCAACCAGCATGTTGCCGGTGCTGCTCCCCATGAAGAGTTTCACGCCGGGAACGAGCGAGGTGTCCACATTCCTTATGTCGTCCAGGTTGTCGCTTGTGGCTCCCAGGTAGAATCCGTAGTTCACGTGGCACTTCCCCGATGCCAGGGCATATCGTTCCTCCAGCAGGGGAAGGGTGGTGGTCTGAGGCTTCACGTTGGGCATATCCAGCACGGTGGTCACGCCCCCTGCGGCCGCGGCCCTCGTCTCGGTGTCCATGTCGGCCTTGTGCGTCAGCCCCGGCTCGCGCATGTGCACGTGGTCGTCAATGACTCCCGGGAGCAGGTAGCAGCCGGTCGCATCCACCGCATCGGCCTCCTCGGGCAGGTCTGTCCCACGCAGGATGTCCCCTATGAGACCGCCCTCGACAATGAGGGAGCCCGTAAAACGTTCTCCCTCATTCACTATCGTTGCATTGCGTATGATCATTTCCTGCCTTTTATCTTGCCAAGCCTCAGGCGTACGACGCCGAACAGCGCCTCGCTGAATATTCCTCCGCTCATCTTGCTGGTGCCCAGTTCGCGGTTCACGAACACCACGGGAACCTCCTTGATGCGGAAGCCCAACTTCAGTGCACTGTATTTCATCTCTATCTGGAAAGCGTACCCCTTGAAGCGGATGTGTTCAAGGTCGATGGTCTCAAGCACCCGGCGCCGGTAGCACACGAAGCCGGCCGTGGTGTCGCGCAGGCCTATGCCAAGCATGGTGCGCACGTAGGCCGAGGCATAATAGCTCATCAATACGCGCCCGATGGGCCAGTTGACCACGTTCACGCCCGTGATGTAGCGGCTTCCCACGGCCACGTCGTAACCCTCGTCGTGGCATGCGGCATAGAGCCTTGGCAAGTCGTTGGGGTTATGGCTGAAGTCGGCATCCATCTCGAAGATGTAGTCGTAGGCGTGCTCGATGGCCCACTCGAATCCGCGGATGTAGGCAGTTCCAAGCCCCAGTTTCCCTTGCCGTTCTATCAGATACAGCCGTCCGGAAAGTTCTCCTTGCATGAGTTCCTTCACCACGGATGCCGTGCCGTCGGGGCTCCCGTCATCGATTATCAGCACGTCCAGGGCTTTTTCCAACCCTGTCACGGCCGTGATGATGGCCTTGATGTTCTCAATCTCGTTGTACGTCGGTATGATGACGATTCCGTCGCTGTGTGGCTTCGTTGACATAGTAGAGTGTCTTTGTTTCGAGCAAAGGTAAAGCAATCCCGCCTTACATCCAAAAAAGGCAAACGCTTTTTAGCGGTTATTGCAGAAAATTATTGTACTTTTGCTCACCAAAGCAAGTAACATCGCTAATGTAACATATATGCAGCAACAGAAAATCATTATCTTGGATTTCGGATCGCAGACCACCCAACTCATCGCGCGCCGCTTGCGTGAGTTGGATACTTTCTGTGAGATACTGCCCTACAACAAGTTTCCCGTCTCGGATCCCGATGTCATAGGCGTGATACTGGCAGGCAGCCCCTACAGCGTCTATGATCCGCAGGCTTTCCGTGTGGACTTGTCGCAGTTCCGTGGACGCATGCCCATCCTGGGTATCTGCTATGGCGCGCAGTTCATGAGTTATGTGCTGGGCGGAAAGGTGGAGCCTGCGGGCAGCCGTGAATATGGCAGGGCCAACCTGACAAGCATAGACCTTGAGAATCCGCTGTTCCGTGGATTCGAGAAGGGAAGCCAGGTGTGGATGAGCCATGGAGACACCATCACGGACTTGCCGGAGGGCTTCCATGCAATTGCCGGTACGGACAAGGTGCAATATGCCGCCTATGCCGCCGACAACGAACCGATATGGGGCGTACAGTTCCATCCCGAAGTGTTCCACTCGCTGCAGGGCACCCAGTTGCTGCGCAACTTCGTTGTGGATATCTGCGGCAGCCGTCAGGACTGGTCTCCGGCCAACTTTGTTGATTCCACCGTGGCGGAACTTCGTGCCCAGATAGGTTCTGACCGTGTCATACTGGGACTGTCAGGCGGAGTGGACAGCAGCGTGGCAGCCGTGCTGCTTTACCGTGCCATCGGAAACCAGTTGACTTGCATCTTTGTGGATCACGGCATGCTGCGCAAGGATGAGTTTGCCAATGTGATGCGTGATTACGAGTGCCTAGGACTTAATGTCATTGGCGTGGATGCAAGTGCACGCTTCTTCCATGACTTGGAAGGCGTGACGGAGCCGGAGAAGAAGCGTAAGATCATTGGCCGCGATTTCGTGGAGGTATTCAACGAGGAGGCGCACAAGATTACCGATGCAAAGTGGCTGGCACAGGGAACCATCTATCCAGACCGTATTGAGAGCCTCAATATCACGGGCAAGGTAATCAAGAGCCACCACAATGTTGGCGGATTGCCGGAGGAGATGCATCTTTCTCTCTGCGAGCCCTTGAAGTGGCTTTTCAAGGATGAAGTGCGTCGTGTGGGTCGCCAGTTGGGCATCCCCGAGCACCTCATTGGCCGTCATCCCTTCCCCGGTCCCGGTCTGGCCGTGCGCATCCTGGGAGCCATCACTCCCGAAAAGGTGCATGTGCTGCAGGAGGCCGACCACATTTTTATCCAAGGCTTGCGTGACTGGGGACTGTATGACCAGGTGTGGCAGGCCGGAGCCATCCTGCTTTCCGAGGTGCGCAGCGTGGGCGTGATGGGAGACGAACGTACCTATGAGAATCCCGTGGCCTTGCGCGCAGTGACCAGCACAGATGCCATGACGGCCGATTGGGCACACTTGCCTTATGAATTCCTAGCGCATGTGAGCAATGAGATAATCAACAAGGTGAAGGGAGTCAACCGCGTTTGCTACGACATCTCATCCAAACCACCTGCAACCATAGAGTGGGAATAATTGACCCATACTGATTTTCAATAGAAAATCTATTCTATCTAATATAAATCAGCCACTTAGCACGGAATATACTGATTGCTAAGTGGTTGTTTTTTTAACCAGTTTCTTAAAATTGTACCCTAAAATTGTACCCTACGCTTGCTAGGTACAATTATTTTAAGTAATTTAGCCAGAGATTTAAAGCATCAGTACAATGGCAAGATTGAAAATCAACTACGCATTGAAGACAATTAGCGATAAAACAGAGGCTACATTGTTATATGTTATGTTTACCTTCAATAGGAAACGTTATAAGCTTAGTTTGGGTGTAAAGGTTCCTCCCATATATTGGGACACGGAAACTAATCTTGCTATTGTAAGCAATCAGCAACCCCAAACATTACAACGACAAATGAAAAGGGTTAATAAATTTCTTGATTTATTTGAAAGAGATTTAGATACCATCGTACTTCACCCTAATCATCCCAACTATTGTGATAAGGATATAAATATAAAAGGACTGGTTAAAGTTCGTATCGAATTATTACATGGCAAAGAGAAACAAGAAGAAGAAAAGAAAGTCATAACTCCACTGGATTTTTTTCATAGGGTTGTAGATGAAATGCCTAAAAAGGTTATACGAAGAACTAGTAAAGTCATCGAAAGTAAGACTGTTGGACATCATCAGATAGTATTAAAACGATTTGAACGGTTTTTAAATTACAATCATTGGGTAGCCTCATCTTTCTCAATTTTCAATAAGAATTTTGAGAGTGAGATGGAACAATGGATGTTAGGGGTTGAGGAGTATTCGGCAAATACGGTAGCTGCGACTTTTTCTGTTATGAAAGTTTGGTTGAAGAAAGCCGAAGAAGAAGGATTGATTTCAGACAAATCTTTCCATTCGTGGAAGTCAAAAGGAGCAGATGTACAGCATATATATTTGAACGAAGATGAACTCAATGCTATCTATAATCTAAATTTTGATGACATTATAAAACTACATCCCAATGCTAAGTATGAGGAAACAAGAGATATTTTTATAATTGCTGCTCATATCGGCATAAGATATGGCGACCTTTCTTCATTAAATAAATCTAACTGGGATATAGAGAATAAGACAGTTGAAGTACATACCCATAAAACTGGTACGACCGTACTGGTTCCTTTAACATCAACCGTAATTGAACTATATAAAAAATATAATGGCAAATTCCCAACTCCAAGAGATAAAAGTAGGTTTAATGAACAACTCCAAAAGATAGGAGAGTTTGCAGGTATAGATCAGACCATTTATATAAAGAAGAATGTTGGTGGTAAAGTTGTAATTGAGGAAAAGAAAAAGTATGAACTAATCAGTAGTCATACTGCAAGGCGTAGTTTTGCAACCAACCTATATCTACGTTGTCGAAACGCAAGGCTTGTAATGAACTTTACTGGACACACAACAGAAGAGAATTTCAGAAAATATATATGTGTCGAAAAATCAGAATACGTTGAAATGGCAAGAGAATTTTTCAAATAAAAGTTTGCTATAATATATCTGTACGTGGGTTATTTTGCGTTCAGTATCATTTAAGAGGGTGTTATTTTATTTAACATCCTCTTTTTCAATGTACTCACAGCTATGTATCCTCGCTTTCTGAAGCTACTGTAAGTAGATATAATAGAGGCATTTGGAATGCCATACGTTTCTCAAAAAAATCCTAGATTTTAAAATTTAACTTACTAAATTATCTATTCTTTTTGTACTTTGTACTATTTATGGTATATATGTAAAAAATAACGATTTAAATAATTGAGAATATGAATGATAATAAACGAAAGTACAGAGAACTCAGTGATATGACGAAAGCAAAAATTAGTCAATCACTTAAAAACAGAAGTAAAAGTATGACCCATAAAGAAAACATATCCAATGGGATGAAAAATTACTGGAAGAACATACCTAACAAACCAAAGAATGAATTAGAATAAGAAGTTTAACTTAGAATATGAAAGATATACCATTTACAAGATTACCCACAAAACTTATTTATACCCTTGATAGTGATTTATTGAAAATGTTAGCGATATTGATACAACAAGAAAGTTACTGGAAAGAACATAAGAAATTAGGAGGCAATGGAAGTTTCTATAAGCCGATTAAGGAGTTTGCTGATTGCTTCAGAAAAAAGAATCTACAAGATGTTCGATTGATATTACAGACATTACAGTCGGAAGGATTTATTGAAATTATATCCAATAATAAGGGTAAACAAGCTAATTACTATCGTATATGCTGGGATAATATTGTTAGTTATAACGATAAGGCAATATCTCAACTTATACAATCTCCAATGATTAGAACAGCCAAGAGAACTAGTAAAAAGAGTATTGAAGATAGTACAGTATCGTATCAGCAGATAGAAAATGATAGTACAATATCGTATCAACAAGATAGGGATTTAGTAGTACGAGATTGTACCACAACTATAGATAACACTCAAAATATAAATAACAATATTACTATAGATAACACAACTTCAATCAAATCTCCTTTACATGATGCTTACAAAGATAGGTTAGATTCATTATTATCTGATTATACCAACGAGTCTGATTATATACGAGCATTGGATATGTATAGTTCTATTCTAAATGATATAGAGTATGCTAGTGAACACATTCCAACAGCAGAAATTGAAGATTATCGCTCTCAATTAGAAGAAGCACAGACCAAACGAGAGCGGACAGGGTGGAATATCAAGCTAGATAAGATAACAGACGATATGATGCGCAATTACCACATAAGCAATATATTCAATGTTAAAACACCACAAAACGATACGTCATGCAGGATGATAATCAATGACCTACTCAGTAAGATAGATATGTACGTTGATTCTGAACGTTGGAAAGAAATAGTTGAAAAAACAGAGCAATGGATAACTCACCAATGGGAGTGCGACCGAATTAGTTATGATGCTCAACAAGAATCCATAGAGAAAGTATATCGCAAGCTATCAGCATAGTTCTACTTCTTAAACACTAAGAAATATGAGTGAAATTTCCTAGCATGATGTTGAATGCAACCATCTGAACGAAGCAGTTTCTTGTTGGCGATGAGTATAAACAAATCTATCATTTCAAATCCCAAATCAGTTGCTTTATTGATAACATAATTAGCAACCCAATGTTGCTTACCTGCAAAGATAACATCCATTGTCTTGACTATCAAGATACCACTTTTTCCCAACTTATCATATGCCAAAGATAATATACTATCATTGGCATCATACAATTCCTTAGCGGAATTGAATGAGTTGAATCTATTAGCAATTTTGCAGGTGTTGATAGATTTGCCTCCTTTATTATTTCTAATGATAAACGGTAAATCAATCACAATAGAATGTAGTGTATTAGCCTCTAAATCAAGAGCCATTTCCAATGGCAAACTATCCTCTGTTTGGGGGTATTTGTCATATTTGAATATAGGTTGAGGCAGATGTTTATAAAAGCATCCGATACTATATGTCAAATCACAATCTATCTGTTTTCGTTTTACATGGAGGCGTAAGATGTTATTTAATATCTCATGTTGATTATCGGAAACTGTAGAGATTAAAAACTTTTTGGAAGACGTGTCAAATGTTGATAGTTTAGAACTATTATTTTCTGATGTATAACTAACAGATTTGAGATGTTTTTTAATAGTGTTTATAGATACTTTTAATTGCTCTGAAAGTTCTTTGATGGAAATGTCAGGTTGCTTTTTTCTAAGTTCGTTTATGGCTCTTTGAATAATAATGGCATTATCACGTTTTCTATCAATACCATTTGTGCGGATATACCATCTAACGGCAGATATAGAAACATTATTATTTTCTGCATTTTCCTTGACTGATAGCAGAGGGTTATATATAATCTTACTTTTCCTCATCTATTTCTTTCGTCCCCTTTCTCCTTGTTTGGTCTTTAGCAATCCTTGTCTAATAGTACATTTTTCATTTTCCATTACTCCAAGTTTTCCCAAAAAATTTTTCACCTTATAATAGCTGAAGCCTAATTTAGCCTCATCGTAATCTTCAAACAGTGAGGCAATACTGCCATAATAAAAATGTTCATTATCCAGTTGAAGATGTATTACTTTTCTTTCTTGTTTGATTTTGTCCATACACATTTATTTAGGTATAACGGCTACAAAGGTACGAAAAATTAGGCATAAATTAAATAAATGAACATCTTTAGCTTTCTTTAGCTGTAGATATTTGGCATATACTAAATAAATGCCTATCTTTGCATTGTCAAACAAAATAATAACAAATAAAACATCATAGAAATGGTAAACGCAATAGTAATAAACAACGCAACAGCAAACAGAGCAACAGTGATAGCAACGCGTACAGAATCAAGCGAAATGGGAATGATAAAGGCAATGATGATAGACCTTCTTAAAACCAAACTGGCTAACGGTATAGCACATTTTATATTCAAGAAGAAAGATGGCAGCTATAGGGAAGCGTGGGGAACAACCCAAAGCAACATTGCCAATGCTAAAATAAATGGCAGAGGCGTAAGCAGGGAAATGTATGCCACCACAGCATATTTTGATGTAGAATGTGGACAATGGCGTTCATTCCGTTGGGAAAACTTGATACAAGTATTCTAAGCATTTAAGGGGAGGGCTGCCTCCCCCAACATTCACTAATTCATAAATTTGAATATAATCTAAATATCAACTAATTACATCAATATTGATAATAATATCATTCACTAACAATTAAAACCCACGAAAATGAGCGTAAGAAATAGCCATACAACAGCAGATTATCTTGATTGGAATGTAATGCTTAATCTTATCAGAAAATTGTATCGTGATGGTGATTTCCGAATGAGCCTTTTTATTGGTTGTGGTTGTTTCTTTGGAATTCGTGTGTCAGACCTTAGAAAGCTCACATGGGCAATGTTATTGCAGAATGATATGTTTGTTATAAATGAGCAAAAGACAGGGAAACGTAGAATCATTAAAATCAATTCAGACTTTCAAAAGCATATCCAACAGTGTTTTGAGGCACTTGAAATAAAAAATATGGATGAGGCTTGTTTTCTTAGTAGGAAAAATATGGTGATGTCCACACAGCGTATCAATGTACGATTGAAAGAGATAAAGAGGCAATATAATATCAAGATAGATAACTTTTCCTGCCACTCGTTGAGGAAGGCTTTTGGTAGGAAAGTTTTTGAAAGTAGTGGCGAAAATGCACAGATGGCACTGGTGAAACTTTCAGAATTATTCAACCATTCCAGTGTAGCAATTACAAAAATCTACCTTGGATTACGAGAAAAAGAACTTTTAGAAACATACGATTTACTGGATTTTTAGGTAGCACCTATTAAATAATAGCCATATATAGAGCATCTTTCACGGAAAATTGCTAACTTTGCATCTGCAAACCCACTAGGGGTGTGCAGACATACATAGAAAGCGTTTTCGCTTCATTCGTATTGGAGAAACCTAGGAAATTTCAACCAATAGAATACAGAATGAAGGTGAATGATGCTCTCTTTGGCTTGTATTATCAACAACCTTGATATACAGTCAAAGTGGAGTCCGTTTCACTTATCTGTATTCTTGGCTTTCCTAGGGCCACTCCAATAAGATATGTGGAAATATGGCTCCACTTTCTTTGTGTGGCTTCAATCATTTACAATTAAATTGCATTACAGAGCCATAGATGCAATGTAAATTTACTATGGCACAATTTGAATGTGATGAATGCGGTGTTTTTTTTGACGATAACGATTTAGTTAATTGTCCTAATTGTAATGCACCTATTGGAACGTTTCAATTAATACAAAAGAAAGATGGTCGTATTCTTGAAGAAAGAACGGCAACACTCCCTAAAGGTGGAGTTGAAACTTTAACAAAAAACATCATGATTGATAGTAATGATGTTAAAGCGGAATTTACTTATAAAGGAAGCAAACCCCAATATGACAAACATCATACTTATATTGATAAAATCAAGGAACTTTGTAGTGCATTTTTTATATTGATATTTCTGCTAACACCATCTTTATTATTTGCCCAAGATAGTCGTAATGCTTCTAAAAAAGAGCATTTAACGCAAGAACAAATATATTCTCTAAGAAAGCGATTCAAACTAGCTGGTCTTCATATAGTAGTAAATACAAATGATAAATCTTTTTGGAAAAAGTTGTTTAACATTTCAGACGAAGGAGTAAATAGCTTATCGCAGGAACTAAAAATTCCAGTTGATACATTATATATGTTTGCCGAGTATATGCTTTCCGAACCCAGCAGTAATAAAGAAAATGTACTAAGTAATGATATATCTCTATTAACATCAGCTTCCCAAAGAGTTTTTTTTACACAAGAACAAATTAATTCTCTAAGAAAACGACTCAAACAAGCTGGACTTTATACAGTGAAGATAAATGGTAATTACTACTGGTATTATTTGTCAAATGATTTAAACGAAAGTGCAAATATAATATCAGAGAAGCTAAAGATTCCCGTTGATACATTATATATACTTGCAGAGTCGGGGTTTAATGATAAACAAATGGAAAGGAATAAAGAAACGATATCAGGAAGTAATGACGATGAAGAGTATAAATTCGGAAAGGCAGCACAGCATTATTTCTTTACACATCCGACAATGTCTTGGACTGAGTTGGACACAAAATTAGTACAAGAGCAAGAGGCAAAAAACGAAATAAAACGACAGAAAAGCCACCAAACCTATTTCGAAATTAGACATATCAGTAATGTTGTGTCATTTTATTTTGCGTATGACCCCAATGTTCTTGTGAAATATGGTACGCTAGAAGATTTATTTTTGGAGTCTATTACTTTTGATAATAACTTAAAAACATATAATGGAGATTTCAAATTAAAAGGTTTTGGTTATGGCGAAAATTATAGTGCAGTAGATGGTATTGCAAATTATCAGTACAAAGAAGCACTTGATGGCAGTAGAATTTTTGAAGGGAAATTTTCATTTTCTCGAAAAGCACAAGGCCCTTATGGCACAAATGCTAACGCTAAGGGATATTTTAAAAATAACAAACAAGTAGGATTATGGACTTGGGATATTCCTGCTGGCACTTATGACGATGGTATTCATAGCGAAATATTCTTTAATGAAAATGGCCTACCTGTAAAATTCGACATATCCATAGGAAATCTAAATAGGCCACGTCGCAGTTATTTTTGTGGAACCTTTGAAAATGGAAAATTAAAAAAAATATTCTATAAAGATAATTTTTTAGTAAAATGCTCTGGTGAATACAATGCAGACGGAAAACCTATAGGTAATTGGTCTATTGAGGAAGATGGTCAAGAAAATATAATTATGTCATTTGATAATAATGGAAAACTTATAAAATCGGGTTATAGGGATTATCGTACAGGAGATTGGATAAATGCAACTTCTCGATATCCTCGTGAATTGTATTTAGACGTGATTAATATGATAAGGACTGGATATTTTCTTCGTTCAACATCGTTTTAACAACGTGAATGGAGATGGTATTGGCAAATAAAATTTTTATATCACACATTTTATAAAAAAATAAATTATGAGTCAACAAAGGCAACAATCGCAAAAGAATGTAATAAGTGCGTTTTGGATATTTGCTACTTTGGTTATAGTCGTTATTGCATTCGGCTTTGGTTTATATTTCCATACATTATCTTCAAAAAAGAACAACTCTATTCCAATAGAAATAGAGGAGTCTAATGATTCAAAAGATGAAAAAAGTGAGTTTCAAACTAATGCACACGAAATTAGTATATCCAAAGCAGAATGTGGATATTATTTGCCATCCAGTAAAGTTGCTAAATACACAGCAGATAATCTTATAGATGGCAATCTAAAAACGGCTTGGGCGGTGAACCTTGATAGTCCTATCTATGATTGTGATGCTTTGTTTGGTCCTATTTTTACTGTTGTAAATTGCCATACGGTTAGTAAAGTTGAGATTGTTAATGGATATGGAAAGGATGAGGCTTCTTTTTTTAATAACACTCGTGCTGCATGGATTACTATTTATAGGGAAGATTATATGGTAGAGGAACTTCCCAATGAGAGCGATATAATTTACAGAGGAAAATTGAAAGATACTGTTGAACCTCAAAGTTTAATTGTAAGTCCTAACTTTGATAATTCCAAACCAACAAGTAAAATAGGACTGATATTCTCAACCCAAAATAGTGATGGATATTATTTCGGGCAAAAATGGAATGATTTGTGTATCTCTGAGTTTAAGGTTTATGGCAACAGCATTGGAACTGGTAAGTTAGAAACGAATGAACAATTTGCCAAGAATAAAGAACTAGACCAAATAGCGGCAGAAGAAAAACGGATGGGACCTAAATGGATTAATGGTATATGGGAACTTAACACAACGGTTTCAACGGCTTTGGGGTCAGTGATAGTCAATGCAAAAGTTTGCATTGATAGAGAAAGTCAGCAATTAGTTGCAACAGATTGTGGAACGACCGTAGCTAGAGGTGTCTATCGTATAAGTGGAAATACAATTTATTGTGGAGACACTTATATAGAAATGGACATGGATAACCATCGTTTGGAATATGGCAAAGGCTATTATTATCGCAAAGTATCTGATTGGTATCTTTAATATTCACAACTGCAAGTAAGTGAATATTGAGAAAATAGCATAATATACTGATAATAAGCACGTAAATGACATATTGAGGGTCGTTGTAGTCTGATGAGGTTATAACGACTTTCATTTTTAGGTTAAATCAATTAAAAGTGAATGTTAGAAACTGACTGGATAATAACTAACTTTGCACTATGGGAACAGAAGGAAAGAAAATAATTTTGTTTGACATGGATATGACATTGATAGATTCATCCATAGCAAAACAATACGGTAAGAACTATAAAGAGGTACAGAAACATATATCTGAGTTTTCTCTATATGAAGGTATAAAGGAAGTTGTTCAGCAGTTATCAGAGCAATACATTATATATATAGTTAGTGGCAATGTAGGTTCTACTATTAAAAAGGTTATCCAGTATTTCCAACTCAACATACCACTAGAAAATGTTTATGGATATAGACAAGGTTATCCAATGGAGAATCTAGCACGAAAGAAAAAGGTAATGCAAGTTGCTATAGATAGCATTTTGCAAACTCACCATATTCTAAAATCTGACATAATATATATAGGTGATGAGGTTGACGATTATAAGGCTTGCCTAGAATATGGGGTGGAATTTGTTGGTTGTCTGTGGGGAAATGAGGAACTGAAACAAATCTCAGAGATTTGCACTATAAACCATCCCAAAGAAATATTTGATATAGTGTTATAGTGAATTATCCAGTAAAAAGCCGTATCTTTGCGCAAAACTTGCAGAGGTGTCATTTCAGATTAATTCATTTGAAATTTTAAAAATGAGCCTAATCTCCAGAGTGTTAGCCTCAACCAGTTTGTAGTAATCGTACCCTAAAAATGTACCCTACTAATGAGAAATATAATGTATAATACTGATAATCAACAAGCCCATATTATAGAGTGGGAGTAAGCATGGAGAGCATGCCTTGATTTCCTGAACAAGACAATTACGGGGAGGAATATCACCTGTTGTGCGCCCTTCCACGAAAACCAAAGACCACCATCGGAATACATGAGGATGTAACCGATGGTGGTCTTTCTGTATGTGTGAATGCGACTTGTGCGTTTGGCTTGCGACCGCGTTTGCCGCTGGGGAATGCCGGAGTAACGGCAGGTGCTGCGGAAAAAGTGTTCCTAGTTAGAAGGAATAATCCTCTTTCGTGAAGCGGAACAGCATCAGCGTGTCGCCTGTCTGCTGGCTACGGTAAACGTGCATGATGGTGACTCCTGCATCCTTGAGCCCCTTCATTTGTATGCTGTTCTTGATGTCTTTCAGATAAGTGTCATGCAAATCCTTGACGACATCGTCGGTGTACAGGCTGTCTAGGTCAAGTTCGTTCTTCACCGTGAAGTGATAGGAGTATGTCTTTTGGCTTTGGTCATAATTGATGCTGTCGAGGGTGGTATAGCGGTCTATTTCCACAGGGCAGTTCTTTTGTGTGGCCTCCGTGGCCTCGCGCTCGAATTTGGAGTCGGTGCTTTCCTTGCATCCGGATACAAGTGCCAGCATTGCCAGCAGCGCGGTGGGTAAAGTCAGTTTGTGTGTCATAATAATAATATATTAAGTATGTATCGAGAATCCTTGGGACTATTTCTTTAGGTATTGGCTAAAGAATTTCCAGATTTCCTCGCCTGTGTCAATGTCATCGCGGAACCAACTGTGCCCGGCTCCGATAATCTCATAAAGCCACACGTCATTGTGTGTCTTGGGGTTTTCGTAATAGTGATGCACTACCAGGTGCCCGTTCTTCTGGAATGACTTTCCTTGCACGGTGTCGGTGGGCAAGGGCGTGCATCCGTTTTTCTCCACGACATGCCCCACGGCATCAGGCACGCTCATGTAGCAGCCCCAGCCGCCTTTGTTGTCCAAGTCGCCCGTCCACTCCGATACGCAATCCTCGGTGCCGTGTATCTCCATGAATGGCATGGGGCGTGTCTTGTCCCGCTCCTCATACATCCATGTCAATGTCAGTCCTGCCACGGAGGCCAATGCCCGGAACACATTTTGCTTCTTGTAATTCAGCACATAGCACAAATCCCCGCCGTTTGACATGCCTGTAAGGAAAGTGTTGGCCTTGCTCAAGCGATACTGCTTCTGCACATACTTGGCCATCTTGACCATGGTCTCCACGTCATCCACATCCATTCCCAACTGGTTGGGATATCGTACGTTCCATCCTCTTTTGCCGGTCTTGTCCTTCAGCCCCAGCGGTACGCACAGCGCGAAGCCGTGCTTCATGGCCGCGTCATTCATCCACGTCTCTACGGGAGCCTTGCTTCCGTATCCGTGCAGAACCATTACCAGCGGAGCCTTGTCTGGCAACCTGTCGGGCAGGAACATCTTGAAATGGCGCATGTATCCACCTATCGTCAGTGAGTCATTTACAACCCGCTGGGCGTGCAATGTCTGGGGTGCGTGGAACATAAGGCCTGCGGTGACCGTCAAGGCGAGTATGAAACTTTTTTTCATCGGTTTGGTCTTTGTATGGCGAAGTCGCGTGTTTGCTGTATAATTAAGGCAAAGTTAGCAAAATGTTTCCGTTCGTCTCCTCTTTTGTACCCGGAAAAAGATTTCTTGCATGCGTTAAGGCATGACGATTGTGGGCAGGGTGTTCTCTTTTGTGTTCCCCGCCTTGTATGTCTTTGGTTTCTTTCTTCGTCCTGCGGCATGTCCTTGGGCGGGCATTCTGCCATCACGTAACGAGTAAGGAAGTTTTGTTGCTCATAAACTTTCAAGATTACTATAAAAGCACTACTTTTGCATCGCCTTTCGTCAAGGGTATGTCGGGTGGCGCAAAATCGTGCCATGGGCATGCTTGGACGAGTTATGGCAGAAGTAACTGCACATCCTACACAACTACAAGAAGCAAATGGAACAACTGAAGCATGAATGTGGAGTGGCCATGATACGCCTGCTCAAGCCCTTGGAGTATTATCAGCAGAAATACGGTACGTGGATGTACGGGCTCAACAAACTTTATCTTCTGATGGAAAAACAGCACAACCGTGGCCAGGAAGGTGCGGGGTTGGCAAGCGTGAAGATGGAGGCGGCTCCCGGACAGGAATATATGTTCCGTGAGCGGGCATTAGGCAGCGGTGCCATTACCGAGATTTTCCAGAGCGTGCAGAAACGTTTTGCTGAATATTCTCCCGAGCAACTTTCAAATGTATCCTTCGTGAAGGAGAATTTGCCCTTTGCCGGCGAGATATACATGGGCCACTTGCGGTATTCCACTACCGGTAAGAGTGGCCTTTCTTATGTGCATCCCTTCATGCGCCGAAACAACTGGAAAGCCAAGAACCTGTGTCTGTGCGGCAACTTCAACCTCACCAACGTGGACGACATTTTCGACCTCATCGTCTCCAAAGGGCAACATCCTCGCATCTACAGTGACACCTACATCATGCTTGAACTTATGGGACATCGCCTGGACAGAGAGAGCGAGCGGGTGTACAACATTGCTCTTGAGAAGCAGTTGCAGGGTACTGACATCACACACTTCATTGAAAAGAATATAGATGTGCGCAATGTGCTGCAAACCAGTACACCGTATTTTGACGGCGGATATGTAGTGTGCGGCTTCACTGGTAGCGGAGAGTCTTTCTGCATGCGTGACCCCTGGGGCATACGTCCTGCATTCTGGTACCGCGATGAAGAAGTTGTCGTGGTGGCCAGTGAGCGTCCCGTGATACAGACTGCCTTTGACTTGGAGGCTGAGCAGATACATGAATTAGAACCGGGACAGTCGTTGACTGTGCGCCAAAACGGTGAAATGAACCTCACGCAGGTTTTGCAGCCGGGGATTAAGAAGGCATGTTCTTTTGAGCGCATCTACTTCAGCAGGGGCAGTGACCGTGACATATACAAGGAACGGAAGGCACTGGGCGAACAACTGACTGAGCGCATAAGTGAGGCTGTCAGCGGGGATATAGCCCACACCGTATTCAGTTTCATACCTAATACCGCCGAGGTGGCTTTCTACGGCATGCTTGACGGATTCAAGAAGAAACTCAACCGCCAGAAGGTGCAGGAACTGTATGAACTGACTCAGGATCACCAGCCCACCATTGAGGAAATCAAGGAGGTACTGCGTCCCTATATACGCAGTGAGAAGGTTGCACTCAAGGATATCAAGTTGCGTACTTTCATCACAGAAGGCAACAGCCGTAATGACTTGGCTGCACATGTGTATGATATCACTTATGGCAGTGTGGAACCACACGTGGACAACCTGGTGGTCATTGATGACAGCATAGTGCGGGGCACTACGCTCAAGGAGAGCATCATACGCATCCTTGACCGTCTGCATCCCCGTAAGATAGTGCTGGTAAGCAGCAGTCCTCAGGTACGTTATCCCGATTATTACGGTATAGACATGGCTCGCATGGAAGAGTTTATAGCCTTCAAGGCTGCCATCGAACTTCTTAAAGACAGAGGGCAGGAACAGACCGTTGCAGATGTATATGCCAAGAGCGTTGCTCAGTATGAGTTGCCGGCCAACCAGATGGTCAATTATGTGAAGGAGATATATGAGCCATTTACAGATGAAGACATCTCCGCAAAGATTGTGGATATGTTGCGTCCAGTTGAGGTTACTACGCCCATTGAACTTGTCTATCAGACGTTGGAAGGTTTGCATCGTGCGTGTCCTGCACACACGGGAGACTGGTACTTCAGCGGGGACTATCCTACACCGGGCGGCGTGAAGTTGGTCAACAAGGCTTTCATAAACTATTACGAGAAAATCTATTCAAGGAAATAAATGAGCAGAAAGGTTACACTGAGACTGGAAGACGGAACTGAGTTCCATGGAACTTCGTTCGGGTACGAGAGCCCCGTGGCAGGAGAAGTGGTGTTCAACACGGCAATGATGGGTTATCCTGAGAGTTTGACCGACCCTTCTTATGCTGGGCAACTTATGGCGCTTACCTTCCCTCTGGTCGGGAATTACGGCGTGCCTCCTTTCACATTCCGCGAGGACGGGCTTCCCCGGTTCATGGAAAGTGAGAAGATTCATGCACGGGCAATCATCGTGAGTGATTACAGCCAGCAGTTTTGCCACTGGAACGGCGTGGAGACGCTTGCGCAGTGGCTTCAGAGGGAGCATATACCAGGCATTACGGGCATTGATACGCGTCAGTTGACTAAGGTGCTCAGAGAACACGGTGTTATGATGGGTAAGATTCTTTTTGATGACATGCCCGACCAGGTGCCCGAGGCTGACTATGCAGGTGTGAACTTCGTGGATCAGGTGTCCTGTCGTGAAGTAATCCGCTATAACGAGGGTGCTTCCAAGAAGGTGGTGCTTGTGGATTGTGGTGTGAAGGCCAACATTCTGCGTTGCCTCATAGAAAGAGGCGTGGAAGTCATACGTGTGCCCTGGAACTACGATTTTAACGACTTGGAGTTTGAAGGGCTATTCCTGGCCAACGGTCCCGGAGATCCCGACACCTGTGAGGTTGCCGTGCAGAATATACGCCACTTCTTGGCCAATCCTTCTGTGCGTCCTTGCATGGGCATCTGCATGGGCAATCAACTTTTGAGCAAGGCCGCAGGTGCAACTATCTACAAACTGAAGTATGGACACCGAAGCCACAACCAGCCTGTGCGCAAGGTGGGTACCAACCAGTGCTTCATAACTAGTCAGAATCATGGTTATGCTGTGGATTCTTCCACGTTGCCTGCTGATTGGGAGCCTCTGTTCGTGAATATGAACGATGGCAGCAACGAGGGTGTGCGCCACAAGAAGAACCCTTGGTTCTCAGCGCAGTTCCATCCCGAGGCATGTTCTGGCCCGGTGGATACTGAATTCATGTTTGATGACTTCGTGAAACTTCTCTAAATAAGACAATATGATAGACGGCAATATAAAGAAAGTACTGCTGCTCGGTTCGGGCGCGCTCAAGATTGGCGAGGCAGGCGAATTTGATTACTCCGGCTCGCAAGCACTCAAGGCTCTGCGTGAGGAGGGCATACAGACAGTGCTCATAAACCCCAACATCGCTACGGTGCAGACCAGCGAGGGGGTGGCTGATGAGATTTATTTCCTGCCCGTGACTCCCTATTTTGTGGAGCGCGTCATTGAGAAGGAGCGTCCGCAGGGTATTTTGCTGGCCTTTGGAGGACAGACGGCACTGAATTGCGGTGTAGAACTTTACAAAAGTGGAGTGCTTGAGAAGTATGGAGTGCAGGTACTCGGTACTCCTGTACAGGCAATCATTGATACGGAAGACCGTGAACTTTTTGTGGAAAAACTGGACGAGATTGGTGTGAAGACCATCAAGAGCCAGGCTTGTGAGAACATAGAGAGTGCACGACAGGCAGCCGCCGAACTCGGTTATCCCGTCATCATACGCGCTGCATATGCCTTGGGCGGACTTGGTTCTGGCTTCTGTGACAACGAGGAGGAACTCAACCGCATTGCAGAGAAAGCCTTTGCCTTCTCACCTCAAGTGCTGGTGGAGAAGAGTCTCAAAGGGTGGAAGGAGATTGAGTACGAGGTGGTGCGCGACCATTATGATAACTGCATCACGGTATGTAACATGGAGAACTTTGACCCGCTGGGTATACATACGGGTGAGAGCATCGTGATTGCGCCTTCGCAAACACTGACCAACAGCGAATATCATAAATTGCGTGCACTGAGCATCAAGATAATCCGTCACATAGGTATTGTGGGTGAGTGTAACGTGCAGTATGCCTTTGACCCGCAAAGTGAGGACTACCGCGTGATTGAGGTAAATGCACGCTTGAGCCGAAGTTCGGCATTAGCCAGTAAGGCAACAGGTTATCCCTTGGCTTTTGTGGCAGCCAAACTGGGGCTCGGGTATGGTTTGTTTGACCTGAAGAATTCAGTGACAAAGACCACGAGTGCCTTCTTCGAGCCTGCGCTGGACTATGTTGTATGTAAGATTCCACGTTGGGACTTGGGCAAGTTCCGTGGCGTGGATCGTGAACTGGGCAGCAGCATGAAGAGCGTAGGTGAGGTGATGGCCATCGGACGAACTTTTGAAGAAGCCATCCAAAAAGGTCTGCGTATGATAGGGCAAGGCATGCATGGCTTCACCGAGAACAAGGAACTGATTATTGAAGACATAGACAAGGCTCTGCGCGAACCTACTGACAAGCGTATTTTCATCATTGCCAAGGCCATGTCACAAGGTTATACCATTGACCAGATACATGACTTGACCAAGATTGACAAGTGGTTCCTGCAGAAGTTGAAGAATATATGCGACATTGACGGCCAACTCCAACAGTGCGCCAATATCAATGTGTTGGAGGCGGAACTCCTGCGCAGAGCCAAGGTGTATGGCTTTACAGATTTCCAGGTGGCACGTGCCTTGGGCATGGAGCAGGAGATGGATATTGAGGATGCTGTACTTGCCGTGCGTTCCAAGCGCAAACAGATGGGGATATTGCCCGTGGTGAAGCAGATTGACACCTTGGCTGCAGAGTATCCCGCACAGACCAACTACCTGTATCTTACCTATTCAGGTGTGGCTCATGATATAAGTTTTGAGGCCGACAAACGCAGTATCGTGGTGTTGGGAAGCGGTGCTTACCGCATTGGATCATCGGTTGAGTTTGACTGGTGTGGCGTGCAGGCACTCAACACGATACGCAAAGAGGGATACCGCAGTGTGATGATTAACTATAATCCTGAGACGGTATCTACGGACTATGACATGTGTGACCGTCTCTACTTTGACGAACTTACCTTTGAACGTGTGCTGGACATCCTGGATTTGGAATGTCCTAAGGGTGTGGTGGTAAGCACGGGTGGACAGATTCCCAACAATCTAGCAATGAAACTTGATGCACAGCGTGTTCCCATCCTCGGTACGCAGGCCAAGTATATTGACAATGCAGAGGACCGTGACAAGTTCAGTGCAATGCTTGATCGTATAGGTGTGGATCAGCCCGAATGGAGTGCGTTGACATCTATGGAGGATGTGCAGACGTTCATTGATAGAGTGGGTTTCCCTGTACTGGTAAGACCATCGTATGTATTGAGCGGTGCAGCTATGAATGTCTGCTCGAATCAGGACGAACTGGAACGCTTCCTCAAACTTGCTGCCAATGTGTCGCAAAAGCATCCTGTGGTTATCAGCAAGTTTATGCAGAACACCAAGGAAGTGGAGATGGATGCAGTGGCCAAAAACGGCGAAATCATTGCATATGCCATCAGTGAGCACATCGAATTTGCTGGCGTGCATAGCGGTGATGCCACCATACAGTTCCCGGCTCAGAAACTCTATGTGGAGACTGTGCGCCGTATCAAAAAGATAAGTGCACAGATAGCCAAGGAATTGAACATCAGCGGTCCCTTCAATATCCAGTATCTGGCACGCGACAACGAAATCAAGGTTATTGAGTGTAATCTGCGAGCCAGCCGTAGTTTCCCGTTTGTAAGTAAAGTACTAAAGATAAATCTTATAGAACTTGCTACTAAAGTGATGCTTGGCATACCGGTGGAGAAGCCGCATAAGAGTTTCTTTGACTTTGACTATGTGGGCATTAAGGCAAGTCAGTTTAGTTTCAACCGCCTGCAGAAGGCCGATCCGGTACTGGGCGTTGACATGAGCAGTACAGGTGAGGTGGGTTGCCTTGGGGATGACGTTAATTCAGCCCTGCTGAAGGCTATGTTGTCCGTGGGGCACAGGATTCCCCAAAAGAACATTCTGCTTTCAACGGGTGGTGCCAAGGACAAGGCTGCTATGTTGGATGCTGCACGCACGCTCTTCGATCACGGGTATAGTCTCTTTGCCACAGGTGGTACAAGTCGTTATCTGACGGAGAACGGTATAGAGAACACCACTGTTTATTGGCCGAGCCAGGAGGGGCAGTATCCCCAGGCATTGGATTTACTGCACCAGCACAAGATAGATATGGTGGTTAACATTCCTAAGGATTTGACAGCAGGCGAACTTACTAATGGCTACAAGATACGCCGTGCGGCGGTTGACCTTAATGTTCCCTTGATTACCAATGCACGTCTAGCGGCTGCCTTCATCCATGCTTTCTGTACGGTGAAGATGGAGGATTTAGCCATCAAGAGTTGGAATGAGTATAAGTAACAGAACCCCATGTGGGTGATACGAAAAGCAAAAGTTGGTATTTCCTGATTTCTTGTTTGGAGATACCAACTTTGTTTCATACCTTTGCATACATTATGGGACTTCAGAGTATCTACGCAGGGCTACTTCTCGTATTTATATTACTATCCTTGATAAATGGCAATTTAAGATTTGGTCTTATATTGTTTGCCGCTGCTGTATTGATACTGCGTATTGCAATGTTTCCTATAAAGAAAGCATTGGAAGACTTCGCTAACAACAGTATGGTAATATTGGCTTTTTTTTACTTTGCATCCAAAGTTGCCGATTCACATATTTTGTTCAGGTGGGTCTGTTACCTAAGCATTATCAGTTTTCCGCTAAGCATTTTGTTTCCTAGTGTTTTTATGCGCAATGCGGAAATGATGTGCAGGAGGTATATAGCCAATTGAATGTGTACATATACATAATATATTCCAAAACATATAATGACAGAGAACATTTATCCTATATACGACCGCATGATGGCAAGGTCTGACAAGGAACAACTTCTTGGACAGCACGGTCTCATGGTGTGGTTTACCGGTTTGAGTGGGAGCGGGAAAAGTACTTTGGCCATGGGGGTTGAGCGAGAACTTCATGCTCATGGTTTCTTGTGTCGTATCCTTGATGGCGACAATGTCAGAACTGGTATCAACAGCAATCTCGGGTTCAGTGCAGAGGATAGGACAGAGAATATACGTAGGATAGCAGAAGTGGGGAAGTTGTTTGTACATACAGGTATCGTCATGCTTGCCTGCTTTGTTAGTCCTACTAACGAACTCCGGCGCATGGCACGTCAGATTGTGGGTGATGAGGATTTTCTGGAAGTGTATGTGAGCACCCCAATTGAGGAGTGTGAACGTAGGGACGTGAAGGGCTTGTATGCCCGTGCCCGTAAGGGTGAAGTGAAGAACTTTACGGGTGTCAGTGCCCCTTTTGAGGTGCCAGACAACGCCAACATTAGCGTGGACACCAGTGTGCTCACGCTGGAGCAGAGCGTAAACATGCTTACTGATGCAATTGTCGAACGAGTGAAACCCAATAAAACAACAAGATAAAGAAATGGCAGAATACAGTCTGAGTCATTTGCGAGAACTGGAGGCGGAGTCAATCCATATTATCCGTGAGGTTGCTGCAGAGTTTGAGAACCCTGTGATGCTATATAGTATAGGAAAGGACAGCAGCGTGATGGTAAGGCTTGCCGAGAAAGCATTTGCCCCGGGCAAGGTTCCTTTCCCATTGATGCACATTGACAGCAAATGGAAATTCAGGGAGATGATAGAGTTCCGTGACAAGTATGCCAGGGAATATGGATGGAACCTCATTGTGGAAAGCAACATGGAGGCTTTCCGTGCGGGGGTGGGACCCTTTACTCACGGAAGTAAGGTGCATACGGACCTTATGAAGACAAAGGCATTGCTGGATGCGCTTGACAAGTATAAGTTCGATGCTGCTTTTGGTGGAGCGAGGCGTGATGAGGAGAAGTCTAGAGCCAAGGAGCGTATCTTCAGTTTCCGTGACCAGTTCAATCAGTGGGATCCCAAGAACCAACGTCCGGAGTTGTGGGACATCTACAACAGCCGTGTGCACAAGGGCGAGAGCATACGTGTGTTCCCCTTGAGCAATTGGACCGAACTTGACATCTGGCAGTACATACGCTTGGAGAATATCCCCATCGTCCCGCTCTATTTTGCCAAGGAGCGGCCCTGTGTGGAGATTGACGGCAACTTGATAATGGCTGATGATGACCGTCTGCCCAAGGAATATGTGCCCAAGATACAGATGCGCATGGTGCGTTTCCGTACACTTGGCTGCTGGCCGCTTACCGGTGCCGTGGAGAGCAGCGCATCGACCATTGAGGATATTGTGGAAGAAATGATGACCACCACTAAGTCGGAGCGCACGACACGTGTCATTGACTTTGACCAGGAGGCCAGCATGGAGCAGAAGAAGCGCGAGGGCTACTTCTGATTCGCCCCACTTCAGGAAATATAACACAGAACATCATGGCAAACAACAATATAAACATAAAGGATTTTTTGGACGCAGACGAACGCAAGTCTTTGCTGCGACTGCTTACTGCCGGCTCAGTGGATGACGGAAAGTCTACTCTTATTGGTCGTCTGTTATTTGACAGCAAGAAGTTGTATGAAGATCAATTGCAGGCTCTGGAGCGCGATTCCAAGCGCGTAGGTAACGCTGGTGCCGGACAGATTGACTATGCCCTGCTGCTTGACGGGCTGAAGGCTGAGCGCGAGGAAGGCATTACCATAGATGTGGCTTATCGTTATTTCAGCACCAACCAGCGCAAGTTCATCATTGCTGACACGCCGGGACACGAGCAGTACACACGCAACATGATTACGGGCGGCTCTACGGCTAACTTGGCTATTATCCTTGTTGATGCACGTACAGGAGTCATCACGCAGACACGCAGGCACACTTTCTTGGTGAGTCTGTTGGGCATCAAGCACATTGTCCTTGCCGTTAACAAGATGGATCTTGTCAACTTCTCGGAGGAAGTCTTCAATGATATACGTGAGAAGTATCTGGCCTTGACCGATCACTTGGGTATTGAGGACGTCACCTGCATCCCGCTTTCTGCCTTGGAGGGAGATAACGTGGTGGAGAAGAGCGACCGTACTCCTTGGTATGAAGGGAAAAGCCTGCTGGACTACTTGGAAACTGTGCCCGTTGACCGCGACCGCAATATGACGTACTTTCGCTACCCTGTGCAGTATGTGCTCCGTCCTAATCTTGATTTCCGCGGATTCAGCGGCAAGGTTGCAAGCGGCGTAATCCGCAAGGGAGATGAGGTGGTGGCTTTGCCCAGCATGAAGCGCAGCCACGTGAAGAGCATCGTCACCTACGAGGGTGAACTTGACATGGCTTTTTGTCCGCAATGTGTGACTCTGACCCTGGAGGACGAGATTGATATTTCGCGCGGAGAGATGCTGGTGAAGCCGGACAACGTGCCTCACATCGGACGTCACTTCGAGACCATGCTCGTATGGATGGATGAGGAGCCCATGGACAGAGGAAAGCAGTTCTTCCTGAAGCACAATACCAATACCACACGTGCTACGCTTACTCACGTGAACTACAAGGTGGATGTGAACACCATGCAGCGCTTGGAGGGTGGTGACTTCAAATTGAACGAGATTGGCCAAGTGCAGATAACCACAGCCAAGACGCTTTTTTTTGACCCTTACAACAAGAATAAGGCCACGGGGGCATTCATTCTGATTGACCCCATAACCAACAACACGTGTGCGGTGGGCATGATATGCAATCCTCTGGAAAAAGAGGAAATAAATCAGGGAAGTGACATTCCCGTGCTGAACTTGCCCAAACTGGGAATTGCTCCAGAGCACTATGAAGCCGTGGAGAGGGTTGTGAAGGAGTTGAGTCGGCAAGGGCTTGAAATTAAGATAGTTAGTAAATAAAATGTTTCTTCGGCCTGTCTGGGTGCGTATGCTGTGAAGCATGTTCATTAAGGCAGGCCTTTTTGTCAACGCGCTTCGGCACTAGTTGTTCCTATCTAAATGTGCTGCGGAGCAAGATCGAACAATCAATCAACGAACAACTATGGGACTTATAGAATTCAATAAACTTCCCGTGAACACCCTGGTGGGTGCAGACTGGAAAACATTCAAGACTGTAACAGAAGGTCAGCACATTGCTGCGGATAAGAAGACAAAGTTCTTCCTTACCAAGGTTATCTGCCGATTGTTGAGCACATGTGTGCCCTTGCAGAACCGCAAGTATCAGAAACTGCTGGCTGACAAGCCCCTAGAGAACGATCCTCTTTTCATTTTGGGACACTGGCGCAGCGGCACCACCTTCGTGCATAATATTTTTGCACAGGACAAGCATTTCGGCTATACCACCACGTATCAGACCGTATTCCCCCATTATATAATGGCTCTGCAGGGCTTCTTCAAGCCAACCATGGGATGGTTGATGCCAGACAAGCGTCCCACAGACAACATGGAACTTGCTCCCGACCTGCCGCAGGAGGAGGAGTTCGCACTGAACAATTCCTGCCCGTTCAATTATTATAATTTCTGGTTCTTCCCCGAAAGGATGCAGGAGTATTGCGACCGCTACCTCACCTTCAGAGATATTACTGACGAGGAACTGCAGGCATTCAAGCAGGCATTTGAGAAGTTAGTGAAGATAAGCCTGTGGAATACGGGAGGCACTCAGTACCTGAGCAAGAACCCGCCCCACACAGGTCGTCTGAAGGCTCTGACCGAGTTGTATCCCAATGCCAAGTACGTGTATCTCATGCGAAACCCCTATACCGTGTTTGAGAGCACGCGCAGTTTTTTCCTTAACACCATCAAGCCTCTCCAGTTGCACAGCATCAGCGATGAGCAGATGGAGCAGAACATTCTGCGCAACTACATGGAACTCTACCATGCCTATAAGGAGCAGAAGAAGTACGTGCCCAAGGAGAACATCTTTGAGATTAAGTTTGAGGACATTGAGAAAGACGCCCTAGGCATCATCGAGAAGATTTACCGAGACTTGAAGATTCCCGGATGGGAAGAGGCAAAGCCTTCGATAGAGAAATACATAGGCGCAAAGCGCGGCTACAAGAAGAACAAGTACCAATATGCCGAACGTACCGTGCGGATGGTCAACGAGCATTGGGGCGAGGTGCTTGATGAGTGGGGCTATGAGCGTCACTAATGTGAGATTCAACCTTTTTAACTATAAACAAAACTACAGGTATTATGAGAATTCCATTTGCCTTCTCTCTTCTCTGCCTTCTGTTCAGCACGGCACAGGCTCAGAAGAATGTGAGTGTGTCCAGTCCTGATGGGCAAGTCAAGCTTAGCGTGACGCTCTCGGACAAAGTGTATTATGACGTAGAAAGCCATGGTGAGGTCCTTGTCAAGGATGGGCACCTAGGCATGACGCTTGACCGTGCCGCACTGGGAACCAACCCCGTGCTCAAGAGCAAGAAGGTGAAGACCGTGCAGGAGGCTGTCACACCCGTGTTCCCGCTCAAGAGTGCAACGGTGGACAACCACTACACGCTGCTCACCATGAACATGAAGGGGGGATATGCCATAGAGTGGCGCGTGTATGACGACGGCCTGGCTTGCCGTTTCCTCACGAGCATGAAAGGCAATGTGAAGGTTCAGTCGGAAGATTTCTGCATCCGGCTTCCGCAAGACACGCGTCTTGTGCTTCAGCAGCCGGGCGGCTTCAAGACCAGTTGCGAGGAGGAGTACACGAACGTGCAGAGCGCGGCCTGGAAGGCATCCGACCGCATGAGCGAACTGCCCTTGGTGATTGCCGGAGCGCGCCAGAAGGTCTTCGTGAGCGAGTTCGACCTGTTTGACTATCCCTGCATGTTCATGAAAGGAAATGCAGACAACAGCCTTTCATCCGTGCATCCCAAGGTGCCTCTGAAGTTCGGTGACGACGGTGATCGCAGCGTGAAGATACTTGAGGAGGCCGACTACATTGCTGAGACCAGCGGCACCCGTGCCTTCCCCTGGCGCTACTTCCACATCACGCAGGACGACCGTCAGATGGCACTCAACACCATGCCCATGCGCTTGGCACCGGCCAGCCAGATTGCCGATCCCTCATGGATACGCACGGGAAAGACAACCTGGGAATGGTGGAACGGCAGCATCCCTTATGGACCTGATGTGAACTTCGTGAGCGGGCTTAACCTTGACACCTACAAGTACTTCGTGGATTTTGCCGCAGCCAATGGACTGGAGTATATATTGATGGACGAGGGCTGGGCCAAGTCGACCCGGGATCCCTTCACTCCCAACCCGGATATTGACTTGCATGAACTCATCCGCTACGCCAAGTCAAAGAACGTGGGAGTCATACTCTGGCTTACGTGGCTCACGGTGGATAAGCACCCAACCATGTTTGAGACCTTTGAGAAGTGGGGTGTGGCAGGCGTGAAGATTGACTTCATGGACCGCCAGGACCAATGGATGGTGCAGTTTTACGAGCGTACGGCAAAGGCTGCCGCCGAGCATCACATCTTCGTGGATTATCATGGAGCCTACCATCCCAGCGGACTGGAATACAAGTATCCCAACGTGCTCACTTTCGAGGGTGTGCGTGGCATGGAGTACATGGGCGGATGCACACCCAAGAACAGCGCTTTCTATCCGGCCATACGCAATGCCGCCGGCCCGATGGACTATACGCCCGGAGCCATGCTCAGCGCGCAGCCTGAGTGTTATAGTAGCCGTAGGCCGAACAGTGCAAGCATAGGCACGCGTGCTTACCAGATGGCACTCTACGTGGTGTTTGAGTCGAACTTGCAGATGATGGCCGACAATCCTACATTATATAATATGTATCCCGACTGCCGCGACTTCATTGCGGCATGCCCGGTCAACTGGGACGAGACCCGCGTGCTTGCCGCCGAGTTTGGCGAGTACACCGTGGTGGCAAGGCGTAAGGGAGAGAAGTGGTACATTGGCGGTATCACCAACGGGACACCGCGTGACCTCAGCCTGAAACTCGACTTCTTGAAAGAGGGACAGTCGTATAAGGCTACCTCCTTCACGGATGCAGTGAACTCAGCCGTGCAGGCTATGGATTACCGCAAGGTATCTGGCAAGTTTTCCCAAGGCAACACTTTGAATATACACATGGTACGCAACGGAGGCTTCGCTGCCGTGCTGGAGCCTTGAGATACTGTGTTTCCTGCTGAATGGCAGAGGTTTTTTCAAAAAGGACTTGTACGAAGGGAAATCTTTGCGTACCTTTGCGCTGCATTTCGAAAGAACATTAGAAATTCATACAAACGTATAACGAAAATGACTAAGATTGAACTGGTAAAGATTGTAGCCCAAAAGACTGGCATTGACCAGGCCACAGTGCTTGCCGCAGTGGAGGGAATGGTGGACACCATCAAGGAGTCTCTCGTGCAGAAGGAGAATGTGTACATTCGTGGTTGGGGCACTTGGACTCTGAAGCATCGTGCACAGAAGACTGCCCGCAATATCTCAAAGAACACCACCATGGTGATAGAGGCACACGATATTCCCTACTTCAAGCCCTGCAAGGACTTCATGGAGTCCGTGGCCAAGGCAAAGTAATCTGGCAGAACATAACAGTCACCAACAGGCGGGGGACGTGAAGGGGTAACCCCATTCACCCCCTCGCCTTTCTTTTTTATAACACCATATCCATCTAGGGGCAGCACATGGCGTGTCTGTTTCCCTCACATCACCATTCACAACCTATGAATACAAGAGACATTTGCCTGTCCCTGTTTCTCGGTATGGCAGGCGCACTTGCGGCACCGGCACAGGATTCAGTGCTGGGCTACGTGAACCCAATTATCGGTACCAACGGCATGGGGCACACGTTTCCCGGAGCCTGTGTCCCTTTCGGACTCGTGCAGTTGAGCCCGGAGACCGACACCATTCCCCACAACGTGGACGGCAAGTACCAAACGCGCGTATATGAATACTGCGCCGGTTACCAGCACAAGGACAAAACCATCGTTGGCTTCAGCCACACCCACCTCAGCGGCACCGGACACTCCGACCTGGGCGACATCCTCATCATGCCCACCACGGGAGAGGTTCGCACCAATCCGGGCACGGCGCAGAACCCCGAGGGCGGTTACCGCTCACGCTTCTCGCATGACACAGAGCACTGCGCCCCTGGCTATTACGAGGTAAGGCTCGATGACTATGACGTGCTGGCTCAGTTGACCAGCACCCAGCGTGTGGGTGTACACCAGTATACGTTCCCCTCGGCCGATGGCCAGTTCATCCTCGACCTGGGCGCGGGCATCTACAACTATGATGGAAAGACACTCTGGACCTACCTGCGCGTGGAGAACGACACGCTGCTCACCGGCTACCGCATCACGAACGGATGGGCACGGCAAAACTACACCTATTTCGCCATTGCGCTCTCGCAGCCCATCAGCCAGTACGGATACGTCGATGCACAGCGCATGAAGTACACGGGCTTCTGGCGCAAGATGGACATCAACCACAACTTCCCCGACATGGCTGGCCGGCAGATGGTGGGCTACTTCAAGTTCCGCCTGCCGGAGAGCCACCGGCTCACCGTGCGCGTGGCCCTCTCGCCCGTGAGCATGAGTGGGGCAGTGACCAACCTCAACGCCGAGACTGCCGGGCTCACCTTCGACCAGATACGCAAACGCGCGGCTGACAGTTGGGAGCACGAACTCTCCAGCATACGCATTGAGGGAACCGAGGACCAGAAGGCGCTCTTCTACACCTCCCTTTACCACACCATGATCAACCCCTCGGCGTACATGGACGTTGACGGGTCCTACCGCGGCAACGACATGGAGATTCACCGCGCCGACGGCTTCACCAACTACACGGTCTTCTCCCTGTGGGACACCTACCGCGCAGAGCATCCCCTGCTCAGCCTGCTCCACCCGCAGCGCAACCTGGACATGGCCGAGAGCATGATACGCATCCAGCAGCAGAGCGCGCTGGGCGTACTGCCCATGTGGTACCTCATGGCCAACGAGGGCTGGTGCATGAGCGGATACCACGCCGTGTCGGTGCTCTCCGACGTGGCCACGAAAGTGGGCTGCAAGGACATGAAGGCCATGTTGAAGGCCATGGCATCCACGGCATCCTCCCCCTGGATTGAGGGACTGAAGGACTACATGCGCCTAGGCTACGTACCCTATGACCGCTGCGGCACCAGCGCAAGCAACACCTTGGAATATGCCTATGACGACTGGGCCATATACCACGCCGCACTCCTGGCCGGCGACAGCCTCATGGCCGACTCCTTCCGGGTGCGCGCCCTCTCATACAGGAACGTCTTCCGTCCCGACCTTGGCCTTGCCTGTCCCCGATATGCCGACGGCAGTTGGAAGAAGGATTTCTCGCCCCTGCAGACCTTCGGCGAGGGATTCATCGAAGGCAATAGCGCAAACTACTCCTTCCACGTGCCGCATGACGTGAAGGGGATGATTGAGTGCTTCGGCGGCGACCGCAAGTTTGTGGATGCCCTGGACGCCCTCTTCGCGCAGCCGCTTGACAAGAAGTATTACGAGGACAACGAGGACATCGAGGAGGAGTGCCTCCTGGGCGGATACGTACACGGCAACGAGCCGAGCCACCATGTGCCCTACCTCTATGCTTGGACCTCGCAGCCCTGGAAGGCACAGTACTGGCTGCGCGAGATAATGAACCGAATGTACGTCAACGATATGGACGGCCTTCACGGCAACGATGACTGCGGGCAGATGTCGGCCTGGTACATCTTCACCGCCATGGGATTCTACCCCGTCTGCCCAGGTACCGACCAGTACGTGCTCGGCGCGCCCTACGTGCCTTACTGCCGCATCATCCTGCCCAACGGCAAGACCTTGGAAATCAGTGCGACCGGAGTGAGCGACAAGAACCGTTACGTGCAGGAAGTGCGCCTCAACGGCAAGCGCCACGACAGGCTCTATGTCACCCATGCCGAACTTCTTGCAGGCGGAAAGTTGGAGTTCACCATGGGCAGCAAACCCAACCGCAAGCGCGGAGTCCGCTCAGGCAAGCCCTACTCGCTGAGCGACTGATCCTCCGCCCCTCCCCCTCCGCAGGCCGCGCACCCACATCCACCCGGTTGCATTCCCGCAGCCGGGTGGATTGCTTTCTTATTGTCAAGATTTCAGAAGCATGGTGCAAAAAAGCGCCTGCCTAGGAAAAAATAAAAGTCAGGTTAGGAAAAATTTTTTTTCTGGTTGGAAACATAAAATCGGGTGGTTTGGCAAAAACGCGAATATGTAAAAAAAAAGGAATCCTTGCCCAAGAAAATCGTTGCGCCGTTTTTTTGCTTGCCTATGTCGATTTTTGCAACACGTTGTGTTCTTACTTTGTCCTTTCATAGCGCGTTCCTATGCCAGTAGGGGAGTAAAGAAGCGGATGGTGGAGTACGTGTCTTATCTGCGTACCGCATGAATGAGGCTGCGTCTATTATGAACTGCACCCCAAAAGTTGGACAAAAAACTTTTGGGGTGCTTTTATGAAGTACAGTCTCTTCCTACTTTTTGTGGGTGGGTTCAGGTTTTTCTGCGCGTGCGCTTCACCTTGCGAGGGGCGAAGGTGTGCTCATCTATTATTTCATCCTTCACCATGTTGTATGTCCTCACGGTGAGTGCTCCCTCCTTCACTTCTCCCTCTATGATGGTGGCAAAGGCCGTAGAGGTGGTCTTGGTTCCCTCGGGACCTCCGCCCACCATTTGCGCCCAGGTGCGCTCTGAGGTTGCTTCATCGAATCGGTAGCGGTGCTGGTGGGCGCAGATTATGAGTTGGCAGCCGGCATCCTGGAGCAGGGGTGTCCAAAGATTGGCACAGGTGCGCTGCCACTCTGCGAAGTCTAGGGTATAGCGCGGATCCTTGTCGGCAGGTGCCACATCGCCGGGATTGGCTTTGGGGTTGGAGTCGAAGAGGGGTATGTGGCAGAAGGCCACCAGATAGGGTGCCGAGGCTATGTCGGCGCGCTTGAGTGCATCGCGCAACCAGTCGACCTGTGCCTTTCGGTATGGTTCCGAGGTGAAGAGATTGGCGAAGAGCGGGTTGGTGTCCATCTTGTCCTCGGCTGTGTCCAGGCCGATGAGGGCGATGTCGCCCATTCTTACGGCGAAGTTCCTGCCCAGGTCCCAGTCTCTCCCTGCGCGCTCCTCGGGCTGCCTGAACATCCACACGCGCTCCAGGTTGCGGTTGGCCAGCCCGCGCGAATCGTGGTTGCCAGGGCAGAACAGGTAGGGGATGGAGGCGGCATAGTCCTTGTGCGTGATTTCTGGTTTCAGATAGATACGCTTCTGTGCCTGTATTGTCTCCTCGGAATTGCTCGCATCGCCGTTCCACACCACGCACGAGGGTGCCAGCAGTGCGAGTTTTGCCGTGAGTTTCTCAAAGGCATCCCAATGTACGTGTGTGTCGTTTATGACGCAGAAGTGCGCCTTTGCCCCTGCTCCGGCGGTGCGGAAGGAATAAACGCGGCTGTCTTCCTCGTTGCCTGTTATCTTCATGTCATAGCCGCCTCCGTAGTGGATGCGGTCGGCACCTATGCGGTAATAGTACGTGGTGGCGGGCTTCAGTCCGGTGAGGTGCACTTGGATGACATCGCTGTTCATGCCTGTCACGCGGTAGCCTCCGCAGTACACCTTGCGGCCGTCCGACAGGTCGGGCCTCTCGCCGAATATCACGTACCCGTTGGCCTTGTCTGTTACGCTGAACGCCACTCCCATGCTGTCCTCGGCATAGTTCTGCAGCATGGGCGCGCTGTCAATGAGTGCCCCTGCGGCATTTTCTTGCTGTGTTTCCGCTTTCCCGTGCTTGCTTCCGGCCAGGGTCGGCATGGCCACGCCCTGTGCAGCCACCAGTGCGGCACTGCTTTTCAGAAAATTTCTCCTGTCCATCTCTTGTTGTGTTAGTCTTTATGTCTATGTCACTCCTCCCTCTCTGTGGCCGGATGCCAGCCTGTGTGTCCGCGGCCGTCTCCTCCCCAGGGGGCTCGGTAATCTCTGTCTGCAAAGTTAGAGAAAGTTTTCGGCATGCGTGTTACAATTCTTTGTATCTCTTGCTTCCACCCACATGAAAAGTGCTATCTTTGCACCCGAATTTAGATAATCTGTAACATAAGACAATGGAAGAGACGAAATCATTCAAGGTGTTCTCTGGTACCAAGAGCCGGTATCTGGCCGAGAAAATATGCCAGAGCCTGGGTTGCAAACTGGGTGACCTGTCCATCACGCACTTTGCTGATGGTGAGTTCGAGGTTTGTTTTGAAGAGTCCATCCGCGGGCGGGACGTTTTCTTGGTGCAAAGCACGTTCCCCAATGCCGATAACCTTATGGAGTTGCTGCTGATGATTGATGCAGCCAAGAGGGCTTCTGCCAAGACGGTAAACGCCGTGATTCCCTATTTCGGCTGGGCGCGCCAAGATCGCAAGAGCAAGCCCAGGGTGAGCATCGCCGCCAAGTTGGTGGCCGACATGCTCAGTGTGGCCGGTATCAGCCGTATGATTACCATGGACCTACACGCCGATCAAGAGCAGGGATTCTTCAATGTGCCCGTCGACCATCTCTATGCCAGCAGCGTGCTGCTGCCCTACATCCAGTCGCTCAACCTGGAGAATCTTGTTATCGCCACTCCCGATGTGGGCGGAACCAAGAGAGCTAGCACCTACAGCAAGTACCTCAACTGCCCGCTGGTGCTCTGCAACAAGACACGCAGAAAAGCCAACGAGGTGGCCAACATGGAGGTAATCGGTGACGTGAAGGATGCCAATGTGGTACTTGTGGATGACATGGTGGACACTGCAGGGACCATCACCAAGGCTGCCGACCTGATGAAGTCAAAGGGAGCGCGTACGGTGCGTGCCATCGCCAGCCATTGTGTCATGAGTGGTCCTGCCAGCGAGCGCGTGCAGAATAGCGCCTTGGAGGAACTGGTATTTACCGACAGCATTCCCTACAACAATGCTTGCTCCAAGGTGAAGGAACTCAGCATCGCCGAATTGATTGCAAATACCATACGCTGTGTGCTCAACAATGAGAGCATCAGCAAGCAGTATCTCATCTGACCTGACTATCAGAGAGGCATACGCAGTAGGGGCTTCACCGGGTATGGTGCAGCCCCTACTTTATGTTTCGGACTATTTATCGGTTCGCTTATGGCTGTATGAACCGATAAACTGTTAACCAAGTTCTAGTTCCAGGCCACTTATCAACTGGTCTATGACATGGTTTCTCTTTATGACAGTCCGCATGTGCTCTGTCTTGTCATACGCGGCCTGCTGTTTCATTTCCATCAATTGAAACTGTAATGTTACCTGCATGTTTGAAAGTTCCTTCTTCATGAATTGCTCCATGGAGGGGCGCATGGCTTCCAGCGCATCCCGTACTTGAGGATTGCCCACGGTTACCACAATGCTGTCCCCGCCTTCAATGGCAGGTTGCATGCTCTTCATACGTTGTGCCATGGCCGTCTGGCTGTCGGGCATCATGCGCACGTATTTCTGCCAGGCCACACGTATTTCTTCCAACTGCAGCGGCTTGTCTGGTATCGAGGTGACTGGCGGTGTGCTCTCTTCCGGTGTATTGGCTTTCGGCTTTGTGCCAATGTGACGGAATGACACTTTCCTCAGCGTTCCACTAGTCTGAAGGCTTGTTCTACTCTCAGAGGCCGGAGTTGTATGAGGAGACTGGGCAATGTAAGGCATGGTGACATGCGTTTCCAATGTTTGTGGAACAGGCGGTTGTGTGTTCACAGGCTGGTTGTGTGCCTCTGCGGGATTTGCTTGCAGGGGTGCGGTTGCTGTTGTGGGCTGTCCGCTCTGTGGCGTGCCAGTCTGTGAGGAGTAGCGGAATGAAGGTTCTGGTGCGGCTGTGGGGACTGCTGATGAATATTGTCGTGAAGACTGTGTAGTGGAAGTGGAAGCAGTAGCAGGTTGCACGGGTGCAGGTTGACTTTGAGTTCCCTGCACGTTGAATATGGGATTTAATGTCTTGGCAGGGCCAAGCCCAGCCCCTGGAGATTCCTCCTCATTCAGTTGTGCGGCCTGAATGAGGCATATCTCCAACTGCAGCCTTTTGTTGTTGCTCGTCTTGTAAGACAAGTCGCAATCGTTGCATAGTTTGATGGCCCTGTATAGGAATCTTGGCTTGCAGCGCAGTGCCTGCTCGCTGTATTTCTTCTGCATCTGTTCGCTCATCTCCAACAGTTTCAGTGTAGACTGGTCTCTTGCCACCAACAGGTTGCGCAGGTGGGTGGCAAGTCCCGCAACGAAGTTGCCGCCGTCAAAGCCCTTCTGCAGTATCTCGTTCAGCAGCAGCAGGCATGGAGTCACTTCGGCGGAGAGGAAAAAGTCCACAAGTTTGAAATAGTATTCTGTGCTTAGCACGTTCAAACTCTGACATACGTTCTGGTAAGTGAGTTTTCCTCCTGTGAAACTGACCATTTGGTCAAATATGGACAGTGCGTCACGCATGCCCCCGTCTGCTTTCTGTGCAATCAGGTTCAGTGCTTCAGGCTCTGCCTCATAGCCCTCTTTCTCGGCCACCCGATGGAGGTGGTCAATGGTGTCCTGCGTGCTCATGCGCTGGAAGTCGTACACTTGGCAACGGCTTAGGATGGTTGGCAGAATGCGGTGCTTTTCGGTTGTGGCCAAGATGAATATGACATATGAGGGCGGTTCCTCAAGAGTCTTGAGGAAGGCATTGAAGGCTGCCGGGCTGAGCATGTGCACCTCATCAATGATGAACACCTTGTACTTGCCCACCTGAGGCGGGATGAGTACTTGTTTGCACAATTCCCTTATATCTTCCACGGAGTTATTGCTTGCGGCATCCAGTTCATGTATGCTCATGGAGCGTTGCTCATCAAATGCCCGGCAACTTTCACATTGTCCGCAGGCATCACCGTTGGGCAGAGGTGACAGACAGTTGATTGATTTTGCGAAAATGCGTGCACACGTGGTTTTTCCCACACCACGAGGGCCGCAGAACAAGTATGCGTGAGCCAATTTTCCCGATGAAATCGCGTTCTTGAGCGTTGTGGTCAGCGCATGCTGACCCACCACGGAATCAAAATTGAGCGGTCTATATTTCCGGGCAGATACGATGTATTCTTCCATTTATCGCTTTGTTGTTTCTGCAAATGTAGAAAAAAAAAGCCTTTCAACTCCCTTGGACTCTACTTTTTTCCTAACTTTGCCACAAATATCAATATAACAAGATGAGCAGACTGTATACCCTGTGGGACTTTGTATGCAAGTATAAGCACAGTGTAATAATCATTTTCTCTGTCATTATCATCGGTATTGCCGATGATAATAGTATGTTCAACCGTAGGCTTAGGGTGGAACGCATTGATGCGCTGAACATGGAGATTGCTGACTATAACAGGCGTTTTCAGATTGCTACAGACATGCTTGTTGGTTTGGATAGTGATCCGCGGAAACTGGAGCAGGTGGCACGCGAGAAGTATTATATGAAGCGAGTTGGCGAGGATGTGTATGTGATACGGGTCGATGAACCTGAAAGCATTGATGGTACAGACTCTCTGGTTAAAGATTCCGTTGCACAATGAGGGAGTTGAATCGTTGGCAAAACATTCTGTTTCGTGTGGGTGCCCTGCTGATGCTTGCCGGTGCGGCCGTGCATTTGTTTGCTTCCCGATTGTCGCTTGGCTTGTTTGCGGTGGGGACGATGTTCTATGCACTTATGAGGTTGCGCACGGAGTACGCGGGAAACGACGTTGTTCTTATACGCCTTCGCCGCCAGCAGTTAATGGCTTCGGCTTGTTTCGTACTTACGGCTGTGCTTATGAGCATGCATGACCTTCGCTATGGTTTTGCCGTGCGTAACGAGTGGGTGGTGAGTCTGACCATAGGCTGTGTACTGGAACTTTATACTTCGTGGCGCATACCACAGGAATTACAGAGGAGATAAAATCTTAATAAGTTCTAAATTATTTCCGTGGAAACGTGATTCGCATTATCTTTGCTTTTAGATATAAAAATACTAAGATGATATGAGGAACCCATTGTTTCCAATATTGATGTCGGCCTCGCTGTTCGTTTCGTGTGCTGATCAGTACATGGTAAATGGCACGTCCAATGTTGAAGGCTTAGAGGGAAAGACGTTGTTCCTTAAAGTCTTTTCTGGTGCAGACATGTGTTCCATCGATTCCTCCCGGGTTGTACATGGTAAGTTCCGTTTCCGTGGATTCATGGACTCTGTGATGATGGCCAATGTGTTTGTCGATGACACCAGCGTGATGCCCCTTGTGCTTGAGAATGGGGAGGTGTCGCTTGTGATAGGTGAGAGTTCGCAAAGTGCCACAGGCACTCCTCTTAATGACACTCTGAACCATTTCATCCTGCGCAAGACTCAACTGGATGCACAGATGGCTGAACTTCCGCATCTGGAGTCACAGATGATTATGGATGGCATCAGTTATGATCAGATTAGTGCCGAGTTGGGTAAGAAGGCGCGTGTGCTGGAGAGCGAGAATGACCGGCTTGTGTCTCGCTTCATCTCAAATAACTACAACAACGTGCTCGGACCTGGTGTGTTCATGATTATGACCAGTGCACTGCGATATCCGATATTGAATCCCAAGATTGATGCCATCATATCTCAGGCCCCCCCTTATTTCTTGAATCATCCTTACGTACGTGAATACATTAAGGCCGCAGAGAACAACATGGAAAAAATGAATGACTACTGACGGTCTTGACATTGTGCCAATATATTCCCCCATAGCCTTATGAAGATATTGTATAGAATATATCAGTTGTTCGTGGCGTTTCCTATTTTGCTTATTGCCACAGTGTTGACCTGCGTGTTTACCATCATTGGGTGCACTGTTGGGCGCGCTTCTGTCTGGAGTTATTGGCCTGCCCATATATGGAGCAGGCTGATGTGCCATGTCATGCTGTTGCCTGTACATGTGGAGCACAGGGGAATGCTCAGCCCCACGCAGTCCTATGTGTTTGTGGCCAATCACCAAGGACCCTACGACATCTTCCTTGTATATGGATTTTTGGGGCGGCATTTCAAGTGGATGATGAAGAAGCAACTTCGTAATATACCGCTTGTGGGCAAGGCTTGCGAGAGTGCTGGTCACATCTTTGTGGACAAAAGTGGCCCCAAAAGCATACAGCGCACCTGTGACAATGCTCGGCGCGTGTTGCGCGATGGAGCCAGTCTGGTGGTGTTTCCCGAAGGAGCCAGGACGTTCACTGGGCACATGGGTATTTTCCGCAGGGGAGCCTTCCAATTGGCTGATGAACTGCAGTTGCCCGTTGTCCCTGTGACAATCGATGGCACTTTTGACGTGCTTCCACGCCAGAAGGGCTTCAATTTTCTTACCTGGCATCCGCTCCGTCTGATTATTCATGAACCTATACAACCGCACGGTCAGGGTTCCAGTGACATAAAGGAAGTCATGAGTAAGAGTTATGATACCATTATGAGTGCCCTGCCGGAGGAGTATCAGGGTTATGTGGAAAATAAGGACCAGTGACTTACACAGAGCATTACCTTATCCCCCTGGTCGCGCCTTATATCCAGTGGGGATATTTTTTTCATGCCTGGGGATTCCCATTTCGTTATGCCCAGTTGGCTGGTGTACACGATTGTGTTACCTGCCGCTCTGCCTGGATTGGCTCTTTGCCTCGGCAGGAACAGGGAAAGGCGCGTGAGGCTGAAAGGCTTCTGCTTGATGCGCGGGCACTCCTTGATGAATGGTGCAGGCAAGGTGCGCACACGCATTTCCGTGTGCGTCTGTTTGATGCTTTCGGTGACGGAGATGACATCTACTTGCCTAGCGTGTCACGCTCAATACCTTTTCTGAGGCAGCAGTCCAGCCTCCCCGGTGAGCCATGCCTTTGTCTGTCCGATTTCGTAAGGCCGCGCAGCCAGGGAATCACCGATACCATAGGTCTTTTCGCATCCACAGTGGATGCTTCGCTGGAGCACCAATATCCTTCTGATGACTATATGCATCTGTTGGCACAGACCTTGGCCGACAGGCTGGCAGAGGCTACGGCAGAACTGGGGCACATGCAGACCCGTCGTACTTGGTGGGGATATGTGCCTGATGAGAAATTGACTCTAGATGAGATCTTCGGGGAAAAGTATCAAGGGAAACGACCGGCGGTAGGGTATCCATCCTTGCCTGATCAGAGTGTGAACTTCTTGATAGACGAGTTGATTGATATGAAGTCGCTGGGAATTACACTTACCGAGACGGGAGCCATGACGCCTCACGCCAGTACCAGTGGACTCATGCTTTCTCATCCTGCCACCTGTCACTTTTCTGTAGGACAAGTGGGCGATGACCAGATTGAGGATTATGCCGTTCGCAGAGGTGTTTCCGTGGACTGGATTAAACGTTTTCTCTGATTTTATAGTATCAGAGTTTCTCTTCCTTTGTAGGGGTACCTATTATTAGGTGTGATTTCAGTATCGGTGAATGACGCTTCCGCTTGCCTGATGTGTGGCAAGTACAAGCACTTCGGCAATCTGTACATGTTCAGGTGCCTGTGCTGCGTATAGTACCACATCGGCTATGTCATCTCCCGTAAGAGGTTTAATACCTTGATACACCCCATTGGCACGTGCCACATCACCATGGAAACGCACTTGGGAGAAGTTAGTCTCAACCAGACCGGGCTTGATGTTGGTCACACGCACCTTGGTGTGTGCCACATCAATGCGCAAACCATCGGAGATGGTCTTGACTGCGCTTTTTGTGGCACAATACACATTGCCTCCGGCATAGGCCGCATCACCTGCCACGGAACCTATATTAATGACGTGTCCACGGTTTCTCTCCACCATACCTGGCACGACAAGGCGCGTCATGGTGAGCAGTCCACGTATGTTCGTGTCAATCATCTCATCCCAGTCATCGGCGTTGCCCTCGTATTCGGGTTCAAGTCCGCGTGCCAGTCCTGCATTGTTGATCAAGACGTCTATCTGTGACCAATCTTCGTTCAAACTTTGTATTGCGTGGCGGCAGGCTTGCTTGTCCCTGACATCAAAGGGGAGTGTGAGTACCTTGATACCCGCATGTTCCAGTTCGGTTTTCACCATGTTCAGTCGTTCAGACCTACGTCCGTTGAGTATCAAATCATACCCTGCCAGAGCAAATTTGCGGGCACATGCCTCACCTATGCCGCTTGTGGCACCAGTAATGAGTGCTATGGAATTCTGCTTCATTGGAATTTGTTGTTTGTTTGGAATGATGTATGATGGCTATAGGACAAAAGTGGTGGGATGCATGCAAACCGCCATGCACATGTCATTTCTTTCCCGCTTCTGCGGTTTTCTTCTGCTCTTCTGCAGCCTTCTTTTTCAGAATCTTGTCTATCTCGTCAAACTCCTTACCCTTATTAAGGAACAGGTAGATGCGGTAAAGTGGTGGTGCCCAGCGGTCAATGTTTTCAGATTGCATCTCACGTATCTTCTGCATGCATGGCATAGCGTTGGCATAGAGTTTGCGTATTTCTTGCCTGTCCTGTGCAAAACGTGGATTCTTAATGTCTGTGCAGGCGGACTCTTGCTTGATGACGGCCATGTTCATGTACGAGATGCCCTTGTTGTAATAAGCATCCGTGAAATTGGGGTCACGGCGCAGTGTGCTGTCGGCAAACTCTATGCATGCCTCATAGTCGCTATCCAGAAGTTTCATTTTGCTCTTCGTGTACCAATAAATGGGTTTATCGGCTGAAACCACCTTGATAAGCGAGTCTGCCAGGTGGCATCCCTCGCCGGTCATGCGGTGAGAGTCATACCAATCCACCAGGTTGACAAAGAAAAAGTCATATTCAGGGTAGAGGTTTACACCTACATGCAGTTCTCTCACCCACGCCGAATCGTTCTTGAGCAGTGCATAAGTGCGTACCTTGTATTCCTGGAGTATAGGCTTGTCTCCCCTGGTAGCGGCTTCAATGGCTTTGTCTATGTATTTCAGAGTACGTGTAGGGTTGTTGGTCAGGTAGCCACATAGTGCAGCTTGATAAGCCAACTGCGAAAGCAAGGTGTCCCTTCGGTTAGATGAATAAGTATAGTAATTGTCCATGTATCCATAAGCCGTTGCATAGTCGTTCTTCTTGAGAAAGAATTTCCCACCGTTAAGTATGTTCTTCATGTGCTTCTGACGCAGTTCGGTGGTCTTCTTGGAATACTTTAGTCGCACTCTTTCTTGGGCGTTCGGAACGGCATCCACACTGTCGCATAGCCGCAGTTGCTCATACATGTTGAGCAGGGAATTGAAGAACAGTGCTGTGTCGTACTGCTGTTTCAGGTATGCTTTCCTGTTTTCCACACTGTTGACAGACTCATACAACCGGGCAGAGGTGTAGTATATTTCGGCACGGTCTTTGTCGCTGATGTCTGTGCGGGGCAACGCGTTTATCAGGTTGGTTCTTGCTCCGTCTTGTCCAGAGGCATTCTTGATGGCCGTGGATGCCGCTTTGTAGAGTGTTGACATCTTTACCGGCTTCTGGGCTTTGTCTTTCTTGCTTGCAGCCCAGCATGGCGCTGCAGAGTAGACTACAATCAGTAGGGTAATAAATGACTTCTTCATTCCGAGCATGATTACCTGTTATAAATGTTTCTCCATAAGGCGTGCCCTGAGAGCAACGTCCTTGTTATTTGATATCCTGTTTCCTGTTTGTCTTGGCCTTTGGCCATGTGTCCTCTTCCTTGTCCTGTAGACAAAGAGAGGTGCGGTAATGTAATAGGCGGGACGGCATTCTCTCCCACAGAAGGATGAATGCCGTCCTGCACATATTGGGGCGAATGCTTAGAGCAACTTGTCCATCTCGGCAGCCTTGGCGGCCTGACCGGTGGCACTATAGCATTGTTTCAGTTCGTAAGCCCACTTCTGGGGAGCATCGGGCGCACACTCACGTGCTTTCTCAAAATAGGGAATAGCCGTGCTAAAGATTTTCTTCACCTCTTCTAGGGTTTCCTTGGCCTTTGCTTGATTCTTGATGGTACTGACGGTGTTGTTCTTTGCAAGAGCCTGGCGGTACTTGCAAAGACCGGCTTGGAACCATGCATCATAGTAATCGGGCTGGAGTTCAGTGCACTTCACATAGCAGGGGAAAGCATCATCATACTTTTCCTGTACGAAATACACATGCCCCTTGGCATAGTTGGCAATCATCACAGTATTGTCCACGCCCAGTATCTCATCGGCATATGCCATCATCTTGTCCAGTCCTCGCTTCTGATAATAAGCAAGTAGGATCTGGATGTTTTCCTTGTTTTCCTGTGGAGCCTTAATGGTGACATCGTGCAGAACCTGTGCCCATGCAGTGGTATCCTTGCGTTCTAGGTAACTAGCCAGTTTAGTCTGCTTGGTTCCCTCGGCGCCTTCCTTGAACTCCAGTGCCTGATCATAGAACTTGTCCATCACGTCATAAAGTTTGGCATCGTGTGCCATGTGGAAGGCATAATAGGCAATTTGGGCGTTTGTGATTCGCAATTCACAGATGTCTGCAATCTCAGGATAGAGTTCTTTATACTTCATTGCACGGTCATATGCCTCCAATGCCCGATCATAGCGCTGGCATGCGCTTTCAAACTGGGCAGCATAGATATAGTAGTCACCACACTGTGCCAATTGTATCTTCTTGCCTTTCAACTGTGCTTCATTGCCGGTCTCTCCCTTGGTTACCTTGGTGTACTTCAACTCGTTGTGCAGGGCATCGGTCAGGTATTTCAAGTTGTCATAGAAGTACAATGTGTCAAAAGGCTGCTTGCCTGAGGCTGCCTCTAGCATGCTATTCAGTGGATGTAAAGCCAGATTGGCACTCAGTCCATATATCTCACCCAGTTTCTTCTCCTCCAACATACCGCTCTTAATGGCTTTCTGCAGAACTTCCTGCCCTTTCTTGCACTCTGTCATGATTTGTTCAGGAGTAGCCTTCTTTTCCTGGATATTCATGTTGAGGTCATCCCATACTTTCTGAGCCTCCTTGACTTGGTCTTTGGCTTCCTTTTGGGCCGCCTTCTGTGCAACCGCTTCTGCCTTTGCCTTAGCCTTGTCTTCTGCGGTCTGTGCCGATACACTGCCAACTGCCAGTGTAAGGATAAGCGTTAACAGTACTTTTTTCATAATTGTCAGATTTGTGTTGTTATAGATGAATTGACTTTAGTTGTTCTCTTCTGTGGCAGAGTCCTGCGTGCCATCGGTTGCTTCGGACTGCTCTTCCTCGTCCTCCGCACGCGGCACCACGCTGAGGTGACTGATGACATCATTGCGCTTCTTCAGTTCTATCAACTTTGTACCTTGCGCCACGCGACCCTTGGTGACCTTTACGGAATCGGCATGCAATCTGATTGTAGTGCCACTCTTATTGATAATCATGAGGTCGTCCTCGTCAGATACTACTTCGGTGGCAACCACATACCCGGTCTTTTCCGTAATAGCCATAGTCTTCACGCCCTTGCAATGGCGTCCTGTCTTACGATACTCGTCCACGCCTGTGCGCTTGCCATAACCATTCTCGCTGAGCACCATGATGCTCTCGTTATCCGCATCGTTGACCACGCACATGCCTATGACGCGGTCGCGGGGATCGTCATCCAGGATGATGCTTTGCACTCCCGTGCTCACTCGTCCCATTTCGCGCACCAGGTTTTCGGCGAATCTTACGACACGTCCTCCTGCATTTGCCACAATAATCTCATTGTTGCCATTGGTCAGTTCCACGCCTATCACCTGGTCATCTTCACGTATGTTGATGGCGTTTACGCCGTTTGCGCGTACACGGCTGTATTCTGTGAGGCGTGTTTTCTTAATGATTCCGTTCTTTGTGCAGAACACCACGTAATGGGACTGACAGAAGTCTGGATCCTGCAGTTTGCGTATGCACAGGCATGCGCTTATGCTGTCGCCTGGCTGTATCATGAGCATGTTCTGTACGGCACGTCCCTTGTTCTGCTTGCTGCCTTCGGGTATGTCATACACCTTAAGCCAGTGGCAGCGTCCGCGGTCGGTGAAGAACATCATCGTGTTGTGCATCGTAGCGGGATAGATTTTCTCTATGAAGTCGTTGTCCCTAGTGCTGCTTGCCTTCACCCCGATGCCTCCGCGGGCTTGTGTTCTGAATTCTGCCAGGGGAGTACGCTTGATGTAGCCCATGTGACTGATGGTCACCACCACTTCATCATCGGCATAGAAGTCCTCAGCATTGAATTCGTCGGCATTGGGCATGATTTCCGTGCGGCGCTCGTCATGGAACTGTTCCTTGACCTCTGCCAGTTCGTCTTTGATGACCTTACGGCACAGAGTGTCATCGGTGAGTATCTGGTTGTAGTACTTAATTCTGTCCATCAGGTCGTCATGTTCTGCATGCAGTTTGTCCTGTTGCAGTCCGGTCAACTGTGACAAGCGCATATCTACGATGGCTTTGCTCTGTAGTTCGTCCAGTCCGAAGCGCTCCTCTAGTGCGCGCTGGGCATCGGCAGGAGTCTTGCTTTGCTTTATCAGCCGCACCACTTCGTCAATGTTGTCACTGGCTATGATGAGTCCTTTCAGGATGTGTACGCGTTCCTCGGCCTTGCGCAGGTCAAATTTCGTACGGCGTATGACCACATCATGCCGGTGTTCCACGAAGTTGCTGATGAAATCCCTGAGCGTAAGCAATTGCGGACGACCCTTGACCAAAGCGATGCTGTTCACGCTGAAACTGGTCTGCAAAGGCGTCATTTTGAACAATTTATTCAGTACCACCCGTGCATTGGCATCCCTCTTCACGTCAATCACGATGCGCATGCCATCGCGGTCACTCTCGTCATTGGCGTTGTGTATGCCTTCTATCTTCTTTTCCTGCACCAGTTGTGCAATGTACTCAATGAGCTGTTGCTTGTTTACACCATAGGGAATCTCCGTCACAACAATCTTGTCATGTGTCTCGCCTGACTCTATGTCCGCCTTGGCACGCATGACAATGCGCCCGCGTCCGGTCTCGTAAGCATCCTTGATTCCCTGCAGCCCCATGATGTATCCACCCGTGGGGAAGTCGGGGCCCTTGATGTATTTCATCAGTCCTTCAACGTCCATGTCCGGCTGGTCAACAAAGGCCACACAGGCATCTATGACCTCTCCCAAGTTGTGGGTAGGTATGTTGGTGGCCATGCCCACGGCAATGCCTGTGGCTCCGTTGAGCAGCAGGTTGGGCAGTTTGGTGGGCATCACGGTGGGTTCAAGCAGGGTGTCGTCAAAGTTCGTGGTCATGTCCACGGTCTCCTTCTCCAAGTCTTCCATCATGGCTTCGCCCATCAGGCTGAGCCTGGCCTCGGTGTAGCGCATGGCCGCAGGGCTGTCGCCGTCCACACTGCCGAAGTTGCCTTGTCCGTCCACCAGCGTGTATCTCATGGCCCATTCCTGTGCCATGCGCACAAGAGCGAAGTACACTGAACTGTCACCATGGGGATGGAACTTACCGAGCACCTCACCCACGATACGTGCGCACTTCTTGTATGGCCTGCTGTGCAGGTTTCCCATCTCCTTCATGCCGAAGAGGATGCGCCTGTGTACGGGCTTGAATCCGTCACGCACATCGGGCAAGGCGCGCGCCACAATCACACTCATGGAGTAGTTGATGTAACTCTGCCGCATTTCGTGCTCGATGTCAACCTTGATAATTCTTTCCTGATCTTCCATTATATATTTATGTCAATCCTTTCGTTTGGGGTCGTGCCAAAGCACTAATCAAGATACAAAGGTACTCAATGTTTGCCACACGCACAAGTCTTTCCTTATAAATTTCGTACGTGCGGGCATGTGCGCATGTGCGAAACAGACGGCATGATGCCCATTTTTGCCCTTTACGGGCCTCCTGAGCGTCTTACGTAGTGTGCTCTGATAGAATGTCGGAATTGACACCCCTGCTCTCTACCGGATGAGATGATGGCCTACTGCCGGGCCATGTATGGGGCAATGGCTTTCCTCTTGCCGCAATCCTGCCCATTTCCCTGTTGTGGTCAGCAGAACTTATGGGAAAATTTCTTTGGGCTGCATCTGGCCAACTGGGAAAAATATTCCCCCAACTGGGAAAATTATTTTTTCCAACTGGAAATTTGAAATCGAGCATTTGGGCGAAAAGCATAAAGCGGAACAAAAAGACCCTTTTCCTGGCATTCTTTTCATATATTTGCAACGGATAAAGACTACAAAACTAAATGAACGGTAATACAATACAGCAATTCAAGCGAGACAGGAGACCGAAGGGAACGCTTCTGGCATGCATCACTTCAGCCTTGTTCGTAATCTTGCCGGCGGGTATGCCCGACTGCTACGCATTGCCCTTGCCCCGCCTACAAGCCTCCCATGCTAGGGGAGGGGCGCCCCTGGACTCTGCAATAAGTCCGCTCTTTCCTTGTTCGCCCCTGGTTGATGACCCTTATGGGGTGTGCACCCATATTACCCGCCCGTGGATGGACTATCCTATGAGGGACAGGGAACTGGAGGTGAACAGAAGCGTTGGAATCAGTTGGGTGCGCTCTGATTTCGATTTCGCAACCGCTTTTGGCAGCACACGCGACTTCCATCCCAAAGTGTTTGATGACGTACTTGCCTCATGCCGGGCACACAACCAAGGCTTCCTACCCATTCTGACTTGGATGAAGAAAATGCCTTGGGACGACTCACATTACGACATCTACGTGGATTCACTGGCGCAAAGGTACAAGGGAGTAATCACTCATTGGGAGATGATGAATGAGGTAAACCTGATTGGTGAAACAGACTCTCTCCCTGTCCGTTATGTGAAGGCGCTACGTGTGGCCAGCGAACGCATCCATCAGGCCGACCCGCAAAACAAAGTGCTGCTGAGCGGACTGGGTGAGGTGAAGGATGACTTTCTGGAAGATTTATGTCGTATGGGAGCCATGAGGTGGGTGGACATCATGAACTTCCACTCCTATTTCCGTCCAGAGGAACTCTTGCAATGCTTTGCCAAAATACGCCAACTAATGGCCCGTTATGGCTGGGAGAAACCAGTGTGGTTGACCGAGTGCGGCATGCACACAAGCGCGGAACGGCAGTCTGCCTCGGGCTTTTATCATGAATTTCTGCCCGCTGCGTTGCGCCGCATAGGCATTGAGGAGGGAAAGGCATGCGTAGGGTATCTGGCCGATAGATGTACGGGGTATGTCACCCTCAGTGCGGAACAGGCATCAACCTACCTCACTCCTGTGGCCGATAAAGCCCGTGCAGTGACATTAGACGAACTGCCGGCATTGCCAGTCAAAAAAGTGCCCGTGCTGGTGGCTGCTACTGATGAGTATTTTCCCAAGCAGTATTTTCCAGCCTTGGTGGACTATGTGAGACGTGGCGGCACCATAGTGCTAGCCGGTGGTATGCCATTTTATTATGATGCCTGTCTACCTTCCAACACTTGGTTTGACCGGCAGGAAATGGGCACGTCGCTCTATGACCAGTTACACATGTCGCCGGTACGAGACTGGAAGGATGCCGCCACGGACGAAGAACTTACCGAAACTCCATCTGTTGTGAAGCGGCAGTACCTGGCCGGCAGCACGTATCAGTGGGAAATATCAGAAAAGTCCCCAGCCCGTTACCTCACGGGAGACAACCTGAGACAAGGCGACTCGCTCCTCTCGCTTGTCACTGCCGGTACGGAACACCGCCAGGAAACCGTGGCAGGCATATACCGCTTGAATTCTGACTTGAAAGGCAATATCGTGTTTCAGACGCGCATGTATGCCCATCCGCTGCCAGACAAGGAGGCCGAGCAGGCCCGAAGGGTGGCTCGGGTGTATCTGCTCGCGCTTGCCCACGGAGTGGAGCGGGTGTTTTGGTACAATCTGCGCTCAAGGGAGACAGACCCTTATGAACCAGAGGACTGCTTCGGGTTGATACATGCCGATTTCACAGAAAAGCCTTCGCTGCAAGCCTACCGAACCCTTACGCGCATGCTGCCTCCTGGCAGTACCCGGCCGCAACTGAAGATTGAAGCCAACGTGTTCACGGCCACATGGACACGTCCTGACGGTAGCCATGTGACGGCATTGTGGTCTCCTTATGTGCCTGTGCGCTGGAGACAGTTCCAGCATGGCCGGCTGAGTGTGTACAGTCATATGGGGGAAGAATTGCGGTTCACAGGCAAATACATGGAACTGACAGATGCTGTGAAATATGTGGTGGAACAGGCAGGAAAATGACCTTGTGATATATATAATCTTCCTGCATAGTGGAATTTATCGGGAAAACGATACGCATGGAAACAAATTTTTACTACATTTGCACCGCATGAGACTGCGTGTGCAGCCATGCATGACCACTAAAAAATAAGTATCTATAGAGTTGGACTTACTGGATATGAACACAAAACAAACATGCAAGGGAATACTTATTGGCCTGTTGTTGCTGATGGGTCATGTGGCTTCGGCTGCCATATATTCTGACTCCAATGACAACCTTGACCTGCCCTTTAAAGCCACGACACTGATTGGTGACAATTTCGCTCCGGGTACACAATGGTACAAGATACAGGTGTCAGGAGGAAAATACTGGGCCGTGCAAAAGGAGGCGGTCACGTGTTCGGCTGTCTCCGATGGCTTCTCCGATGACAATTACTTCTGCTTTGTGGGCGACAATACGGATGGATTTCAGTTGTACAACAAGTCATTGGGTACAGGTTACCTCATTTGCTGCGCCAGTGACACCAGCCATGAGCCGCTCCTGCCCGTACAGAAGGCATTGGCTCCCGCGCCCTGCACGCTGAAACTGAGTGTGAATGCCGATGGCTATAATTTCTATTACCCCGGCAATCAAACGGCCTGTATCAATGACCTGCACGGCGATGGGGTGTTGACGCTGTGGACATCAAGTGCCGCACCCTCGGGCTCCGGCTGCCGTATGTACATTGAAGCCGTGGATTCTGAGACCATCGCACCGGAGCAGGAGAGTGGGGTGCCTTTCCGGTGCACGCGCATCGTCAATGGGGAATTTGCTCCCTACACCCGGTGGTACACCATGAACATTCGTTCTGGCAAGTTGCTCAAGGCAACCGATGAACGTATTCTCTGTGCTCCCACCGACACGGTGACAGCCAGCCACCTGTGGTGCTTCACGGGAAGCAAGGCTGAGGGCTATACTGTGTACAACTATGCTTATGGCACAAATCATGTGGCTCATGTGGCCTCCGCATCTGACAAGGAATTGGTGAAGATGGTGCAAGCAGGCACGTCCGATGGCGGTACGTCTGTGTTTCAAATAAGCCAGAACAGCAGTGGAGGCGTTAATCTGCATTTCCCTGACGTGCCTAACAGTTGCTGGAATGATTATGGGGTCAATGGGTACATTGCCCTGTGGAATAGTGCGAACGCCCCCTCTGATGGCGGTTCAAACATCCTCTTTAACCAGTATGACACCTCTCTCCTGCCTCAGGAACCCATTGTGGACAGTACTGCATGGATGTCCGTGGACGGTGAAATAGTATATATATGTCTGAAGGATGGCGGAGTGCATGCCTTTCCACGTGAATATCTGCTCTTGCAGACGACTTCTAACGGCATTTTGTCCCTGCTGACCAAGAACGGTGCAAAATATACCTATAATGAGGATGACATCGATAGTCTCACCACCCACGTTCCTGCAGAACTGCCCCGAATGCTGAGTTTCAAGTTCAACAACAAGTTCAATGACATGCTCATGGTGGATGCATTTGGCGAGTTTACAGACTCTGCACATATTTCTGTGATTGTGGGAAGCATTGGCAAGAGGCTGGTGGCGAGCATCAAGACATCGCAGGAAGAGGCGGAAGTCTACATCGTAGACTCGTTGCAGGACAGCAAGTACACAAGCCGACGCTTCGAATCTCCCGTGACCTATACTGTGGCACGTCCTGGATGGCGCATGCTTAGGCGCAATGCCATCACGGGGGCTTACGGCATGCATCCCTTTGGCAATGATTATCAAGTGAGCGTCAAATATCTGTCCGATGCTCCGACTACAGAATATGGCGTGCCTGCCATCTACATTACAACGGATGATGGCAGTATGATAAGCAGCAAGACCACCTATCTGTCGGCTAAAATCAAGATAGATGGAGCGGGTTATCTACCTGACATGGAGGAAATGCCCATGCAGATCAAGGGGCGTGGCAACAGTTCTTGGGCAGGTACGTGGGGCAAGAGTCCTTATCGCATCAAGTTTGCCACCAAGCAGAAACCTTTGGGTATGAAGGCTGGCAAGAACTGGAACCTGATAGCCAATAAGCAGAAAGGCTCAATGACCACCAATGTTATCGGTTCGCGCGTGGCTGAGATGGTTGGAGCGGCAGCAGCCAATCACTTCTTGCCCGTAGAACTCTACATCAATGGGGGCTACCGTGGCTCGTATAACCTGACTGAAAAAGTGGGGTTCAGCAACAACAGCATCGACTTGCTTGATGAGACAAATGCCGCACTGCTGGAACTGGATACTTATTATGATGAGACGTACAAGTTCACTACCACGCAATACAGCGTGCCTGTCAACGTCAAGTATCCTGACTTCAGCAGCGATGTGACCAATCTGACTCTTTCTGTGGTCTCGAAACATTTCAACACTTTGACCAACAATGTACTGCGCATGAGACCTGTATCGGAGTATGCCGACCCTGTGTATTTGGCACGCTACTTGATGGTGAATGACCTTATATTCAACCTTGAGTTGACACATCCCAAGAGCATGTTCGTATACAATGAAAACATCCTGAGCGACAGCACACGCTATATCTTTGGCCCCGTATGGGACTGTGACTGGGGATTTGGCTATCAATCAAGTCAGAACTACTTCATTGTTGATGCCGAGACAGATTATTATGATGCTCCTGCCGCGCAATCCACAGGCAAACGCTTCTTGAAAGCACTACGTTATAACGGCGGTAATGAACTTAACAAACAATATTACCGTGTGTGGACAGACTTCATGCAGAATCACTTGGATGACCTGCTGGAGTATCTGGATGACTATTATGCCTTGGCCAAAAAGTCCTTTGAGCACGACAACACGATGTGGTCATGTGGTGGAAGTGCCGCCTATGCTGACATCACCAAACAAAGTAAGGAATGGCTGAGGAAACGTGCCGAGTATGTCTATGACTATCTGAGCAACACGCTCGGGTATGCCGATAAGGGCTATCTGGAGCCGGACATCCCCGATGCCATAGATATAGTAAGGCATGAACCGGAAACAAAGTCTGTCCAAGGTGTGTATGACTTGACCGGGCGAAGGGTGGGGGATACCCTCGACCATTTGCCTTCCGGCATCTACATACAAAACGGGCGCAAGGTTATGAAGAAATAGTTTGTCATTGATATATAACATGAATTTCATTTTCATATCACCTAACTTCCCTCAGCATTACGCACATTTCTGTGCCAGGCTGCATGAGAACGGTGCCAACGTGCTGGGCATAGGAGACGCTCCCTACGAGGAGTTGTGCGATGAACTGAAGTCTGCCCTGACCGAGTATTACAAGGTGGCCGACATGGAGGACTATGCCTTGATGTATCAGGCAGTGGCTTACTTCGCATGGCATTATGGGCGTATCGATTGGATAGAGAGCAATAACGAGTACTGGCTACAGCTGGATGCCAGGCTTCGCACTGACTTCAACGTGTGTACAGGAATGAAGAACGACCGTATAGAGAGCGTGAAAGAAAAGTCGGAGATGAAGAAATACTATGCCAAGGGAGGCATCCGCACGGCACGTCAGATAAAAGCATCGGAAGGATTGGACTCTGTTTTGCGGTTTGCTTCAGAGGCCGGCTATCCTCTTTTCGTGAAGCCTGATGTGGGTGTGGGAGCGGTTAGTTCGCACAAGTTGGTGGATGAGAGTGACCTTCGTCACTTCTTTGCTTCCACCGAACATGTGAGTGACTATGTGGTGGAGGAGTTCGTCACGGGCAATATATGCACCTACGATGCTGTGATTGACAGCCGTGGAGAACCTCTCTTTGAAAGCATGTGCGTGTGTCCTCCCAGCATTGCAGACATCGTAAACTATAATCTGGACAGCACTTATTATGTGGAGAAGCACATGAGCGAGAACCTGCGCTTCTGGGGGCGGCGCACAGTGAAAGCCTTTGGAGTGCAGAGTCGTTTCGTACATCTAGAGTTCTTCTGTCTTGATCGGCCGCACCGCGGATTGGGGGAGAAAGGAGACTTCGTTGCCTTGGAAGTGAACATGCGCCCGGGAGGCGGTTTTACACCTGACATGATAAATTATGCCCACAGTGTGGATGTGTACAAGATTTGGGCCGACATGGTGGTGTATGACAGGCGTACGCAGCCTTCTCCCGAAGACGATTATTACTGCGTGTTTGCCGGGAGGCGTGACAACGTGCCTTACGAATTCACGCATGAGGACATTTTGACCAAGTATGCCTATGCCATACAGGAGGCTCCGCGCATTCCTCAAGCGCTGAGCGGGGCCATGGGCGACCAGGCTTACATAGCACGTTTCCGCACAAGTGAGGAGCGTGACTCGTTCCTCTATGACACGTGCCACCGAATATAGAGCGCTAATCTCCCCAATGTTTTACCAAACGGAATTGACAAGAATGAAGATAGAATACTACAAGGAATGGAGCCACAGCATGGGGCGGGACATGGAATACAAGGTTTATGGAGAAACCGGACATCCTTTGCTTGCTTTCCCCAGCCAGGACGGGCGATTCTTTGATTATGAGAACTTTGGCATGGTGGACGTGCTTGCTCCCTGGATTGAGAGTGGCCGGGTGCGTCTTGTGTGCTGTGACAGCATTGATGCGGAGACGTGGAGTTGCCAGCAAGGGAAGCCACGCCCACGCATTGAGTTGCATGAGCGCTGGTTCCATTACATTGTGGATGAACTGATTCCCTGTGTCAGATGCTCTGAGGAGGAAACTTTCATGGTCACGGGATGCAGCATGGGTGGATTTCACGCAGGCAATTTCTTCTTTCGCCGACCGGACATCTTCGACACCCTGATTGCCTTGAGCGGACTATACCATTCAGCTTACGGATTCGGTTCTTACCACGATGACCTCACCTATGCCAACTCTCCTCAGGACTTCCTCCCCAACATGCCAGACAATCATTCCTGGATGACTCTTTACCGCCAGCGCAGAATCGTGCTGTGCGTGGGGCAGGGACAATGGGAGGAAGAACTGCTTGAAAGCACCCGCCGTATGGATGAGATACTGAGCAGAAAGGGTATTCCAGCCTGGGTGGACTACTGGGGATTCGACGTTGATCATGACTGGCCATGGTGGCGCAAGCAACTGGCCTACTTCATGCAAAACCTTGTACCATGACTTTGTTCCTGACAAGCAGCCCTTTCATTGAGGGCTCGCCTGCATTCTCCTGCGAGAACGGGTTTGCCGACATGTTTCTTCATGCCCTGCCGCAGCCGGTCAACGCGCTTTTTGTGGCCAGTTCTCCCGAGGACATAGAGGGCACGGAAGAGTGGGCGCGGTGCATGAAGGAGAGCATGGGAGAGTTGGGAGCCAACGTACTTACCGCCCATGTACTGCACAACGGCACTGCGGCTGATGCTCCGTATCTCGTTGCCGGTGCCAACTTTATCATGCTCAATGGAGGACATGTGCCTACGCAAAACCGCTTCTTCCTGCGTCTGGGATTGCGTGCTTTGCTTCAAGATTGGGATGGAGTGCTTTTGGGCATCAGTGCAGGAAGCATGAACTGTGCTGATACAGTGTATGCACTTCCTGAGGAACCGGGCGAGGCCATAAGCCCTTTCTATCAAAGGTTCCTGCCCGGACTAGGGCTCACACACACCAGCATCATACCGCATTTCCAGAGATTGCGCGATGCCGTGCTTGACGGAAAAGTCATGATTGACGATTTGGCCGTGGGTGACAGTATTGGCCACCGCTTCTACGCCTTGCCTGATGGCTCGTATCTTTACCGCAAGGAAAGACGTGAGGAACTGCATGGGCCGGCATGGGTGATTGCCGACGGCCAGTGCCGACAATGCAATCATTGTAACGAGATGTTGCTCCTAAACGAGTGACAACGGTTGCGTGTCCGCATAGTTTAGACAATATCTTTATCAGAAAGATGGCGATTGGCCTGTGCCTTGCTCATCTGAGCCAGTTGCCATGAGTTGTACACGTTGTGCCATATGCTGTAGAAGCCGCCAGCCAATGCCGTTACAGGCGTGAGGAATGTGTATCCCATCCAGATGGCAAACACCGTGTTTTTCTGTCCGCAGGACTGTGCACTGCTTATGGGATCCCCATACAGGCGGCCAACAAACCGCCCTGCGGCGAATTGTACAATACAGGCAATCAAGGAGGCCAGCGCAATTCCTACCGCCATCATGACAGACACATGGCTGTTGACAAGACTGCGCGTGGTGACAGCCAAAGCCAGGGCGAGTGCCACTGCCCACAGATGAAATGGCAAGTCGCGGTAAGAGGCTAGCCGTTCCGTGAGTCCGGGAGAAAGTCTGCGCAGTATTTCTGCGGCCAATATCGGTAAAAGCAAAAGCGGGAACACCTTTCCCAATATGACATAGAAGGCACGTGTGAAGTCCATTTCTGCTTGTGGATGTGCCAAAGGAACAAGAATTGGAACAAGGATTGCCACACATAAGTTTACAAGTAGGGTGTAGGCCGTGGTGGTGCCGGCGCGTCCTCCCAACTTGCTTGTAACCACCACCGCCGCGGTGGCCGTGGGGCAGATGAAGCACAGCAACGCCCCTTCAAGCGCGGGACGGAGCGATGTATGCGGGAAGGCAACGAGCAGAAGGCACAGTGCCAGGAACATTCCTCCTTGCAGCATGAGGTTCCACATCTGCCAGCGGCAGAGGCGTAACTGGGCAGGCCGTACTCTGCAGAAAGTGAGGAAAAGCATGGAGAAGATGAGGATGGGTTGGATGACCGTAACCCCGTGTAGCAAGCAACTACGTAATCCGCTTCCCAAAGGAAGGCATAACAAAATGAAATACGAACTTACCCCGGCCATCATGCTGATGGCCAATGTCCATTTCCTAATAAATTCACGCATCGGTTATCCTTGTATCATAGTCCGGAGTCTGCACCAAGGCTCCCGATGTGCAAAATTACACAAATCTGTTCATGCCGGTTATCTTTTCCCTGCATAATGTTCTTTTAGTGGAGTGGTTTTTGTAACTTTGCAGCCGATTTCGTATTTATCAGTAAGCAAAGCATGAATATTTATCTCAGATACTTTAATAAAGAGACCCTTGTCTCCACAGTGACAGATGCCATAGACTTCCTTCAGGGCATACCCGATATTGACATGGACGAGTTTCTCATGCAGGATATCAAGAGTTTTGTGGATGGTCCGAACATGTATCCCAAGCGTTATAAGGTGCGTGGCCACTCTTACTTTATTGTCATCAAGACCACTGCGCAGACCCTCGAGGAATTCAAGGACAAAGGGGCTGCCACGCGTGAAGCAAGCGAGAACGCACGTGCACAGCGTGATGCAAGGCAGGAGTTCTTTAATGCAAAGAAGATTGGATGGTATGAGGGAAAATTGCTCTTCAAGCGTGTGATAGCTATTCCTCAGACCCAGAAATTCCAGTACATGGACACCACCTTCATTGCTCGTGTGCATACTGATTCCGTACAGGAATGCTACAATGCCATAGTAAGTCACCTGCGTACACGCAATGACGTGGATCCCCGTAGCCAATTCCCCAGCATCAAGGGGCGCAACTTCGAGTGTCGCTACCTGGGTGAATGAGCGCTAAGAGGCGACATAACTCCGTTCGATGCATCATGGGAGCACTGATGATAGTGGCTCCCATGTGTGTTTGTTCCCTTTCCGCGCAGGACAAAAGTGACGACAGGTCCTTGCCTGTCCCCGATATATTGCCTTTGCCATTGAGGAGCGAGCATCCGGTAAGGCTACAGGTTGAATATAGCATTCCTTCTGGAATACACCATTCAACAGGGCTTACCGGTATTGACGTTTCACATTATCAGGGAAACATAAACTGGTCAGATGTGGCACTTGACCCGTCTGTCCGGTTTGCTTATGTGAAAGCAACAGAGGCATCAGGGCTGAGGGACAGCCATTTGGAGCGCAATCTGAGGGGAGCCAGAACAGCCCGTATCCCTGTAGGAGTCTACCATTTTTTCAGTCCCACTGCAGCAGTCAGTGACCAGTTACGCAATTTCCTTGGCTGTGTCAATCCCCAGGATACAGACCTCATCCCCATAGTGGATGTGGAGAAACGTGGAAGGGCATCTAGTGAAACATTCAACACACGTTTGAAAAGTTTTCTCCGGGAGGTGGAGAAGGCTTATGGCGTAAAGCCCATCATATACACATACATGAACTTCTACAACCGTTACATGGCAGGGCAATACGGCCAGTACAAGTTCATGATCGCCTCTTATTCCGAGGACATACCGCAATTGCTTGATGACCCCCAGATGGTGCTCTGGCAATTTACCGATGCAGGAAGTGTGGAAGGAGTGAACACATGCGTAGACCGCAGCCGGTTTATGGACCGATACACCCTGGCCGACATCATGCTCCACCGCTGATTTCCTTTGTCTTTTGCCCATAAGGATTACCCCCCCCCTATGGCTCATGAATGATGCGGTGAAGTGCCGGGAAGGGGGACTGGGATGGACTTTCTTCAGGCATTCCAGAGTCGTGGGGTTTCTGCGACACATGCCAACAAAATGCCAAGATGAGCCGCCGATGTGGCAGATTTATGCTAATTTTGCACAAAGAAAACCATTTAACATATTGATGTATATGAAGACAAGAATCAGAATAACCTTATTGGCTGCAGCCATGCTCTGTACTTCCACGGGCGTGAGAGCCGCAAGCCGTGAATGTGTAGATTACGTTAACCCTTACATCGGCAACATCAGCCATCTGCTGGTACCCACGTTTGCCACCATACAGTTACCCAATAGCCTGATGCGCATTTATCCCACCCGTGCCGACTATACCACGGAGCGCATTGACGGACTGCCTGTAGTGGTCACCAATCACCGCGAGCGCTCGGCGTTCCGTATCAGTGTGACTCAAGGTACGGAACTTCGTCCCATCATAAGCACGGACTGGGATCAGGAACGGGTCACGCCTTATTCTTATTACGTAGAGATAGCAGAAAACACCATTGATGTCAGCCTGGCTGTATCTCACCAAAGCGCCATCTACGATTTTGAATTTCAGAATCCCGACAAGCCCGCCACCATCATCGTATGCAGTGACAACGGTGCGATGAACGTGCACGACACTCGCGCTGAAGGCTATCAGCAACTGAGTTCCAACATGCGCATCTTTCTTAGTGCCGAGTTTTCCGTGAAGCCCATCGAGAGCGGTGTGCTGAGGGATGGAACGATACAGGCCGGACAGACCCGCGCCGAGGGGCGCCAGGCCTGCGTGGCCTATAAGTTTCCGGCCGGCACGCGCAAAGTAAGTCTGCGCTATGGCGTTTCGCTCATCGGTGAAACCCAGGCCGCCCATAACCTCAACCGCGAGCAGAAAGGCTTCAACCGCAAGGGAGTGGAGGCCAAGGGAAGGCGAGTGTGGAACGAGACGCTGGGTCGCATACGCGTGAAGGGAGGCACCGAGGATCAGAAGACAGTGTTCTATACCTCTTATTACCGCACGTTTGAGCGTCCCGTATGCCTGAGCGAGGATGGGCGCTACTTCAGTGCATTCGACGGGAAAGTGCATCTGGATGACGGGATTCCCTTCTACAGCGACGACTGGATATGGGATACTTACCGTGCAGCACACCCTTTGCGCGCACTGGTATTTCCCACCGAAGAGGAACACATCATAGAGTCTTACCTGCGCATGGCAGAACAGATGGGCACGAAATGGATGCCTACTTTCCCGGAGATGACGGGTGACACGCGCCGCATGAACTCCAACCACGGGGTGGCCATGGTGGCCGATGCTCTCTATAAGGGACTCCGTGTGGATGCCGACCGCGCTTTCGACTACTGCCGCCGGGGCATAGAGGACAAGACGCTTGCGCCTTGGAGTGGCAAGCCGGCGGGATGGATTGACAGTTTCTACAAGGAACACGGCTATATTCCCGCACTGCGTGAGGGTGAGGAAGAGACTGACCCCAATGTGAATGGTTTCGAGAAGCGCCAGCCCGTGGCAGTCACTTTGGGCACGTCATACGATGAGTGGTGCCTGTCACGCATAGCCCAATGGCGTGGCGACGAGGAGGCCCGGCAGAAGTACCTGCGCCTGAGTTACAATTACCGCAATGTGTGGAATGCCGACACCAAGTTCTTCCACCCGAAGGACAAGGACGGAAATTTCCTGCCCGACTTTGACTATCGCTTCGGGGGAGGCATTGGCGCACGTGATGCCTATGATGAGAACAACGGTTGGACTTACCGCTGGGACGTGCAACACAACCTGGCCGACCTGGCCAACCTGATGGGCGGGCGCGAGCAGATGGTTGCCAACCTTGACCAGACCTTTGCCGAGAGCATGGGGCGCGGCAAGAGGGAGTTCTATACACAACTTCCCGACCAGACAGGAAACATCGGCCAGTTCACCATGGCCAACGAGCCTTCGCTCCATATACCTTATATATATAATTATGGAGGTGCGCCCTGGAAGACTCAGAAACGCATACGCCAGTGCCTGAAGACCTGGTTCCGCAATGACGTGATGGGTATTCCCGGCGATGAGGACGGAGGAGGCATGACCTCGTTTGTGGTCTTCTCCTCCATGGGCTTCTATCCGGTGACCCCGGGCTTCCCTGCCTACAACATAGGCAGCCCTCTGTTCACGGATGTGGAAGTGACGCTTCCCAATGGAAAGAAGTTCCGTGTGGTGGCCAAGGGATGCAGCGACACCAACAAGTATATACAGAGTGTGAAACTGAACGGAAAGACATGGGACAGGCCTTGGTTCAGCCATGATGACATCAAGGATGGCGGCATCCTGGTGCTGCAGATGGGGCCGAGACCCAACAAGAGTTGGGGCGCAGCCGAGGAGTGCATGCCTCCTTCGGCCGATGCTGCTCTCTGATGAGTGCGGGGTGTTCTCAAGGCAAAGCCTGCCTGTATGTCCGGCCTTTTGGAAGGTTGGGGCATTACAGGCAGGCTTTGCTATATCAGAAATAGGCATGCTGACATGTCTTATGAGTTCCCGACATTTCAGAAATGGCTTGCGGGCTTCCCGCAAATGGCTTTTCGTGTGAAAACATGCTTGCGGGCTTCCCGCAAATGGCTTTTCGTGTGAAAACATGCTTGCGGGCTTCC
>JAHZGX010000011.1:183580-225567 GCA_019420585.1 Prevotellaceae bacterium
CGCAAATGGCTTTTTGTGCGAAAACACGCTTGCGGGCTTCCCGCAAATGACTTTTCGTGCGGAAACACGCTTGCGGGCTTCCCGCAAATGGCTTTTTGTGTGAAAACACGCTTGCGGGCTTCCCGCAAATGACTTTTCATGCGAAAACATGCTTGCGGGCGTGCCATAGGCAATATTTATGCCCAAAAAGAGGGGCACACCGTTTAATGCGGTGTGCCCCCTGCTGGCTTGTCCTTACCGGGAAACGGAAATCAGAGCACCTTCCTGTAGAGTTCCACAATGTCCTGACGAGTCACCAGACGTGGGTTGCCTGGCGTGCATACATCTTCGATGGCCTGGTCTGCCAGTGCATCAATGTCTTTCTCGGTGATACCCAGGTCAGAGAGATGCTGCGGGATGCCCACCTCAATGGCCAGCGCGCGCACGGCATCGCAGGCGGCCTGTGCGGCTTCGGCCTTGGTCATCCCTTCCTTGTAGGCATCCATGGCCTTGGCAATCTCCACGTACTTGTCCATGCACACGGGCTTGTTGTACTCCATGATGGTGGGCAGCAGCAGTGCGTTGGCCACGCCGTGGGGAATGTCAAAGAGTGACCCCATGGGGTGAGCCATGCCATGCACCACGCCTAGGCCTACGTTGGAGAAGGCCATGCCGGCCACATACTGTGCCAATGCCATGCCGCTCCTGCCCGTTGGGTTCGTGGGGTCAAACACGGCTTGACGCAGATATTTGCTGATTAACCGGATGGCCTCAATCTCGAACATGTCCGACAGTTCCCACGCTGCCTTGGTGATGTACCCCTCGATGGCATGCGTCAGGGCGTCCATGCCAGTGGCTGCGGTGGTGCCCTTGGGCAGGCTGTACATCAGTTCTGCATCGATGATGGCACAGCAGGGGATGTCGTTGGGATCCACGCACACCATCTTCTTGTGCTTCTCCTCATCGATAATCACATAGTTGATGGTGGTCTCGGCAGCCGTTCCCGCCGTGGTGGGGAGGGCTATGATGGGAACAGTCTTATGCTTGGTGGGGGCACATCCCTCCAGGCTCACGACATCTGCAAACTCAGGGTTGCGCGTCACGATGCCGATTCCCTTGGCGGTGTCCATGCTTGAGCCTCCGCCTATGGCCACGATAAAGTCGGCTCCCGAAGCGGCAAAAGCCTCCACGCCCTGCTTCACGTTGGTCACGGTGGGATTGGGCTTCACCTCACTGTATACCTCATAGGGGATGCCTGCCTCGTCCAATACATCGGTGACCATCTTGGCCACGCCAAACTTCACAAGCCCCTTGTCGGTCACCACCAATGCCTTCTTCAGTCCCAGGCGGTTGACCACCTCGGGCAGTTCCTTGCGCGCACCGGGGCCAAAGTAGGACACTTCATTCAGAATAAAACGGTTTACCATAATTGTTTTAGTTTATATGTTATAGATTAGGGGGAGAGCGCCTCTTGCACAGGGGCATCATCTCCTCTTCCCAAGCACAAATTTACTTCTTTTCCTGCAATCCCGTCTCTCCTGAGTCTGTTTGTTTGCTTCAATCGTGGGACAGACAGGCATAAAAGGCAGGAAAAGGGTTGTACGTGGCAGATGGGAGCGAAAAAGATGCCTCTCGGCTTCCTTTTGTGGAATTATTTGACTAATTTTGCAACGCTTTGAACGTATATAAACAAAAACAGATATACAGATATGTCAAAAAAGAACATTAAGGCTGAGTCCAACGAGTTTGACGAGGCCATTGAGGCATCCAAGTCGTTTGTAGAGAAGAACATCAAGCCTCTGGGGTACGGCATTGGAGCCATTCTGGTGGTGGTAATCGGCTTCCTGCTGGTTCATCAGTTCATTATCGTGCCGCGCGGGCAGAAGGCTGACGAGGCCATCTTCCAGGCACAGCAGCAGTTCATGGACGGCAACTACGAGAAGGCCCTCAACGGTGAGGGCGAAACCATGGGTTTCCTGGCCGTGGCCGACAAGTATGGAAGCACCAAGGCCGGCAATCTGGCCACCCTGTATGCCGCCATGTGCTATGCCCAGACCGGCAAATACCAGGAGGCCATAAACATGCTGGAGGACTATGACAACAGCGGAGACGCCATGGTGAGCCCCTCTGCCATTGCCCTCAAGGGTAACTGCTATGCAGAACTCGGGCAGAACGAGAAGGCTGTGAAGTATCTGGTGGAGGCCGCCAATAAGGCCGACAACAACACACTGAGTCCCATGTACCTGATACAGGCAGGCCAGATTTATGAGTCGCTCGGACAGAATGACAAGGCTCTGGAGTGCTATGACAAGGTGAAGAAGAACTACAAGCAGAGCGTGCAGTATACCGAGATTGACAAGTATATAGAGCATGTGGCCAAATAATCAAGCAAATAATGGCAAGCAGACTACACAATCTCTCTGATTACGATTTCAACTCCGTTCCGGACGGAAAGGGGATGCGAGTGGGAATCGTGGTAAGTGAGTGGAACAATAAAATCACAGGTGCCCTGTTGCAGGGTGCCTGTGATACGCTTATGAAGCATGGTGTACGTGAGGAAGACATCACGGTGCACACAGTGCCGGGAAGTTTTGAGTTGGTGTTCGGTTCCGCCCAGTTTGTCAAGAGTGGACTGGTGGATGCGGTGATAGCCATAGGCTGTGTGGTGCGTGGCGACACTCCCCACTTTGACTATATCTGCCAGGGAGCCACTCAAGGGCTTGCCTCACTGAACGCTGGCAGCAACGTGCCTGTCGTCTACGGACTGCTTACCTGCAACACGATGGAGCAGGCAGAAGACCGTTGCGGCGGAATATTAGGCAATAAGGGCGATGAATGTGCAGTCACCGCCCTCAAGATGATAGATTATCGCAGAAGGTTTGTTTAACCTTCTGCGTTCCTGTTCTTTTCAGCGCCACTATCGTGCTTTGGCTTTCGATAGTGGCGTCTTTTTGTATTCCTTCTGCCGGCACTCTCTTTTCCGGTATTCTCACCAGGCTGTCCTGCAGGCATGGATGGGGTAGTAGCAGTGCTGTCTGATGTGCTTGCCACTGCAGTTGATTTGGCTTTGCCTGTATCGGTATTCTTTGTCTGTCCAGAGGGGCGGCGTTGTTTTCTGCCCGAATGCTTGCTCTTCTCCTCGTTCTTTTCCTTCTCATCGGCTTGCGGTGCTCTTCCCTCAGCCTGTAGTCTCTGTTTACGGGGTGCTGCATTCCGGCCTCGGCCTGCATTCTTTCCTTTTTTCTGTCCGCGTCCATTGTCCTGCCTGTTTCCCGCACGGCCTGTGTAGGAGGGACCTTCACCCAACTCTTCGGGGATGGGATTCTTCTCGATTTCCTTCTCCAGGAATCGTTCTATCTGCTTGAATTCAGGCTGGTCCTTCTCACACACCATGGTGATGGCACGTCCGTTCCTGCCAGCCCGGGCCGTACGTCCTATGCGGTGCACATAGTCCTCCTCGTCATGTGGCACATCATAGTTGATGACCAGTTGGATGTCATCTATATCAATACCCCTGGCAACGATGTCCGTGGCCACCAGGATATCAATCTGCCCGCTTCGGAACAGGTACATCACCTCATCTCTTTCGCTCTGAGCCAGGTCACTGTGCATGGCACGCGCGTTGTAGCCGGCGCGTATGAGGCTGATGGCAAGATCCTTTGTCTTTATCTTTGAACCGGTGAAGATGATTACTCTTTGGGGCTTCTCCTGAGCAAAGAGACTCTTGATGATACCCATCTTCTGTGCCTCGTAGCAGATGTATGCACTCTGCTTGATTTTCTCTGCAGGCTTGCTCACTGCCAGTTTCACCTCCACGGGGTCATGCATGATGGTCTTGGCCAACTGCTGTATCTTGTCGGGCATGGTGGCGCTGAAGAGTATGGTCTGCCTGCTTTCGGGCAATAGTTTGGCAATCTGCAGTATGTCTTCGCTGAAACCCATGTCCAGCATACGGTCGGCCTCGTCGAGGATGAAGAAAGACACGCGGCTGAGATCCACATTGCCGAGGCTTATGTGGCTGATGAGACGTCCGGGTGTGGCAATGATGACATCCGCTCCGTTCTGCATGCTTTTCTTCTCCTGCTCATAACGGATACCGTCGTTGCCACCATATACAGCCACACTGCTTACGTCGGGCAGATAGTAGGAAAAGCCTTGCATGGCTTGGTCAATCTGCTGTGCAAGCTCGCGTGTGGGCGACATGATTACGCAGTTGATGGCATCGGAGGGGTATCCCCCATCCTGTAGTTTGCTGAGCACGGGCAGCAGATAAGCCGCAGTCTTGCCAGTTCCCGTCTGTGCCACGCCCAGCACATCGCGCCCCTCCAGTATGGGAGGGATGGAGTGTTCCTGAATGGGAGTGGTCTCGGTGAAGTTCATGTCGTCCAATGCGTCAAGCACCAGGTCGTTCAAATCCAAGTCGTAAAAGTCCATGTTCTTATGTTTCTTGTCATCTGGGAGCCTTGGCATAAAGATACCAGGCAATGAATGTATACAATATATTGGGTAGCCATGCGGCCAAGGCCGGCGGCAAGCCTGCATTTGTGCTGAATGTAGCCGATACGCCTTGAAGCAAGATGTATATGGCACTCAGTGCCAGACCTGTTCCCAAAGCCAGGCCCATGCCTCCCTTGCGTTTGCGGGACGAGAGTGACATGCCTATGGTGGACAGGATGAATGCTGCAAACGGTGAGGCAAACCTCTTGTGGTACTCTACTTCAAAAGCCTTCAGGTTGCCGCTGCCGCGGTTACGCTGTTTTTCTATATATTCCTTGAGTTCCCGGTTGGTCATTGTCTCCTGCTGGCTGCGTATGAACAGGAAGTCCTGAGGTTCCATACTGATGATGGAGTCTATGCGTGCATGGTGCGTGATGTGCTCACGCAGTCCTCTCAGTTCGCGCACAGTGACATTGTTGAGCCGCCAGTGGTATCGCACGTCGCTAAGCGTATCATATTCCACACTGGTGGCAGTCAGATGCGACACTAGTTTCTTGTTCTCAAATTTGTCAAGGGAAAAATGGGTGCCAGTCTTGCTGATGCCGTCGAAGTGCTCCATGAAGGCTATCACGCCTGTGTCCACCTGCAACTGCACATTGTCGGCATACGTGGGGTTTTTCTTGTTGCGTTTATAGCGGTTCTCAAAGGCCAGACGCTTGACGCTGCCGCGCGGAATAACCTCTGAGCCGAGGTAGAAAGTCATGCCGGCGATGATGGCCGAACTGATGAGGTAGGGGCGCATCAAGCGTCCGAAACTCATGCCGGTGCTTATCATGGCTATGATTTCGCTGTTGTCGGCCAGTTTGGTAGTGAAGAAGATGACACTCAGAAAGACGAAGAGTGCGCTGAAGAGATTGCTGAAATAAGGGATGAAGTTCAGATAATACTGGAATATTATGGCATGCCACGAAGCATTGTTCGTGGTGAACTTGTCCACGTTCTCGTTGAAGTCAAACACCACAGCGATGCTGATAATCAATATAATGGAGAAAAAATATGTCCCCAGGAACTTTGATATCAGATATCTGTCGATGCGTGTCAGGAATCTTGGTCTCATGCCGTGTTCTCTTCTGCCTTTTCTTATGTGTTACAGACGCTGTGTCACGCGTCTCATCATCACGTCCTTCCATGTTCCGAAGTTTCCTGCCAAGATGTGCTTACGCGCCTCTCCCGTGAGCCAAAGGTAGAATGAGAGGTTATGTATGGAGGCAATCTCCAGTGCCAGCAACTCCTGTGCCTTGAACAGATGGTGCAGATAGGCCTTGCTGTAAGTGCGGTCCAGGGAACAAGGCCCCGCAGGGTCTATCGGGCTGAAGTCATCCTGCCATTTCCGGTTGCGCAGGTTCATGATGCCCTCTGCCGTGAAAAGCATGGCATTGCGTCCGTTTCGGGTGGGCATCACACAGTCAAACATGTCCACACCCCGCGCGATGCCCTCCAGCAGGTTGGCAGGAGTGCCCACCCCCATCAGGTAACGGGGCTTGTCCTTTGGCAGGATGGCATTGACCACCTCAATCATTTCGTACATGACCTCGGCAGGTTCTCCCACGGCCAGGCCACCTATGGCATTGCCGTCGCACTCTTTTTCGGCCACGAACTCAGCACTCTGCGTACGCAGGTCACGATAGGTGCAACCCTGCACAATAGGGAACAGGCTTTGGCTGTAACCATATTTGGGCTCTGTCTCGCGAAAGCGTTTGATGCATCGGTCAAGCCATCTGTGAGTCAGTCCCAGGCTTTTCTTGGCGTAGGCGTACTCGCTTGTTCCGGGCGGACATTCGTCAAGAGCCATCATGATGTCCGCACCTATGCTCCGCTCGATGTCCATCACGCGTTCGGGAGTGAACACGTGCTTGCTGCCATCAATATGGCTTCTGAAGGTACATCCCTCTTCTGTGAGTTTGCGTATGCCCGTGAGCGAGAACACCTGAAAGCCGCCACTATCCGTCAGAATAGGGCCGCCCCAACTGTTGAAACGGTGCAGGCCGCCTGCTTTTTCGAGTATCTCCGTGCCGGGACGCAGGTAGAGATGATAGGTGTTGCCCAGTATGATTTGTGCCTTGACCTCCTCTTTGAGGTCTCTCACCGATACGCCCTTCACACTACCCACAGTTCCCACAGGCATGAACACGGGCGTCATAATCTGCCCGTGCTCAGTGTTTATGACTCCGGCTCTGGCTTCCGACTGCGGGTCTGTCTGTTGCAGTTGGAATGTCATACTTTTCCTCCCTCCGTCTTGTCGTCCGTAAAATGAAATTCCACGGGATTGTCCACCTTCCCGGGGAGCAGTGCAAAGTCCCACACATCGGCCACAGTCTTGACGTAATGGAAACTGACTCCCTCAAGGTAAACCTCTGGAATTTCTTCTATGTCCTTCTTGTTGTCCTCGCAGAGCATGATGTCTGTTATACCGGCTCTTTTTGCTGCCAGTATTTTCTCACGTATCCCACCCACGGGAAGCACTTTGCCCCGGAGCGTAATTTCTCCCGTCATGGCCAGTTTTTCGCGCACCCGTCGCTGTGTCAGTGCGCTGGCAATGCTGGTGGCTATGGTCACACCTGCACTGGGACCGTCTTTTGGCACGGCTCCTTCGGGCACATGTATGTGTATATTGTAGTTGTCGAAGATGCGCATGTCAATATCTAAGTACGCGGCATGAGCCTTGATGTACTCCAAAGCCAACATGGCACTCTCCTTCATCACGTCACCCAGGTTGCCCGTAAGCGTGAGTTTGCCGCTCTTTCCCTGACTAAGACTCGTCTCAATGAACAGAATCTCGCCCCCCACACTGGTCCAGGCCAGGCCGGTCACCACGCCGGCGTCATGGTTGCCCTGATATATGTCCCTGCTGAAAGGTGGGTTTCCCAGAAGACTCTGTATATTGTCGGAACCTATGGTCTTGGGCAGTTCTTCCTCAGTACCGCGTGCTACTGACAGGGCTATTTTCCTCAACAGTTTGTTGATTTGCTTTTCCAGTCCGCGCACACCGCTCTCGCGCGTGTACCTTTCTATTATATATTCCAGTGCCTCCCTGCCTATCCTTGGTGCAACTTTGCCTGCAAGTCCCATTTCCTCCTTGGCTTTGGGAAGCAGGTGGCGGCGTGCTATCTCCACTTTTTCCTCCGTGATGTATCCGCCCACCTCAATAAGTTCCATTCGGTCAAGCAGTGGCCTGGGAATAGAGTTGATGTTGTTGGCCGTGGCAATGAACATCACCCGGCTCAGGTCATAGTCCATGTCCAGGAAATTATCATGGAAAGCGTTGTTCTGCTCCGGGTCGAGCACTTCCAAGAGTGCCGACGAGGGGTCTCCGTTGACGGTATTCTCCGTCACCTTGTCTATCTCATCAAGGATGAACACAGGATTTGACGAACCGGCCTTCTGTATTCCCTTGATGATGCGCCCGGGCATGGCACCTATGTATGTGCGCCTGTGTCCACGTATCTCACTCTCATCGTGCATGCCTCCCAGACTGATGCGCACATATTTCCTGTTCAGTGCGGCTGCTATGCTTTTGCCCAGGCTGGTCTTGCCCACTCCCGGAGGTCCGTACAGGCAGATGATTGGGCTTTTGAGGTCATTCTTCAGTTTCAGCACAGCCAGGTGTTCGAGTATGCGCTCCTTCACCTTTTCCATGCCGTAGTGATCCTTGTTCAGGCGGCTTTCCGCCCGCTTGAGGTCAAGCGAGTCTTTGGTGCAATAGTCCCAGGGAAGCTGCAGTATGGTCTGCAGGTAGTTCAGTTGCACGTTGTAGTCGGGCGACTGCATGTTGATACGTGACAGTTTGGCCAGTTCCTGCTCAAAGGTCTCCTTGACTTTCTTGCTCCACTGCTTTGACTTGGCTTCCTGTTTCATGCGCTCCTGGTCATCCTGCTTTGCGCTTGAATCATCCTTGTTGCCAAGTTCGTTTTGCAGTTGCCTTATTTCCTGACTGAGGAAATACTCGCGTTGCTGCTTGTCTATTTCTTTCTGTGTCCTGTGCTCTATCTCCTTTCTCAATCTGGCCAGTTGCAGCATGCTGTTGAGGGTGGCCAGAGCATTCTCTGCTCTTTCGAGTTCCGTGTCAGCGGTCAGCAACCTGTATTTGAGGTCTGTGCCCATGGGCAGATAACTGCATATCACGTTGAGCATGAGTGCCGACGGTTCCATGCCGTCCACATATTGGATGAATTCCTGTGGGCAGAATTCCGAGAGTTCGGCCAGTGCCTTCACCTTCTCCTTCAGTTCCACCAGCATGGCCATGAAAGTTTCATTTTCCTCAGGATTGGGCTCCACATCGGTCTTGGCCTCTACCATTCCGTGGTATCCCTTGGCATCCTGTTCCAGGGAAATCAGTTGCACTCTGTTGGCAGCATGTATCAGTGCAGTATAATTGCCGTCGGGAAGTTTCAGGAAGTGCACCAGCCTTCCTATTACTCCGGTGGGGTACAAGTCTTCCTGGCCTGGATGGTCAGTGGATGAATCCTTCTGGCAGAAAACGGCCATCAACCCGTTTCCCTTCTCCACCTCCTTCAAGGTCTTTATGCTGATGCTTCGCCCGATGGTCACAGGAGTCATTGTGCCCGGGAAGAGTACGGAATCACGCACACACAGGACAGGCATGTCGCCGCCCATGTCAGAGTGCATCATCTTGTTCGATTCTGCGCTCAAGTCTGCAACAAAGGAGAAAGAAACCTTTTTGGTGTTTGTCATAGGGGTAAATCCTCTTTGTGTATCTGTGTATATGTCTTGATTGAAACGGGTGCAAAAGTACTAAAAATATTCCGTATTTCGCAGATATACGTGCCTAAAATGCGTATCTTTGCCCGCGCCGAACTGGGTTTGCCGGATTCAGTATTCCTGCAGGGAAAGCCATGAAAACCGGCAGCATGGTTTCTGGCAACGCATAATCCTATATTTGCAAGAAAGAATTTATGAGCCAGTCATATTTCCGATTCCGCCGTTTCACGGTGTATCACGATACCTCATCAATGCCTGTGGGCACAGACGGTGTCCTGCTTGGAGCCTGGGCAGATTTGACTGAGGCGCGCCACGTGCTTGACATCGGCACGGGCTCCGGACTTATTGCCCTGATGGCTGCCCAGCGTGCCCCGCAGGCTCTGGTGGAGGGCATCGATGTGGATGCCCTTTCTGTGAGTCAGGCTCGGCAGAACGCACAGGCCAGTCCATTTGCCTCGCGCGTGCTTGTCAGCCAGGCAGATGTGAGGACATTCCGTTCTGCCAATGGCACATTTGACCACATTGTGTCCAATCCGCCTTTCTTTGTCAATGATGTCCTGCCGCCCTCTGTCCGCCGCATGAGGGCACGCAATGCCTCTGCACTCCCCGCTGCTTGTCTGTGGGATGCTGTGAACCGTCTGCTGTCTGAGGAAGGACGGTTCTCGGTAGTGTTGCCTTTCTCGTCACAGGCTACCTTCGTGGCCCTGGGACTGGAGCGTGGACTATATCTTTCACGTAGCCTCCAAGTGCGCACGGTCATGCGCAAGCCTCCCAAACGCGTGCTGCTTGAGTTTGCCCGTCATCGTGCTGAGCAGCCAACCTGCAGTGAGATGCTTCTTCAGTCCCCAGACGGTTCACGCTCGCCGGAATACGCCCAACTAACCCAGGATTTCTACCTATGAACGTCCCATGGTGGATGACCGAATTTTTCCCCATTATGGTACCATCTAATAAAGTTTTCAAGAAGCGGGTGTTTTACCCCTTGCACTCTATGCAGACATGCTTCCTGGCCTCCCCTGTCCCGAAGTGGCTTTGCCCCTCTCGCAACTGACTTGGTTACAACCCTTAAGTGACTTGATAAATTTGCGCTACATGCCAAAAAGCCTGTTGGCACGTTGCCACTACGGCCTGTCTGGGAAGCCAAGGGGACAAGAGAGAGCAGACATGAAGTATAACCATCAACCCCAATCAAGCACAATGAACCAATATCAGTTGAAGCAAAACAGAAACCAAGAAGTAGAATTTTATTGATGAATTAAAGAAGCATTCCCCTAGATTTATCTGCTGAACCGAGAGTATTACGGAGAAAATCTTGGCAGATAAACTCTTTCTTCATACCTTTACCCAACAAAAAAATGCCGTCAATGCCAGAGGAAAATGGAATCTCCATACTGATTCCCACATATAACAGAGTTTGTGTGGAACTCGTGAAGGAACTGCACAGGCAGACTTCCACACTGGGCGGAATTCCGTGCGAGATAATTGTTGCCGATGATGCCTCCACCGACAAGGAGACTGTGGAGGACAACCGCAGCATCGGCAGTCTGGAAGGTTGTCGGTTTCTGGAAAGGCTCAACAACGTGGGGCGGGCAAGGATAAGGAATTTCCTGGTACGCGAGGCACGGTACAGGTGGGTGCTTTTCATTGACAGTGGAATGAGAGTACGCAGCCACACGTTTCTGACCATCTACCTGGATATGCTGAGGAAGTTGCCTCAACAGGAAAACAGGATGCTCGTGCTCTATGGCGGATACAGCATTGCGCATGCCCGGGAAGCCAATCCCGGCCAGGCACTTGACTACAACCTGCGCTATCAGTTTGAGTCGAAATCTCCTCAGAACGGCAATGCCGCGCTGCGCCAACGGCATCCCTATAGGGATTTTCACACCTCCAACTTTCTGGCAAGTAAAATTACCCTGCTCCGCTACCCGCTTGACGAGCGTTTCCTGCGCTATGGTTATGAGGATGTCTTGTGGGGAATCACGCTGGAGAAGGTTGGTGTACCCATACATCATGTGGACAATCCTGTCAGTTTCGAGAAATATGAAACCAACAGAGCCTTCCTGGAGAAAACAGAGGAAGGACTGTGCACGCTCCATCAGTTCAGAGAGGAATTGGGGGCCGGTTCACGTCTGGTGGCCATGGCTGAGCGGCTGAAGCGGACAGGCGTAGCCTATCCCTTGGTTAGGTGGACTTATTCCTTGGCGTCCTTGCATATAAAGGCCCGACTTACAGGTGGTAAGCCGAGCCTCTTCCTCTTCAATGTATACAAACTGATATATTACATCCACCTGGACTTCCAGAGCCGCTGAACGGGGAAGCCGGACAACACTCACGCGTTCATGCAGGACGTGACCTTCTTCCGGTCAATTACTTTTATCTTCAATATGCGGCGATTGTCCATCTCTGTCACCTCGAAGGTGAATCGCCCGTGGTCGGTACGTTCATGCAGTTCGGGGAAGTCCCCCTTAATTTCAAGCAGCAATCCGGCCAGCGTGTCAGCTTCACCCTCGGCCTGCTGGAAATAGTCATCAGACAAGTTGAATATCTTCAAGAAATCTGCCAAAAGAGTCTTTCCCTCAAATATGTATGTATTCTGATTGAGCCTTTGGTAGGTTTTTTCGTCCTCGTCATATTCATCATTTATTTCACCCACTATCTCTTCAATGATGTCCTCCATGGTCACAATGCCGCTTGTTCCGCCAAACTCATCCACCACAATGGCAATGTGCACCTTGTTGCTTTGGAAATCACGCAGCAAGTCATCAATCATCTTAGTCTCTGGCACAAAGTAAGGCGGACGTATGAGGCTTTGCCAACGGAAGTTGGCAGGTTTGCCCAAGTGGGGGAGCAAGTCCTTAATATAGAGCACGCCCTTGATATTGTCCTGCGTTCCCTGATAGACGGGTATGCGGCTGTAGTTGTTTTCCACAATGCATTTAAGCACCTGTGGGAAGGGAGTCTTCACATCGAGATCCACAATGTCCATGCGGCTCGTCATCACCTCACGCGCCATTTCTCCCCCAAAGCGTATGATTCCATGGAGCATGCTGCTCTCCTGCGCGATGTCCTTTTGGTCGGTCAGTTCCATGGCTTTTTCCAGGTCGTCCACCGTAAGACTCCGGTTGCCGGCATGCACAAGGTGCTCAACCATCACCTTGCTCTTGATAAGCAGCATGCTGGCCGGGCTGCACACGCGGCACAGGAAACGCAGTACGGGTGCAGAGAAACGCGTGAAGCGCAGGGCATGCTGTGCGCTGTATATCTTGGGGGTAACCTCTCCAAAGAATAGGAGCAGGAAGGTGAGCAACACCGTCATGCACAGATACTCAAGCCATTCAGCCGCTCCAAAACTCACGGTATTGTGTATGGCGAAGTTAAGCAGAATGACTATGGCCACGTTGACCAGATTGTTGCAGATGAGTATGGTGGCCAGTAACTCTTCGGAGTCATTGCGCAGAAACATGATGTCATTGTCCGATGGATGACGCTGTTCCTCAATCTCATCTATCTCTGCAGGGCACAGACCGAAAAAAGCCGTCTCACTTGCTGATACGAATGCAGAGCATAACAGCAGTCCACAAGAAAGGAGTATTGCCACAGAGACGCCTATGGTGGGGGGAAAGAACTGTATGGCAGAGAATGAGTCAGTAAGAAACTGCCAAGTATATAATGATATCAATGTCTTATGATTAGATGTATGTAATGATTGGAATCTGGTGTGAGAGTACGGAATCAGGCCTGTTGGGGAGTCTCCTTCTCCCTCCTGGGAGTGAGCATCTCCATGGTTTTTGCCACAATTTCTGGCTGTCGGCGAGTTGTTCCATTCTTCTCTTCTATGCTGCGGTAATATATTTCCCCCTCCACATAGAGTTTATCTCCCTTGTGAACGTATTTTTCCACAATTTCGGCCAATCCTTTCCAAAACACGACATAGTGCCATGTTGTACGCTCGGGCACCTCACCACCGCTGGCGGTCTTGTAACCGCGCTCGGTGGTGGCAAGCCACAAATTGGCCACACAGAGCCCTCTGTCCACATATTTCACCTCGGGTTCCATGCCCACGTTGCCTATCAGCATTACCTTGTTCATGTTTATAACTTATATATTAAACAGGAATAGCCGGTATACATGATGTCCGACTTCGGCTGTCACATAATGCTGTTTCCCTTTGACAGGAAACGTTTTCTTGCACTTTTTCTCCTGCATCGGCAAAATTAGATATTTATCTGCTTGTGGCAAAATTACGGGACTGCATTTTACTCCAGATGTTCTCCAGGGGGCGTGGCAGGGCACAGGCATCCACTTCAGAGGTTGTCATCCAAGTGCCAGCAAAGGGGCAAGAGGCAGTATCGGTCAGCAATTCATAGAAGTCGATATGCAGCAATCTGTGGGTTAATCTGTGAATCACACCGCCCTGCAGCAGAGTGAGCCGCCCTTTGGGCAACCTTTCCTCCACTTGAGAAAGGGTGAGGGGCGCACAAGACTCCCACATGGGAAACTGGTAAAGCCCACGATAGATGTCTCCCCCGTCACGCTTCTGCATCAGTACATGGCCGTCATGGCTTCTGACACAGACGAATGTCAGGAAGCGCTCGGTGAGGCTTATGCGGTGTTGCTTGACAGGAAGGGCACCAACTTGGCCGGTGGCAAGAGCCACGCAAGTGTCTGCCACGGGACACAGGCTGCACTGCGGTGAAGCAGGAGTGCACACGATGGCTCCAAAATCCATGATGGCCTGATTGTAGAGGGCAGGCTGCTGCTTGTCCAAACGAAGATGAGCCACGGCAGCAAATTCCTTTGCCCCTGCAGTGGAATCAATGGGGGTAGATATGCCGGCATGCCGTGCCAGCACCCGGTACACATTGCCATCGACCACTGCGCGCGGTTCACCATAGGCAAAACTGGCTACTGCAGCCGCGGTATAGCGACCGACTCCAGGCAGGCGGAGCAGTTCGTCATAGCAGCGGGGGAAATGTCCTCCATCCACTGCCTGCTTGGCCGCCTTATGAAGGTTACGTGCCCGACTGTAATAACCCAATCCTTGCCACAGCCGCATCACTTCGTCCTCAGGTGCCTGTGCCAGGTCTTCAACCCTGGGATAGTGTTCCACAAAACGTTGCCAATAGTCACGTCCTTGCTCCACACGTGTCTGCTGGAGTATGATTTCCGACAGCCAAATTCGGTAAGCATCGGTGGTGTGCCGCCAGGGTAAGTCTCTGCCGTGGAGCGTGTACCACTCCTCTATGCGTGCTGCAAAGGTGTGGTCAACATAACAATCCGTCTCTATGGTGCAAGCGTGCTGCTTGTTCATACTGGTGAATAGGCTGGAGTTCTACAGAAAATGCTTGATGATGATGCTGGGATTGACGCGTAAATACATGCCAAAAGAGAAGTTGGTCTCATTGCGGCCGGGTAAGATGCACTGATAGAGTTCTGCCTCTGCCCCCAGCACATATCTGCGGGCAAACACGTGGCTGTATTCCACATGGGCATAGGCCGTGCCAATACCGTTGTGACTGCGCCCGTCCCTCACGCTGAGAGTGCTGAAGAAGTGGTTGCCGTAAAGGCTCACAAAATGCTTGGGAGCACGAAAATAACCTCCACGGAGCAGGAACCGCTGCCAAAGAGACACGCCTGCCGTGGCATGGAAAGCCACGCCTGAGTCAAAAGGCCACAGGCTGCCGCTCTGCTGATATGCAAGCAGGAAATCGGCCTCACCGTATACTCTGGAGAGCACTTTGCGTCCACGGGGAATCCAGGAAACCCCGGCTCCGGCCGAAGCATTCATAATGGTCTGTACCCCCATGGTGGTGGTGTCTTGTTCACCACCGCGATGCTGTATGACCATCTGCACGGGGATATACCACCGTAAGGGCTTTTCAACCTCTCCCGGCATCACTTTCCATGCTGTTCCCACGGTAAATGCCTCCTGGTGGGAATCTTCTTCAAAGATATAACTCTGCCAGTTGAGCCAGGTGTCGGCATGCAAGTGCTTGCGGTCCCAAAGCAACTGCATGCCTGCCTCCGGATCTTGCGAGAGATTGGTCTCTGCAGAGAAAAGAGGCTCAATCAACTGATGGTTTTGCCCTCCATAGATGTCGCCCAGCACAACGGTCAGGTGTCTGAACTGTGCGCGGGCTCTTACCCAGGGCAACACATGTGCGCCACGCTGGTACTGGCTTCCCTTCCAGCGGCCTATGTCATGATACACATAGTTGGGGTACTTATTGGCTCCGTGAAACAACGAGGCATGCAGACCCACTTCCAAATCTATCTGATGATGTGGGGTATAGGCTATGCGTGGCTCAATCCAAAGGCCGGGAAAGGAATAGCCCTTGGTAAGAGTGCTAGAATACTCATTGTCACGGAAGAAGGCAAGATTGTCCACCTCGACACGCAGAGTACGGTTGAGCGCTGGGCTGACTCTATAGTCAGAGGTGGCTAGGCTGTCCCACATTTGGGCATAGGTAGGAATGGCGGCAAGAAACAGAAGGGTAGAAAGCAGGACTTTCCTCATGAGGCGATACATAAACACACGCATACTGACATGCGGAACCATTACGAAAAACATTTCACAGATCATCGGTTTCATCTTTTGCGTACACCCCGATACACGAGGTAAGTCACAGCCAACGCACCCACGAGTAACATGGCAATACGAAGTTCACCACTGTATTCTGCAATTTTCTCCTCCAACCGGCCGCTGTAATTCTGTCCGATGTACCAGCCGAGTCCACACAGGATGCTGTTCCATGCACCTGCACCAAGGGTGGTGTAAAGCAGGAAGCGGCCAAGACCCATCCTGGCCAGTCCGGCAGGAATGCTTATAAGTTGGCGCACGGCAGGTACCAGGCGGCCAATCAACGTGCCCATGGCGCCGTGACGGTCGAAGTAGTCTTCGGCCTGACGTATCTTGTCGCTGTTGAGCAGGCACATGTGCCCGAGACGGCTTTCCGCAAAACGATAGATGACAGGGCGGCCCAGGAAGCGTGCAAGCACGTAATTGACGAGTGCTCCCATGTCTGCTCCCAATGTGGCACACAGGACAATGAGCACGGCATTCATGCTTCCGTCGGTGGCAGCCTTGTATGCGGCCGGCGGCACAACCACTTCACTGGGGAAAGGAATGAAACTGCTCTCAATAGTCATCAGCAGGGTGATTGTCCAGTAATTGAGGTGCTCCAGGCACCATGCTATAAAGGGAATACTCTCCATATGGGTAATGTATTATGTCTATTGTTTGTTATATATAAATCGTAATTGGCTTTGCCAGGTGAGCAAGGGAGTTCCGCAATGTTTCCCATAGCACTTCCTTATTCACACGAATTTCTTTCTGAAGGTTTTCCTTGACTCAAACCGCCAGTGTAGCCAGGCACAGATATCCCACCAAGGAACCAGTGCCTGAAGCAGAGGATACAGAAGGGCGTAAGAGCGCACCCGCATCATGCGAGCCATGGCGTACCATGATATGGAAGCCATAGTAAGGGACAGCAGCCACAGTACAACGCACATATACATTATATATATAGGCAGATTGAAGGTCAGAAGGGCAAAGGCCGCCAATGGTATCCATATGTAGTTCCCCCAAATACGCATGGCATACCATAAACGGTAGGGGATTGCATGATGCATGTGGCGGCGTGTCTCCATGTGGAACACGCGGTGCTGAAGCCAAGTTTGACATGTGGGTTGTTGCTGCATCAGAAATGCATCGGGATGCATGGCGAGTGCCATACGATGGCGCTTCACATTATGATTGACCAGCAATGTGCCTGCACCGAAGCGAAGAGAGAAACTGGAGGCAAATCCCTGATGGCTCATGAACAGGCTCTTACGGTATGCCAAGCAAGAACTGTCGGCACGGTAAGGGGTGAAATGTGTCATCCAGGGCATCCAGAGTGACTGCTGCCAAAGTCGGAAAAAGTGGCACTTGGCTCCGAACCAACCATGCGGGGAACCATAGAAAACGAATCCCTGGGCGGCATCGACATCATTCCGCAAAGTCTGAGCCATGCCGAGAAGCCATCGGGAAGACAATGGGGTAGCATCCGGGGACATCATCAGAACCCATTCGTAGCAGGCGGAACGGAAGCCGAGTGTAAGTGCAAGGCGTGAGATACTGATGTCTCGTGCAGTGTCGGGACAGAAAGTATGGTGAAGGTGAACGTTTTCCTTCTCCATCTCCTCCAGCACCTTGAGCGTATCATCTTCGCTGTTCATGTCCACCACAATTACCTCGAAAGGAGCAGAATAGTTCTGGCTAAGAATAGCAGGAAGGTTTGACTGCAGGGCAGACTGCTGATTATGCACGGTCATAATAATGCTCACGGGGGGAAGGTTGTCCCTCCGTAGGGATTGGCGGCCGGCTTCCCTAGTAATGAACCCCAGTCGCAGACTATGCAATGAGCACAATATGCCGAATAGCCATGCCAGCACAGTAACAGCCAGGAACAGAGTCATATCAAGGTCTTTTTCTTCTGGGAGTTGGTCAATATGTAGCAATGGCAAACGTCAGGAGTGCAATGATGGTGTTCATGCAAAATCTTCCGTAATGTATCCAACCGGCAATTGACGGCAGTTGTACTGGCTTGCCATAATCTCACCATACGCGCCGGCAGACCTCAGAGCCAGCAAATCCCCCCTATGGGTAACAGGCAACAGACAGTCACGCAGGAACACATCACTGCTCTCACATATAGGGCCAACCACATCATACAACTGCTTCTCGCTGTCCTGTGATGTAAGATTCTCAATGTGATGATAAGCATCATACAGGGCGGGGCGGATAAGGTCGGTCATACCGGCATCCAGTATGGCAAATTGACGGTGTGTACCTTGCTTGACATACAGGCAGCGGGCAATGAGCGAACCACACTGACCCACCACCGAACGACCCAGTTCAAAATGAAGATGCTGGCCTGGACGTAACTTGAGGTTGGCGGCATAGGTGTCAAAATACTTCTTGAATTCCGGAATCGGATTCAAGCCAGGATTCTTATAGTCAATGCCCAATCCACCGCCCACATTGATGTTTCTTATAGGACCGATACCCTGCTGCTCCAGGCGTTCCTGCAGTTCGTTGATGCGTTGACAGAGTGCTTGAAAGTCTCTCATATCCACTATCTGACTGCCAATGTGGAAGTGCAGTCCGACAAACTCTACGTGCTTCATGGACTGAGCCATCATGATGACACGCTCCATGTCCTGCATGGCAATGCCAAACTTGTTCTCTGCCAAACCTGTGGTAATGTTGGCATGGGTGTGTGCTCCCACATCGGGATTGATACGGAAACTCACTTGGGCAATCTTTCCCATACGTGCGGCTATCTCTTCTATTACCTCTAGTTCTGCCACACTCTCCACATTAAAGTACTGAATGCCGGACTCCAGCCCCAACTCTATTTCCCAATCACTTTTGCCTACACCTGCATACACAATGCTTCCTGCGGGAAATCCTGCATCCAGACACGCCTGTATCTCACCGCCGCTCACACAATCGGCTCCGAAGCCAAAGGCGGCAATAACGGACAGAACCTTCTTGTTGGCACATGCCTTTACTGCATAATGGAGATGATAACCGCTGTGCTTGTCAGTCTCATCCTTGATAACCTGAAGAGTTTGACGGAGCAGGTTGGTATCGTAATAGTAAAAGGGAGTTCTCAGATGCTGGAACGAATCTGTGGGAAAATACATTTCGGACATGGGATGATATTCGTCTTTGTGAAAACAATATGGGGAGCCTGCCATGAGACAAGCCCTCCGGTGAGTATTGTATGTTACTTGAAAAGAGTATTGCTCAATGCCTGTAACGTGCGCTTCTTGTCCTCATTCTTAACAAGGAAAGAAATATTGTGGTTAGAACCACCATAACTGATCATGCGGACAGGAATGGAGCGAAGGGCCTCGCAAGCAAGTGTCTCAAATCCGACATTGGCGGATGCCAGGTCGCCCACCACGCAGATGATGACCATGTCACGGTCTACATTGACTGTGCCATATTTCTTCAACTCATCGATAATGTCAATCAGATGGGCTGCATTGTCAATAGTAACAGACACACCAACCTCACTCGTGCACACCATATCGATGCTAGTCTTGTATGTCTCAAAGATTTCAAACACCTTGCGAAGGAACCCGTGAGCCAAAAGCATGCGGCTGCTTTGTATCTGAATGCAGATGATGCCGTCTTTGGCTGCCACTGCCTTGATGGTGCCAGGCTGGAACTCGTTGTTGATGATTGTGCCGGGAGCCGATGGATTCATGGTGTTCAGCAACCGCACGGGCACTCCTGCAAACTTGGCTGGCTGAATGCAGGTGGGGTGGAGTATCTTTGCTCCGAAATATGCCAGTTCTGCGGCCTCCTCGAAATGCAGTTGTCTGACAGGTTCTGTGTTTTCCACCACACGGGGATCATTGTTGTGCATGCCATCGATGTCCGTCCATATTTGGATTTCCTCGGCTTGCAGGGCTGCACCTAGCAGGCAAGCAGTATAGTCAGAACCGCCACGCAGCAGGTTGTCAATCTCACCATATGCGTTACGGCAAATGAATCCCTGGGTAATATAAATCTCCTGGCCCTCATTTTCCTTCAGTGCCTGACAGCATTTCTCGCGGATATAGTTGAAGTCCGGATCGGCATTCTTGTCGGTACGTACGATGTCCAGTGCACTCAGCAAGAGAGCCTTCACCCCTTGCTCCTTCAAATAGTTGGTCACCATGTTGGTGCTCATGATTTCTCCTTGAGCGAGTATCACCTTCTCTTCAAACGATGTGAAATGCACCTTGGTGAACGAACGGAGATAGTCAAATTCCTCATGCAGGAACTCATGCGTCTTCTTCTTCCACTCGTCGGTGTCGTATAACTCCTCCACATGATTCAGATACTTCTGCTCCAGTCTGTTTATTATGGTGTTTGCTCCTTCGGGGTTCTTCTTGTATAGATAGTCGGAAATCTCCACCAAGGTGTTGGTTGTTCCTGACATGGCAGAGAGCACCACCAGTTTGGGCTGTCCGTCTGATGTTATCAGTTTAGCCACATCTTGCATTCTCTGTGGCGTGCCTACAGACGTGCCGCCAAATTTCATTACTTTCATATCTTCCGCGTATTGAAGTAGGTATATCCTGTTTGTAAATTTCTTCTTTAAGGCTGCAATCTCAAATGGCCAGCCTCACAACAATAAACTGTACCGGGAAAACATTCCGGCCAAAGCTGGTTATGAGTGCTTACAATGACTGTTGCATGGTATTTCCTGCGTACCTCATCAAGCAGGACCATGGTCAATTCTCCGTTCTCGGAATCTAGATTCCCTGTCGGCTCATCGGCAAGAATGAGCCGTGGATTGTTGAGCAAGGCTCTGGCGATGCACATTCTCTGCTGTTCGCCCCCCGAGAGTTCATAAGTACGCTTGCTGGCATAATCTTGAAGACCGACAAGTTCCAGCACTTCCTTTATGCGCTTGGTTCTTTCGTTTTTCTTTCTCCAACCTGTGGCACATAGCACAAAATCCAGGTTGGCATATACATTTCTGTCGTGCAGCAACTGGAAATCCTGAAACACAATGCCCATCTGCCTTCGAAGTGCAGGCAACTGCTTGGTACGAATGTGCAACATATCATGTCCGAGCACCCGTGCTTCACTGCCAGTGGGTTCCAGTTCACCATAAATGGTCTTCATCAACGAGGTCTTCCCGCAGCCGACAGCACCGGTCAGGTAAACCATTTCACCTTGACTTACCGTCAGGTCAACACCGCTCAGCACGAGATTATCCCCACGCCTGATGCTTACATTCGCATACTTTATTATGTGTTCGGCAATTTCCATGTGCATTTGTGCCTTAGTGTTTCTTCCATCCCGGATTGTGCCTATCACACAACTCCGCAGCCATATCCTCTATGCGCAGTCCCTTGTGCGTAAGCAGTACAATCAGATGATACAGCATATCCGAACCTTCATAAATCAGGCGGTCATTTGTCCCGTTGGTGGCCTCAATCACCAGTTCAAGAGCCTCCTCACCCACCTTCTGCGCCATGCGGTTCAGTCCATCCTTGAAGAGACTGGTCGTGTAACTGCCTTCGGGCATCTCACGATGGCGTTTCTCAATGAAGTCACTCAGTTCGCTCAGAAACAATAAAGGCGATGCCACATTCTCCTCTCCCCAACAGGTGTCGGTACCTTTGTGACAAGCGGGACCATCAGGATGCACTTTCACAAGTAAAGTGTCATTGTCACAATCCACCTTAATGTCCACCAGATGCAGGAAATTATTACTTGTCTCGCCCTTTGTCCACAGGCATTGGCGCGAACGACTGTAGAATGTCACCAGTCCTGTACTGAGTGTCTTCTCATAGGCTTCTTTGTTCATGTAGCCCAGCATGAGCACATTCTTGGTATCGGCATCCTGTATAATAGCAGGCACCAGCCCCCCTGATTTTTCAAAATCTATGTTCATCTCTCTTGATTGTGTTTGTCTTATTACTCATGTCTCACGCTTACGCCTTCTTTCCTGAGGTACTTCTTCAGTTCGGGAATGCCAATTTCTCCAAAGTGGAAGACACTTGCTGCCAGTGCGGCATCGGCGTGTCCTATGGTGAATGCATCGCGGAAGTGCTCCATGGAGCCTGCTCCTCCCGATGCAATGATGGGAATGGTGAGTTTGTCTGCCAGAATGGCAAGAGCCTCCAAGGCAAATCCCGTCTTCACGCCATCATGGTTCATGCTGGTGAAGAGTATTTCCCCAGCTCCTCGGTCGGCGGCTTCCATGGCCCACTGAAGCAGTGTCTTCTCGGTGGGGACGCGTCCGCCATTCACGTAGCACATCCATGTATTGTTGTCAAAACGTGCATCAATGGCTACTACACATACCTGACTGCCGAAGCGTGATGCAGTCTCATTGATGAGTTCAGGGTGTCTTAATGCAGCACTGTTCATGCTTACCTTATCGGCTCCTGCGGCCAGCATGCGCTCCACATCGGCAATCTCACTGATTCCTCCACCCACGGTAAAAGGTATACTCACCCTTTCTGCCACCCGTTCCACCGTTTTCGTAAAGGTCTTACGCCTCTCGTGACTTGCGGTGATGTCTAGAAACACAAGTTCGTCAGCCCCCTGCTTGCTGTATTGCTCGCCTAAGGCAACGGGATTTCCGGCCTGTCGCAGGCCTACGAAATTAGTCCCCTTTACCGTTTGTCCGTCCTTGACATCCAAACAGGGTATGATTCTCTTGGCTAACATGCTGCACCCTCCTTCTTGTCCGTTTCGCTTTTACTGCTTTGAGGAAAACGTTTCTGAAGTTCGTGAATGTCCACACGGCCTTCATAAATGGCCTTTCCGAACACAACTGCAGGCACTCCCGCATGTTCCAGTTCCTCAATGTCCTCCATGCTGCTTACGCCTCCACTGGCTATCAGATGAAGATGCGGGTATGTTCTCATCAGGGTTTGGTACATATCCGTGGCCGCTCCTTGAAGCATGCCATCACGACTGATATCTGTACAGAGCACTGTCCGTGTTCCTTTATCTATATATGTTTTGAGGAAAGCATCCAGTTCCACCGGCGCGTCCTCTTTCCATCCATTGATGCTGATGTGTCCGTTCCTGACATCGGCACCCAATATGATATGCTGTGCCCCGTACTTGTCCTGCCACTCGAGATAGAGTTCGGGGAACGTGACGGCGATACTGCCGACCGTTGCCAGCCGTGCGCCTGCATCGAAAACCTTGTCAAGATCATCGGATGACTTGATTCCTCCTCCGAAATCAACGCAGAGGCTTGTAGCCCTGGTGACAGCCCGCAGCACATCGCAGTTTACCACGTGCTTGCTCCGTGCACCATCCAGATCCACCATATGAAGCCTGCGGTAGCCTGCTTGCTCGAATCGTATGGCCATCTCAACGGGGTCACCGTATTCCTTGCTTTGGCCATAGTCTCCCTGTGTAAGGCGTACACAGCGTCCGTCAATGATGTCTATGGCAGGTATCAATTCAATCATATCTCTCCCAAGAAGTTTTTCAAGACTTGTTCTCCCACGCTTCCGCTCTTTTCTGGATGGAACTGCGTGGCCATGAAATTCCCTTTGCGCATGACTGCGCTGAAGGGCAATATATGGTTGGTGGTGGCTATGGTGAAGTCTCCCACAGGCACATAAAAACTATGTACAAAGTATGCAAAAGTTCCTTCGTTAAGCCCTTTCAGCAAGTTGTCCTTGATATTTTCCAGTTGATTCCAGCCCATGTGAGGCACTTTTTGCTCATGGCATTGAGGACGAAACCGGCATACTTCAGTTGGAAATATTCCCAAGCAATCCACATTGCCCTCCTCTGAGTGCCGGCACATCAGTTGCTGTCCGATGCAGATACCCAATACAGGTTGGTTCAAGGCACATATCACCTGGTCAAGTCCATGCCTGTGCAGATAATCCATAGTATGACTGGCCTCACCTTGCCCCGGGAACACCACACGGTCAGCACCTCTCAATTCATCGGCGTTATCCGTCAGTACGGGATCCACACCCACGCGCTTCAGTGCATTCATTACAGAATGAATGTTCCCGGCATTGTATTTAACTACGGCTACTTTCATCAATTATGTATTTTGCCTTGCTGCTTCCTATTTAATTATTGGCTGCAAAGTTACGTTTTTTTTGTGCGTTACACAACATCCGCCACGGCAAATGCCTATTCAGGAGATACTTTGCATATCGCCTATCACGGTAATTGCAGAACAGCATGTCTTGCCTTCATTCGCCCAAGGCACGGAATAGTGCGTCCACAGCTGCCTGCGGGCTTTTGAGTTCATCCAGCAAAGTCACGAACTTGCTTCCGATAATAGCACCAGCCGCATTGGCCTGAGCACTCGCAAGGGTTTGTTTGTTGCTGATACCGAATCCTATCATGCGGGGATGTTTGAGGCACATACTGTTCACCTTGTTGAAGTATGCCTGTTTGACCTGGTCAAATTCCTTTTGCATTCCAGTGGTCGATGCTGAACTTACCATATAGATAAATCCATCTGTATGGCTGTCTATGAATCGGATACGTTCCTCTGTCGTTTCTGGTGTAATGAGCATGATTATCCTGATGTCGTGCTTGTCAGCCACAGGTTTCACCTCTTCTAAATAATCTTTGAAGGGCAGGTCGGGAATGATCACTCCATCCACATCTGCCTCCTTGCAGTGCGCAAAGAACTCCTCATACCCCATGTGGTAGATGGGATTCAGATATCCCATGAGTATCAGGGGCATGTCTACACCATGCTCACGTACTTCCTTCACTTGGGTAAAGATTCTCTTTAGTGTCATGCCGTTCCTTAAGGCTTTTGTGGCGGCATCCTGTATGACAGGACCATCTGCCATGGGGTCGGAAAAGGGAATGCCCACTTCCACAAAGTCAATGTGGTTGTGGTAGAGAGTCTCTATGATGGATACGGTGCTGTCCAGGGTGGGATGACCCGCGCAGAAATAAAGTGAGAGTAGGCCATTCTTCCTGCTTTCAAAAATTTTGTTTATTCTGTTCATGACTTCTTAATTTTTCCGATAAATTCCTTGAGCGCATGCACGTCCTTCAGAGCCGGTGACAACTCAAAGCATGAATTGATGTCTATGCCCACGCACTGTGGGTGTTTCCACACCAGTAAGCGTTCCCAGTCTCCAGGCCCAATTCCTCCCGAGAGTAAAAAGGGAACCGTACCCCTATAAACTTGCAGGATATCCCAGTCAAACTGCCTGCCGCTGCCGCCCACCGAGGGACATTTGGTATCAAAGAGGAACAGGTCAGCCACATCTTGATATGCCATCCATTTGTCAACATCCTCTTTCTGACTGATACTGATTGCCTTTATAAGTTTCAGCCTTGCAGCGTCTTTTATGCTCTTACATAAAGAAGCACATTCATTTCCATGCAACTGTACATAATCCAGTGAAAGCATCTCGTGGGCAGCCATTACCTGTTCTATGGTGGGGTGCACAAAGACACCCACGCGTGGGCAGGATGGCAAATAGGAGGGTCTGACGCTCACGTTGCGCTTACTCTCCGGCCAGCAGATGAAGCCCATGAGGTCAGCCCCCGCAGTTTCGACAGAGTATATGTTATTCCCCTCCCTCATGCCACATACCTTGACTATCATAGAACTTCCTTGCATACGCTGATTACTTCGTCAATGATTTTACGATACCTGCTCGATAGCCTCAATGAATTTTTCCAGTTCTAGCCCAGGGGCATCAGCTTTCATGAAATGCTCGCCCATCAGGAAACCGCGGAATCCAACTCGGCGCAGCAGTCTTACTGTGTCGGGGTTGCCTATTCCGCTTTCACTCACCAGCACTTTGTCCTGAGGCAACTTGGCCGACAGCAGGAATGAGTTCTGCACGTTGGTGTGGAACGTGCCGAGGTCTCTGTTGTTCACCCCAACCATGTCCACATCCAATCCCGCGTAGTCCAACTCTGCCTCCGAATGTAGTTCCATCAGCACCTCCAGCCCAAGTTCATGAGCCATGGATGCCAGGCTACGCGCTTCCGGAAGACCGAGGTCGGCAGCAATCAACAGTATGGCATCGGCACCTGCAAGCCTTGCTTCAAACACCTGATATTCATCTATCACGAAGTCCTTTCGCAGAATGGGCTTGTCCACTAGCGGGCGGGCTTTTTTCACAAATTCCAGACTTCCACCAAAATATCTGCTGTCTGTAAGAATACTCAGTGCAGCGGCTCCGTTTTGGGCGTAAGCAAGGGGAATGACATTGGCCTGTCCCTCTTCTTTAATCCAGCCCTTGGAGGGACTCTTCCTCTTAAATTCAGCAATGATGCCATGCTTGTCTGCTGCCAGCGACCTGCTCATGCTGATGGCCTGGGGACGCGTGTCCATTGCTTCCTCAACCATTGCATGCAGGCGCCGTGGTGGGAGGAGTTCCTTTTGCAATCGTACTTCTTCCCGCTTGTGTGCCACTATCTCTTCCAGTATATCCTTCATCTGTTCTTTAAATAAACAGCCATTATGAGTTTATATTCAGGAATTTACAGAATGTATTCCAGGCTTTCCCGCTTCCCAGAGATTCTCTGGCCATGGCCACAGTATCGGCCATGCTGAGGTTTTTGTCCATGATGCTGATGCCACAGGCCGCGTTGGCTATCACCACATTTCTCTGCGCCTCGGTGGCCGTACCCTGCAGCACAGCATCGAATATGGCAGCAGCCTCCTCGGGGGTGCTTCCTCCGAAGAGGTCGGCTTGCGAAGTGTACTTCAGTCCCATCTCCACAGGAGTGTACACGCGCTCATAAAGACGGGTCATCACTTTGAACTCACTCGTAAGCGAAATCTCGTCATATCCGTCAAAACTGGTCACCACACCGAAGTTGTCACCCAGTCTCTGATGGATGTTCGTGTAGAGACGCATCTGGCTCTGCGACGCTGTGCCATGGAGTGAATTCTTCGGGCGGCAGGGATTGAGCAGGGGACCCAGTATGTTGAAACAGGTTGGAATTCCCAAACCCTTACGTACTGGACCCACGTTTTTCATCCCATGGGCAAAGAGAGGAGCGTGCATGTAGCACACGCCACTCTGCTCGATGGAACGGCGTAACACTGCTTCGTCATCGGTGAACTTCACTCCGTGCAGGGCAAGCACATTGCTGGCACCACTTACGCTACTACTGCCACCATTGCCATGTTTGCTTACAAGGAATCCGGCACCGGCGATGACAAAGGCAGCACAGGTGCTTATGTTGAATGTGTTCTTGCCGTCGCCTCCCGTACCTACTATATCTAGCGTGTCAAGGTCATCCAGATGCACACGCTTGCCGGTTTCAAGCAAGGCATCGCGGAAGCCTAACACTTCCTCCACAGTAAGGCCGCTTATTTGGATGGCAGTGAGCAGAGCCGATATCTGAACTTGTGTGTAGGCATTTTGTGTGATGCCTATCATTATGTCGTGAGTCTCCTTGCTAGTCAGTGTCTCTCCAGCAATCAGTTTCTCCAAATAATGCTTCATATTCTTTTGATTTAACTTCTTGACATCTATTGTCAATGTTTCAACCAGTTGTCAATGATTTTGCGCCCATCCGGCGTAAGTACACTTTCGGGATGATACTGTATTCCGCGCACGTCATATTGTCGGTGGCGCAGTGACATTATCTGCCCTTCATCACTCACGCTTGTTACTTCCAGACATTTGGGAAAGCCCTCGCCACTCACCACCCACGAGTGGTACCTGCCCACTTCAATGCGTGCAGGCAATTCATTATATATATAGTCGGGGATAGTGATGCTAATGTCAGAGGCCACGCCATGGAATACTTGGCTCAGGTTTGTCAGCCTGCCGCCGAAGCACTCCCCGATGGCTTGGTGCCCCAGGCACACTCCCAAGATGGGTTTGTCTGCTGCATAGGTCTGTATGACCTGCATCAGCAACCCCGCCTCCGAGGGGATACCCGGTCCGGGGGAGAGTATAATTTTCTCATACGGTTTCAGGTCGGCCAGCCGGAACTGGTCATTGCGCAGCACAGTTACCTCTGCTCCCAGTTCTCTGACCAGATGCGCCAGGTTATACGTGAAAGAATCGTAGTTGTCTATGATTACTGTCCTCATATCTTTTCTGCTATTTCAATGGCTTTGCGCAAGGCTCCCAACTTGTTGTTCACCTCCTGCAATTCATATTCCACATCACTCTTGGCCACAATGCCTCCCCCTGCCTGGAACCACAATTCACCGTTGCGGCTCACGAAAGTCCTGATGGTGATGGCCTGGTTCAGACTTCTACCGAAACCGATGAAACCTACGCATCCACCGTAAGCACCGCGGCAGTGCGGCTCATACTGGCTTATCAGTTGCATGGCACGCACCTTGGGAGCGCCCGAGAGTGTCCCTGCAGGGAAAGTGTCAATGAATGCCTGTACGGGGTCACGCCCTTCATCAAGAATACCGCTCACCCTGCTTACCAAGTGAATCACGTGACTGTAGAACTGCATATCCTTGTAAAACTCCACCTTCACCGCGTGGCAGTTGCGGCTTAAGTCGTTTCGCGCCAAGTCCACAAGCATCACATGTTCGGCATTCTCCTTGGGGTCATTGCGCAGGTATTCGGCGTTCTTGCGGTCAACCTCCTGGTTGCCGGTACGTTTAGTTGTGCCTGCAATGGGGTCTATGTAAGCCTTGCGCCCCTCTATGCGGCAGTGTGTCTCAGGACTTGAACCGAATATACGGAAACCTCCGAAGTCAAAGTAAAACAAGTAGGGACTGGGATTGATGCTGCGCAGGGCACGGTAGAGTTTGAAGTCATCACCCTCATAACGTTGTTTGAAGCGACGCGAGAGCACAATCTGAAACACATCTCCACGCATGCAGTGGGCAATGCCCTTGCGTATGTTCTCCCTGTGCTCTTCATCGGTAAGCGTGCTCCAGCACTCTCCAACAGGGTGGAAACCAAAAGGTCTTACCATAGGCGCACTGCTGATTATCCTCTCCTGTTCGTCCAGCTGATCTTCGGATCCATCGGGCAGGAGTTGCATGAGAACCAACTCATTGCGAAAGTGGTCGAATATGACAGTGTCCCGAAACAACAGGTAATGCACATCGGGTGCATCATTTTCGGCCTGGGTTTCGTCCTTCACTTCAATGTTCTCGAAATAGCGTACGGCATTGAAGGTGGTATAGCCCCACAGGCCACACGTTTCCAGGCAATCTCCGCTGATGCTGAAGGCATCCAGGAAGCGGTTTATGAGGCGTGCCGTGCTGAAATCCTTGGTTATGGCATACTCCTCTGTGGTTCCATCCGGAAAGCGCAGGATGCCCGTGCCGTGGAAAACGCTTACCGAGGCTATGGGATGGGAGGATATGTATGACTTGGCATTCTCGCCACCATGATAGTCGGAACTCTCCATGAGTGCGCTTTGGGGAGAGAGGTCGCGCATCTTCATATACACGCTTACCGGGGTGAGCATGTCGCCCAATATGCGCTTGCATACCGTGTGATACCTGTAGTCAGATGGCTTCATAGGTAATCTCATCTTTATGTGACAGATATGTGGCCAGATCCTTGTCGCCACGTCCACTGACGGTAAGTACCACGATGTCCTCCGGCCGGAAATTCATCTTGGGCAGCATAGCCAGGGCATGACTGCTTTCCAGGGCAGGGATAATGCCTTCCAGCCTAGTCAGTTCAAATGCAGCCTGCAGTGCTTCATGGTCGGTGACGGGCAGCACGCGGGCTCGTCCAGTTTCGTAAAGGTTACAGTGCATGGGGCCAGTGCCGGGATAGTCAAGTCCGGCACTGATGCTGTATGGCTCAATCACCTGACCGTCAGCGTCCTGCATGAGTTTGATGCGTCCGCCATGTAGGATGCCCACGGTGCCTACATTGAGCGAGGCGGCCGTCTGTCCGCTGTCCACACCCAGTCCACCTGCTTCGCCAAGCACAATCTTCACCCGTTCGTCATCCAGGTAATGATAGATGGTTCCGGCAGCATTGCTTCCACCGCCCACGCATGCCATCAGATAGTCAGGCCAGTCGCGGCCAGTCTTTTCCTTCAGTTGGAACTTTATCTCGCCGCTGATGACGCTTTGCAACTGTGCGACCAATTCCGGGTAAGGATGCGGTCCCACGGTACTTCCTATTATATAAAAGGTATCATCAGGATGGCAGCACCAGTCGCGTATAGCCTCGTTGGTGGCATCCTTCAGTGTCTTGTTGCCGCTCTGCACAGGATACACCTCAGCACCAAGCATGCGCATGCGCTCCACGTTGACATGCTGACGTTCCACGTCGAGTGCTCCCATATATACCCTGCAGGGCATGTTCATCAGTGCGCACACCGTGGCAGTGGCTACTCCGTGCTGCCCGGCACCCGTCTCGGCAATGATGCGCTTCTTTCCCATCCTGCGTGCAAGCAGTATCTGACCTATGGCGTTGTTTATCTTGTGTGCGCCGGTGTGGTTGAGATCCTCGCGCTTGAGATACAGCCTGCAGCCATACTTGCTGCTCATCCGCTCTGCCAAATAGAGAGGACTGGGACGCCCCACATAGTCGCGCAGTAACTGGTGATACTCTTGCAGGAAATCCTCGCTTGCTATGATGTCTTGATAAGCAAGGCGCAAGTTCTCCACTGTCTTGTATAGAATCTCCGGGATATAGGCTCCGCCAAACTCACCATAGAAGCCTGCATCGCTCACTCTGTATGAATTCATTTTCTCTAGATGCTACAAAATCTACTTTAACACTACAAAATTACGACAATTCTACCGTTTCAAACGCTTATAGTAAAGTAAAGGTGTTGTTACATGACGTATTTGTACTCAAAAGGGGGCATCATGCTTACATATTTACAGTATGGGGGATGCGTACAGGGTGCATGCAAGAAGACCTGCTGATTGCCATTCGCCATCCACTGCCACACCAGGGGTTACATACACGCGTGAAGGTGGGTGAAAAAAGGCAGATGCGTTTTTGAGGGCATTTCTCTTCAGACGAAAGAAAGGAGGGAAGCGAGCCCGCGGAATGCCTGCTCACTTCCCTCCTCGTGTATGTTTTCCCCACCTGTCAGGCGTGTTCCTTGAAACGTTTCTTGCGGGACATGTGGGATTGCTTTCTTGCCTTATTTGTCAATCTCGCTGGAGAAACTGTAGGGTGCATCCTTCTCCGACGTGCCACGCTTGGTGTTGGGCTTGGCCGACATCTGGAATTGAATGCGTGCACCGGAGGTCAACTCGTCATGGTTGAGCCAGGTACGGCTCACGCTCTTGCCGTTCACCTTCACGTCACTTACGTAGCGAGTGGCACTGCTGTTGCCGGGAGCCTGTATCTGCAGGGTCTTTCCATTCTCCAGTTTAACCTTCACACTCTGGAACAGGGGAGAGCCCATGGCATACTGCTTCGTGCCCGGACATACGGGATAGAAGCCCATGGCCGAGAACACATACCAGGCGGATGTCTGTCCGTTGTCCTCATCGCCGCAGTAGGCATCGGCGTTTGGATTGTAGAGTTTGTCCATAATTTCACGTGCCCAGTACTGTGCCTTCCAAGGCTGACCAGCCCAGTCATAGAGGTACACCATGTGCTGTATGGGCTGGTTGCCGTGTGCATACTGTCCCATATCCATGACCTGCATCTCACGCATCTCATGTATGACACCGCGGCTGCGGATTCCTAGGTAACTGGGGAGCACAAACACGCTGTCCATCATCTCGGCCATCTGCTCGCGGCCGCCCATGAGTTTGCTCAGCCCCATGGGGTCGTGGAACACGCAGAAACTCCAATGCCAACTGTTGCCTTCGCAGAATTCTCCGCTCCAGTTCTCGGGAACAAAGTCGGCATTGAACGCACCTTTCTCCTCCTTGCCGCACATCAGTTTGCGCTCAGGATTGTATACATTGGCATAGTTAAGCGCAGCCTTCTTGTAAGGAGCAAGTTCAGCCTCACTCTTTCCTAGGGCTTTGCCAAAGGTATAGATGCTCCAGTCATCATAGGCATATTCCAGCGTGCGTGCCACATTCTGGCCGATGCCCACATTGCAGGGAACATATCCCAGACGGTCATAATAGTCATGACCCACACGACCCGAAGCAGAACGGTCGAGATGATGGTGTGCACCATAGGTAACAGCATCCCACAACTTTTCCTGATCTTTCACACGTATGCCCTTGATGTAGGCATCTGCCACCACAGAAGCGGAATTCTGGCCAATCATGCAGTCGCGATGACCGGGGCTGCTCCACTCCGGCAGGTAGCCGCTCTCCAAGTATGCATTGACCAGACCGGCCTGCATCTCCTCATTCATGGAGGGGTACACCAGGTTGAGGAAGGGGAAGAGGCAGCGGAATGTGTCCCAAACGCCTGTATCGGCAAAGAGATAGCCGGGGAGAATCTTGCCATTGTAAGGACTGTAGTGCACGGGCTTTCCGTTGGCATCCAGTTCGTAGAAGCGACGGGGGAAGTGAAGTGAACGCCACAGGCAGGAGTAGAAGGTGCGCATCTGCTCATCGGTGCCACCCTGTACCTGAATGCGTCCCAGTACATCGTTCCAGGTCTTGCGGCCTGCTGCGGCCACTTCCTCGAAACTTTTGCTGCCCAGTTCCTCCAAGTTACGCTCTGCCTGCTCTAGGCTGATGAATGACGATGCCACACGTGCCGTAACCACGTCACGATGCTTGGTACGGAAACCCACGATGGCTCCTGCATGCTCCTCCTTGGCTTCCGTATCACCCTTGCGGATTTCCTGACCATCGGTAACTGCCACGTAGTCAAACGCACGCTTGCCGAAGTCAATCACGAACCAGTTCTTGAAATCGGCCGTCACTCCGCCGCTGTTGCGCGTCGTGTAACCCACGATACGGTTCTTCTCGGGCTGCACCTTCACATAGGATCCGCGGTCATAGGCATCAAGGATGACGTAGGACATCTCCTCCTGGGGGAAGGTGAAGCGGAACATAGCGGCACGCTCTGTGGGTGCAATTTCCGTGGTGATGTCGTAGTCGGCCAGGTACACACGGTAATAATAGGGCTTGGCTATCTCTGCCTTATGTGAGAACCAACTGGCACGTTTCTCCTGATCGAAGGTTACTTTGCCGGTGATAGGCATCAGCGAGAACATGCCATAGTCGTTCATCCATGGACTGGGCTGGTGGGTCTGCTTGAAGCCTTGGATTTTGTCGGCAGTGTAAGTGTACTGCCAGCCATCACCGTTCTGACCGGTCTGCGGTGTCCAGAAGTTCATGCCCCAAGGCATGGCGATGACGGGGTAGTTGTTTCCCGTTGACAACTCAAACTTGGACAATGTTCCTGTCAGTGGATTTACCATGTCCACAGGCTCGGTAACGGCCCAAGTTGATGCAGTGCACATACAAGCGAACACTGCAGAAAGAAATTTGATCTTCATTAGTGGTAGATATGATTAAATGTAGGTATGTTTATGTTTCTTAATCTTATTCTGACGTGTGAAATACCGCTTTACGCTTACAAAGTTAAAAAAAAAATCCCGCGGGCAGATGTATGCCCACGGGATTTTTGACATTCAAGCATGAAATAAGTGCCACAGCATGGTTGAGGACATCAACGAATGTAGAGTCACATCCCCTCGGACTCACTGCTGAAGCCGCATGAGGCTGTCTGCCAAGTGCTCACGCATGATGCTGTCGGCCTGCTGAAGGGCATGTGCACGTTGTACTTGGAAGTTGTGCTGTATGACCTCCTCGACTTGACGTGTCTGTCGTTGCTGCTGTCCCCAGGTCAGTTCGTAGTAACCCTCTCCCAACACGTGCCGATCGGCATTATATATAAAGGTATAGGCATACAGATAACCGCTGCCGGCCTTGAGGTCGCATTCCGAGAACTGATTCTTGGGATAGACCACCGCATAGGATGGCTGCTGGCCGCGTGCCTTGGGATTGATGTGTACGAAGAAATACTCATCACCCTGCTTGGCATAGGAATTTGTTATGATGAGGGTGCTGTCGGCAGGATTGACTCGGAAACGCAACTCGCTGCCTACCTGCCCAAACCAGTTATTTACCACATAGGAACTGTCATCGAAAGCAGTAAGTTCAGCAGTAAAGGTGTCATCCAGACTCAGGCTGTTCCAGCCATGGACTTGCGTATGCCACACAGGGGAGGGTGCAAGCAGGGTGCCTATGGCGGCAATGGCCACATACAGCCAATGGGCAATGATGCCCGCACAGATGCCCCCCAGAATCTGACTTAGGAAGTCGCGGGTGAGGAACCGCCTGTATCCCATAGCATCGAGCATGGCGGTATGGGTGGAGATAAAGCCGCTCCAGCACATACCCATGGCAGTAAATACAGCCACGGCATTGTCGTTCATGATGCCTTTCTGTGTAAACTCAGGTATGAGACTCAGTGCTGCCCCCACGGCTCCGAGGGCTGTGATAGGAAAGGCAATCAGTTCGGGAGCAGTAAAGCCAAAGAGCCAGTGGAACAAGAAACTGGCTTTCTGTGCCAAGTGGGGCAGAAGGGCACAACCCTGGTAAGCCTGTCCCGAGTAGACCACAATCTCTTGCCCGTTTACATCCACTCCTTCAGTACTGCCGCCAAATGTGAACATCATGACCAACGTACAGATGATAAGTACACCGGGGATAATGGCCAAACCGATGTCCACTCCCGACTTGCCACCTTCGAGCAAGGCGCTCAGCACACGGATGAAGATGCCCGAACTGACCGTGCCTCCCTCATCACCAGCCGAGAGCGAGGCATCATGTACTTCACCGGACTGCAGTTCTTCAGCCGTCACAGCCTCCTGATAACGATATTCAGGATTGGAGCGGCATACAAGGTACTGCATCAGACGGGTGGCTATGATACCTCCTCCCACGGCTCCCGCCAGCCCAATGAAGGGGGCAGAAAAGTATCCTTGTCCCACCATAAAGACAATAACGAGCAGCCCCATGCCAAAGGAGGTGCCGAAATTAGCCAGTGAAATGAACTGATATTTCTTAAAGTAGCGGGCAAAATACCTGTTCTTTATCAGGGTTATGATGGCTGGATTGTCACTCAAGAAGGTCATCACACATCCCAGAACCGCCACGCCGGGCAAGTTGTAAATTGGACGCATGACAGGGCGGAGCAACCTCTGCAACAGAGCCACCACGCCGAACTCACTGAGTAATTTGCCCAGTGCACCGGTAATGACGCACATGCCCATAAGGTAAAACACGGTGTTGAGCAACAGGTTGTGTGCTGTCTTCATGATGGTATTGAGCATGTTGGTCAAGCCCATTACCGAAGACAGGTAGCCAAAGAGGATGAGGAGTGCAAGCAGACAGGGAATGCCCTGGGGAATCCTTGCGGACAGACGTTTCATGGACGGCAGTGATGAACGTGTGGATGTGATGCCGGTTGGTACATGCGGTCAGTCTGTCACCTGGAAGTAGTTCTCCAGTTCCTTCTGCGCCTCACCGTTGGAGTTGTCTATAGAGCGGATGATGTGTCCGTGCTCAAGCAGTACGATGCGCGGGCATATGTCAACCGTGTGTTGCAGGTTATGGCTGGAAACCAAGATGGTTGCGCCTGTGTCGTGATTATACTGCGTAAGCAGGTGTTTCATGGCACTCTGGCTGCTTGGGTCAAGGAAGTTGAACGGCTCATCGAGAATAAGCAACTGAGGGCGGAGAAGCATGGCCGCCACGATGCCCACTTTCTGCTTGTTGCCCGCGGAGAGGTTTCTGATGAGTTTCTTCTGCCCGAGTATCTCACCGGCAAGAAATGTGCGATAGGTGTCAAGATACTCCGTAAGCTGCTGGGGAGAGAGTCCGGAAATGCTGGCAATGAACTGGAAATACTCATCAGGGGTGAGATAGTCGATGAGGAAACCCTCGTCCACGTAGGCTCCTGTCCAGTCTTTCCACTGCTCTGTCTCGGCTACGTCCACATCGGCATCGCCGCACTGCATGCGCACATGTCCGGTGTCGGCCTTTATCAAGTCCAGTATCAGGCGGAACAGAGTGCTCTTGCCTGCACCGTTGTTACCCACAAGTCCCAGTATCTCACCGTCATTCGTATGGAACTCCTCTATGTCGACTGCCACCTTGGGGCCGAATGTCTTCTTGATGTTGCTAATGAAAATCTTCATTGTATATGCTTTTGATAATATGTCTTTATGTATTGTATTCTGTAAAACGCTCTCCTGGGCTTCTGGAACCAGTGGTCTTGTTTAGGGCAGCCTCAGTCATTGCGTGTGGCACGGAAGCCCTCCATGTTGACGTACCTTCTGGCCATCATGCGGTTATATGTGCTCCGCAGCCACAAGGGCATGGAGACAATGCCAATGATGCCCAGCACTATCATGAGTACGTATCCCCCAATCTGACCAAGAGCGAAACGCCCCAGGTTCTCTATTCCGATAGGCACGAACAGAGCCACCATGGAGGCTATTTGCTGCATGGTGTTGCCTTGCTTGCTGCCGGTGACCTTGGCATTGAGGGGAAGGGTATTGTTGTTGTAGACAGCCAACTGGAATATCAGGGGCACCACAACGCCCTGTGTGAAGAACATATAGCCCAAGTTCATCCACACGGATACTTTTCCCGTTATCATCAAGGGGATAAGCAGCAGGGCGGGCAGGATTGTCATGAAGGCATTGAATATATACTTGGCACGCAGGAGTTGGTAGATGCTGTTGCGTCTGCTCATCAGTGCATCGATATAGTTACCCTCATGGCACATGATGCACACCAGGGTGATAGTACTGGGTACAAGGTAGTCATACAGGCAAATGAATGACTTCATGAAGGCTGCGTCATAAATATCTGTGAAGAACAGGATGCCGCTGAGCAGCAACATGGCTGCCAATGCCATAATGAACTGATAGCGGAGTGTCTTGTTGCGCAGGCGCATCTTCATCTCCAGTTTCAGGTATTCACCCAATTGACCATAGCGGTTGAGAAACTCCAGTTGCATGTTGCTCTTTACGGGAGCATCCTCTTCCTTGCTTATTTCAGTGTACACCACTATTCCCTGCAGGAGGTAACATAATTTGTAGAGCAAGGCCAGGAGTGCAATCGCAAGCAGGAAAGCCCACACCTGGCAACGTGCAAAGGCATACATGACCTGTGTGCAGGGCATGTCAAGCCAGTTGCTGTGGGGAAGAAGCATGGAGCACAACAGTGCAGCATGTACGGCCAAAGGAAGCAACCACCATGCCATATGGCGCATGCACAAGGTTCGCACCATGAGGTACAGAAAACCGTTGATGACACACATGAGCCACCATCCAGCCAACCATCCCAGCAGGCCGCCCCATCCCAGCAAAGGATATACAGAACACAAGCCAAAGGGGACGAACATGAACATCCAATAGAGATTACCCAGGCTGAAACCGGACCGCAACAGGTATACATGCAGCAAGAAAGACCGCCGGATAGGCAGTAGGGTATAAGGACGAATCCTCTGTGAAGGACTTTCCTGCATCAAGGCACGGCACCAGAAGTCCGTCACCAGTACATACACAAGTCCGCCGTCAAGCACATGGAAGGCCGCAACGCCATTGAACGTATCCGCCATGCCCAAAGGTAATGTTACTCCCAACAAAATAAGTAAGGCTGCATAATACAACCACATGAACACGCCCAGAAACTTCATGAAGCGGTTTTTGTCAAACATTGGGTTGCGCTCGTCCTTCAGTCTGTCCTGCTTTCGCAGCAGTCGGTATAATTTTATCTTATTCATCCTAGTTGTTTCATCAGGTATATGCGCTTTACCAGAGAAAACGCGCATGTGTATCCCATACATGGATGACCTCTCTGTAGTCTCGTCACCTGATTATGTATTAAATATTGTTGGCTTTCAAGTATTTCTCCGCCTCCATGGCGGCCTTTGCCCCGGAAGCAGCCGCAATGACGGCCTGCCGGTAATGCGGATCAGCCACATCCCCGGCCGCATAGACACCGGGAACCGGCGTGCATGGCGTGTCACCACTAGTCAGTATATAGCCCGACTCATCGGTGGGCAGCCATTTGGTGAAGAGACTGCTGTTGGGACGGTGGCCTATGGCAAGGAAGAACCCATCAATGGCCAGGTCATATCGGTGCTCATTGGCTTCCCCCGCGCGGTAAGTCAAGTGTACTCCCTCCACGCCGTTTTCTCCGTAAAGCCCCGTGGGGGTGTTCTCAAAGAGGATTTCTATGTTGGGGGTCTGCATCACACGGTCCTGCATAATCTGGCTGGCTCTCAAGTAAGGCTTACGCACAATCATGTATACCTTTGATGCCAAGGAAGCCAAGTATGAAGCCTCTTCGCAGGCACTGTCACCGCCTCCCACCACGGCCACCACCTTGTTCCGGTAGAAGAATCCATCACATGTGGCGCATGCACTTACGCCCATACCCATATACTTTTGCTCATCTGCCAGTCCTAGGTATCGGGCGCTGGCACCCGTGGCAATGACCAGGGTGTCTGCAGTCCACTCCTCTTCATCATCGGTCCATACGTGAAAAGGACGCTCGTCAAGTTCCACGCGAACAACTGTGCAGGACTTTATCTGTGCACCGAAAAACTCCGCCTGGGTGCGCATGCTGTACATCAACTCGTTGGCATCAACGCCCTCACTGAATCCGGGATAGTTGTCCACCTGGGTGGTGATGGTCAGTTGTCCACCGGGCTGCATGCCCTCCATTATCATGGGAGCCAGCCCTGCCCGCCCCGCATAGATGGCTGCGGTGTACCCTGCAGGGCCGCTTCCTATTATCAGAATCTTGCTGTGATTTGTCATTTTTCTCTTTCTTATTTGTCTATCTAAGGTCTATCACTTCTGCATCAGGATATTTGGAAGGGTCAAAACGAAACTCTCCATCATCAATGCTAAGGCCATTCGTATATTTGTGAATGGCTATACGGTGCCAATTGTCATCCTGTTTGACTCTCACACAGAGTGGAGTATAGTCTGACTTCCTTATGTCAATGTACACTTCCTGTGCCATATATCCGGCATAGCGTGCCAGCAGGTGCACCTCATAGGTGGCTTGTCCTCGCAGACTTCCTTCCTTCATGCTGAGTTTGTAGCCCTTCTTATATACATTGAGGAAAGAATATGGATTCATGGCAGCGACTTCCTTCTCCGTAGGAGTCGTCACGTTGACCTCGCCACTCTCTGGCATATATGACCAGAGGGTCTTGCCGTCATACCAAGTTTTCATCTCGGGAGTGTCCATCTGCATCTTCTTTCCTTTCAGCAGCATGGTGCCCTCGGTTTTGCCCTGTTCTGCATTTCCCAGGAATGAAGTGGCAGTAAAACTCACCTGTATGTCGCCACCCTTGCGGATTCTTGATGCCGTGGTATCAAGCACTTTCCGGGCATCCTGAGCCGATGCGGCCATACACAGGATGCAGGAGATGAGGAAAAGGATTCTTCTCATGTCGGTTCTCTTACATTTATAATGTGGTTGTCATCTGTTCTTGATGCTGTCTATCTTAAACTGCAACTCATCCATGGTGGAGCACAACACCTCTCTGGGCTTGCTTCCTTTGGACGGCCCCACGATACCGGCCATTTCCAGTTGCTTCATGATGCGCCCTGCACGGTTGAAGCCCACCTCCAGTGCCTGCTGGATGTAACTGGTGCTCCCGCGCTGCGAGGAGACTATCAACTGCGCGGCCTCCTCAAACATGCTGTCCAGGCGCATGGTGTCCATGCCGGAACTGCCGGCCGCCTCTTCCTCGTCCATGGGCACCTCGGGCAGGGGGAAGGGCGTAAGGTACCCTTGCTGCTGGGCTATGAAGGACACTATATTCTCTACCTCCGGGGTATCCACAAAGGCACACTGCACACGCACGGGCTCGTTGCCGTTTATGATAAGCATGTCGCCCTTTCCCACCAGATGGTTGGCTCCCGATCGGTCCAGTATGGTCTTGCTGTCCACGGCACTGCTTACCTTGAAAGCCATGCGTGCGGGGAAGTTGGCCTTGATGGTTCCCGTGATGATGTTGGTGGTGGGTCTTTGGGTGGCGATTATCATGTGTATGCCCACGGCACGTGCCAACTGTGCTATGCGTGCGATGGGCATCTCTATCTCCTTGCCGGCAGTCATGATAAGATCGCCGAATTCATCGATGATGACCACGATGTAGGGCAGGAAGCGATGCCCGTTGTTGGGATTGAGTTGGCGGTTACGGAACTTCTGGTTATACTCCTTCAGGTTCTTGGCATGGGCAATCTTCAGCAGGTCATAGCGCTTGTCCATTTCCAGGCAGAGCGACTTCAAGGTCTGCACCACCTTCTTCACGTCCGTGATGATGGGCTCCTCGGTTTCCTCCGTACCCTCCACCTGTGCCAGAAAGTGCCTTACCATGGGGTTGTACAGGCCAAACTCCACCTTCTTGGGATCCACCATGACCAGTTTGAGTTCCGCAGGATGCTTCTTGTACAAAAGCGAGGTGATGATGGCATTCAAACCCACGGACTTGCCCTGTCCCGTGGCTCCTGCCACCAACAGATGCGGCAACTTGGCCAGATCCGCCATGAAGACCTCGTTGGTGATGGTCTTTCCCAAGGCTATGGGCAACTCATAATCGGTTTCCTGGAACTTGCGGCTGTTGATGATGCTCTCCATGGACACAATTTGCGGACGGGCGTTCGGTACCTCTATGCCTATGGTGCCCTTGCCCGGGATGGGCGCAATGATGCGGATACCAAGCGCGCTCAGGCTCAGTGCAATGTCGTCCTCCAGATTGCGTACCTTGCTCACGCGTACTCCGGGAGCAGGCTTTATCTCATAGAGCGTGATGGTGGGTCCCACGGTGGCTGATATACTCGAAATCTCCACGCCGAAGTTCCTGAGCACTTCCTGTATTCTCTCCTTGTTGCGCCTCTGCTCTTCCATGTCCACTCCGGCCGTTCCCGCAGCATAATGCTTCAGCAGGTCAAGGGTGGGGTACTTGTAGAACTCAAGGTCTTTCTTGGGATCGTAAATCTCCAAGGCACCGTCCTTTTGCAGGTTCGCCTTCTCGGGTTCCTCGCCAATGACGATCTTCATGTTATCTGCAGACTCCTTTTCCTCCTCCGTCACTTCGGTGGTCACCTTTTCATCGGTAGGATGGTTCACTTCAAAGGGGATGGCAGTTCCCTCGGTCTCCTGCACCTTGTCCTCACTTTCTTCAGCCTTCCTTTCCCCGGCCGACTGCAAGTCAAAGGTCAGCACCGTGGCTGTCTGCGCTGGATCATCGGAGAATGGTTCGGAAGGTCCTCCGCTCTCCGGGGTATTCTCATTGACTGCAGAGGGGCTTTCTTCTGGGTCTGTAGAAGGATTGCCATCGTTGGAATCGGACTTTCCAGCCCTTGCACAAGTGCGCGTAACCACATTCCGGCAAGACGTAATGGCCTCTTCACTCAGATAGAAGAGATAAAGGACGGCTGTCAGCAGCAGGATTATCATGCACCCTGCTGTGCCCACTTCGGACACGGCCGTCTCATATTCCCGGTGGCCGATACTGCCTCCCCAGGGAACACAACTGCTGTCAAGGGATGGCACATAATGGGTGAGACAGGCCAGGAAGGCCGAACTCCATATCATGATTATCATGCAGTTGATAAACCACTTGTGCAGGCGTACCCTTATGATGCCCGTCGTGCGTACCCCCATAGCCAGCAGGAAGATGGGTATCATGATGCCGGAAACACCGAAGGAATCGTCCATCAGCCAGCGGGAGAGGCGCCATCCTAACTTGCCCATCCAGTTGGCAGCGGTACCCGATGGGTCACCTATCAGAGACTGGTCGGCTTTCCCGGTGAACAGATGGGAAAATGTTGCCATTAGAATGTACAATGCCAGCACGATGACAAGCATCCCCCAGACAAACCGCCTGTTGGCCCTTCTGTCCATCCGCTCGCTGTCAATGATTTCAGAGTCGTCTTTCCCGCTCCGATAAAGTTCGTGCGTGCCGTAACGCATCCTGCCGTACCAGCCACCTATCCTCTCCCACAGGCCGTGACCATGTCCCTTGGATGCACTTTTCTTCTTGCTATTTTTCTTGGGAGTTCCCATGCGTTTGCCAAATTCGTACAAGTTGCAAAATTAAAGTAAAATCTTTGAATCGCAAAAAAAATGGGGCTCCTAAAAACCGGATAGTGAAGTGACGTTCTCTGTAGGTCTCAGGATTGAGGTTTGGCGTGAGTTCGGCAAAATCATACTATTTTTATCGTCCGCTATCCGGAAGATACTGGATCATTGTGCTTGATTGATGTTTATATTCCATGTTTGCCCTTCTCTCTCGCCTCCTTGGCCTCCCGGACAGACCGTGGCGACGGCGTGCCAACGGGCTTTTGGACACGGTGCAAAGGTACGGCGGCGGTGGAGCGG
>JAHZGX010000012.1 GCA_019420585.1 Prevotellaceae bacterium
TTAAGTCGTTTAGCGTCATTTCTCCCGTTTTTCGAGGTTATTCCAGAGATTTTCCGTAACTTTGCCTAAGAGAACAAACTATATATAATGAGAAATCAAATTGTCCTATTGACATTAACAAGTCTGTTTGCAGCTTGCAGCACAACGGGATATGTGCAGGTAGTAGATGTGCAAAGCACACTGCCTGTGCAGCAGAATAATTATGTGTATGACGATGGACTATGCCGCATCACCTATGCCTTGTGGGCCGAGGGTGGCAACGCTGGATTTATGGTGGAGAACCTGACCGAAGAGATTATGTATCTGGACCTCGCTAAATCTTTCTTCGTACAAAACGGCACAGCACACGACTATTACCTGCACCGTAGTTTCAACAGGGGCTCATCGGCATCCTCGTCCAACGCTTTCGCACAGGGTGCCATGGCACTGGTGCTTGGCACCTCGGGGGGCATTTGTGAGCACAAGCACAAAAGGCACTTCCTCCAATACGACCACTTGGGAGAAAAACATCGTGGCCATTCCTCCGCACGCCAGCAAAAGCATATATGAATACAACATAGCCGATGACGTGATACAGGACTGCTCGGCAAGACTGATACCAAAGAAAGGCAAGCCAAGGGAAATGACCTACAGTGAGGCAAACAGCCCGCTACGATTTTCCAACTTCATCACTTATCGAATAGGCGAGCAAGGGGAAGCCAAAAGTGTCACCCATGACTTCCACGTCTCACACTTCGCCAACTACCGGGCCTGCGAAATTGAGGAAAAGGTGAAGACAGGATGTAAGGGACAAAAGATTAGCAAGGTGTGCAAAGAGGCCCGCAACACAAGATACTACGTGCGCTATAGCGAGACACACAACAAGGATTTCTCTGCCGACGCGCGCGAATCAATGGGCGTGCAGGGACAGGAGGACATGCGAGACGCGCCATATAACGCCGTGCAAAAATCATATAAAAAGAACAAATAGAAAAATAATGATTATGAAGAAAATCCTTTTCCTGGCCTTCATGGCATGCATCTGCACATCAGCATTTGCACAGAGCGAATTCAGAGACCGACACATGGCTTACAAGGGATTTGCCGACGTGGGGCTTGGCTCGTCATTCATTGAAGGAGAAAGTTCCACCTCATTTAACCTCACCACGTCTCACGGCATCCAAATCAACCCACAGACATTCGTGGGAGCCGGCATCGGGGTGAACTTGTCCTCGTCATCTGCTTATGACGGAGCCACTGTCATTGCCCCCATCTTTGGCCAAGCACGGTTCAATTTCCTCAACAAACAGATAAGTCCCTACCTGGACTTTAAGGGTGGTGGCACCGTGGGTGACTTCAAAGGGGGCTACGTAGAACCCTCCATCGGAGTAAGCATGCCCGTGGCACGCAGGTTTGCCATAGACTTCGCATTTGCCTATACGCTGTACACCCACAAGGAAAAATACGGAGACGTGTTTGACTCCCAATATTTCATGTTCAAATACCGAACCACATTGCACAACATCGGCTTCAAGTTCGGCTTTGAGTTCTGAACTCCGCCCATAAAGCAATATAAATGCCGACAAAAAGTACCTTAAGACAAACGCCCAAACAATATATAACACTTCGATAAACAATATAAGATACTTGGGCATGCAATATAAATAAGACTACGTTTGCACAAAATACAAGAGAATGTCCTTTTCTGACTCCAAGCCCCACTATGCACTGCTCGACGGGTTGCGCGGCGTTGCCGCGCTCTTGGTGGTATGGTATCACATATTCGAGGGATTCCAGTTCGCCGCAGGCAAGGCCGTAATCGATGGCATCAATCACGGTTATCTTGCCGTTGACTTTTTCTTCATCCTCTCAGGATTTGTCATCGGTTACGCCTATGATGATCGTTGGAACCGTTCGCTCACAACCGCATCTTTCTTCCACCGCCGCCTCATACGTCTTCACCCGATGGTGATGATGGGAGCACTGATTGGCTTCATCTCGTTTGCCATCACCGGATTTGAGCGATGGGACGGAACGAGTGCAGGGCTGGGGCTCTCACTCCTGGCTCTTGGGGCAGCATGGCTTATGCTGCCAGCCGTGCCAGGAATGCCGCGCGAAGTAAGAGGCAACGGTGAGATGTTTCCGCTCAATGGTCCGTGCTGGTCACTCTTTTTTGAATACGTGGGCAATATATTGTATGCCATTTTCATACGGAGACTCAGCACTCGATGGCTTGCCTGTGTCGCCGCCATACTCGCCTGCGCACTGGCATGGTTTGCTGTGACCGACCAGTCGGGTTATGGCTCCATCGGCGTGGGATGGACCATAGACACACCTAACCTTATCGGTGGTTCGCTGCGCATGCTCTGCCCCTTCACGTCAGGCATCCTCATGTCGCGCGTATTCAAGCCGATGAAGATAAGCGGAGCATTCTGGATATGCACAGCCATATTGCTCGTGCTCTTCCATGTGCCTTATATTGAAGGCGGAGAACCTTGGAGTTAGAACGGGGTGTTTGAGTCTGTATGCATCATTGGCATATTTCCGCTGATTGTATGGATGGCTGCATCCGGTACCACCACCGACGGCATAAGCACACGCATCTGCACTTTCCTCGGCGACATCTCATTCCCTCTCTACATCGTGCACTACCCGCTCATGTACGCCTTCTACCGCTGGCTGATGCACACCAAGCAATATACGCTTGGCGAAACATGGCCCATGGCACTCGTCGTGGTGGCAGCAAGCATCGCACTGGCATGGGCTTGTCTGAAACTGTATGACATACCTGTAAGGCGCTGGCTGGCAAAGAATTCAAGGATATAGAAATAGTCAACTATTTGGAAGAAATGATATCTATCCTATAACAACAGCATTGACCATGGCCAGGAGATTTGAAACAGGAAACAGCACAGACGAATTTCTCACCTTTGTGACAACAGAAGTAAATAAATAGACAGGCGAAAGGCTGCATCCCGAAAAAACATCGTATGTTTGCATAAGATATGGGAAAAGAGGAAAAGAACAGACATTACATTCTGGTAGATGCCGAATATGCAGAAACCGTGGCCGCAAGACTGCGGAAACACTATGCCGAAGTGCTGCACCGAGACATGCCAAGGCTGGACTTGGCAGACTGGCTGACCTGCTGCGCCCTGGACTGTGGGCTGCAGGAAGGCGAGAATGAGGTGCAAGTATGCATCTTCCACAACCCGGAAAAAAAACAGTTGGAAAACTTCGTTCCCTCGGACATAAAGGAAGAACTGAATCAGCAAGGCTTTGACGTGCCAGGGCTGGCTGAGTTCTCGGTAAGTTGTGCAGCGAAGGAAGACATTGTGGAAGGAGCGCCGCTGCCCATACAGGCCGCACTCTTCATCCTGCGGGACAAGGGCAAGGGAGGCCTGACACTGATAACCGATGCGGGAGAACATCTGCAAGAACTGCACAGGGTTGCCACAGAAGTTCCCGAACATCCCCTCACCATCATGGACATGGAACAACAGATGGGAACACCGGGACACGTGGTACTGGGATTCAGCATGGTGCATGCCATGGGACTTTACCAAGAAGACCTGGAAAGAGAATAAAGACAAAGAATAAGAAACAAAAAAGATATGGGAAAAGTACTTATCATAGGAGCCGGAGGCGTAGCCACCGTGGCAGCCCACAAGGTGTGCCAAAACTCAGACGTGTTTACTGAAGTGATGATAGCCAGCCGCACGGAGAAGAAGTGCAAGGCTTTGGCTGAGGTGTTGAACAAGAAATACGGCACGCAGGTGCAGACAGCACAAGTGGACGCAGACAGCGTGGAGCAACTGGTAAGGCTCCTGTCGGACTACAAGCCCGAACTGGTCATGAACCTAGCTCTGCCTTATCAGGACCTGACCATCATGGAGGCCTGCTTGAAGACTGGATGCAACTATCTGGACACTGCCAATTACGAACCCAAGGATGAGGCGCACTTTGAATACAGTTGGCAATGGGCTTACCGCGAACGCTTTGAAAAGGCCGGCCTGACAGCCATCCTGGGCTGCGGCTTTGACCCAGGCGTGACAAGTATCTTCACTGCATACGCAGCCAAGCATCATTTTGATGAAATCCAGTACCTTGACATTGTGGACTGCAATGCCGGCAACCACCACAAGGCCTTCGCCACAAACTTCAACCCGGAAATCAACATCCGCGAGATTACCCAGAAGGGACTCTATTGGGAGAACGGCCAATACATTGAGACGGAGCCGATGGAAATACACAAGCCACTCACCTACCCCGGCATCGGCCCTAAGGAGAGTTACCTGTTGCACCACGAAGAAATAGAATCGCTGGTCATCAATTACCCAACCATCAAGAGGGCACGCTTCTGGATGACTTTCGGACAGCAGTATCTGACGTATCTTGACGTTATTCAAAACATCGGCATGGCCCGCATTGACGAGGTGGAATACAAGGCTCCCAAGGCCGATGGCACAGGAGAAGAGGTGGTGAAAATTGTGCCCCTGCAGTTCCTCAAGGCCGTGCTGCCCAACCCACAGGACCTGGGTGAGAACTATGACGGAGAAACATCTATCGGATGCCGCATCCGCGGACTGAAGGACGGCCAAGAACATACATATTATGTCTACAACAACTGCTCCCACCAGGCTGCCTATGAGGAAACCGGCATGCAGGGAGTAAGTTACACCACAGGAGTACCGGCCATGATAGGTGCCATGATGTTCATGAAGGGTATCTGGAAGAAGCCGGGAGTGCATAACGTGGAAGAGTTCGATCCCGACCCATTCATGGAGCAACTGAACAAGCAAGGGCTGCCTTGGCATGAGTTGCACGACACCGATTTGGAACTCTGAACAAAAGGAAACAAGAACAAACATATACCTTATTAAAGTAAGAATAATGGCAACAGAAGACAATGCAGCAAAACTGAAGGCACTTCAGGCTGCAATAAGCAAAATAGAGAAAGACTTCGGCAAAGGTTCTGTGATGAAACTGGGTGACGAGCAGATTGAAAACGTGGAAGTGATTCACACCGGAAGCATCTCACTGGACTACGCACTGGGCGTAGGAGGCTATCCCAAGGGACGCATCATCGAGATTTACGGCCCGGAATCATCAGGAAAGACCACCCTAGCCATACATGCCATAGCAGAGGCACAAAAGGCAGGAGGCATAGCAGCCTTCATTGATGCCGAACATGCCTTCGACCGTTTTTACGCAGCCAAGTTAGGAGTTGACGTGGACAACCTGTTCATCTCACAACCAGACAACGGTGAACAGGCCTTGGAGATTGCAGACCAACTGATAAGAAGCGCAGCCATCGACATTGTAGTGGTGGACTCTGTGGCAGCCCTGACTCCTAAGGCAGAGATTGAGGGAGACATGGGTGACAACAAGGTGGGCCTTCAAGCCCGTCTGATGAGCCAAGCACTCAGAAAACTCACAGCCACCATCAGCAAAACAAATACCACCTGCATCTTCATCAACCAGTTGAGAGAGAAAATCGGAGTGATGTTCGGCAACCCGGAAACCACCACTGGAGGAAATGCCTTGAAATTCTACGCCAGCGTGCGACTGGACATCCGCAAGGGTACAGCCATCAAGGACGGTGACAACATCCTGGGCAACGAGGTTCGCGTAAAGGTGGTAAAGAACAAGGTGGCTCCTCCATTCCGCAAGGCCGAATTTGAGATTACATTCGGCGAAGGAATCAGCCGGATTGGAGAAATAGTAGACCTGGGCGTGAAGTTCGGTGTCATTGAAAAGAGCGGTTCATGGTACAGTTACGGAGGTAGCAAACTGGGGCAGGGACGCGAAGGCGTAAAAGCATTGCTGAAAGACAACCCCGAACTGGCAGAAGAACTGGCAGACAAGATTGCCAGAGCCATGAACGGAACGCCGGACGCAGAAGAAATCATTGAAGAAGGCATGCAGTAAGGCGCAAAGCCACTAGCCTGAGCAAGGCAAATGCCATAAGATAACAGGAAGCCGGAACGGAGCGTGAAGTATCGCGCACACGCTCCGGTTTCTTATATATAATATGTATAGCGTGACAGGAAAATGTGACAGGTTGGCAGAATAGGCGACATGGTACATGACGCATCGGACAGGGGAAGGCACTTTTCCATGCATGACACCCGCTTTGGCACATCGTTTGTGACATTATAGGTGTGCGAAGTGGCACAAAAAACGTAATCAACGAATAAAACAAATAAAAGATACATAATTATGGGAAAGATTATTGGTATAGACCTTGGTACGACAAACTCTTGCGTATCAGTGTTTGAGGGCAACGAGCCCGTAGTGATTGCCAACAGCGAAGGCAAGCGCACAACTCCTTCAATCGTAGCATTCGTGGATGGCGGCGAACGTAAGGTGGGAGACCCAGCCAAGCGCCAAGCCATCACCAACCCCAAGAAGACAATCTTCTCTATCAAGAGATTCATGGGCGAAACCTACGACCAGGTACAGAAGGAAATTGCACGTGTACCCTATTCTGTGGTACGTGGTGACAACAACACTCCTAGGGTTGATATTGACGGACGCCAGTATACTCCGCAGGAGATTAGCGCCATGATTCTGCAGAAGATGAAGAAGACTGCAGAGGATTACCTGGGTCAAGAGGTGACGGAGGCTGTGATTACAGTGCCCGCCTATTTCTCAGACTCTCAGCGTCAGGCAACAAAGGAAGCCGGACAGATTGCAGGTCTGGACGTGAAGCGTATTGTCAACGAGCCCACTGCTGCAGCATTGGCTTATGGAGTGGACAAGGCTCACAAGGACATGAAGATTGCGGTGTTTGACCTTGGAGGCGGCACATTCGACATATCAATTCTTGAGTTCGGAAGCGGTGTGTTTGAAGTTTTGTCCACCAATGGTGATACACATCTGGGGGGGGACGACTTCGACCAGGTCATTATAGACTGGTTGGCAGAAGAGTTCAAGGCTGAGCAAGGCATTGACCTGAAGCAAGACCCCATGGCACTGCAGCGTTTGAAAGAGGCTGCCGAGAAGGCTAAGATTGAATTGTCAAGCAGCACAACCACTGAAATCAACCTGCCTTACATCACTGCTGTAGGCGGTGTGCCCAAGCACTTGGTGAAGACCCTGACAAAAGCAAAGTTCGAGCAATTGGCAGACAGCCTCATTCAGGCATGTAAGATTCCTTGCCAGAACGCCATGCGCGATGCAGGTCTCTCCAACAGCGACATAGATGAAGTAATACTTGTGGGTGGTTCCAGCCGTATCCCCGCAGTACAGAAACTGGTGGCAGACTTCTTTGGCAAGGAGCCCAGCAAAGGCGTGAACCCCGATGAAGTAGTGGCCGTAGGTGCTGCCATTCAGGGAGCTGTGCTCACAGGTGACAAGAGCGACATCGTACTGCTCGATGTGACTCCATTGTCAATGGGCATTGAGACCATGGGCGGTGTAATGACCAAACTCATTGAGGCCAACACCACCATTCCCTGCCACAAGAGTGAGGTGTTCTCCACTGCCGCAGACAACCAGACAGCAGTCACCATCCACGTGCTTCAGGGCGAGCGTCCAATGGCAAGCCAGAACAAGAGCGTAGGTCAGTTCAACCTTGAAGGTATTGCTCCTGCCCGCCGTGGTGTGCCTCAGATTGAAGTATCCTTCGACATTGATGCCAATGGTATTCTGAAGGTATCAGCCAAGGACAAGGCCACAGGTAAGGAGCAGACCATACGCATTGAGGCTTCTTCGGGTCTTTCCAAGGAAGAAATCGAGCGCATGAAGGCTGAGGCTGAGGCAAATGCAGACGCAGACAAGAAGGAACGCGAAAAGGTTGACAAGATGAACCAGGCCGACTCCATGATTTTCCAGACAGAAAACATGCTGAAGGAAAGTGGTGACAAATTGCCTGCTGACGTAAAAGCCGAAGTAGAAGCAGCCGTTGAGAAACTGAAGACAGCACATAAGGCACAGGATGTTGCAGCCGTAGATGCCGCCATCGCAGAACTGAACAATGCTGCACAAAAGATGTATGCAGCACAACAGCAGGCAGGTCCTCAACCCAGTGCAGATGTCCAAGCCGGCCAGCAGTCTCAGCAAAGTTCCTCAAACAGCAAGGATAGCAATATACAAGACGCAGATTTCGAGGAGGTTAAATAACATTACCTTCTGAAGCAACAACAAGGAAAGTGTACAGTCCATTTGTGATTGTGCACTTTCCTTTTTTACGAATCTGTTTATCCCAAATCGGTCGTCATTAGGGTTTAATTCATCAATAAAAGTCTACCTTCCGCTTCTCGTTCTGCTTCAACTGATATTTTTTTGGGGGCATTGTGCTTGATTGGTGTTGACGACATACTTCATGTCTGCCCTCTCTCATTCTCTTGGCCTCCTGGACAGGCCGTGGCAACGACGTGCCAACTGGCTTTTGGGCATGCAGGGCAAATTTATCAACTCACTTAAAGGTAATAATCAAGTCACTTGCAAATGAAAACAAGTCACTTGCGAGCCTCGGGGGCAGGGGGATTGCCCAGATGCATGCCTGCGTAGAGTGTGACGGGTAAAACACCTGTTTCTTGAAAACTTTATTAGGGTCTATTGCTGTCCGATAAATCTAAGGGGGCAAGCGTATAAGTCAGCGATTCTGAAAAGGAAGAACTTTTTTCCAGAGCCACCTCTTCGACTTGCCCTAAAGAGTCGCCCCCCTGTTCCGAAGCGGTTTTGCCCCCTCGCAAGTGACTTGTTTTCGCTCGCAAATGACTTGATTACTACCCTTAAATGACTTGGTTGCTACCCTTGAATGACTTGATAAATTTGCACTGCATACAAAAAGCCCATTGACACATCGCCGTCACGGCTTGTCCGGGAGGCCAAGGGGACGAGAGCGGGCAGGCATGAAGCATAACCATCAGCACCAATCAAGCACAATGATCCAATATCAGTTGAAGCAGAACAAGAACCGAAAAGTAGAATTTCGTCGGCGAATTAAAGAAGCATCCCCCTAGACTTATCCGATGAGCTAACTTTAGATTGCACTTTGGAGCCTCTCACCTAAAGCAGAGAAGATGGAAGAGGACACTTATTCATCTTACGCTCAATCTCCTTCAGGGAAGTGCTCGTAATATATGTCAGCAATAGTATCGGCAAATCCCCAGCCACATGGTGAAGCCCATTCCACACATTGTTTCAGACGTGGTTTGAAATGCTCCTGCATATTATTCTTGGCAATAAATGCCATCGTCTTATCGAAGTTATTCTCCACAGAAGTATAATATTACTTCCACATATCTCCATAGTCGTATGTAAACTGACAGGCATTCTCAACATAGCAAAGCATCAAGTCTGCCAGTTTGTCCGGAGAGGGCTTTAGTTTTTTGTAGTCTGAGACTGCCTTACGGCAAACAGAAAATCTGGTCTTTGGTTCCAGTCTTCCTCTTGATGGATAAAACTCTTCTGCAATAATCTTCTTATACTCTTCCAGTTTACCATCTTCGTCTGGATTTGCAAAGACCTCTAGTACTCTTTCGCTTCCTTGCGAGCATCATACATCTCCAAAACCATACCAATGATTTCTTCCTTTGGCATGGACATGAGTATTTTCTTTACTGTTGCTTTTGACATGATTGGTTCTTAACTATTATTTCCATCCAACAACATCAATCCTTTTACCGTCAACAAATAACGTTGACGGGGATGATGGGAATTGGCAGGGTACTTCATACACACGAATCCTTTTCTTATTGCTGGTGTGAGAGAATAATCCATAAGTTGGGACGGTTCTTCAAACCTGCAGCTTCCATCATACTTCTTTTAGCACTCATTTCTTCTTTACCAATTGCCAATACTAATCGTTTCACGTTATCTGACGATGGTTGTATATTTTCTGAACTTGCATGGGTGAGTTGTATGGGTGGCGTTCTCGTCATCCTTATACCCAATCAGCATATATCGATTCTTCAGTTCATTGTTTTCTCCGAGCAGCAAATTACGGAAAAACTTTACAAGGAAAGACTTGTCTGGCTGTATGCCTTTCTGGGGATTACTATAATTGGCACGTACAAGGGCATTATGGAAGTACCAGGAATTGTCTGCAAACAACTCATTGTTTACCTTGAAACCACAAGAACGGAGATATCTGATAACGAAAACAGCAGTTGTTCGCGTATTTCCTTCACGGAACGGATGGTTCTGCCATAACAAAGTCACGAAGTCCACAACATGTGAGATAATCTCATCTGTAGTCAAGCCTTTATAACTGAAATCCCGTTCGGTCTGTATGTCATTTTTTTTAATGCTTCATGGATGTCTACTGCACGACCATATACAACTGTATCGCCTTGTAATACCCATTCCTTTTTACAGATATCATAGGGACGTATCTCACCAGTATGCTTAAAGACGCCCTCAAATAGATGACGATGGATGTTCAAAAACTCTAAAGGAGTCAATGAAAAAGATTTTTCATTTAGAAGCTTCGTGATGTTTGCAGCCACACGGTCAGCCTCTTCCTTTTCTGCATCGTCAGCATCATGCGTAGTCTTATTCACATAATAAGACTGTAGTTGTTCTCTCACCTCATCAATGGTGATGTCACCCTCAATGTGCTTTACTGCTATTTCCTTCAAATACTCAAACACGCAAAGCCCATCTACGTCTTGAAGTCCTATTGCTGTACGCCAAGCCGAAACTCGCTCACGTTTATGTGGCTCTGACACACGTTCGTAAGCTTCAAAGTCAATGTATTTCTGCTCTTCGTTCATATTCTTTATTTTTTTTCTTGATATATCCTTCCTGGTCATATCCTTTGTGGTGCAAGTGGATGCTGTCTAATAGAGGTTGCACTCTTTTGTCTTCAACCTTCATTTTACCATACTGAGGCAACTGAACATTATAGCGTTCTGTATTCCCATTCGAAATCCTTTGCTCAAAATCATCAGGTATGAATAATGATGATTTATTTCCCAAGTGATGGTAATACTCACTCTCATAAATGGCGATACCAGCCAAGTCCAAATCTCCAAAATGGACGTATTGATTAGGTATGGACTGTAGCCATTTGATAAGATCTTTATTTTGGTTTTGAGGATAACGGGATACGAAAAGTACGCGTCCATATCGCGCAAAGAGATATTTCTGCAATGCAGCATATCGGAAATTCTCTGCGTTCTCCACTCCAACAACGACAACATCCTGTGGAATGGTGAAATGCTGATAGTCGGCAATGAACATGAAACAGCCTTCAGTGGGATGAATTATTATCTCTTGTCCGTTGAGGACAGCCGTAATGGGCTGATAGCTATTCACAAGAAAACCCGTGAAAGTTCTACGTGAAAGGAACTTACTGTCGCCAGTGGCAGCCACCAAAGAGGCTCTGCTGGCATCTTCGTCAGAAAAGGCTCTCCGTGTTTGTTCCAGGTCGTAGATGTCGAATTGACTAGCAACATACTGGCGGAAAGATATTCCGTCTGATGCCCTCAGACTCTTGCGGCTACCGTGTGCTGTAGCCAGAAGGATGCCGTCTTCCTGCATCTGTTCAAACCAGTCGCCCTTCAGACTGCTGGCAGGCAGGACGTCGCCATTGGCCAGCCGAATCAGTTTCTCTATGAGTATGGCGGTCTTTTTCATCTTATTGTCAGCAGCGTTTTAACCACGGTATTGCTCTTCTCGTCTTTGCAAAGAGAATAGGTGTATTTGTATGCCTGAGCATTATAGGTGGTGGGCGAAGAGTTGATGAGATTGATGTTGCGAACATTAGCAAACTTCAGGATACCTTCCACATTATTGGGGTGCAGTTTGCCAATCTCGTCCATCATGCAATGGAGCTTAAAGTCGCCAAATTTGCGGGAGATTTTGCGCTTGAAGACATTGATAAGCATGATGTTCACCATCGCTTTGACCAAGATGTCCGTACCGTCAGATCCCACGTTTGAGAGTTTCTCCACCCAGTTGGTGTCATTGTCATTCTCCTTGACCTTGAATTCCAGTTTGAAGGAGTCTGCCAGCGTCATCCGTTCGCGTTTCTGTTCAGCGTCCATCATTTCGATGAGCATCATCAGTAGTTTGACGGCTTGTTCGTTGGTGCGGTTCAAATTATCTTCATCGGTGAACAAATTCAGCTGTCCGATGTCATAACCATGCTCGTCATCAAAATGCTTGATGTTCAGCAGTTGCTGCATGAGGCGATCATTACTCTCCACAGCACGCAGTTCAATCTCCTTGATAACACCGGCGAAATTATTCTCTCGGAAATCGCGGTTGATGTCGAGGATTGTTCTTTCGATGTCAGACTTGTGCTGACTCAGGTCGCTAACGTCCTTAGCGATACGCTTGATGATAGTAGCATACTGGCGACTGGTGCGCACACGATATTGTTCAATCTTATTGTTGCTAATGAATTCATTCAGTTCAGCAGCAAATTCCGTATAATCATTGTCGGAGTTGAACTCCGTCCGGAAGTAGAAAGTGTTCTGTGGTGAGAAATTACCCTTAAACCTAATGACGGCCTGTTTGAAATCTTCAAACTTACGTTGCTGAGATGCAATCTGGTCGCGCAGTTCTTCCAGGATTTCCGCTAGGGGATTAACTGTTTCTATTTCGCCTGCTGCTGATAGATTTGGAGGACAGGATGGGTTACCCTTAAAAGCGCGAGCCTTTTCTATTGCCTCATTCAATTTCTTTTGTTCTTCTTGCAATGATCGGAGCGTTGTTGAGAGTGAAGATATTTTCTCGTCATACTGCTGCTTACGCCTCTGAAATTTGTCTTGCAGGTCATCTATCTTTTGTCTCACCTGCTTGCGTTCATCCCTCTTCTGCTGTTCGTAATCAAAATATTCGCGCTTATCATTCTGCCACGAAATATAGTCCGCCCGATGCTCGTCTATGTATCTTAGTTCGTCAGAAACCTTCTGCAGTTGCCGGCGGATTTCTGCCAACAGGTTTACATCCACACCAAATCCTTTCAGTTCTGCATCCATCTGAGCCTGTAGTTCTCCTTTACGCAGAGTGGAATCATGCTCTTTTTTCTTCAGATCCGCATGTATGCTTGCCTTTTGTCGGTCAGAGGCAGCCAGCAATTCTTTCTTTTGTTTGTCGAATGACGTGTGCAGTTCTTGCAGAGCTTTATCGCGCTGATTCGTTAACATCTCTCTCTGTTTGTCAAGTCTCTCGATTTCTTTTCTGACTTCTCCCTGTCTTTTCTGAAGCTGTTCCAACTCGCCATCGCGCCATTTCTTCAGTCTCTCTTCTGACGCAGCTTTCTCCTTCTGAATCACATCAATGCGATGCGGAATCTGGTTATATTCTACATCGAGGTTCATCTTGTCCTTGCGCAGTTGCTTCAACTGAGAACTGGGGTTACGTTCCTGTTCTACAATATCCGTTTCTAACTGCTGTTTGCGAAATGTAATCTTCTTTTTCAGTTCCTCCACTTTCAGTTCCAACGATGCTTTCTGGCTCCTCAATTCATCGGGCGTCTTGATGGTCTTCTCGATATTGGATGTGTCAATCTTTACACCGTATATAGTGTCAGTAGATGTTGACTTGTGAGGGTTGAGTGAAGTATTATATAGTATGGCATCTTCATCAAGCACCTTGCCGAAATTTTCCTCCCAACCATCAACATTCTCGCCTAACCATTCAATAAACGAATCCTTTTGGCGGCCAAGCATGTCATCAAGTTTCAAAATGTCGTCTGTAACCAGTTTGATGTTGTTCTCTATAGTTGCAACATCTTTATCACATGCCGTCTCCAAATCCTTACGCTGCAAAGCCACATCATTAAGTATGCGGTCTATATCTTTCTGTTTATCAGAAGACTCTTGAAACAATGTTAGTCGTTTCTCACCCCAAACCTTCAGTTTCCGCTCCTGCTCGTCCATCTCGTCTTTGTACGGATTAGACTGTTGAGCGCGCTGGGTTTGCAGTTTGATGTCATTCTCTGCTGTATGGGCATCGTCCAATAATCTCTGATTGTCTGTTAACTTCTGCTCATACAGACTTCTCGTATTCTCTACTTTTCCGTTGGTTTCTGCCTGCAAGCGGCTTTCTACTTCTATACGCTGTCTGTCTAAGTCGTTGAGCTGTTTCTGGGATTGAAGATCATACTCACGCAATTGATTGTCAACCTTCTGAATCAACGCATCATACTTATATTTTACGCTTTGGTTCTTGCTTGTCAGGGTCTCTTCCTGATGCTTCAGACTCTGCTGTTGAATCTTTAGTTCGCCTTCCTTCCCGATGCGCGCGGCAATCTTCTCTACACCGATTTCCGCATAGTGTTGGCGTTTTGTTTTCACCTGGTCAAGGAAGAATTTCAAGGCTCCGTCCTCCTGATTGAGTTTTGTGGTCTCTGCTTTGTGTTTCCCTTCCTCTTCACCCAACAAGCGCTTCTGCCGAGAGAGTTCCGTGCTGCAATTTGACTCTTTCTCAGCCAATACAGGCAATCGATTGGTGTCACGCCTCAGCGCATGGTTCAACTGACCACAAAGTTCCGTAATCAATTTACGAACAAATTCGTAATCCGTATAATTTTCTATAACAGCATCGGCATCCGTCTTCACCTTCACCTTGCCATTCCTTTCAACTTTATACCATTTCCAGATGTCCTCATATTGCTGACGGAAGTTCTTCACCTCCTCGCGGTAGCGATTTAAATCAATATCGTCGCTTGCGAAATCCATCGAGTCGATAATTGTGTCCTTGATTACTCGCGACTCCAGGCTTTGATTCAGGAATATATTCTGTATGGTCAACGGCACCTGACGGTATTTCGTGCTCTCCATCAATGAGAACCTGCGCAACTCTTTTGCCACTTGCTGGCTGTTGCCGTAAATGATGTCGCGAAACTCCTCATAGCCTCGGATAATATTGCTTTTATAAATCCGGGCGCCTATCTGTTCACTGATGCGCCCCCATTCATAACGAACACTACCATCCTCTTCCACAAAGAACCGCTTATTGTAGGCGCAATCCACAATTCGGAAGGCAGTACGTCCATGCGACAAGAAGGTCATAACGAAGAATTTTCCAGTTTCGCGGCACACTTCATAAATGATGTACGAATTCTGGTGTGGCAAGTAGAATTCATCGTAGCCTTTCTGACCAGCTTGCGTTTTAATGCCAAGTTTGCTCTTGTCCACATTGTAGAAAAACAAGATTGCACGAAGCAGAGTGGATTTACCCACACCCTGTGTACCAATGAAATGTACGTTGCCATCGAGTTTGATCTCAGCGTATGGCACATGGGCACTATTAATAAATATGATTTTATTGAGGTATCTCATCTTTTACGTCTTCGTCTATGTTTATACAAAGAATGATTTGTTCAATGTAATGGAAGGCTTTGGTCACCTGATAGGTACCATCAGCCTCGTTTACCAGTTCAGCAAAGCCCATGTTCTCCAGAGTTCCTGCAAGTGCCTCCAGTTTTTGGCGGTTCGACGTTTTGTCAGGAAACATCTGTATCAATTTCTCTTTCAGACCAGGTATGGTGGCAAGTCTCACCTCCATCTGTACCAGACTGAACTGGGTGCCAGCATCAAACGCTGTATCGTATGTCTTCAGAAAGTCCAAATAGTCAATCCACGAGAATAGCGACTGCAGCTTGTTTTCAGTTATTACCTTGGCTTCCTTGCGACTGAAATAGTAGAAACCGTCACCACTGCTGAGTTGAAAGTCTATCTTGCTGAAATAGTCTTCATACTCCTGCTGGTTCTCTTCAATATCGTTGTAGATAGCACGCGTGTCAGCATCGATGCTGTTGCTCGATATGAACTGCCCTCGGCTGAGACGCTGGAAAACTTCACTTGTATATTTCATCGTGGGTAAATAATTGGGTATTCTATGTTGTCAATTGCTTTCATCTCTGTTGTGAAACGCATTTGTTCCGGGTACTGAGATGCCATCTGAAGGAATAGCACTAAGCGCAGTTCTTTGTCGGGCGTTTCCGTGAATGAGTAGTTCCAAAGATAGTAGAACAAGTCACTGCTTTGAGCCAGGAAACCGTTCAGCAGTTCCTGATGGTTGAAGGCTCTTGTCGTCTCTGTTTGTTCTTCCAGGTAACTCTCGTCAATCTTTTCAGCGAGCCTCGACTTGATGTTTGCTTTCTTCGACAGGCGCTTTCTGATGTTGTCCAGTATCTCAAGGGCGGCATCTTCATTACGTAGGAAGTCCAACGAGACCCTCGTGATATATTTAGGCTGGCGCTCCATCCAAACAGCATTTGTCTGCGACATCAGTTCCTTTACATTGGCGGCCTGCTCAATCATGAACTGGTCGCGCAGATACTTCAGTTGTCGCACACGCTTCACCAGTCGGCTCTGATATTCTATGCGGTTCAGGTATTCTATAATCTGAGCGGTGATGGCTATCAATCCGTGAGCAGACTCACGCAAACCGTCACGAACCTCGCTGACAGTCTGTTTCAGCCCGTAGTCAGCTGCACTTGAAAAGAAAATGGTCTGTTCATCTATCACACGTTCAGTTTGGCGAATCAGTTCTCCTATCAGTCGAGCCTTTTCATCAAAATCCTTCAGTCGCAGTTCCTTGATTTTAAAGTTTGGCTCCTGCTTGTAGGTGTCATCAACATTGCGTTTCAAGTCAATCACATTTCTTCGGGTGGCATTGTCAATACTCTTGAATGTATGGCGGATTTCTCTTAGGAAACTCTCGCGACGGGCATTGTTCTCTGCTGCAAGATACGAACTGATACCAAGGTTCAGTTTGTCGATATACATCTTGACCGATGAGATGTTGATATCCTCGTTCACCGCCAAGACATCTTCGAAAAATCGCTGATAGGCATCATCCAATTCCAGAGAGTCGCCCGTCTGCACGATTACCCCAAAGGTGATAAGGTGTTTCAACTTGTTCTCGTCTCCATTCAGGGTGTCAAGGGCATCGTCATACTTCACAGCAACCGTCTTGCGCTGCAAGAACATATTGTTCAGCAGTTTTGAGCCCTGCTGAAGTGCACGTGTCAGTTCTTTTATCGACCTAAATGTTGCCATTTCCTTTTAGGTTTAAATTACTCATCTTCTTCTCCCTCTTGATCAGAGCGGAATTCAAAAACAAGTTCCGATGCAGGAATATTGCATTCCTCAAACATTCCATGAAGAATATTTATCTTGGTGGCTGTGCTATTGTTAGTCCACACGTACATTCCTGGTGCGAGTTCCCGCCTCCACTCTTCTGGGGTAGCAGAGAAACTGCACTTTTCGTTTGCACAAAGCCATTCAATAGTTGAGCGTTTCTCCAATAGGATATGACCACAAACTTGAATGAGCATTTCCTTCCAAGTATTTACTGCATATCTTACTCCATGAAGCATATAAGCCTGTAACTTCTTACCAGTAAACTCGTAGTCTTCATCATCAAGCGATGCAGATTCTGCTTCGCGTCTCAGCGGCTCAAAAGTTGTAGTTGGCATGGGCCAAAGTCGCATAAACACATTCTGCAATTCTTTCTGACGTGCTTTCAACTCTGTTTCAGTCCATTGTTCGCACGATTTTACAGAGTTGTTCAGACGGAATGAACTATCCTTGAAGCCTTTCTCCATGTCTCTCTTCTCAATAAACGTGAGATTGCTATATTGAGAATTGTAACCGGTTAGAGTAAGATTTGCCATTGTGTGCAGATATTGTTCATGAATTCTTTCCCAATCTTTGCCTAAAGCAGCTTTCCACTTATCTGATAGAGTTTGTGGCATAATATGCTCTATGGTTATATTCTTTTCAGCCAGTTCCTTTACCACATCATGTCGCTCATTGTTATCCTGATTCTCCATACGTTCCAAGATAAACATACGGGCATTAACTGGCATCTTATAAACCTGGCGAGTTTTAAAGTCACCCCTTACCTCTTCATCAGATGGGAAGACAGAAGAACGTCCCTTCTTCAACAAGACATAAGTCAGCACATCAATATATGAAGGTACAGTATCATCAGCTGCTTTGTTGACATGATTCAACACATCCCGATGAAGCGTTGCAAATACCTTATTCAAAGCATTTGACGGTAGATTACAGATGATTCTTCGTGCCCAATATGCTTCTATGACATCAAGTACACGATAAATTTCGTTTTCCACTAGTCCAACTTTTGATGCATAATCGAAGAAAGCCATAAAGAATGGATAAGCAATAGTAGAATCCAGCGTTCTGATCTGGTTCAATTTCCTATTCAGTTTTTCTGAACCTATCGCAGCATTATCCACTTGGCAATATATCTTGGCATAGTGATGCATATCTTCCAGTAATGTTGCTCTGTCAACAGTTATATCTTCGGCATACTCTTTAAAGATAAAGTAAATCTTATCGATACGACCTATCTTTCCTTGCTTCATTGTAAGGTAATCGCGTACAAAAGAAGAAGGATCATACTTTGTAAACTCTTCAATAGGGTTCCAATATCGAGTATATAGATCGTCCTGCTCAACAGGAGCAAGTGACATCAATAAATAATTACGTATCTTGTCGGCCTCACTCAAATCAAGGCCTGTAGAGTTCAGACTCTCAAATATCAATTGTGGGTCATCATCTTCGTCAAGACGAATATTGATGACTTCCAGTTTTTTGATGGTCTCAAATAGTTCATCAATAGTCAATCCACAATGAATAATCTTATCATAGAAGAAGTCGTAGTTACGAGTAACATTTGACTCTTTGATGTACTGGTCTTTAGGCTTATACAGCAAAGCATCAAAAGCCTGCATATCTTTCTTGATAGGTTTAAGTTTTACCTTACGTTCATCTTCCTGATATTCATCCACCAGATAACGCTTGAAGATTTTTTCTACTAGTTTATTGTCTGTTGCTTCTATCAGTCCTTCCTTCTTGGCATTCACCATCGCTATCAGCAACAATGAAACGGTAGTAATTCGTTGTTGACCATCAATGATGAATCTGTCTTCTGTTCCAGACTGGATGCTTGACACGATACTACCAAAGAAATGACTCCTGCGGTCGCTATTATGCAGTTTCATCAAGTCCTGAAACAATTGTTCACAGTTTTCTTCCTTCCAGTCGTAATTACGCTGGTAAAGAGGGATGATGAATCGCTTATCAGATCCATCAAAGAACTTTATTAATGGTTGTGCATCACCTTTCATCTTTAGAATATTTTTTTAATGTAAGCAATAAGTTCAGTGTTGTTACAATTAGGAACCTCAAGCGCTCGACCTCCTTTGAAACCATGTTTGCACAACTCTTGTTTAGAAAGTTTCACACCATTATACTCTTCGAGTAGTTCAAGCTTGTAAGTAATATCATTGGGAGGCGTTTCTACCCAATATGCTTGATCTTCACGTTTGCAGTTTTCTGCAGTTACCACCATTTTGAAACGTACACATCGTTCATCGGACATAAACAGGTACACAACATCTCCAATAGCGAAACGTGCTCTTCCCATTCTCCAGCTGATGAAACCAAGGTTCAGGATAGCATCAGCATGACGACACCTTTTTCTATTGGCAAAAGCAAGCCATGTACGATTCTGTAGCATATCTCTTTAATTCAAATTAAAAACATCTAACAGCTTATCAAGAGTGGGCTTAAAGCCCTCGAACTTATTAGCAAGTTTTTACTCTTAAAGGTATACACCATCCACCTTTCAAGGCGTTTTTGGGACATCATTTGAATTATGACGGATTTTTTCTATTGTTGCCACATTCTCTTCGAGAGAGGGAATGTCAGGGAGTGCTTCAAAGCGGACAAGGTCATTCATTTCCACATTGAGCAGTTTGGCTATTTGCATCATAGTTTCGAGGGTTGGTTGGGCGGCATTAGTACACCATTTGCTGATAGTTGCAGGATCTTTACCTAACTGTGTTGCCAACCAACGATTGGTTTTCCCCCTGTCCACAAGCATTACCTTTATTCGGTTTATCTTTTTGTCCATACTGACACATTATTAATAATTATTGCTGCAAATATACCATTTTTTGAAAATCGTGCACAAATCACTTAAAAACAAATTGTTTTTCTTCGTTCTTATTGCGTTTTCTGCATCTAATTCCTTAAAAAAAATTTATCTTTGCAAATTCTTAGATAAGACTCATATTGTATCATGACAGAGACTCTCTTAAATAAAATATCAAAGTATTCTAATGATACTATCATCACCGATGCCTGACTTACTGGCCAGACAGGCGAAATCGTAGACCTTAAAAGCGACTGTATTTTCCGATTCATTGACTTCATTAACGATGGCGAACTTCGCCTTAAACATACGACAGAAGACAGTGTACACGCGTACATAAATTCCCCAACTGGAAAAAAACATTTCTCCAACTGAAAAAAATAATTTCCTAGTTGGACGTTTTTTTACTTCCAACTACCCCCCGAATGGGCTCGAACGGACTATTTGTTTTAAAAACATTACAGAACAATCCATTGGATTCACATTAACCATAGTATATTTGCAAAATTTCCATTCAGGCATGATTCTTTCCTCCATGTGCTGGAACACGCAGAACAGGAAGGGGACGAACAGCAGCGATACCGTGCCCACTGCCAACGAACGGTTACTGCAACTTCTCCCAGATGCCATCGGTATCAGTTTCCCCATCAAAGTAAGGATGCTGCTAGCTTCTACGAAAAGTCTCACCACCGGGAACAAGAATAATTTTGTCCGAATCGGGATACTCGCACACGTCATGGCCAATGTAGGAACGCATGTCGAGATAGGTGCACGGCTCGCTGGTATGGTTATAAAGTTGATGTGCTCCGCTTTCTCCAGCCTCGAAAAACAGGATGTCTCCCTCTCTGACCGTCTCAAGACCAGCAGGAGTGCGTAGCGTTGCTCCCCCGGAAAGAATCATAAACAGTTCCTCTGCATAACGGTGGAAATGATAAGGTGCATTGTATTGCCCCGGATCAAGCCGCCGCAAGTCAAAGTTCAGATACTTGGGTTCCACACCTTTCCGGCTACGCGAAATGTCCGTGAAGAATCGGAAACCGTCTATCTTGCCCGGATTGGGCCGGAAGTCATGCTCTTCCTTACGAATGATTGTTGCCATATTGTTAACTTAATCTTAAAATTCTTTTGTACAATCCATGCCTTGAACTCCACTGCCCGATTCTTGCTGATGTAGATAGGTTCGGGTGTTTCAATGTTCTGTTTTATCAAAAGGCGGCTGCCAAACCAAATGGTAATCTCCTTCATGCAGTCCCGTGCCACGACAAACTGCTTGTTTGCCCGGATGAAACAGGACGGGTTGAGCATCGTCATGACTTGCTCCAAAGTCTTGGCATACGCACAAGGGACAAACATGCCGCCAATCCTGTGCACATTCCGCATCCAAAGGAATGCACAATCCTACTTTTATGTTTTTGCATTACTGATTCTATTGCAAAGATAGTTCTTTTGTGGGAATCGTGCACATTGCACTTCCGACAAACAGGAATTCTTCATTTTCCATTACCCTACCAAGCATCCTTATGTATTTTCTCCTCAACGTGGATTTCCTTCTGCCTTGGCAAAAAGGCATTTTCTGCAGGATAGCCCATAGTCAGCAAGCAGATAAATTCATAACCTTCTGGAGCACCCACTATTTCCTTTATTCTCTCCACTTCATCCGCCACAGGAATATGAAACACTGTTCCCAATCCCTCAGACGTAGCAGCCAGCAACATATTCTCCAGCGCACACCATGCCGAGGCAAAATAGTTGAGTGAACTTTGCTCTAGAGGTTTCAGCAGCGGACTTTGTTTCTGGCAATAAAATGGCAGGATGAGCAAACCGCTCTCCATCAGCATCTTCTGCTGTTTGGGCAAAGCATCAGCAAACATCTCCATCTTGTCTTTGTCGCCAGAATCGTCCACCTCAGACACAAGTTCCTTAAATGCCGCCATGTTCTTCTCAAACGGAGCAATGACCTTTGCTATGTTTTCACGCCCACGCACCACAACGAATTCAAGTTGACGCAGGTGGTCATTGGTAGGAGCCTTGAATGCTGCACCAATTACCTTTTTGAGGATTTCATCGCTTACCTCACGGTCAGAGTAGTCGCGGTATGTGCGGCGTCTCTCCAATACTTCATATAATTCCATAATGACATCTTTTGGTTTCCGCCGCAAAATTAAGCAGAACCATTGCCGGTCATTTGCTCTTTCGTACCATTTGTTTGTCGTATATTTGCATCCAAATAAAATTGTCCTGTCGTCTATGAAAGATACCGCCATCCCTTACGAACTGCCGGAAATGGAAAACCATTCGCTTTTCTTCATTGACCAACGAGTAGAACCAAGGCTAGAAGCCAAACTTCACCGACATGATGCATGGGAATTATATTATGTTGTTCATGGGCAGGGCAACCGAATAGCAGGAGATACATTGCAGCGATTTAAGGCAGGAGATGTGGCATTGATACCACCATCGATGCCTCATCGTTGGGAATATTCAACCGCCAGTATAGACGAGAACGGATGTGTCCGTTATCTGATGGTGGCTTTCCGTCATTCGCTAATAAGACAATGTATGGAAGTATTTCCCGAATTAAAGAATAAACTGGCAAACATATCATTTCCAACAGGTGCGTTGAAATTTGGTATGGGAAGTTCACAGGTCATACGCAAGGCATTGTATGAAATGAACAGCATGGATGATTTAGGGCGTCTGAGCATGATGTTCCGCCTATTATCTGTCATCTTCACTTCATCCGACTGCACATTTGCAGGGAAACCGACACGCATGGAACAAGATATACAGCGCATGCAACAAATCTCTTCATACGTCATGAAGCACTATGCCCATCCCATTTCTCTGGAAAGCATTGCAGCAGAAATAGGCATGAACCGTTCGGCATTTTGCTCTTATTTTAAGCGGTGCAAAGGAATGACATTTTCACAATTCCTCACTCAATATCGGCTGAATACCGCTTGCGAATTGCTGAAGCACTCACAAAAAGGAGTATCGGAAATATGTTATGCAGTCGGATTCAACAATCTCCCCCATTTCACACGGACGTTTACCAAGACTATGGGAATACCTCCGTCTAAATACAGAAGGCAAAGCAAAACCACTTAACCATTGACACTTTGGCTACAAGACTTTCATCTACACGGCTTACACTTGTAAGTAATTTCATTCGTCACACATTCCTGCATGGCAACTCTCTCCTAATTTCAGACACTGAATAGTCTTGCCATTCCCATTTCTGCAAGTATTTACTAACAGCATCAAGCATTTCATCTCCACCAATGCCTTTAAGTTTCCCATCGACACTTGACTTTTTGCCCTTCTTGTACGGTTATTATCCGTACTGCCGTACGATTAATAACCGATATATTGCATTTTCCAGCCAACCGCTTTGCTTCTATCCCTAAAATGCTTCCTTCTCTGTTTATATTATCTTTGCAGGTTATTGGTGCAATTTCAAATAAGTCGTATTTTTGGGGCAAAAGTGACAATGTAATGACAGAAAAGCGATGGCCGTTAAAATGAAATTAAGATATGAAAACGAACAATAAACGATTTTGGATACCGATACAATATATTTCCACATTATTCACTACAATATGTTTTATAGGGCTATACGTAAATGATTTAATATTCATATGGTTTATTGCCATATTGTTTTGGCTATTCATACCTGCACTTATTGTTGCCAGCATATCATTTCTTTATTCATTAAGAAGCAACGCCAAGAACAAAAAAATATTACTGATACTGCACGCAATCAATATTCTTATATTCTCGTTTTGGTTTTTCAATCCGTCCAACAAATGTAATGCAGATATAATGGAAAGAAATTATACAAAATATGGCGGACGCATGGAGCAGATATATCGTAATCTTTATAATAAAATGACTCCCGGATGTTCCGTGGAGATTGAATTTGAGCATGGCGATGTTTCAATCTTTCCTTTCTCAAACAGCAGTGGTGAGATGGAATCCAACTGGAAACCGAGCGAGGAAAAGATAGATTCGTTGCTCATCCAAAGTGGACTTGACAGGATTTCTTTAACATGGCTGGAAAAAGAGTTAGATGAAATAGGATGTGTTTCTATTTCCTTGCAGGCCGTCCCTAATGCTCCTTTTTGTATCGGATTCCGTCGCATAAGTATGGGCATGTATTCCTATCAGATATATCATAGACCTCTTTCATCTGACGAACAAAAGAAAATCAATGAATCTGACGACACTTCTATTGTTTACACACCCTTTGTGGTGTTTCAATATACCGGAGGAGCCATCGGTTCTCAAAATTTCATAGGCAAAGATGAATATCTGAGAAAGAAAATACAGGTACATCATGCAACTGGCCGATGAAACTCTTGCTATCAGGATTTCAGTCACGCATCTTCTGCTTGTAAGCAATTACAATCTCCATTCATCAGGGACGGCAGTTCCTTCCGGATTTTCGCCATTGGCCAGTCCCACCATTTAAGTTCCAACAACCTGGCAATGACATCTGGTGCAAAACGCTTGCGAATCTCACGTGCCGGGACTCCACCCACAATGGTATACGGAGGCACATCTTTCGTCACTACGGCACGCGCACCAATGACTGCACCGTCACCAATATGCACACCAGCCATAATAAGCGCTTCATAACCTATCCAGACATCATTGCCAATCACAATATCTCCCTTGTTATCCCAGGACGTTGCCATATCCGCCCTGTCAAGATTCCATTCTTCATAGAACAAAGGGAAAGTGTATGTGGATAAGGATTTCAGATTATGATTGGCACAATTGAACAGAAACTTCACTCCACAGGCAATAGAACAAAACCTGCCGATTATCAACCGCTCATGATTTATGGGATAATGATACAACACATTGTTTTGCTCAAACAGGCGAGGATCTGCAACAAAATCATTGTAAACAGTATAGTCACCAACCTCAATAGAAGGATTCTTTATGACTGATTTTAGATAAACGGTTTGTGTGTCACCTGTACGGGGATATATCTTGTCCATCACGTCCATAAATTTTTAGCGGTATCAATGTCTCAGAAAAAAGAAGTTTCCTATCCCAACAAGCGTCTGATGACAGCATCAGAGACATCAGGAAGTATCTTGTGGAAATGCTCTATCAGACGAGAATATGATTCCTCAGGAGTACGCCCCGGATTGCAAGCCTCTTTTCCCCAAAGAGTTTCTGGCGTGGTAAGCAGACCACCCCCATCCATATGGTCTACCGTGCTTGTCCTGCGGATACACGAAGTCTTCGGTGACAATGTAGCATCCCATTTCAAGGCGGGTAAGGTAACTGTCGAACTTGCTTCTCATCTTGGTTCCCACGAAACCGCAAGCCGCTCTCAAATCTCGTGTGATAAGGCTTCCCCGCTCATGCAGCGTTGCCAAAATCATGGCCTCAATGCTGTCATCTGCCATTTGAGAGAAACGGTTTCGCCTCCAATTGCAAAAGTCCGGCCACCATGCCTTGCTGACAAAGCCTGCCTTGCTCAAGAAAAACTTTCCATAAGCACATTCGCTTTTCTGTATCACAGAACCCTTCCATTCCCACAAAGGCCATTCCCAACCGCCTTCGGGGAGTTTCGTATAATTGCATTCCTCATCCACCTGTTCTTCTGCCGACCATCCTTCGATGCCCATGTCAAGCAGCGGCAGGAATCCAATCTCATCCACATACTCAATCAGCCCTGCACTATTAAGTATGTTCCGACGTTTCATGCCCATTAAGCGATTTACACAAATTTGCCCTTATCAACTCAATTGAAAATCGATGCTGCTGTCTGATATGTTGTCAAGCAAAGCCGAAAACATACCAAGAACAGCAGCATCTTCAATCCTAAATTACTCCGCAGGTGCCCACTTGCAGCGAACAGGAGAGACAATTGCGCCCTCTTCTTTCAACTGCTTCATAGCCTTATCCACCTCCTTGCGGTCAAGTCCGCTGAGTTCTGCAATCTTACCGGCATTCAGAGGAGCGCCTGCTTCCTTCATTGTTGCCAAAACTTTCTCTTTTACTTCCATAACAAATTGAATTTAGTTGTTGATAGTATCTGGTTGCTGGCCATCATGTGCTTTCCAAGCACACGGTGTCAGTTTCATATCAGTAAAGATGGCCTTGAACGAGGATTCCTCCGGCGAACAAGCATAGATGCCAAACTGTATCTTGCCGCCACCATGATGCATATGGCAAACTCGCATTTGGGTGAAATTCTCTCCATCTTGTGAACATTCAATGCAATAATCATCATCTCGTCGAGACAAGCGATACCACATGGTCTTCACCTTAGCATCAATTGCAGTCGTTGCCCAATCAGAATAACCATTATTGGTTACTACGCTCCCTAAATGCTGAAACTCTTCATTTTCGTATTCCACACTGCCCTTCAGCCAATTCTCACTGTCAAGGTACATCACGATACCACACTGGTCAAAGCGATGATGGCTTTCCGTAAAATCTGTCTTGACAATGAAACTGAAGAACTTTTCCTCTGTTTCCATTTGGAATACCGGGGCATTGTCATTCTGGAAATGATAGTAAGTTCGCTGCCAAAGGTCAGTTCCAGGTTTAGTCACTACTTCCACTGTATCATCTTTGATAAGGCAACTTTCTGGCTGACGTGTCCATTTGAAATCGTTGATGTTAAAGGTCAGAGACTTATCTTCTGATGCAGGATTCTCCTGAAGCCTGCTATTTTCCTTGTTGCCGCATGCAGCAAAAAGCATGAGCAGAACAATCGAAAAAACAAGTTTGTCCATTATGTCTATATTACATTATTTATTAAAAACCCTTCGCAACACATGCAGCCGTCTGACAGAATGACCGATAAGCAACAAAGTGAAAACAATCCCTAACTTATAATGCAAAAGTCCCACATGCGTATTGGCCCCCATAATACCCAAAAGCATAATGCCTGTTGCCGTAACGGCAAAGGCAAGCACAGCCAGCAGAATGGTTATCTGGCGCTTCTTGCGTAACGTTTCATCCCGCAATCCCTTCATCCATGCCTTGTGAGTATATAGATGCTGAATAACCAAATAAACGAATATGGCGGAGATAAGTATATGCACAAAAGCACACAGTTCCCATATTTGATGATTATTGTCATGACCGGCAATATGAAACCCAAACCCGGTAACTGCAGTCATCAACCCAAGTGGGTATAAGGCCAAATCTATTACGAATACCTTTTTCATTTATCTATACTGAATTTCACAAACTCTCCTATTCTGCCTGCTGTTTAACTTGTCTGATTTCCGAGCATCCATTGTACGTACATTTCACTTTCGTGGGGCACCCAAACATAGCATGTCCTCTACTCATAACACATACTCCAACTCACGCGACTGCGTCCCAAGCATATTTGAGGACAGCCATTATGATAGAATCAGAAGAATATCCTCCTCACTTTTACCCAATATCCCCGCAATTTCCTGAATTGACTTTCCAGACTCTTTCAGGCTCCCAATCATTACACGAAGCATCTCAGACTGTTCTTTCAATTGTACATCCTGCTCCTCCAGCCTGGCATCCTGTTCCTCCAGTTTGGCATCCTGCTCCTTTAATCTTCGATCACGCTCCATGATGGCAGTATCACGGTCTTCCAACTCCCGGAAATATTCGTCCTCTACATTCATCTGATAACGCATCTCTGGGTCGGCAGCAGCAGACTGAAGTCGGCGCACCACATATTCCATATCATTGTCACCTTCAAACTGCCCATCGTCAAGACGCAACACCTTGTTGTCATCGGCTACATTGGCCTGATCAAAGACAGACAGCACCTGTTCCAAACGATTGTTTACTTGTCCATGAAGCAGAGGAATCTGCACGATTATGCTATCATGTTGCAAACTCTCCACGAAAGGGTCGGGCATTCCCTCTGTCACTTCGTTGTTGTCATAATCATAAGCCTTATGATTAACATAGATGACAGGAGCAGTGATGTTGCCCACTCTGTGCCCCAGAATGTAAATGGCTACCATGGGAATACCATAACGGGCGGGAGGCTCTCCTATCATGTTTTCTTCATTATTATATTGGAGCGCAAGGTAACGGCGAAAACGCAGGGTTTCCGTTGGCAACCAAGTTTTCTGTAACTCAATAAGCATGAGACGGGGTGCGCCTTCCTCATCCATCACAGTAGCGGCAAAGTCGATACGGAACATAGATATAGCCTCATGACGAGTGACATTGGCATACTCGTTCCGTCGGGTCTTCACGCTCACCACCTTCTTCTTCAAAAGTGCCGAGAGAATAGTGCGCGCAATACGCTCATCCTCCATAAGATACTTGAACACCGCATCGTAAAGTGGGTTGGCCACGTATACCACCATAATTCTATCTTCGTTTTCTGTTGATACCTACTTAATGAATATACCTAACGTATTGCAAACCTACGAATTTTCCGCGAGACAGCCAAGGGAACAGGGTTGTATTTCTCATGCCGCCTGCCTTCATGCCGCCATAAGCAGTCCCTATATCGCATCAAGAACATCTCTCTCACGAAATAGTTTCGTATATTTGCCGAACATTTCACGAACATATTACAGAGTAATCCACTCTTCACAATGATAAGACAGGAATTTGTAAAACAGATTAATAAACTGGCCATCGATGGCGAATCGTTCTTATTCATCATCAATTATCAAGGCAGCAGGGCATACATCAGGAAACTCTCTGAAATAAACCCCTCGGAATGTCTGTATGACTTCAACGGAAAGACAAATGCCCGCCTCCTGCCCCATCCACCCATATCAACAGGAATAGAATGGAAAATGAAGAGTCCCCAGTATGCCTCTTACCGGCAATCCTTTGACATTGTAAGACAGAACATTCTGGCCGGAAACAGCTATCTCACCAATCTCACTTGCCAAATTCCCGTACATTGCAACCTCTCGCTTCGCGATATATTCCTGCTTGTCCAAGGAAAATACAAATTGTTCCTGCACAAGGATGTCTGCAGCACAAGCTCTTTTGTATGCTTCTCCCCAGAAACTTTCATACAATTAAGGGACGGACGAATCTACTCTTATCCCATGAAAGGAACCATGGATGCATCTGTAAAGGAAGCAAGGAAAAGACTGATGGAAAACAAGAAAGAGGCAGCTGAACACGCCACCATCGTTGACCTGATACGCAATGACCTGAGCCGTGTGGCCACGGAAGTAAGAGTGGACCGGTATCGCTATACGGACGTGCTGCACACCAACAGGGGAGACATCCTGCAAAGCAGTTCCCAGATAAGCGGAAAGTTACCAGATGACTACAGGCAACACATAGGCGACATACTAGCCACCCAACTGCCGGCCGGGAGCATCACAGGCGCGCCAAAGGATAAAACCATGCACATCATCCATGAAGCAGAGAAATATGACAGGGGGTTCTACACGGGTGTCATGGGCATCTGCAAAAATGGAATCCTAGACTCCGCCGTGATGATTCGCTTCATCGAACAGAATGGGCAGGACTTGGTCTTCAAGGCAGGAGGGGGCATCACCTACAAAAGTGTGTGCGCAAAGGAATACAAAGAAATACTGCAAAAGGTATACTTACCCATCAAAAGGCAATGAGCATGGAACCGGAATTTGTGGAGTCCATCAAGATAAAGGACGGCAAGGCCGTTGGGGTATCCTACCATCAGGCACGAATGTCAAGAACCATTCGGCACTTATTTCCAGAAAAACCAATACCCAACCTGGAAGAAGCACTGTCTCCCACGCCGGATATGCACTTCCACAAAGCAAGAGTCATATACAATGCACAAGGAATCAAGGATATACAATACACGCCCTATGCCATGCGTAAGATACATTCCTTGAAGATGGTCAAGGACGACAACATCTGTTACCCATTCAAGAGCACAGACCGCTCCCGGCTAAACATGTTGTCCGCAAAAAAGGAGGAGTGCGATGAAATCATCATCATGAAGCAAGGGCTTGTCACCGACACGTCCTTCACCAACATTGCCATACTCGAAGGCAGGAAATGGATTACCCCTAGACACCCCCTGCTCCCTGGCACAAAACGGGCATATCTGTTGGAAGCGGGCCTCATGGAAGAGGCCGACATAACATTTTGCCGCCTGATGAAAGCAGAGAAAGTGTGCTTATTCAACGCCATGATTGAACTGAGCGAGATAACGTTGACTCCCCTGGACATCAGTACATGACAGCAAACAACCACACCACACATTGCAAACCTTGAATCCTCTTACATATTCCAAGAAAAAGACACTTCTTCCCGAAAAGCCTGCTCTGATGGCCAAAAGCCTCCTAAATAACCAGATGGTCGGCAGGCTATGGTTTGTACACTTTCCTTACGGTTGCCATATACATTTCACAATAAAACTTCATAAGACCAGGATTATTTATTACTTTTGTGGTGCAGAACAGCAGATAAAAATATAAAGAACCCAAGCCATCAAAACAAAACAGCATATTTCGCAGGAAGCAGAGCAGCACCCGCCCCACCCCACGTCCATGCACATTGCCATCGTGGGTGGAGGTGCGGCAGGATTTTTCGCTGCCATCAGAGTGAAGCAACGCTTTCCGGACTCCCAAGTAGACATCTATGAAAGAGGGCAACGGGTGCTGGCCAAGGTGAGTATCACAGGTGGCGGACGCTGCAACCTGACAAACTCCTTCAAGGGAGTCACCGACCTCCGACAAGTGTACCCACGGGGGCATCAGTTGGTAAAAAGACTATTCTGCAGGTTTGACCACCTGGATACCTATGAATGGTTTGAGAGAGAAGGAGTCAAACTGGTGACTCAGGATGACGAATGTGTGTTTCCCTGTTCACAAGATGCCATGAGCATTGTCAGATGCCTGACTTACAAGGCTCATGGACTGGGAATCAGCATCCACACGGGATATACCCTAATCGGATTGATACGAAATGATGAGGGCATGCCATTCACGCTCACCTTCCGAAATGGGAAAGAGATACCAGCCGACAGGGTGATTATCACCACAGGAGGAACACCACGTGCAGAAGGGCTTGCCTATCTGGAAAAACTGGGACACAATGTAGAGATACCCGTGCCATCGCTATTCACACTGCAAGTGGATGACAATGCCTTCAGGGAACTGATGGGCTGTGTAGTGGATGGTGTCACGCTGTCTATTCCCTCCACAAAGTTCAAAGCCGAGGGTGCTTTGCTCGTTACACACTGGGGAATAAGTGGTCCGGCCACGCTGAAATTGTCCTCACACGCAGCGCGGCATCTGCATGAGCATGCTTATCAAGAAACCATCAGCGTGAATTGGGTGAACGAGCGTAACTGTTCCATTCTGGAAGAAAAACTTAAGGATATCATTGCCAAATTCCCCCAAAAACAATTGACCAACGTGCATCCCTTTGGCCTACCGGCCAGATTGTGGCAATACTTGACTAGGAAAAGTGGTTTTGCCCCGGAAAGGAAATGGGCAGAAATTGGGAAAAAGGGAATAAACAAGTTAGTGGAGACACTGACCAACGATTGTTACTGCACAAACGGCAAAGGCACATACAAGGAAGAGTTTGTCACTTGTGGCGGCATATCCCTCAAGAGCATTGACCCGAATACCCTGGAGAGCCGCTCTTGCCCCGGTCTGTACTTTGCAGGAGAAGTGCTTGACATTGATGCCGTGACAGGAGGGTTCAACCTGCAGGCTGCATGGACCACCGGTTTTATCGTAGGTGAGAGCATACGTCCCTGATTCGTCATCTGCACGCGCACAAGGAAGTGCAATCCCATTCCCATTCTGGCTCATCGGATAAATCTAAGGGGATGCTTCTTTAATTCATCAATAAAATTCTACTTTCCGTTCTTGTTCCGCTTCAACTGATATTGAATCATTGTGCTTGATTGGTGTTGATGGTTATACTTCATGCCTGCCCTCTCTCGCCCTCTTGGCCTCCCGGACAGGCCGTGGCAACGACGTGCCAACGGGCTTTTTGTACGCAGTGCAAATTTATCAAGTCATTCAAGGGGCGTAACCAAGTCATTTAAGGGTGGTAATCAAGTCATTTGCGAGCGAAAACAAGTCACTTGCGAAGGGGCAAAGCCACTTCGGAACAGGGAGGGCGACTCTTTAGGGCAAGCCTAAGAGGTGGCGCTGGCAAAAAGTTCTTCCTTTTCAGAATCGCTAACTTATACGCTTATCCCCCCTGGATTTATCGGGTGAGACCCCATTATCACTATTACATATAGCGCGAGGAGACCGGTACATCACCAGTCCCCCCACTCTTTATGAGAATCTGGAAAGAGAACAACACCTCTCAACAGGAGTACAGATCCACGTTGACATCAAAGGGACTGTCAAAATCCCTCAATAGTGCATGCTTGGTGTCCTTCTCCGAAAGAATGGCCTGCCCGGTAGGGATTCGCCATTCAATACCGAGACTGTCATCCAGGATGGAGATTCCTCCGTCAGACTCCGGATGGTAGAAATTGTCACACTTATACTGGAACACAGCCGTCTCGCTGAGCACAGCGAAACCGTGGGCAAAACCTCGAGGCACGAAAAACTGCCTGTGATTGTCCTCTGTAAGTTCCACTGCCACATGCTTGCCATACGTAGGAGAACCCTTGCGTATGTCCACAGCCACGTCCAGCACAGCACCTCTCACACAGCGCACCAACTTGCTCTGTGTGTATGGGGGGCACTGGAAATGCAGGCCGCGCATCACCCCATACGAACTCATGCTCTCATTGTCCTGGCAAAAGCGTATGGGCCGAACCTTCTCGTCAAACTCTCTTTGACTGAAACTCTCAAAGAAATAGCCTCTTGCGTCCTTGAAGATACGTGGTTCTATGATGACCACGCCATCGATTTCGGTCTTTATTACATCCATTATCTTTTGTGTCTGTTTTCTTTGTTTGGCAACGTCTTTTCATCGAAAGCAGGAGGGCGCGCCATTTCCTTTCTACTCCTGCACATTACTTTCACCAAGCATCGGGGCCATGGTCATGACCACGTGCTCGTTGTGGTTTCTGGTCATAGGGAGCCTGCACACCCGCATGTATGCTGTATAGTACGCGCGCACTCTCCATCATGGCTTGAGTCTGTTCAGAATAAGGACAGTCGGTCACATCAATGCAGCCGCAGTTATAATTCTCTCCGTCAAAGCGCCCCATCACATCCTGGTCATACCATGTGAAATAAGCCGTACCGATAAGACCAGGATGGGCATAACCATTCTCTACGTAATAGCGGTAGGCCACCCCGCGCTCTGCCTGTGAGTTGACCTGCCACAAGGACTGTCCCTGGCCACGGTCAACAGAGCCGAAATGGAACTCGCCAATCATCATGGGCAGACCCGACTGACGCAGCACGCGGTCAAGCAAGCGATGCTCGGGAGAGAGGGAGTAGCAGTTGAAACTGAGTACATCAAACACCTTGCCGCAGATGCCTAGCAATGTCTCGTTGACATCATACACGCTGGCAAAGCGGTAGCCCAGGCAAAGGTGATTGGGATCAAACTCCGTCTGCGCCTTCTTGACAGCCTCAATATAACGTTGGAAACAGTCATAGACAAATGCCCTGCGCTGTTCCTTGGTATCACCATTCCTGCCGAGCCAATCCTTCAAGGCTGTCTTGATACCCCGATCCTCCCCATCAAGTATCATCTGACAGAGCCTCTGTTCCTGCCCTATCCACGAAGGTTCGTTTCCCATGAAATACCCGATAAGCCAAGGATTGTCCTTGTTGAGAGTTATGGTTGGCAGAAGCGACTCACGCAAACGCTTCTCGAAATCCTCACCATATACGTCTCCCAGCCCCATCAGCCTGCTGTCGGCTCCTGCAGGATAGAAGGTACAGGTAATGGCCTTGCGCCGCTGCTGCTCCAGATTCTTATCCGACCAGTTGCCTATGGTGTTTACTCCCCACTTGTCCATTCTTTTGAATGTCAGTTCGGCAGCCTTCACCTCTGCATCCTCGCCGAAACGTCTCTCACGGTTCCACAGAGCATATCGTGCTGTGGTGGTTCCATTTCGTCCTTTACCGAGGAAGCGTTCAGGGGGTAGGCACTTTATCATGCCTTTCCGTTTCTCCACGTCACGCACGTCTCCCCCACCCAACGTGTACACACAATCCACACCTACGGAAAGGAAGAGATACCCTTCAGGGTCAACAAACCACCAGCGACCATCCACCAGGGCAGTACGGAAGAACCCTGTCCCCTGGTCATAACGGTGAGCCAAATAGCCTCCGTATTTGGAATATCCGTAAAGATGTTCCGTGGAAACCGGTTCGTCTTCCTCCTCCTGCCAACGCTTACGCAGTTGCTTGAGAGAGGTTGACTTTCCCTTCCAGTTGACAAGATTGGACTGTCCGAACTCATCCACCGCCGGACGCTTGCCTAAATAGGCATCTCCGGGATCTTCCACGGACAGACTCACATTGCGTATTTCTATCTGCTGTTTGCCGATAGGAGCACGCATACGAACCCCGATGGAATCCACATGAGTCATGGGTCCAACGTTCCCGCCTAGGTTTATCCAACCCGTGAAACGTGGTTTGTTGTAAGTAGCGGCCATGTCTATGGCCGATGCCGGTGGCTGACTGTAATAAATCAGAGGGATAGCCAGGCGGTTCCATTGCCCCGGGACATAAGAATGTATGCGCACCTCGTCATAACCGTGCCCAGTGGTGAATCCCTGAAAAAAACGCTGTGCTGTGGACACACGGTATTCCACCACCACATAATTATATTTTGTCCAGTCTGTAGGCAAGTCCGGATTGATGTCATGGAGCGCAATCTTTGCACCGGACATCTCCTTGCTCGGGTCAAACTTGATAACGTGCTTGCCGGCATTCATATTCATGGACACCAACGCCAACAGACCGGCAGCAATCAAAAAGGAACTCTTCATATTCCGTTGTTCTTGTCCTGTTCTTGTTTTTAGGAAAAAAGCAAGCCGGCATACATAATACGTACACCGGCTTGCCTATATTAGTGTTAACCCAGATAACTGATGAGCACACCTGCAGCCACGGCCGATCCAATCACACCGGAGATGTTTGAACTCATGCAGTAGTTGAGCACATGGTTCTTTGGATCATACTGGGTACTGATACCGTTGCACACGCGACTTGCCATAGGCACGGCACTCAGCCCCGTAGCACCAATCAGCGGATTGACCTTCTTCTTGGCAAAGAGGTTCCATATCTTGGCCATGCAGATACCGGAAGCGATACTGAGGGCAAAGGCACAGAATCCGCCTGCCACAATGCCCAGAGTCTGCACGTTGATGAAAGCATCCACAGTCATGGTGGCACCCACGCAGAGTCCCAAGAAGATGGTGGCAGCATTCATGATGCCGTTGGAAGCTGCGTCAAACAGGCGGAAGGTGTCATTACCAATCTCCTTCAGCAGATTACCAAACATGAGCATACCTACCAGTGACACAGCTGTAGGCACAAAGATGGCCACAATAGTGGTAACGGCTATGGGGAAGATAATCTTCAGCACGCGCATGTTCTTAATCTGCACGGCATCAGGATAGAGTTTATCCTGCTCCTTCATGTTAATCATCAACTCCTTCTTGGTGCACAGACACTTCACCACCAGAGGGATGATTACAGGCACCAGAGCCATGTAACTATAGGCGGCAATAGCTATGGGACCCAACAGATGGGGAGCCAACTTGATGGTAGTAAAGATGGCCGTGGGGCCGTCTGCGCCACCGATGATACCCAGAGAACCAGCCTCCTGAGGAGTGAAACCGACTGCCAAAGCCACCAGCAACACAGAGAATATACCCATCTGGGCTGCTGCACCGAAAATGGCCAGTTTGAGGTTACGTAGCATGGGGCCGAAGTCCGTCAGTGCTCCCACGCCCATGAAGATGATGGGAGGCAACAGTCCGCTCTTGATGAGTGCATAATACAGGTAGTTCATCAGACCCAGATCATGGGCAATCTGGTGAAGCGGCATCTCATAGATGTTCTTCAGTTGCCCGTTCACCAGCACCATACCATTGCTGTCAGCCTGGGTAACCCCCATGTCACCCCCGGGGAAATTGGCAATAAGTACGCCAAACGCAATAGGCACGAGCAACAATGGCTCGTACTTCTTCACAATGCCCAAATAGAGCAATGTGAAGGCGAGAAGGTACATGACAATGAAGAGGGGATTCTCCGCAATATTGGAGAACGCAGTCATGTCATATACTTTCTCTAAGGCTTCAAATATCTTTTCCATGTGAATTTTACTTCCTTGCTATTTTAATGATGGGATCGTCCTCCTCCACAGCGTCACCGCTGTTCACAAGGATGGCGGTCAGCACTCCGTCAAAGTCTGCACGGATAGCGTTGTAGGTCTTCATGGCCTCGATGTAGCCAATTACATCACCGGCTTTTACCTCTTCGCCAATCTGTTTGGGAGTCTCCTGAGAATCCTTCACACGGTAGAACTTGCCCTCCAGCGGAGCCAGCACATCCTCGCCCTCACCCGCTGCAATAGGAGCAGCCGAAGCAGATGAAGCAGCAGTGGCGGCAGGTGTCTCGTTACCATAGGCAATGTTCACCTCGTAAGTCTGTCCGTTCACGTTCACCTTAATGCTCTTGGGCAATTCTGCGGCACCAGCGCCGTTTGCCTTGGCCTTGCGCTCTGCCAGGTCGGCCTCGAAGTCTGCCTTGGCCTTGCCGCTCTTGTAAGCCTCATACTGTGACGGGTGCATGCTGTACTCGAAGAGTTCCTCGTCGTCCTCACCAAGTTCCCATCCCTTCTCCTGCATCTTCTTGCGGTAAGTGTCCAGGTCATCGGGATAGTAGGACTGGGGGTCTTGAGTTTCAAACTCACGTCCCTGCTCCTTGGCCATGGCCACCAGTTCAGGAGCCACAGGGCCAGGCAACTGACCACTCTTGCCCAAAATCATATCCCAGATGTTGTCGGCAATCATGCTCCAACGTTCCTTGCCCTTCTCCATCTGGATGACGTTCATTAGAGCCAGGTTCTTCACATACTGGCTGAAGGGAGTCACCAGACAGGGATAACCAACCTTGGGCCATACGTAAGCCACCTCGTCAAAGAGTTTCACCAGCAACTGGTCGGTGGTCAGTTCTGGCTGGCCGTTCTTAACCTTCCACTTGTTCAAACTCTTGAGATTATCCTCAAGGTCTGTCATCAGTGAACCCATCATGCCACCAGGCAGACCGGGCTTCACCAAGAGAGAGTTGTTGACATGGTTGAGTGAGGGTATGTAATAGCCGAGGAAGTCATCCATCATCTCCTGAATCTGAGTGCGGACTTCCATGTAAGCCTCCATGTTAATCTCCTTAACCTGGAAGCCGGCATCCTTGAGCATCTCCTGCACTGCAATAATGTCGGCATGGCCGGTTCCCCAAGAAAGAGGTTCCATGCCAGTGTCTATATAGTCGCATCCGGCCTTGGCCACTTCCAGGATGCTGGCCATGCAAAAGCCGGGGCCTGAATGGCTGTGATACTGGATAATAATTTCGGGCTTGTATGCCTTGATGGCCTCCACAATCTTGCCCAAGGATACGGGGCGGCCTATGCCGGCCATGTCCTTCAGGCATATCTCGTCGGCACCGGCATCAATGAACGTCTTGGCCAGGTTCACATAATACTCCACCGTATGGATGGGGCTATAGGTGATGCACAGGGAAGCCTGAGCCACCATACCCGCCTCCTTGGCATACTGGATGGATGGAATCACGTTTCTGGGGTCGTTCAGTCCGCAGAAGATACGGGTGATGTCCGTTCCCTGAGCCTTCTTAACCTTATAGAAAAGTTTGCGCAAGTCCTTGGGACACGGACTCATGCGAAGCCCATTCAGCGCACGATCCAGCATGTGTGTCTGTATGCCGGCCTCATGGAAAGGCTTTGTCCACTGACGCACACTCTTGTTGGGATTCTCTCCATAAAGCAGGTTCACCTGCTCGAAGCCACCTCCGTTGGTCTCCACACGGTCAAAGCAACCCATTCTGATAATGGCTGGAGCCACCTTCACCAACTGGTCTACACGCGGCTGGTACTTTCCTGCACTCTGCCACATATCCCTGAAAACCAGACTAAACTTTACTTCTCTTTTCATTTGCGATATCTTGTTACATTCTTTCCTTAAACAATAATTACTGAGGTTCTCCCATACCGCTCCCACTTACCATGCCTCACACCTTACAATATACAAAATCATTTTCGAAGCAAGTGGAAAGTAAGCGGCCGTTGAATCGTCTACTTGACAACTGCTTGCCCGCAAGCCCCGTTGCACTCAAATAAAGCAAGAAGAGGGGAAAACAAGCAGAATGTCTATCTGTGCATCAAATTCTCCTAGCGGAAGCCACTTTGCCTTTTCCGCTGGTAATTTGCTTTACAACCTCCTGCAAGACAGCCATGGTTCCGACATCAACGGTTCCCGCAGGTTTCGCACTCTTCTTGACTGGAACCACTTCCTCTGGAGCCACCTTATTGACAAGCGCAATAAGCAGTTTTCCACCCCAAATAACAACGAGCAGGATAACAAACACCGTGAGCATTCCCACAATCATAAGTTCCAATCCGAATCCTAAGTTTTCCATTTTCTGACTATATAAAAATTCATCGCAAAATTACGCATTTTTCTTCTGTTTGCGCAGTTTTGCGATGATAATATTATCTATCAAGTATTATTTTGACCCCAACACCTTCAGATTGCACACCCAAGGGAGGGTTTTCCTTTTCCACCAGAAGAGCCACGCGGGAGAGTTGGGGAAAGTCACGGAGCAGGCTGCGTGCCATGCGCATGGCTACATGTTCAAGCAGCCGTGAAGGCACAGCCATCTCGTGCTGCAGGGTGGCCACAACTCGTCCGTAGTCCACCGTACCTTCGAGTCTGTCATGCAACAATGCTTCCTCTGTCATCTCCACCGTGGCAATAAGGGTCACAATGAAATTTGCGCCTACCACGCGCTCCTGCGGAAGTACACCGTGAAAAGCATGGATGCGCAGCCGTCTGATGTGGATTTCCGTCTGCATCCCCCTATGCCTCCACACAGTCTTCGCCTTGCAGCGATTCTGGCAGATATTTCTTCAATGCACGAGCCACGCCTGCCTTCCAGGAGTTTATCTTGTCGCTTTCCAACTGGAGAGAGGTCACCAACTTGATTACGTGGTCAATGGGCATGCGATAGCGCAGGACTCCACTAATCAGTTTGGCATAGTCCCAGTATTCGGGATTGAACTTCTCACTCAGCCCCTCAATGGTGGTCTTGTAGCCGCGCTTGTTCTCGAACTGGAAGTCATAGCGCTTCTGCCCGTAACGATCCACATGCTTGATGATGCGTCCGTGAGTCACGCTCTTGGGTAAGGCAATACCTTCCTCGTCATCCATCAATCCGGTGAATATCTCGTAAGGATGTCCCTCAAGGAGCCCCACGAAAGCCACCCACTTCTCTTTCTTATTCTGGAAACGCACCACGTCACACTCCAGCACCTCGGGGCGTGTCTCTACCACCACAAGCGGAGCAGAAAGGGCATCTGCCTTCAGGAATCCCTGTTTCACGAGCGTGTCAACCAACTCCTGCGACATGGCCTCATTGTCCTTACGGGTATACCGTACATCAGTGAACACCTGAGCCAAAGTCTCCTTGTCATTCTCGGCCACAAAGCCCAGGTTGGCCGGAAGGGCTTCCTTGGGGGCATAATAACGGTCAATGAGTTCAGGTGTATAGGGCTGATAAGTCTCTTCATGCACCAAAGAGGCCAGGGGAAGCCTATCCTGCTGCGCGGGATTCTCATCGGGCCAGCCCACGGTGAGCGTGGCCACCGGGAATGTGAGGGCAGGCAGGCAGAGCAGGTCGGCTATCTGTGCTGGCATATAAAGCGTGGTGCCCAAAAAACATACGCCCAGGCCTTCTTCCTCAGCCAAGTTGCAAAAGGTCTGGGTATAAAGCAACGCGTCCGTGGTTGCATTCATGAAACTGAGCATGTTGTCATATCCGGGCACGGCCATGCGGCACTCACACCAGTCACTCACACGTCTGAAATCAGCACAAATGGTCAGCACCACAGGGGCAGCGGTCACCATGGGCTGGTTAAAATGCAGGGGAGCCAACCTGCGCTTGCTCTCCTCGGAGCGGGTAATCACCACACTGTAAAGTTGCAGGTTACCCATTGTCTGCGTGTGCGACGCCTCCTCCAATAACCGGTTCAGCAACTCATCAGAGATGGGTTGCTGCTTATATTTCCGTATGGTCTTGCGTGTGCTTATGTTCTTCATACGCTGCCTCTCATGTGTTAAGTACTATGCCTTCAGTCTATCCTCCAGTTCCGAAACCTTCTTTTGGAAATCCTTGTCCTTTTTCAGACGCTCCTCTATGGTGCGCACGCTGTGTATCACAGTGGCATGGTTCCTGTTTCCCACAAGAACTCCAATTTTGCTGGATGTCAACTGAGTATGATGCTGAGCCAAATACATGCTCAACTGCCTCACCAAAACGATGCCTGCCTTGCGGCTCTTGCCGTACACGTCTTCCTGCCTTATCTGGAAGAAGTCACAGGCGCGCTCCACAATCTGATCCACGGTAATGGTGCGCTTGCGCTCGGCATGTACGTTGTGATTCATGATATGCATGGCAAACTGAAGATCCACATCGCGGTTAAACACCACAGAATAAGCAAGCAAACTCTGCACCACACCTTCCAATTCACGTACACTATCAGACACGTTTTGAGAGATATAGTCAATCACCTTGTCGGGGATGCGCAGCCCGTCATGCTTCACCTTGCTCTCCAGAATGTCCCTGCGCAACCGCTCCTCAGGTTTCTCCAGTTCGGCCAGCAGGCCGCTCTGGAATCGGGTAATCATGCGATCCTCCATCCCCTGCAGTGCCATGGGAGGGCGGTCACTGGTGAGGATGATATGCCGCCCGTTCTGACGCAGGTGGTTAAAGATGTGGAAGAAAGTGTATTGGGTAGCCTTCTTGCCCACCATTTCCTGTATGTCATCCACAATCAACATGTCTATGCTTTGATAGAAATGCATGAAGTCATTTACCTTGTTCTGGCTGACCGAAGAGGTATATTGCACCTCAAAGAGACGCGCACTTAGGTAGAGCACCCGCTTCTCTGGGTGCAGTTCCTTCATGTGGGTTCCAATGGCATTAACCAAATGAGTCTTGCCAACACCGCTGGGGCCATAAATGAAAAGGGGGTTGAACGTCTGCTGACTGGGATTCTCGGCTATGGAGAGTCCTATGCTGCGCGGGAGTTTGTTGCTGGCTCCCTCAATGAAGTTGCTGAAGTTCTGCTTCATGTTCAGGCATGAGTCCAAGTCCTCTGCCGCGCCCGCGGCCTGCACCATGCGTGGCGGCTGATTGGCGGCCACGGTTGAATGCACACGCCTGTCAAGGGGCGTAGGTTCATCGCTCTCCACGCTCACAGTCTCACGCCCGGCCACCTTGACTTCATACATAAGGTGCTGGTCGGTACCGAACACCTTGGCTATGGTCATATGGAGAAGCCTCCGGAAGTGACCTTCCAGATACTCATAAAAGAAGTTGGAAGGAATATATATGGTCAATTCCTTCTTCTCTTGGTCATAGGACTTGAACTTCGTGGGGACGAACCAAGTATTGTACTGCCGCTCGTCCAGATTGTTCTTGATGATGCCCAGACACTCCTTCCACTTGTCGCGTGGTGACTTATCCATTCTTCTTGTTTAAGAATTTGCTGCCTTTCAGTTTGCTCCTCTTTAGGAAATTCTTTGCAAATATACGCACTTTATTATTCCGCGCCAAATCGGCAGGTATAGGCTCCCGTACAGGAATCACATACCCAACAGACTGAGAATCAGTTTACGGAGAAAACTTCACTCCACGCTTTGTCACGGCCACAAAACTTCCTTTCCACAAGTCTCTGATACATAGCCCAGCAGGTGAGATAACCCCGTGCGCCGACATGCAGCAAACAGGCCTACCCTAACTGCCAATATATCATGCGGGAAAAAGAAAGCAAGGCCATGCGGCGCACCGGCGTTTTTATTTTGATTAAATTTAATTAGAAACACTATGCCACACCATACGGTACGGAATGTGGCATGAAAGGATTGCTCCGCGCTGGGTCACTTATCCTTCTTGCCGAACACGGAGAAATGGACATACCGCTTGGGACGTGCCTTGAAGTCGGTCACCAGACTGTCGGCACTCTGCACCGTATGGTTCAGATTGTTGTACAGGGCAGGATCCTTCATCAGCAGACCCAACGAACCATCAGGACTCTGCATCTGCGTCACCATACGGTTGACATTACCTATGGTGCAGTGCACACTATCCATAGTAGCCTGCAAGTTCAGACTATTGAGATTCTGGGTGAGCGTCACCACATTCTCGCCGGCACGGTTGAAAGTACGGGTCATGGCGGGTATGTCACGAGCCAGGAGCCGTTTAAGTTCCACGCTGCTCTCATTGAGGTTGGCCGTGAGTGTCTCGGCATTCTTCAGTATGAGAGGAAGGTTGGAATCGGCTGCCAGCGTGTTGAGTGTGGCCAGCAGAGTATCTACGCGTGCCAGTACCTGATCCACCTTGGGCATGAGGTCTCCGGCCTTGGACATCAGGCCGCCGACATCACTGCCCACAATGGTGTCACCCGGCTGGTAAGCCTCACGGAGGTTAGTAGCCAACAGCATGTTGAGCGTGCAGCCGCCCAGCATAGCCTCGTCAAGCGAGGCGGTGCTGCCCTTGGGAATGCGCAGTCCGTGAGCGGTACTTATCTTCACCAGTACCTGCCCGGGATGGTCATAGTCATAGATGATATCGCTCACCGTACCCACATTGTAGCCGTCGGCATAGACTGTACTGTTCTTGCTCAAGGCCTTGGCATTGCTGAAGCGTATGTAATAAGTGCTGCTCGAACTGAAAAGGTTGGCTCCCTTGAGGAACTTGACACCAAAGAAAAGTATCATCAGTGCCGCCACACCTGTAAGACCGATCTTGACTTCTTTTTTCATCTTTCCTTACTGTATATACATTTATTATATATATGTGAATGTCTCTGCTGTGCAATCTCCTCACGAGGTTACTTCCTGTAGGCCACAAAAGCCCGGTATATGCTCTTAGCCATAGCCGAGATGCCGGCCTGGGTGTTGAGATACTTCTCCTCAGAAGGATTATTGATGTAACCCAGTTCCACCAGAACGCTGGGCATGCAGGTGGCTCTCAGCACCAGAAAGCCAGCCTGATGCACGCCCTTGTCAAGACGGCCGGCCGTGGCACGGAACTGCTCCTGCACCTTGCGTGCCAATTTCACGCTCTGGGCCATGTTCTGATCCTGCATGAGTTCGAATATGATGTAACTCTCGCTGCTGCGAGGGTCAAAGCCCTCATACCTCTCCTCATAGTTATTCTCCAGCGTGATGACGGAGTTCTCCCGCTTGGCAACTTCCAGATTGTCGGCGGCACGATGCATGCCCAAAGTATAGGTCTCGGCACCACGGGGGCCCATCTTACTGGCAGTGCTGTTAGTGTGTATGCTAATGAAAAGGTCGGCCTTGGCCCGATTGGCTATGTTGGCTCGCTCGTCCAAGTCCACAAACACATCCTTTTTCCTGGTATACAGCACCTTCACGTCCTTGCAGTTCTCCTCCACCAGTTTGCCCAGCGCGAGAGCCACAGCCAGATTGATGTTCTTCTCCTTGCTGATGCGCCCCACGGCTCCCGCGTCCCGGCCTCCATGGCCGGCATCAATCACCAGCGTGAAGGCATTGGCACAAAGGCTAAGCAGCAGAAGTGCCGCGCTCATGACATATCTATTCATTGGACTTCTCCGATTTTCGCACAAAAGTAACGATTTTGAGTGAAATTGCAAAGCGTATGTCCCATAAAGGATAATTATTAGGATTTAGGGGACTCTTTCACGTAAAAGTGCTTGCAGGCAGGCCGAATCATGCCGGGAATGTCCACGCACGGGACTCCCTCTAAAAAGGCATCTAACATATGTAAAAAAACGAAGAGCGATTCATGTGCCAACGGAATGCATTGGAAAAGACAGGAGATAGGGGCAGGACACCCCCATGGGATGCCTGCCCCTGAATACGGTAGAGCCGGACGCAGCCAGCAGTCAGAACTTCACGCGCGCACCGGCCATCACCCAAACGCCGGGCTGCTGCACGTTGCCCAAATCATAATACTTGTGGTTGGTAATGTTGGTTCCCTGCACGTAGAGTTGGTACACCTCGGCCGTCCACTGAAATTTGAGATCCAGAGTGGCATAAGGGCTGTAGGATACCAGTTGGCCGGTACTCTGACCACGCAAATATCCCGTGTCTGGGTCAACATAAATACCGCTGTAACGCAAGTAACTGCCCATACGATCCTGCCAGCGTACGCTCCACGTGGCCGACAACTTGCTCCAGATACGGTGGTTCAGGCTGGCCACAAACTTGTGGCGCAGATACTCCATGGCGTAATTGCTCTTGAAGATGTCTGTGTGGTCATGACGCTTCTGATGGATATAAGTATAGCCCACGCTCAGAGTGTTGACCCAAGTGTCCTTGTGGAAGAGTTCTGGGAAACGCACGCGACCCTCGGCCTGCACGCCCATGTTGTCAAGATTGAAGGCTGCACTGTGATAAGTGTCTTCAGCCGAATACATTACCCAGTCGATCATGCGGTTTCCGTGATGGTAAAATCCGCGCAAAGTGCCTTGGAATCCGGGAACAGCATACTGTACGCCTAACTGCAGGGAGTGGTTGTTCTCCGGCTTGAGTCCTTTGTTACCCTCATGCGTGGCACTCTTGTAATAAAGTTCCGTGAAAGTGGGCAAGCGGAAGCCTTTATTGTAAGAAAGGTACACCTTCCACGCAGATACGGGCCGATAGGCTATGTCCACGCCGGGATAAAAGCGGAACCGGTGGTCAACGCTGGTGGTCATGTTGGCAAGCAGACCGGCCGACACCGTCCAGTGGCTCAGCAGGATATTGTGCTCCAGATTGTAGGAGACGCTCGTACGGTCATCCTGACGGGTGTACTGTATTCCATGACCATGGCGTGCATCAACATACTGGTCGGGATTGAGGTCGCGCCCCAGGTTGGTGCTGAGAATGCCCTCCTGACGAAGTTCCGCACCAAGGGCAGTCTTACCGCCCCACCAACTGACGTAACCACCGGCCTTGATACCGTAAACATCGGCCTGATGGAAATTCTCACCAAAGGTTTGGTTGCGCACCAACTCAAAATTGTCATATGCGCGGTTCCAGTACACCATGGGAGTGAAATGGAACTTACCCTTGGTCTCACCCTTCACGGAAAGCAAATAGTGCTCATTGCGCTCGTACTGGTCGGGATAGGCAGGACTGTAGAATGTGTTGGCTCCGTATGATTTGCGGGAGAATCCAAACTGCCAGTCAAGAGTCATGCGCGAAGTGCTGAGGTCGCCCTGATAATAGAGTTGTCCCTTTCGCCAATCACTGTTGAGCGTTCCGCCATCGCTGCGTCCGCCTCCACCGCTGAGCCTATGCGCAGTGTGCCCGAGGCTCAGGCCAATGCGCGCATCGGCATCGAAAGTGCCGAAACTTCCGCCCTGCACACCCGCATCGATGGTGGTGTCCGAGTCACGGCGCGTGACGATGTTGATGGCTCCGCCGAAACTCTGACCGCCATAGACACGGCTAACCGCACCCTCAAGCACCTCTATACGCTCAATGTCGCTGATGCTCACGGGGAAGTCTGCTGTATGATGTCCTGTCTGGGGATTGCTGATGTTGACACCGTTGAGCAGGATCGTAATCTGGTCAAAGATGCCCCCATCAATGGAGATGTCCGACTGAATGCCATAGCCACCGCGCTGCCGGACATCCACGCCCGTGGCCAACTTGAATAAATCGTTGATACTCTGTACCCCCGCCTGCTCGATGTCTTGGCGCTGGAGTACACTCACGATACGCGCTGACTGCAACTGGGTCAGCGGTGCCAGGGTGCCGCTCACGGTCACCTCGTCCATGGGCTTCTCCTCCTCGGTGCGCTCGCCCTCGCTTTCGGGGAGCACCATTTGGCTCTGCTGCGCCTCGGCCTGCGCAGCCACACCAAGAGTGGCCACACTGAGCACACCGATTCTCACCTGACGGTTCAGGCTGGAGAAAGCACAGTAACCCTTGTTGGCAAAGCGCCTCCAAGTTAGGACTTCTGGCTTCTGAATGTGTTTGTTGTACATTGGTTATTGAATGAATTAAAACAGGCGCGCCACCGTGACGCGCCTTTTCTCTTAATGCCCTGACAGGGCTATGCGTCAGATTAGTGGCATGCCTGCCTCGCGGCATTCCTGCCTCATGGCCTCGGGCCAGATGCTCGACTGAGTCTCACCGATATGAGCCTTGTGGAGCAGTATCATACAGAGGCGGCTTTGGCCGATACCTCCGCCAATGGAGAGGGGAAGCGAGCCCTCAAGCAGGCGACGGTGGAAATAAAGATTCTTGCGATCCTCCTTGCCCTGCAGAGCAAGCTGGTGTAGCAAAGCCTGCGCATCAACGCGGATGCCCATACTGCTGAGTTCAATGCTGCGGCCAAGCGTGGGATACCAGACAAGCAGGTCACCGTTAAGGCCAAGGAATCCATCCTCATTGGGGGTGCTCCAGTCATCATAGTCGGGTGCACGCAAATCGTGCTCCTTGCCATCAGTGAGTTTTCCGCCGATGCCCATCACAAACACAGCACCATACTTGCGGCAAATAAGGTCTTCACGCTCTTTGGCACTCTTGCCGGGATACATGCGCAGGAGTTCCTCGCTGTGAATGAAGTGCACCTCCTCGGGCAGGAAGTGACAGAGTTGCGGATAGGTCTCACAGATATAGAATTCGGTGCGCAAGATGGTGCTGTAAATCTTGCGCACGATGTGCTTGAGGAAGCCAATGGTACGTTCCTGAGGCATAATCACACGCTCCCAGTCCCACTGGTCAACGTAAAGACTATGGATATTGTCAAGTTCCTCATCGGGGCGAATGGCATTCATGTCCGTGACAATGCCGAAACCTGGCTCTATATGGTAATCGGCCAAAGTGACCCTTTTCCACTTGGCCAGGCTGTGTACCACCTCGGCCACCGCCTCATTCATGTCCTTGACGGGAAAACTGACCGGACGCTCCACGCCGTTCAAGTCATCATTGAGTCCCAGCCCCCGCAACACGAACAAGGGGGCGGTAACACGGCGCAGACGGAGTTCAGTACTCAGCCCGCTCAGAAAGAAATCCTTAATATGCTTGATGGCTAATTCTGTCTGCTTCAAATCCAACTGGGCATGATAGCCGTCAGGTTTCATCAGTATACTCATCTCTTGATTCTTATTACACTGTTTTGCTTTCAAAACTTTAGGCAAAAGTACAACTTTATTTTCACTTTGTCGCACAATCAAACAAGGAAAGTATACATTTGACTACTTCTCAAACGTAAGTTTCAAGCCACAGGACAAGCAGAGATTCAGAAGAAAACATGCCATCTGAAATTGCAGGAAAACAATGGTAACGGCACATGCCGAATTGGTTTACGGGATGCCAACACAGGAAAAGGCCGCAACCGTATTACGGGTACGACCTTTACACAAGGCTGTATGCAACGGAGACACGAGAGTCCCGTCACTTTGTCTGGAGTTCCACAATATAATCCACGCCCTGAGGCACCTGGCCCAAGGTGAGAAGCACGCCATCTTCCGTTTGGCTGAAATGCAAGGGCTGGCGTGTGTCATAAGTCCAGGCATGCTTAACCTTGACCTTCAACGGAAGGAACAGACTGGAATCGGAATGGGAAAAGATGTGTACAAAAAGGCGGTCACCCTTGCGGGTGGTCACTCCCCACGGGCGTGCAGGCACATCACCGGCCACGGTTCCGTAAATGGTCTCGCCATACTTGTCAAGCCACTGCCCCATGCCTTGCAGGCGGTCAAGCGACTGTGAGGGAAGTTCGCCATCGGGCATGGGACCGATGTTAAGCAGCAGATTGGCTCCCTTGCCAGCTGCACCCACAAGCAGACGGATGAGTTCTGAAACACTCTTGTAATTCTGGTCTATCACCTTATAACCCCACATGCCATTCATTGTCTGACAGGTCTCCAAGGGGAGGGCACCTATAGACTGACCGCTCATTCCTGCTGTATTCTCACCAGGCAGGTCACGTTCGAAGAACTGCATATCCTCACCGGGAATGGGCTTCTGATGATGATTGTTGCCAACAAGGAGACTGGGCTTGAGGCTGTGAAGCAGAGCATACTGCTCGTCAAGCTGCCAGTCAAACGGCTTGGAGTCGCCGCCGTGGTCCCACATGCCATCAAACCAGATGGCATCGGGGTCGTAATTCTTAACGAGTTCTGTCAACTGGGCGTTCATAAACTTGAAATAGGAGGGCCAGTCAGCCTTGTTGGGGTCCTTACCTGTGTTGCGACCGGTGAAACCGGCAGGATAATCATCGCGTGCCCAGTCGATATGGGAATAATAGAAGTGGACAGCCAACCCCTGGCGACGGCACTCATCGGTGAGTTCGCGCAGCACATCGCGGCGGAAGGGGGTACCATCTACTATATTATAGTCCGACTGCTTGGTGGCAAACATCGAGAAGCCGTCATGATGGCGCGTGGTGAAGCAGATATACTTGGCACCGGCCTGCTTGAAAGCCGTCACCCACTCCTTGGCATTGAAGCGCGAAGGGAAGAATCCATGGGCAGCCTTGGCATATTCGCCGCGGTTGATGCCGGCATTGGTCATATAATGCTCTCCCTGGCCAAACATACTGTAGATACCCCAATGAAGGAAGATGCCAAAGCGGCGGTCGGAGAAAGCCTGACGGGCCTGAAGATTACTCTCGGTGGGCTGATATGTGCCATCACCGGCAGCGGACGGACAGGGAACAGTAGCCGCATGGACATGAAGTGGCAGGATACAGGCAGCGAAAAGGGCTGCACGAAAAAGGTCACGAATCAGAATTGTCTTTGTTTTCATATCATTGATATCAGTAGTTTACATGTTCACGCCAACAAGACAGCGCACTGCCTCCATGCGTTTTACAAAGTTACAGAAAAACGCAGACGTGCGCTTGCACGCGAGCATTGTTTTTCATGATACGAAGCACAATCACACCCAACGTGGGCTCCAGTGCAGCCAAAATGTACTCCCTGCCTGCCAACAAGCAACACCACCCAGCAGGACGAGATGCACATACACCTCAATCCTGTAAACAATAAGAAAGCAGCGAAGCCCTCCAGAGCAAAATCGCTCCGGGGGCTTCGCTTATTAGGGAAGTCCTGCGCACCACACTTGCATGTGGCACCCAAGGCTTATGCTCTTACTCTGTGGGGAAGGGCAGGTACCAGTGCTTGGGAGACTGGCTCAGGTAATTGTACAAGCCCATATCCATCTCTCCTCCACGCTTGGCAACACGCTTGGCCAAGTAAGAGGGATCACCACGACGCAAGGAGACGCGGGCAAGATCAGAGAATCGACTGCCCTCGAAAGCGAGTTCCAGACCGCACTCATCCACGATGAGGTCTTCCACGGCCTCTATCACATAACCACGAACAGTCTCATCGTCACCATAGATATCCTCCTTGGTAACTGTCCTACCATGGTTCTCCTTAATTTTCTTGGCCACCTGATCCACATAGTTGTACACGCTCTCCACACCACTCTGTGCACGCTCGTCATAGCGGACACGGCCACAGCCATTCTGGTGGATACCAACCGTCACATAAAAGTCAGAAATTGAACTGGTAGGATAACGAGTCATTGTCGTACTAAAGCCATACATTGATGTCTTCGAAACGATAGTATAACCGGAACTCATTGGCTCCATGTAATAGGTATTGAAGTTCAAGAACGGCTCCACGCGGCTCTTCTCCAACTCACGATGATCCAGATAATAACATGTCCGGTCGTACGCAGAAGCATAGTTCTTACGGAGGACCACCGAGGAATCAAGAACACCATGGTTCTTGATATCATCAGGCTCAATACCATAAGCTGCATAGGCATCTATCACATCCTTCTGCAGCAACTCAGCAATCTCGTATACAGCATGCCCACCTTGTGCAGGGATGGTATCGATATCCAACTCTTCATCAGTATTGATCCAGCGGTAAAGCACCTTTTCCGGTTCATAATCCTCCTCTCTGGGATACCAATAGTCATTCTGGCAAAGCCCGTTCTTCAGGATTGCGAAAGCATAACTGGGATATCCGGCACGATTGAGCGCCTCGGCAAAACGCAGCCACACCTGAGAGCGGCGATACACCACAGGGTAAACCGTAGAGAAGGAGTAACCGGGATTTTGCTTGCTCACGAATGTACCGTAAACCCTGTCATTGCCCAGCCTGCCAACATACTGCTGACCATCAACGTCCATTATCCAGGAACGACGGGCATCACCGATACCGGGCATCACTTCCAGTGAAAGGAAAGGATTGTTGGAATCACCAATATAAACCTCATACTTCTGAGAGTCACAGAGAGCATCATAGCCCTTACTTGCCACCAACTGACGCTCGAAATTCAAGGTCAAAGCCACTTGAGAACTCACATCATCACCGGAACCGGAAGTAGAAGTACGAGGCTCAAAACCGAAGAGGCGGCTGATGTCTGTATTCACATTACCATCCAACTTACCCTTGTTACTGGGAATACAGGTGATAGACTCATAGAATCTACTGTTCTCATATTTTTCATTATAAGGGGTGGCATTATAGATATATGTTGGCTGATCCTCTCCCTCTCGCATGTTGGCACGAGAATAGTATGACGTGAGCAATGGTCCACCATTTTCATCATTAAGGAAATTATAATAGTGGAGGGCTGCCTCACGGCACGAAGCCTCGTCACCCTTCATGAGGTAAAGGTCACCCAGCACAAGGCTGACGGGAAACATCACCTTGGAACTATGACACACGAAATTGCTATTGGTAGGATCGGTGTCACCATACATGTTATAGAAAGGGAAACCATAACGGCGCTCCACGTATTCCATGGAAATCAGGTCGCTGCCCAAAAGGTCGACAAGATTGCCGGCATTGGCCATCTGACGGTTGGGGTTGTTGGCCATGCCGTTGATGGCATCGGTGGTGAGCAGGGGCTCCTTGTAGAAGGGAACCTCACCGTAAGCATAGACAAGTTGCATGTACACCCACGCACGGATGGCCTGCACCTGAGAATACTCACGTATCATATACTTGCGGTCAGTACCTGTGGTGCGGAAGGTGTCGCACTGCGCAATGTAAGCATTGCAACTGTTAATCACATGATAATAATCACTGATGCGCAAATACTTACAAGCACCGTCCTGATACTTGTCCTCGTAACCATTCTGACCGAAGTTCAGAATGGCTGCTATAGTGTCACTGACATATCCGGTTCCATCCACAAGGTCAGCGCGGCACTCATTAAGAATCACATAGCGCTCGGCGATGTTCTGGAGAGATTTAACAATGCCCCAGTAAGAGTACAGCGTATCGCTCGCCACCTTATATGAGTGACGCTCGCTGTCGGGTGTAAGCATGTCCTCGCACGACGTTGTGAGCATGCCCAGGGTCATGCAGAAGACAAGCAGGCTTATAATAGACTTTGTTTTCATAATCTTATATCCTTTGCTCTTTGATTACAAGTTAATTGACACACCCACGTTGAAACTACGTCCGTTGGGAATCAAACCGGTGTCGATGCCCTGATAGAGCACGCTGTTGCGACAACTCATCTCGGGATCTGTGCCCAGATACTTGGTCACGGTGAACACGTTGTTGGCCTCACCCCAGACCTTCAAACCCAGCAGCCAACTGTTGCTGTAGGGAATCTTGTAGGTCAAACGGATGTTCTTCAACTTCAGGTAACTGCCATCCTCTATCCAGCGGTCAGACATACGCTCGTTGTTACGCCAGTCATCACTATAGGTATAGCATGCCTTAGGCATATCGGTAGTCTGTCCCTCATAAGTCCAGCGGCGCATGGCTGCTGTAGTCTGATTGTATGTGGTGTTCAGACCTTCGAGTTCAGAACGCTGGTAATTGTAGATATCATTGCCCAGGCTGTACTTGAAGTTGGCGTCAAGACGCAGGTTCTTCCAAGTGAGGCTGGTGTAGATATTACCGTAGATGTCAGGATTGGGGTTACCGATAACCACACGGTCAGCATCATCAATGACACCATCGCCGTTCTGGTCAACAAACTTCACATCACCAGCCTGGAAGTTGTAATACCTCTTGTTCTCGTTAGCCAGTCCGGTGGGATACTTCAGATAACCCTGTGCACCGGCCGTGCTGGCTGCCTGATCATCCTTAAGGATTCCATCGGTCTGCCAGCCATAGAAACTGCCAACTGCATAACCTACTGCTGTCAGGACGTTATCCTCGCCGTATACGCTGCTGGTGTAACCATGGATAGTCTGCTTGTGACCTCCGTTGACATCACTCAAGTTGATGGTATTGGATTTTCCACCAGGTAACTTGGTAACTTTGTTGTTGTAATGTCCCAAGGTTGCACCGAGTTCCCACTTCCAATCTTTCTTGTTGATGAGGGCTGCATTCATGCTTACCTCCACACCCTTGTTCTTCAACTGGCCTTCATTGGTCCAGTACTTGTTGGACATACCGGAGATGTAAGGCAGGTCGCGCAGAGTGAGCAGGTTGTCGGTCTTGTGCCAATAAAGGTCAATGCCAGCCTGCAGACGGTTGTTGAGGAAACTACCCTGGAGAGCCACGTTGTACTTGGTGGTCGTCTCCCACTGGATGGTACTGTTCTCAATATTCTTCAGATAGAGACCTACCGTGTTGTGAGTCACGTTCACGCTCTCCCAATAGGTACGCGCTGCGTAGTAGTCGAGGTCGTCATTACCACTCTGATCCACACCGGCAGTCAACTTCAGGTAGTTGATGCCCTTGGTGGTCTTGAACCAAGGCTCGTTGGTGATAACCCAACCCAACTGCAGAGAGGGGAATATGCCCCAACTCACGCCACATGCCTGGAAACCATCCTTGGTATCACTGCCAAAACGGCTGCTGGCCTGAGAACTTACCGTGAAATCGGCAAAGTAGCGATGCTTGTAATTGTAGTTGGCATCGAAGTAGTAAGCCATGTCTATCCAGTTGTCATTGGTGCCACCATAGTTGATGTACTTCATGTTCTTGGACAGGATGGGCAACTTGTCGTTCTCATTGCTGTATCCCTGCATGTAGTTGTAACTATAGGAATAGTTGTTGTAGCGCCAGCCGCCATACACATTTATATAATGTGCGCCGTAGGTATTCTCCCAGTTGAGCCGCAAATCATTCTGCAAGGTTGTGGCCTTGGAGAAGAACGTCTTCTGCACGCTGGTCACGCTGCCCAAATCCTGCAGATAGTAAGACGTAGTACCACTGACAGGAAGGAAGTACTTCTCGTTTCCACGATTCATGTTGAAGTTGAACCGGTCGCTGATGGAGAAGGTCTTGGTCACCTGATAGGTGGGCTTCACATTCAAATTGATTTGCGTGGTCTGGGCATAGTTCTTATTGTTGCCTTCGCCATTCTTCAGAATCCAATAAGGATTGCGGAGAGCCTCATTCATTACATCAGAACCTGTGTTGATGTAGTTGGAGAAGTTGAACGGGTTTTGCAACAACGTACCGCCATTGGCACCATACTTGCCGGCATACTCGTGAGAAAGTCTCAGGCGGTCAGAAGCATAGGTATCAGTGGCATCCTCGTCATAGTAATAAGCATAAGGGCTGATGAAAGGAGCCTGGATAAGACCAAGAACATTGGTTGAACCGATGTTCTGCATGGAATAGTCCTCACTCCATCCATTGTCCAGAATGTTGTAACTGTTCTGGCTGTATGCAATGTCCAGTTCCGTGCTCACCTTTGAGAACACCTTGATGTCGGTATTGAAGCGCAGGTTCAAACGGTTCATGTCAGTACCCTCACCTGTGCTCTCACTCTTAGTGTAACCCAGAGAAAGGTCGTACATACCGATTTCGTCACCACCCTCCACACTAATCTTGTAGTTCTGGGTCATGGCATTGCGGTACATGTCCTTCTGCCAGTCCGTGTTGTTGCTGAACACCTTGCGGTAATAGTTACTGGGGCTCTTGTCAAGGAACGCATATGAATCCAGCGAGCTGTTTTTGTTGTTCTTGACAGTGCTTACCAAATCGCTCAGATAAGCAGAATACGAGTCACCACCCATGACATCCAACTTCTTGGGTGTGAGTTCTACACCACCATAGACACGCACGTTAATCTTGGTGGCCATGCTTTTGCCTCGCTTCGTGGTGATGACAATGGCACCGTTTGCACCCTTGGCACCATACAGCGTGGTGGCATTCTTTATAACCTGCACACTCTCCACGTTCTCGGGATCAAGTCCCAAAAGGATATTGTTATAAAAACCCTCATGCATGGTAGTGCGGTCATACTGTGTATCAATGATGTTCCCATCCACAATGATGATGGGCTGAGTGTTTGCATTCAGTGAATTGATACCACGTATGGTCATGTACGAACCAATGCCAGGTAGGCCATTGCGCTTGGTGGTGTAGATATCGCCGCCCAACCTACGCTCGATGTCATCGTCAATGCTCACGCTGCTGGTCTCGTCCAGGACTGTCTTGCGCTGTGAGGTGATGGATGTACCCTCAGTGTAATAGGAATTAAACTGAGTGGTCATCAGAGATGCGTCCGCCACGCCATTCTTCACGGCAGCCTGCAGGGGATTATAGCCCTCGGCATATACATACACAGCATCGGAAAACTCAGGTATGTCCAACTTATAGGTACCGTCCTCCTCTGTCAGTGTTGAATAGGCTTCAAGTCCCAAGGCCTGGATGCGCACGCCGCCCATGGGATCGCCAGTGGCATTGTCAGTGACCTTACCTGTCACGCTCTTAGTCGGATACTTCTTTACCTTCTTGGTCTTGGCAATACGACGTACGGAAACCGTATCGCCATCCTCTGCCTGTGCATACACGCTAGGGATGCTCAGGCCGGAAAGCATCAGCACGCACAGACCTGCGCCCAAGGCCCTGTGCACGAACATATGATTGAAAATATTATTCATAATCTTTATTTATTCGTTGGGGTCAACAACTATTACGTCTCCGTTCTCTTTGCTCTTCAGAATAATCTGGTCGATACAGATGGGAAGGATATAACCTTTATGTCTGTCGCTCGCGCTGGGATTACTATTGATAAGCAGGGTGGGATAACTATAACGGAGGTTCTTGTAAGAATAGGGGAACTCAAAGTCCTCTGCCACTGTTACAGTATCAACACACAAACCTTGGGTCGTGCAGGACACCCATTTACTCTGGACATCACGAGAACCACCATTGTTGTAACGCACGCGTGCCTGGAACTTGTTCATGTTCTTCTTAGCCACGGAATCCACATACAGGGAATCGTAGTACGAAGAGTCAATGACACCTGCATCAGCAATCATCTTGTAGTAGTAGGGAACCACCACCACCTGGATATCATACTTGCCACTCATGACCTTTGCATTGGGAACATAAGCACCAGCATAGTTTCCATAGAGAGCCACCTCTACCAATGCACCCGAAGATGCGCCGGGATTTTCAAGCAGATAGAAGTTGTTGTTGCTGACCTTACCATACTTGGAAGTGATGTCCTTATAATTCTCATTGTTGAAAGTTTGGGATGACGTTCCGGAACCAGCCTTGTAATAAGCGCTGTTGGAAGTGTTGTAGAACATATAGTAACCCATCTCCACAACCACATCGGGCTTATAGAACTCTATAGGATAATTCCAAGAGTCCACAAGATAGCCGTATCCGTTACTCATCTTGACCTGGGTACCCTCAAAGAGAGATGTCTTGTCCCACGTGGGTGTGTTGCGAAGTGTGTCACCCACAGAATTGAGGAAATACTGAGCAGAGGCACCCTTGGTGGGAATGAACGTTTCCAGTTCCCACACCGGGCCTTCCTTCTGACCGTCAGGCTTGCCTTGCTTGTGGACATTGAACACCAAAGGACTCACGATGTCCATGTTGATGCTCATTTCAGCCAAAGAGTCTGGATTCAGCCCGCTATACACCAAAGTTGTACCCTGTGTACCTTTCTGCTTGTCTTCGTAAGAAGTTGCATAGTTGTAATAAGGCTTCAACTTGTTGTATGCCTCAGTCCATCCGGCATCTGTTGGAATGACCATCAGATAAGAAGAATCCTCCAACTGAATCGGCTCACCGAAACTCTTCTCAGCCATCATCCAACTATCTGCTCCGGTATTGGGAAGATAATAAGTGGTGCTGAGCATACGATTGGAAGTGAAATACACACTATCCACATAAGTGGGATTACCGTTCTCGTCTGGACGTCCCTCGATGCTAGATCCGGCAGAGAAGTAAGTGGTGTCCCTGGCAATCACGTAATCACGCATGGTGGTTGTGGTACCACCAAACTTCAGATACTCATACAGGTTATAGTTGAACTGCGTCACACCCTTCAGTGTGTGGAGTGTACCATTGACAGCAGCCACATTCTTCAGATTGAGAGCCTCGTTCTGGAAAGTCCCCTTCCCCTTGTCGAATATCAGGTTCTTGCCATTGATGGTCTTTACCGTGTCCACATCCGTGCCGGAGAAGGTGTGTCTCCACAAAGCGATGTGGTTGCCGATAAACTGTTGCTGAAGGTTGTAGCCGTCTGTTTCAGCCATGTCAAGGAGGCGCTGGTACTCATCATCACTGATTGCGCTGTTCTCTGGAGCCCACACAGTGTTTACCTGACCACCCTTGAGCACATCAGCATAGGTATAAGTGCTGACAGGATGTTTCTCATCACGGTAATATTTGGCACGCCTGGCAATCTCGGCAAAACGGCTCAAGTCCGGATTACTGGTGATTTGCTCCCACAGAGTCTTGGTGGCAACATTACCGTTATCACCGCCCTCATAGTGCTCATCCCATGTGTCGGAGCATCCGGGGACAGCCAAGATGGCTGTTCCCAGAATAACTGTTCCGATGTATTTGTTTAATTTCTTCTTTGCCATAATTCTATTGAATTTATACAATATAATACTGTATGTAGATTCTGTAGTTTACTGATCGTACTTTGACTTGTTCCACACAGGATTCTGCGGCAACTTGCCATCGCTTGCCTTCACGTCCATGTAGTAGACAGGACAATAGAGACCATAGCGGTTCTTGAATCTGTTCTTCAATGTGGTATAATAGTTAGAGTAGGCATTTCTCATGAAAGTGTCCACCATCTTTATCATACCCTTTTGGCCGTTGCCCACATGATGGTCATCGGTGCTTTCACGCTCATCGGCAGGCTCTGAAGCACTGTCGGAATTACGCTCTGCATAACGTACGAGGTCGAACCAACGCTTACCCTCACCTATGAGTTCAATCTGACGCTCGTTAAGCACCATACGCACAATGTCGGAGATGGCATTGGCATTGCCGTTGGTAGAACCGGAATTCAGGTCTGTAGAAACAGGCTTTGACTCATTGTAGTTACAGAACGAACGGCGATGGATAGCATTGACAATATTCTTTGCCATGGTATTGTTGGAGGCTCCGCCAATACAAGCCAGCGCTTCAGCCTTAATCAGCATCACGTCAGTCATGCGGTAGAGAATCCAGTTGTTCCAGTCATAGCCCGTCAATATTGCGCCGGTAATCTCACGATTGGTGCTTTGGCCTGTCCAAACCAATTGCGGTCTCGCCCATTTGATGCAGTAATAGGCACTCAAACCCGTACTGCTGGAAGAACTTGACGTCATGATCTGATTCTGCACGCCCACCCACATACGTGAGTCATACTTGGCATTGCCCCAGCCGCCATAACACTGCCCGACAGCATCGGTGCTTACCTCCAAATGCGTTGAGTTGGTATAGCCATATAGATGCGAAACCAAAGTATTCTTCTGCTCACCCGATGAGAACTGCAACTCCAAGATACTCTCAATGCTGTTGCCTTGCCTGAATATCGCAGTCTGAGCCTCCATATCGGGAATTATAGACTGATAGACACCATCGAAGTCATTCTCAATCATATCACAATTGGCCAGTCCATAATTCTCTGTATCAACAAGTGTTGGGTTATAAGAACTGCTGAACCTATCCTCATTCTGCTTGGCAAGCGAAGCCAGGGAGAGATCTGCATAGTCAGCCGCCAGTTGATAGTCACCCTTTACACTGTGAGCCACATAGCCCGTATCCACCTTCACAGTGTCCTCCAGGATACCACGTCCCTCATGCAGGGAGGCTCTCCAGAGATACATGTCGGCCAACATGGCATAGATGGCACAGTTCGTAATCAGACCCTTGGAGTCGGAGTTGTTCGTAAAGCGGTTACGGGCCTGCCCCTTCACGCTCTCACAATCAAGGATGATGGAGTCAAGCACCACCAACTGATTGGTAGGTCCAAAGGCCGACACCTGTCGGTCTGTATTGATGACACTCGTGGTGTAAGGCACATCCTTGAAAGCCCTGATCAGATAGAAATAGTTCAAGGCACGGAGAGCCTTCATCTCTGCACGCATCTGATACCATTCCGTTGTAGTGAACTGAGCATCCTTGACAAGAATCTCATCACCATGGGCAAGCACCTTGTTACACAAGTTGATGGTTCTGTACACATCTCCCCAGTCAAATACTGTCATGCTGGAATCGGGCATACCCTTCATGATGTCATCATATGTGTCGTATTCCCCCATGTCTTTGTGGCGTCTTCTGTTCAGATTATAACTGTCAGAACGAAGGTCTCCCCAAACAGCCAGACGCGTGATTGTTCCGGCCATCTGGTGGTAAGCGCCATAGCGCACGCCTTCCAGGTCGTTCTTGTCCTCCCAGAATTCTTCTTCCACAACCTTGTCCTGAGGATACACGGTCAGCCAATCCTCGCAGGATGCAGCCGTGAAAGCGAGCAACCCAAGCAGGCAGGAAGACATTGATATATAAATCTTACTTTTCATGTCAACTTAATTTTAGAAACTGAGGTTTGCACTGCATGTAAATGACTTGGTACGCGGAGTTCTGCTGTTGTCCGTACATACGGAGAATCCCTGAGGAGACACATCGGGATCCACACCCGTGTACTTTGACCAGCACCACACGTTGTTGGCAGATGCTGACAAGGTCAACTGGCGGATACCATACTTCTTGAGCTTCTGGGGATTGAACTCATATCGCAACTGTACATACTGCAGACGCAGGTAATTACCGTTCTCCACATAGCGGTCACTGGGCAGAGAGTTGAAACTGGTAAAGCCGTTCACATTTGTCAAGGCACGGGGGATGACTGTCTCATCACCGTTCTTACGCCAACGCCATGTGGTGGCAAAACTCTGGTTCGTGTTTGATCTCATGCTCTCATAGTTTGCACGCGCCAGGTTGATAATCTTGTTACCCATACGGAAGTTGAAACCTGTGTTCAAGGAGAACCTTCCATAATACAATGTGAAGCCGAAACCACCATTGCACTTAGGATTGGAGTTGCCAAGATAAACCATATCATAGCGGTCAATCTGTCCATCGTGGTTGATATCCTCATAGATAGCGTCACCACCCTGGAACTGCTTGCGGTTGCTCTCGTTGTAGCAGTAATACATGGGCAAGGGAATACCCTTTGCATCAGTCAGCATGTTGCCATCGGCATCATACGCAATGGGGCACGTGAAGTTCTCGCCGCGGCGCTCTGCTGCGGCTGCAGTGTTGATGGGATTGCCGTATTGGTCGCGACCAGTATTGCCAACCTCGGCATATCCATAGTTGGACCAAGACTGCGTGGTATAACCATTGTGGTCATAGTCATAACGGTAAACTCCCTTGTAACGAAGGCCATAAATGGAGCCCAGTGCGTTGCCAATCTGCACACGGTTGTTGTACTTCAAGTTTTCCGGCTGATAAGTCTCCGCACCATTCAGTGCCTCAAGAATCAGAGGATCCATCTCTTCAACCTCATTGAAGTTCTGCGCGATATTGCCACGCAACTTCATGGAGAACTTGCCCACCTTGGCAAACTTAGCGGTATAGGCATTCAACTCCCATCCCTTGTTGCGGAGGACACCTACATTTGCCTTAGACAGGCTGCTGAATCCGTTGGCACTGGCAATACGCAGATTGTCCATCAGCAGGTCTGTGGTCTTCTTGTTATAAACCTCCAGTTCAAAGTTCAGCAAATCGTCCAGCAAGCCCAAGTTGAAACCTAAGTTCCATTGCTTGGTCTTCTCCCAGCGGAGTTCTGTCAGAGAGAGATTTTCTGGCTTGATGACCTGATGGCCATTGTAATAACCTGCAGAAGCATACTTGTTGTACTGGTCAGAACCACTGCCGCCGGTGTTACCCGTAACACCCCACGTGGGACGGAAGGCCAGCATGCTCACAATCTTCTTGCTCCACTGCATGAAATTCTCATCGCTGATGTTCCATCGTGCACCCACTGAAGGGAATGTTCCATACTTGTGGCCGGCACCGAAACTGGTGCTGCCATCAGTACGCAAAGTGGCATCAATGTTGTATTTGCCTTTGTAAGCATAGTGAATCTGCTCATAGAAACTATGGCTTCGCCAGTCACTGTTGCTTGCACTCGCGCTGCGGAGCAAGGCTATCACCGTGGGGTCAGTAATGCCGTCAGGCACATTCCACAATCCCAAGTTCTGCTTGCTGCTGCTACCTGTTGCCATCTCAAAGCGAACCAAGCCGCTCAGACTGTGGTCACGATTCTTGAAGGCTGAGTAATAACGCAAGTCATGACGCGTGGTGAACTCCAATGACTTGTACTCATCATTGTCCACGTAGTTTCGCTCATTGGAAGTCAATTGGGCAGAGTTGTCACCACCCCACACCCAATCCATGGGCTTCAACTCGCTGGGGCAATACTTGTCATCACTGGTGTTGTAGATGTTCAACTGCACATCACCCACATAGTTCAAACGATGATGGTCGTCATCCTTGCCCAGAAGCTTGTACTCAATGCTGAACTGAGGAGTCAAGTTATACTGCTTCTGCTTCCACCATGCCCTCATGGCACGTGCCACGGGATTGCCGTTTACAAACTGGTCTCTCAATTCGTAAGACGTGCGATAGCCGTTCTGGGGCAAACCATCAGTACCATTCGTATGGTAAACCGCAGCCAAAGGCAACATGTTGAAATAATTGCCCGTCCTGTTGCCATTCACGTCATACTCATAGATACTCATGTTGGGCATGGCGTTGTAAGCACGCGCAAGAATGTCATTACCATAGTTCTTATGGTTGGTGGTGAATGTCAGACTGATATTGCTGCTGAACTTGATGCGGTCACTCACGTAGTAATCCAAAGCGGAAGTCGTGCTGAAACGGTCAAGTTTCTGGCCAATGATGGTACCGGTGCTCTTGTCATAACCGGCACTGATACGGAAGGTAGCCTTGTCACCACCGCCGGAGAGATACACATAATACTTATGTTCCTTACCGAAGCGAGTGACAGCGTCCACCCAGTCGGTGTTGTGGCTGTAATGATTGTAGATGAAGGGATACTCCATGTTGTAGTCCAACTCAGGCATGGTTGTTGGCTTCTGCTGAGGATTGTAGTATGCTTCCTTCATCATCATGGTGTAACCATCACCATTAAGCATCTTGTAGCCATCGGGCTGCCAAGTTCCATTGAACTTATATGAGAAAGAAACGTTGGTGGGACCCTTGTGGCCTCGGCGCAACTTAATCTCAATTACACCATTGGAACCTCTCATACCCCACTTGGCTGCCGATGCGGCGTCCTTCAGGATGGTGATGCTCTCGATGTCCTCTGGGTTCACGTTCAACAGGGTTGAGAACTGCTCCTCGTTGTCCATGGTCTCAAAGTTCACGCTCTGAGCATCCTCGGGCAACTCGAAGATATGGTCGTTCACGACAATCAGAGGCTGTGCATTACCGTTGATGGTGGTGGTACCACGCAGGCGCATGGTGGTTCCGGATCCCAGGTTACCTGAGTTGGGCACGATATCCAAACCGGCAATCTGTCCCTGCAAAGCCTGGTCGACAGACTCAAAGGCCAAGCCTTCCACATCGTCCATACTGAACTTCTGTACCACACCGGCATACTCACGTGCGGGAATCTCCAGACCTGTGGTAGGTGCGTTCTGCTTGCCTGTAATCACGACCTCCTTCATGGCCTTCACGTTGTCTTCGAGTACAATCTTGAACACGCTCTTGCTACCCACCTTTTGGGAAAATGTCTTGTAACCCATGAAGGAAACGGTAAGCGTGTTGTTGGGATCCTTGATATTCATGGTAAAGTTACCATTCATATCCGTCACAGCCTGGCTGACAATACGGTTGTTCTTGTCTTTCTCCACAACGTTGGCACCCATGATGACATCAATCTCATCCGATACGGTACCGGAGATACGCCGTTGCTGTGCACTTGCGGGCAAAGCCATCATGGCTATCACCCAAAGCAATATAAGCTTGATAAGTTTGTTCATAGTGAAAGTGTATTACTTGATAGTACCGTATCTCTTAAGATATTTCTTGGCAGCAGCCGGTGTTGCCCACTGAGAATCGTACCTGCCGTTCACCAGTTCGGTATGGTTCAGCACACCGTCAATCTGATGAATCACGGCGGCACTGGAAGCATCCAGGCTGATGCCTGTCATCACAACGCCCACAGGACGTCTCGAACAGGACATGTCACGAGCCAGCACATTCTTCTCGCCCACAGTCTCCATCTTGTGAGTAGGATCTATCTTGTGGGTAACGTCATCACATACACGAAGTATTGCCTCATCGCCTTTCTTGATTCTGTCCACATGAATCTTGCAGAAGAGCCCCAATTCATTGTCATAACTTGAAGTCACCATCTCGTTGTCGGCCAACTCGGTCTTGTCAGAGAACACAGAATTGTCGGCAAAATGGTAACGGATGAAGTTGGTCAAATAAGAAATCTTGGCCTGTATACGCAGGCTGTCTTCTGTGGTCTCCAAAGAGTCTGTGTACTCATATATAATATTGTCGGGGCTGGAATCCGGACTCTGCTTCCAGTCGTTAGTCTCGGGATCCCACTCCTTCTTGCGGTGCGACATATAGTCTTCCTCTATCTCCTCCCAAGTGGGCAGGCCGGCAGCAATGGCAGCACGAACAGCCTCGTTGGTGGGCACAAACACGGTGTAGCGATAGTTGTTGAAGAACTGTACGTTATAGTCAGGACCGTTATCATTGACAAACACATGGTACTTCTTCAGAGCCGACTTCTGTTCTGAACTTGACCAACGCTCGTCCACCAGTCCGCAACCCACGATGATGTTGTCATAAGCATCAGCCTGGCAGAGATAATAGAACTCGGAATAGGGATTGTTAGCCCAAGCCTCTTCGTCCCATCTGTTCTGGTCATCATCATTCGTCATGATACTATATACACTGCGGTAAGTAGGAATCAAAGGAGAGTCCATCACATAAGTCTGACCATTCTTCAGTCCCTCAAAGGGCTTTGTCACATTACATGCAGTAACACCCTTGTTATCAGACTGGACATTCTGGCGCTGGTTCTCCAACTGGAAACCGCCCATGGCCTGTATTACATGGCCATCCTTGTCACGCACCACCTTGATGGCATTGCCGTTCTTGGAAAGGAAATATTCGTCCTCACCATTGATGGGATTAGTTCCATCATGCACAATGGTGTGGCTTTCCAAAATATCCTTCAGTCGGTTGGTCTTCTCGTTCTGGTCCACGGTACCGCCCTGACCGGTAATCCTACGTCCGATGGTTCCTACCGGATTTCCTTCCGTGGCATTGTATGCACCAGCATAATTGTAGTTGGCAGCATCGATGGGGAACTGCTTGTTGGTGAATGAGAACTGTATCACACGGGGAGTACGGCTCTTCATACTGGTGGGGTCATAATAATAGAGAAGCGCTGAGTCAGAAGGCAAGAAGAAGGTGAACTCACTCTGCATAGCCTTCAGGTAAGCATAGTAGTTCAGTCCCATGTATGTCTGGTCATAGATGGCCCAGTTGATAATGTTGTTGGTCTTGCTGATATAGGCAGGTGAAGTTACCGAAGTATAGTCGGCAGGACCATAGATATCACTCATTATATATACAGCACCATTGGAAGCCAGCAGACAGGTGTCAATCTTCTCAATATCCTCGGCATAGAAGAGTTGCTCCTGAGCATCGTCGCGGAGTTTGGTCATCTTGCTGGGTACGCTGCCCACGAAAGAGCGAATCATGATGATATTGATAAGACTCTGCAAGGTACCCAAGGGTATGTTGTCGATATTCCGGTACAGGTCATCCTCTGTCTCACACACCATATTGGGGTCGCCGTAAGTCTCAATCAACTGCAGGCCACCACCCTTGGTGAAATAATGCCAAAGTGCCTCATCGCTGGGGATAAACATGGAGGCCATGTCCATCTCCACGCCTGTCTCATCATAAAGTCCGTTCCACGCAGGGTCAAACTTCAGGCTGGGAATAAGACCCTTGCTAGTATCGTCCTTATAAGGCATGTAGTCGTCCAAGGTGCCCAAAGGACCGGGCTCATAAGCCCACTTGCCGTGGCCATATCCGTTATCGGACACATACCTTTTCACAAAGATGGAGTCATTAAACTCCTGATGCAGGTCGTGATATAACTCAGTAAGATAATTGTTATAAAAGGGTGCACTGTAACGGTCCAGCATGTGGCTAAAGATGTTGGTGCGTCCATTGGTACGAATCACCTCGGCCATGCTTGCCAGCGGGCAGAGGGGAGCATCGGTCACGTTGACATAACCGTTCTCACACACAGCGTCCTTTTCCATGAGCTTTGAGCCATAGATGTGCACGTCACTGGTGGCGCGCTTCTGTCCCATGAACTTCTCGAAGTCATCATCGGTCACGGTGTTCTTGGTCATGTGCTCACTGGTAAAATGGAGCATCATGGAAGGTGTGTTGTCGGTCACCATGTACAAACCCTTTCCGCCGTTCTCCTCACGGAAGCGCCACCAGTAATCCTTGTCCACGGGACTGTAACTGATGGGGAGTTGGTTTGAAGGCACGTAGGTTACGGTGTCGGTAATCTCCACGTCAGTATACCTACGCATATATACGCCACGCACAGGAGAGTTTTCACCAGAGGCCTCGCTGCTGGCCAGGTTTTCCATTACAATAGCGTTATTGAGCATACTGGTGTGTATGAGCAACTTCTTCTGAGCCTGGCTCAGGTTCTCATAACTTGTGGCAGAACGCCAGGGGTTTGCCTCCGGCAGGGTGGCATTGTGTTTGAAGAACTTCTCCCAGGCTTCGTCGTTGGCCACGAACACGGTTTTCGATCCAGTTCTGCTCAACACCTCGGACAACGGGCGCGCATTTGCGGGATTCACGTCCTTGTCAGAAAGCAGGCGCAGGTACGTCTTGAAATTACCGCGCTCTTGCAGGCTTTCATAGATGCTGGAGTTGAGCCAACTGGGCTTTTCATCGTCCAAGGTGAACTCATCCTTACAAGCATACATCAGGCCGCACGCTGCCAACAGGCACACCAGTCGGGATGAATGCCTGCTCCATTTGCTTAAACGGTTTGTCATACGCATTTTTTAGTGTTATTATTTAGTTTATTGTTTGTTCTTGTTCCGTCCATGTTCAAGACTTCCACCGCTTTTGCTTGTTTCCGGCTTCCGTCTATATGTTAGGAGACACTTAACAAAGCAAATTTACATCATTTCTCAGGGAACTCCTAAGCATGCGAAAGGCGATTATCGCCCATTTAAGAAAATTTAACAAATAAAAGTTAAATATTGCATAGTTTACCTCATCTGTGCAACACAGAGTGCTAAGAAACGTTGTCCGAGGAGCCCTTTTGGAGTTGTCTGGCAAGTTCCCAGCAGAGCAGTGCCTGTTCCTCGTTGCCGAGTCTGGAATAGGCATCTCCCAAGAGTTTATAGGGTTTAGGATTCAGACTGCTCAGGCTGGTAGCACGGGTGAAATCGTTCACAGCCTCGGCCCAGAGGCTCTTCTGCATCCACACCTTGCCACGGTTGTAAACTGCCTTGAAGGAACGGGGAGAAAGCGACACCGCTCGATTAAGATCGGCCAGTGCCTCATCAGCCTTGCCCAAGTCGGCCAGCGTGACTCCCCTGCGCACCCAGGCATCAGTCAGGCGCGGAGAAAGGTCAATGGCTTTGGAGTAATTGGCAAGCGCCGCCTTTGCATTGTGCGCTCCTGTCACACACTCATCGCCCAGAGCCACATATTCCTTGGCCAGCCGGGCAAGTTTGGCATCCTGCTCTTCCAGGCGCCGTCTCATCTCGTCCCTCTCTTCACGCAATTTGCTGTATACATTGAGTTTGCGGCGTATAAGACGCTTCACATGAGGCCTCTCTATGTCATAGCGTGTATGAATGGCCACAAAGAAATGCTGCAGGCAAGACTCCATGTCGCCCTGGTCAAAGGCCTGGCAGCATGCCTTGTACTCGCTGTCAGCCTTGGCAAAGCCGAGGGCGGACTGCAGGGCAGCCTCATCATTGAACTGGCGGGCAAAGGAGACGATTTCCGGGCGCACGAATATGTCGGAACGCACAAGCCTCCTGCACAAAGTAAGTCCACTGAGGGAAGTGCAGCGGCTCAGAGCCACATAAGCCTGCCCACCCGCAAAAGTACCTCCGGAGAAGTCCACAGTGACATTGGAGAACGTCAGTCCCTGGCTCTTGTGGATGGTAATGGCCCAGGCAAGCCGCACGGGCAGTTGGGTGAAGGTGCCTATCTCCTCTTCTTCTATCTTGTGCTCCTTCTCATTGAGCCGATAACGTGTGTTGCTCCACGTCTCTGCTTCCACGGTGACCGGCACCCCGTCCTCTGTTACCACCTCCAGAGTGGAGTGTTCCTCATCAATGGCCATAATACTCCCCAGGGTGCCGTTGACCCATCGCCGTTCAGGGTCGTTCTTCACGAAGATTATCTGCGCCCCTTCCTTCAGTTCCAAGTGAAGGAGCGTGGGCAGGGAGGTCTCGGGAAACTCTCCACGGATTTTCCCATCAAAGACTACCGTTTCCGATTCCAGCCTGTCCAGTTCACGCCGGTTGACATAATCCACATTGTCGCGCCGCGTGGCCAGCACAATGTTGTAGCCATTACGTCCACCCTCGGCCGAGGATGCCGATTCGGCACACCGCGTATTGAGCAACTGCAGTTCCAGGTCGGTCACTTTGTTCTCACGGATATGGTCGAGCGCGGTGATGAAGCCGAGGTCATGCTGCCGGTAGACCTTGCGCAACTCGATGCTCACCAGTTTCATTTCGCGGAACACGCGCGCCGAGAAGAAAAACGGATTGGGATAATAGCGCGCGAGAATCTCGCGCTCATCCGACTTCACCACCGGTTCCAACTGGAACACATCACCTACAAAGAGCATCTGCTTGCCACCGAAGGGTTCCCGCATGTTCCTGCAATAGACACGCAGGATGCGGTCGATAAAGTCAATGATATCCGCACGCACCATGGAAATCTCATCAATGATGATGAGTTCTACCTCCTCCAGTAATTTTATATGACTCTTCTTATATTTGAGAAAATCGCGAATCTTACCGGGAGAAAACTTGGGATCATCGGGGATAAGCGGATAGAAGGGTAACTTGAAGAAACTATGTAACGTACAGCCTTCCACATTGATGGCAGCAATTCCCGTAGGAGCGAGCACCACGTGCTTCTTTTTCACGTTCTTGCACACGTACCTCAGAAACGTGCTCTTTCCTGTGCCAGCCTTTCCGGTCAGAAATACTGACTGATGCGTGAAGTGTATCAGGGAAAGCGCATTCTGAAATTCCGTGCTTGAGGTGTCTGTCACGCGTTCCTTCATTCCTGGCTCTCTTCGGGGGATGAATTGACTTCCTCCGGCACGGGAACCGGCTCTCCGTCCACGCTTGCAGGATTGAGTTCCATCTCCACGTCAATTGAGTCGGTGTCCGTACTGTCATTGGGCTGCGCGTAATATCCGCTGCACGACCAAAGACTGGCATCCAGGTCGCGCGGAGGAGCAAACTTCTGCCGGTACCTGCCGAAGCGCTCATCCTTCAGTACATCCTGAATGAAATAGCCGAAAATGGGGAGTGCGGTCCTGCTGCCCTGCCCGAGTGCCCCGGTGCGGAAGTGTATGCTCCGATACTCACCGCCCACCCAGGCACCGGCCACCAGTTTGGGAGTCACGCCCACGAACCATGCATCAGAATGGTTGTTGCTGGTTCCCGTCTTCCCTCCAAACTCTGTATACTGGAGCACAGGGTGAATGTAACTCCACAGCGCGGCAGTGGTCCCTCCCCGCTCTGTCAGTCCCGCGCGCAGCATGGTCTGCATCAGATAGGCCGACCGATAGGGAATGGCCTGGGTTGCATGGGGCTTCGCCTCGTATATGACCCGTCCGTCACGGTCCAATATCCTTGTCACCATGAGCGGCATGGCACACTTCCCGTCATCCATCACCGTGCAGTAACTGTTCACCAGTTCCAGCAGGTTCACGTCACTGCTGCCCAGGCTGAGCGACTTGGTCTCATGCAGGGGTGAGCGGATGCCCATTGCATGTGCAGTGCGCGCCACATTGTGGATGCCCACTTCCATGCCCACACGCACAGCCACGCTGTTGATGCTCTGTGCAAATGCACTCTTGAGCGGCATCTCCACGCCGGTGAAGTATCCGTTGGCATTATGCGGTGCCCACACCGTGGGCTTGTCGTCCACCGTGTCGGGATAGGCCACATAGTCGTCCAGGCGCTTGTCACAGGGCGTAAGTCCCTGGTTCATGGCCTCGGTGTAGACAAACAGTTTGAAGGTGGAGCCCGGCTGGCGCATGGCCGTCACCTTGTCATACTTCCAGGGCTTGAAGTCAATGTCGCCCACCCATGCCTTCACCTGGCGCGTGTCCGGCTCAATGGCCACGAAGCCACAATGCATGAACCGAACCATGTAACGTATGGAATCCAGCGTGCTGAGTTCCTTCTCCACCGGTCCGTCATAACTGAAGAGCCTCACGGGGTGCGGCAAGTTGAGGTAATAATCCACGGAATCTGGGCTGTTGGGGAAGCGTGCCTTCAGATATTTGTAGTGAGAAGTGCGCTTGGCCAAGTCCTCAATAAAGTGGGGAATCTCCCTGTGCTGCCTGTCCTGCCACGGGGGAGTACTGCCCCAGTGATCGTTGAAGCGCTGCTGTATGACCCGCATCTGCTTCAGCACAGCTTGCTCCGCATATTCCTGCATGCGGCTGTCCAGGGTGGTGTAGATGGTAAGTCCGTCGGCATAGAGGTCAAGTTTGTTCTCGCCGTCACAGCCCTTTATCAGTCCCTGCTCGCACATCTCATCGATGTAGCCCACAAGTTGCTCACGGAAATAAGGGGCAAGTCCGTCATAACTGCTTTCCGTGTTCCGGCTCACCACCTGTATGGGCAATGCCTTGATGGAGTCGCGCTGCCGGTCAGTGGCAGGCTTGCCATTGATGAGGATGTGGCCATGTGCATGCACCAGGTCAAGCACCGTGTTGCGCCGTGACAGGCTGTTGCGGGGATTGATGCGGGGATTGTAACTGCTGGTGGCCTTAAGCAGCCCCACCAGCACGGCTGCCTGCTCGTAAGTCAAACGGTCGGGGGTGGTGCCGAAATAAGTCCTGGCCGCCGTCTTGATGCCAAAGGAGTTGCTGCCGAAGTCCACCGTGTTGAGGTACATGGTCAGGATATCCTCCTTGCTGAATATCATCTCCAACTTGGTGGCGACAATCCATTCCTTGGCCTTCATCACGAGGAGTTTCACACCGGGAATGTGCCCCAGGAGACCCGTGGAGTACTGCGTGCGCACGCGAAACAAGTTCTTGGCCAACTGCTGGGTGATGGTGCTGGCTCCGCGTGCATGCCCGCGCGCCATGTCCTTGGCAGCCGCGAACAGGCCGGTGAAGTCAATGCCGTGGTGATGATAGAAGCGCTCGTCCTCGGTGTCGATGAGCGTGCGGATGAGGACAGGCGATATTTCCCGATATTCCACTGGGGTGCGGTTCTCGCTGAAGTAGCGTCCGAGCAGCACGCTGTCGGCACTGTAGATTTCCGAAGCCTCGCTCACCACGGGACGCTCTATGTCGGCAAAACCGGGGGAGCGGCCGAAAAGATACAGGAAATTGCAGTCCACCGCCACCAACCCCAGTACCAGGAACAGGACGAGGGTGCAGGGCCACACAAGCAACTTCTTGTACCAAGGCCCGCCATAGAGGCCACGAAACACGCGTTTCACTTTCTGCCAAAAGGAGGCCATCTTCATACGGAATATCGCATTTGCTGTTTCATTGCAAATGCAAAAGTAATAAAACTTGGGAATCTGCACATCCTCCCGCCCCATATATTTTTCCTACCAGGAAAAGGAAACACAGTACGACGGCCAACGCAGAGCGCTTCACGTGCCAATAGACCCAAATCGGTCATTGCAAATTGATACACGGCTTCTTGGGAAACATGCAATAAGCAGCAATCCCCCCCCAGTATGTTCGCGATGAAATGCCCAAAACTCCTGTGATAGTTTTTGGCTTTGAGAGAGGCACTTTGAGAGGGTCAGAAGGGGACGGGTGCGAGGCTTCATCGTGGTTCCGAGGTCG
>JAHZGX010000013.1 GCA_019420585.1 Prevotellaceae bacterium
TAGAGCACTAGCCTTCCAAGCTGGGGGTCGCGGGTTTGAGCCCCGTCTTCCGCTCGCTGAAAGAAATAAATGTTGTTGCTGCTTTAGCTCAGTGGTAGAGCGCATCCTTGGTAAGGATGAGGTCCCGAGTTCAACTCTCGGAAGCAGCTCTAACGTTTTATGATAGGACTAAACACTATTTATAAAAATAACAAACGCTATGGCAAAAGAAAAGTTTGAACGTACCAAACCCCATGTGAATATTGGTACCATCGGTCATGTAGACCACGGTAAGACTACTCTTACTGCTGCCATCTCAAAGGTTCTTCATGATAAGGGCTTTGGCTCAGAGGATGTAAAGTCTTTTGATCAGATTGACAATGCTCCCGAGGAGAAGGAGCGTGGTATTACCATCAATACTGCTCACATTGAGTATGAGACCGCAAAGCGTCACTATGCACATGTTGACTGCCCGGGTCACGCCGACTATGTGAAGAACATGGTGACTGGTGCTGCTCAGATGGATGGTGCTATCATTGTGGTTGCTGCAACTGATGGTCCTATGCCTCAGACTCGTGAGCACATCCTGCTTGCTCGTCAGGTGAACGTTCCCCGCTTGGTGGTGTTCCTGAACAAGTGTGATATGGTGGATGATGCAGAAATGCTTGAACTCGTAGAGATGGAGATGGTTGAACTGCTGACATCCTATGGCTTTGAGGAGGATACTCCCATTATCCGTGGTTCTGCCCTGGGTGCTTTGAATGGTGTAGGCCAGTGGGTTGATAAGGTGATGGAGTTGATGGACGCTTGTGACACTTGGATTCAGGAGCCTGTGCGTGCAATTGACAAGCCCTTCTTGATGCCCGTTGAGGACGTGTTCTCTATCACTGGCCGTGGTACTGTTGCTACAGGTCGTATTGAGACTGGTGTCGTAAAGGTAGGTGACGAAGTCCAGATTTTGGGTTTGGGCGAGGATAAGAAGTCTGTCATCACCGGTGTTGAGATGTTCCGCAAGATTCTGGATGAGGGTGAAGCTGGTGACAACGTTGGTTTGTTGCTCCGTGGTATTGACAAGCAGGATGTTAAGCGTGGTATGGTTATCACTCATCCTGGAGCAATCACTCCTCACAAGGGCTTCAAGGCTTCTATCTATGTTCTGAAGAAGGAAGAGGGTGGTCGTCATACTCCGTTCGGTAATAAGTATCGTCCTCAGTTCTATCTGCGTACTATGGACTGCACCGGTGAAATCAAGTTGCCCGAGGGTGTTGAGATGGTGATGCCAGGTGATAACGTAGAGATTCAGGTTGAGTTGATTTACGCTGTGGCTCTGAATGTGGGTCTGCGCTTCGCTATCCGTGAGGGTGGTCGCACCGTGGGTTCTGGTCAGATTACAGAGGTATTCGACTAAACATTGATAATTCCGAAATATTAAGGAATACAATACACAATAGAGAGTCCTCTCTATTATACAGGAGAGGACTCTTGTTTACGGGAATAGCTCAGTTGGTAGAGCACTGGTCTCCAAAACCAGGTGTCGGGAGTTCGAGCCTCTCTTCCCGTGCTAAAAGAAAAATATTATGTTTGAGAGTATAAAAACATATTGCAAGGATTCATACGAAGAACTTGTACATAAGACCTCATGGCCAACACGTTCTGAACTTATGAGCAGCGCGGTTGTAGTTTTAACAGCTTCCCTATGCATCGCGTTGGTCGTTTTTGTCATGGACTTTGTGTTCCAGCAGGGTATGGAGTTCATCTATGGTATACTGCGCTAATTTCTTGGTGAGAATATGGCTGATACTGGAATGAAATGGTACGTCATGCGTGCCATAAGTGGAAAGGAAGGCAAGGTTAAGGAATACGTGGATGCAATGCTTCACCAAGGTGGAGCATTTGCTGAACATGTGTCCCAAGTTCTTATTCCTACCGAGAAGGTCGTTACCGTTACAAACGGGAAACGCAAGGTTAAGGAGAAGTACCGTTACAGCGGTTATGTCTTTGTGGAGGCTGAACTCGTTGGTGAGGTTCAGGCCACTTTGCGTAACATTCCTGATGTGCTGGGATTTCTCAGTGATACCAAAAGCAGTACCACTCCCATGCCCCTTCGTCCTACAGAGGTGAAGCAGATGTTGGGCACTATCGATGAGATTGCGGAAATTCCTGAAGATGTAACCATACCTTTTGAGGTTGGTGAAAGCGTGAAGGTAATTGAAGGTCCCTTCAGCGGTTTCGATGCAATTATCGAAGAAGTTGTCAATGACAAGAAGAAGTTGAAGGTGATGGTAAAAATCTTCGGACGTAAAACTCCGCTTGATTTGGGTTTTATGCAAGTGGAGAAGCAATAAGGTGCGTAATGTTACGTGCACCTTTTGTGGATCACGATAAATTAAATAATTAAAAACGACAATGGCTAAAGAAGTTGCTGGATTAATCAAATTGCAGATTAAGGGCGGCGCTGCGAATCCATCTCCCCCAGTGGGTCCTGCTCTTGGTTCGAAGGGCATCAATATCATGGATTTCTGCAAGGCCTTCAATGCCAGAACTCAGGATCGTGCCGGAAAGGTGCTTCCTGTAGTTATTACTTACTACACGGATAAGTCTTATGATTTTATTGTAAAGACTCCCCCCGTGGCAGTACAGTTGTTGGAGGTTGCAAAAATCAAGAGCGGTTCAGCAGAACCTAACCGTAAGAAAGTTGCCGAGATTACTTGGGAGCAGGTGAGGGCAATCGCTCAAGATAAAATGCCAGATTTGAACTGCTTCACTGTGGAGTCTGCCATGACTTTGGTTGCAGGTACAGCCAGAAGTATGGGCATCATTGTGAAAGGTGAATTCCCTGGAAAATAATTTAAACTTCAATTAAGATGAGTAAACTGACAAAGAATCAAAAGTTGGTGGCTGACAAGATTGAAGCAGGGAAGGCATACACTCTGAAAGAGGCATCTGCTTTGGTGAAGGAAATCTCCACTACAAAGTTTGATGCTTCTGTGGACATCGATGTGCGTCTGGGGGTTGATCCCCGTAAGGCTAACCAGATGGTACGTGGCGTGGTATCTCTGCCCAATGGAACGGGTAAGGTGACTCGTGTTCTCTGCCTCTGCACACCTGATGCTGAAACTGCTGCAAAGGAAGCTGGTGCCGACTACGTTGGTCTCGATGAATACATTGAGAAAATCAAAGGTGGTTGGACAGATGTTGATGTGATTATCACCATGCCCTCCATCATGGGTAAGATTGGTGCTCTGGGTCGTGTGCTGGGTCCCCGTGGGCTGATGCCTAACCCCAAGAGTGGAACTGTAACCATGGATGTGGCTAAGGCTGTACGTGAGGTTAAGCAGGGTAAGATAGACTTTAAAGTTGACAAGACTGGTATTGTACATACGTCTATCGGTAAGGTGTCTTTCACTGCTGACCAGATTGCTCAGAATGCAAAGGAGTTCCTCTCAACTATTATTAAGTTGAAGCCTTCTTCTGCAAAGGGCACGTATGTGAAGAGCATTTATCTTTCAAGTACAATGAGCCGCGGCATCAAGATTGATCCTAAGGCTACTGAGGAAATCTAAATTCGAGGAAAGTCATGAGAAAGGAAGATAAAGGTGTGATAATTGCACATCTTGGAGAGTTGCTGAATGAGTATCCCCATTTTTACATGGTAGACGTGGAGGGTATGGATGCTGCTGCTACAACTGAACTTCGTAGAAAGTGCTTTGAGAAGGAACTTAAGATGGTGGTTGTGAAGAACACACTACTTGAAAAGGCTCTTGAGGCTAAAGGTGAGGAGTTCAGTGTTCTGAAAGATGTGCTGAAGGGTACCACTGCTGTATTGTTCTCTCAGGTTGCAAATGCACCGGCCAAATTGGTTAAGGAATACAAGACCAAAAAGGCTGAGAAGCCTGCACTGAAGGCTGCATATGCAGAGGAGGGTGTCTACGTAGGTGCCGATCAGTTGGATGTTCTCTGTTCTATTAAGAGCAAGAACGAGGTTATTGCTGAGATTGTGTCTTTGCTGCAGTCTCCGGCCAAGAATGTTCTGTCTGCACTGCAGTCTGGACAGAATACAATTCATGGAGTTCTGAAGACTCTTGGCGAGAGAGGTGAGTAATTCCGCCGTCTCCGCAGGAAAACAAACAAAGTAACAAAATAATAAAAGTAGAAATAAAAATGGCAGATTTGAAAGCTATTGCTGAAGAGTTGGTAAACTTGACAGTGAAAGAAGTTAATGAGTTGGCAACCATCCTGAAGGACGAGTATGGTATTGAGCCTGCAGCCGCAACTGTGGCTGTAGCTGCTCCTGGTGCTGCTGGTGCGGCTGCCGCAGAGGAAGAGAAGACAAACTTTGATGTGGTGCTGAAGAACGCAGGTGCTGCTAAGCTCCAGGTGGTGAAGGCTGTCAAGGAGGCTTGTGGTCTTGGTCTGAAGGAAGCCAAGGATCTCGTTGATGGTGCCCCCAGCACTCTGAAGGAGGGCATGGCAAAGGCTGATGCCGAGGCTCTGAAGAAGACCCTCGAGGATGCTGGTGCTGAGATTGAACTGAAATAATCAGCCCTGTCAAAACAGGTATAGGTAAAGGATCCTCTGGTAGAGGGTTCTTTGCCTTTTTGTGTCTATATCCTTTCACGAGTCTTTTAATCAACTTTAGATGGCTAAACTAGTTAACCAAAGAGTTAATTTCGCTTCCGTAAAGAGTCCTATGCCTTATCCGGACTTCTTGGAAGTGCAGTTGAAGTCTTTCAAGGACTTCTTGCAGTTGGACACACCTCCAGAACTCCGAAAGAACGATGGTCTGTATAAGGTGTTCTCGGAAAATTTCCCCATTGCTGACACTCGTAACAACTTCGTGCTTGAGTTCTTGGATTATTATATTGATCCGCCTCGTTATTCCATTGAGGAATGTTTGGAGAGGGGGCTGACTTACAGTGTACCTCTGAAAGCAAAACTGAAACTTTTCTGTACCGATCCCGACCATGAGGATTTTGATACGGTCATACAGGATGTATTCCTTGGTCCTATTCCTTACATGACGAGTAACGGTACGTTTGTCATCAATGGAGCAGAGCGCGTGGTTGTGTCTCAGTTGCATCGTTCACCTGGCGTGTTCTTCGGAAGCAGCGTCCATGCCAATGGTGCTCAACTGTATTCTGCAAGAATCATTCCTTTCAAAGGCAGTTGGATTGAGTTCGCGACGGACATCAATAATGTAATGTATGCTTACATTGACCGAAAGAAGAAGTTGCCTGTTACTACTCTTTTGCGTGCCATCGGTTTTGAGACAGATAAGGATATTCTGGAGATCTTCGACCTCGCAGAGGAGGTTAAGGTTACTCGCGAGAACCTGAAGAAATACGCAGATCGCAAACTTGCCGCAAGAGTATTGAAGAGTTGGGTTGAGGATTTCGTAGATGAGGATACAGGTGAGGTGGTGTCCATAGAGCGTAATGAGGTGGTCTTGGATCGTGAGAGCATCATCAATGACGATGCTATGGAGATTATTCTCAATAGCAATGTTCCCACCATTCTTGTACATAAGGATGCACAGCAGGAGGATGGAAGGACTTCTGATTTCTCCACCATCTTTGACACTCTGCAGAAAGATACCACGAACAGTGAGAAGGAGGCTGTATGGTTTATATATAAACAATTGCGCAATGCAGATCCCGCTGATGATGCTAGTGCACGTGAAGTTATAAACAATCTCTTCTTCAGTGACAAACGTTATGACTTAGGTGAGGTGGGACGTTACCGCATCAACCATAAGTTGAACCTTCACACGGACATGGATGTTCGTGTGCTGACCAAGGAAGACATCATTGAGATTATCAAGTACCTGATAGAACTGGTAAACTCAAATGCCAAGGTGGATGATATTGACCACCTCAGCAACCGTCGCGTACGTACTGTAGGCGAGCAGTTGAGCAACCAGTTCGCAGTTGGTCTTGCACGTATGGGACGTACCATCCGTGAGCGTATGAACGTGCGTGATAATGAGGTTTTCACTCCCACGGACTTGATTAACGCAAAGACCATAAGCAGTGTAATCAACACGTTCTTCGGTACAAATGCATTGAGCCAGTTTATGGATCAGACCAATCCTCTGGCAGAGGTGACGCACAAACGCCGTCTCTCGGCTTTTGGTCCTGGTGGTTTGTCTCGTGAACGTGCTGGTTTTGAGGTACGTGACGTGCATTATACCCATTATGGTCGCCTCTGTCCCATTGAATCTCCGGAAGGCCCCAACATTGGTCTGATTTCTTCGCTCTGTGTATTTGCGAAGATTAACGATTTAGGCTTCATAGAGACTCCCTATCGTAAGGTAAATGATGGAGTTGTGGATTTGTCGGAGAATGGTGTCCAGTATATGACAGCAGAGGAAGAAGAAGGCAAGATTATCGGCCAGGGTAATGCTCCTCTCAATGATGACGGAACATTTATACGTACTAAAGTAAAGTGCCGTGAGGACGATGATTATCCAGTAGTACCTCCCTCTGAAGTAGACTATATGGACGTGGCTCCGCAGCAGATTGCTTCTATCGCTGCCGCACTTATTCCTTTCCTGGAGCATGATGATGCACACCGTGCTTTGATGGGATCAAACATGATGCGCCAGGCCGTGCCATTGATGCGTTCGGAGGCTCCTATTGTAGGTACAGGCATAGAGCGTCAGTTGTGTGAGGACTCACGAACCATGATTACCGCAGAAGGTGCGGGCGTTGTTGAATATGTGGATGCAACCACGATTCGTATCCTTTATGACCGTACGGAGGATGAGGAGTTCGTAAGTTTCGAACCTGCCTTGAAAGAATACCGCATTCCCAAGTTCCGCCGTACCAACCAGAGCATGACCATCGACCTGCGTCCTATCTGCAATAAAGGCGATAGAGTGGAAAAAGGCCAAATCTTGACGGAAGGTTATTCTACAGAGGATGGCGAATTGGCATTGGGCAAGAACCTGCTTGTGGCTTATATGCCTTGGAAAGGTTACAATTATGAGGATGCCATTGTGCTGAATGAGCGTGTTGTTCGTGAAGACGTGCTCACAAGTGTGCATGTGGAGGAATTCTCCCTTGAGGTGCGTGAGACCAAGCGCGGCATGGAAGAGTTGACCTCAGACATCCCCAATGTAAGTGAGGAGGCTACTAAGGATTTGGATGAGAATGGTATCATCCGTATTGGCGCACGTGTTGCTCCCGGCGACATCATGATAGGCAAGATTACTCCGAAAGGCGAGAGCGATCCTAGCCCCGAGGAGAAGTTGCTGCGTGCAATCTTCGGTGATAAGGCTGGCGATGTGAAGGACGCTTCGCTGAAGGCAAGTCCTTCGTTGAACGGTGTCGTAATAGACAAGAAACTTTTCTCCAAGGCCATCAAGACACGTGCTGCCAAGCAGCAGGACAAACCAAGACTGGCTGCTATTGATGAGGAATTCAATGATAAGGTGGAAGATCTGAAGGCCATCTTGGTGGACAAGTTGCTCGAACTTACCAAGGGCAAGAAGAGCCAGGGAATCAAGGACTATATGGGTGCCGACCTCATTGCCAAAGGTTCCGCCATTACGGCCAATGTGCTCAATAGTTTCGACTATACCGCCGTGCAACTTAGCGGATGGACCAATGATGAGCATACCAATAAGTTGATAAGCCAGTTGATAATCAACTATCTGAAGAAATTCAAGATTCTGGATGCAGAGATGAAGCGCAAGAAGTTTGCTATCACTATAGGTGACGAGTTGCCTTCAGGCATTATCCAGATGGCTAAGGTGTATATTGCCAAGAAGCGTAAGATTGGTGTCGGTGACAAGATGGCCGGACGTCATGGCAACAAGGGTATCGTAAGTAAGATTGTGCGTCAGGAAGACATGCCTTTCCTCGCTGATGGTACTCCTGTGGACATCGTGCTCAACCCTCTGGGTGTGCCTTCACGAATGAACATAGGTCAGATATTCGAGACTGTGCTGGGATATGCCGGTTTGAAACTTGGCGTGAAGTTTGCCACTCCTATTTTTGACGGTGCCACCTTGGATGACCTGTGCGAGTGGACGGACAAGGCAGGTCTGCCGCGCTATTGCTCCACACAGTTGTATGATGGTGCCACGGGTGAAGCCTTTGACCAGTTGGCCACAGTGGGAGTTGCATATATGCTGAAACTCGGCCACATGGTAGAGGATAAGATGCATGCCCGCAGCATTGGCCCCTACTCGCTCATTACTCAGCAACCCCTGGGTGGTAAGGCACAATTCGGTGGACAGCGTTTCGGAGAGATGGAAGTCTGGGCCGTGGAGGCATTCGGTGCTTCGCATGTGCTTCAGGAAATCTTGACCATAAAGAGTGATGACGTGGTGGGCAGAAGCAAGGCTTACGAGGCCATCGTGAAGGGAGATGCCATGCCAACTCCCGGCATACCCGAGTCACTTAACGTGTTGCTGCATGAGTTGCGCGGTCTGGGACTGAGTGTTACGCTGGAATAATGAATAACGTACTCTTTTAGACAAGGATATTATATGGCTTTTAAGAAAGAAACAAAGGTAAAAACAAACTTTACCAAGATAACCATTGGCCTGGCTTCTCCTGAAGAGATTCTGGAGAACTCGTATGGTGAGGTCTTGAAACCAGAGACCATCAATTACCGTACCTACAAGCCCGAGCGCGACGGTCTGTTCTGCGAGCGCATTTTCGGTCCTACCAAGGACTACGAGTGCCATTGCGGAAAGTATAAGCGCATCCGCTATAAGGGTATCGTCTGTGACCGCTGTGGAGTGGAAGTGACAGAGAAGAAGGTGCGCCGCGAGCGTAGTGGACACATCCAGTTGGTTGTACCTGTGGCACACATTTGGTATTTCCGTTCTCTTCCCAATAAGATAGGCTACCTTCTCGGTATCCCCACGAAGAAACTCGATGCTATAATATATTATGAGCGTTATGTTGTAATACAGCCTGGTGTGATGGAGAATGACTCCGAAACACCTTTGGCTCGTCTTGACCTCTTGTCGGAGGATGACTATCTGAAGGTGTTGGATAAACTTCCTCAGAACAACGCTTATCTGGATGACAACGACCCCAACAAGTTCATTGCCAAGATGGGTGCAGAGGCTATTTATGACTTGCTTCTGCAACTTGATCTGGATTCTCTCTCTTATCAGTTGCGTGACCTGGCCAGTCAGGACACTGCACAGCAGAGAAAGAATGAGGCTCTGAAGCGTCTGCAGGTTGTGGAGAGTTTCCGTGCAAGCCGTGGACGCAATAAGCCCGAGTGGATGATAATGAAGATACTTCCTGTCATTCCACCTGAACTGCGTCCCTTGGTTCCCCTGGATGGCGGACGATTTGCCACCAGTGATCTGAATGACCTTTATCGTCGTGTCATCATCCGCAACAATCGTCTGAAGAGGCTTATAGAGATTAAGGCTCCCGAGGTTATTTTGCGTAATGAGAAGCGCATGCTGCAGGAGGCCGTTGACAGCCTCTTCGACAACAGCAGGAAGAGCAGTGCGGTGAAGACAGAGAACAACCGTCCTTTGAAGTCACTCAGTGACTCGCTGAAGGGAAAGCAAGGCCGCTTCCGTCAGAACCTGCTCGGTAAGCGCGTTGACTATTCTGCACGTTCGGTGATTGTCGTTGGCCCTGAACTCAAGATGGGCGAATGCGGTCTGCCAAAGTTGATGGCTGCGGAACTCTATAAGCCGTTCATCATTCGCAAACTCATTGAGCGCGGCATCGTGAAGACGATGAAAAGCGCGAAGAAGATAGTAGACCGTAAGGATCCTATCATTTGGGACATCCTTGAACATGTCATGAAGGGTCACCCTGTCTTGCTTAACCGTGCTCCCACTCTGCACCGTCTGGGCATTCAGGCATTCCAGCCAAAGATGATAGAGGGTAAGGCTATCCAGTTGCATCCTTTGGCATGTACGGCGTTCAACGCAGACTTCGACGGAGACCAGATGGCTGTGCACTTGCCTTTGAGCAATGAGGCCATCCTGGAGGCGCAGATTCTCATGCTCCAGTCGCACAATATTCTGAACCCTGCCAATGGTGCACCTATCACCGTACCTTCACAGGACATGGTGCTCGGTCTGTATTATATCACGAAACTTCGTCCTGGAGCCAAAGGGGCAGGCTTGAAGTTCTATGGTCCCGAGGAGGCAATCATTGCTTACAACGAGAAGCGTGTGGATGTCCATGCTCCCGTGAGCGTCATCGTTGATGACAAACTGGAGGATGGCACTATCGGCAAGCGCATGGTCGAGACTTCTGTGGGTCGTGTCATTGCCAACGAGATCATCCCCGTTGAGGTGGGCTTCTTCAATGATGTTATTTCCAAGAAGACCCTCCGTGGCATCATCACCGATGTTATCAAGACCGTGGGCGTGGCACGTGCATGCGAGTTCCTCGATGGTATCAAGAACCTTGGCTACCGCCTGGCCTACGAGGGCGGCTTGTCCTTCAACTTGGGTGATATCATCATTCCAAAGGAGAAAGAGGCACTCATCAAGAAGGGTAATGACGAGATTGATCGCATCGCTTCTGAATATGGCATGGGCTTCATTACCGACAAGGAGCGTTACAACCAGGTGATTGACACTTGGACGCATGTCAACAATGAACTCTCTGCCGTCTTGATGAAGACCATGAAGGAGGCTGACCAGGGCTTCAATGCTGTGTATATGATGCTTGACAGTGGTGCTCGTGGTAGCGCAGGTCAGATTAGCCAGTTGAGCGGTATGCGTGGTCTGATGGCCAAGCCCCAGAAAGCAGGTGCAGAGCTTCTCACTATTGAGAACCCCATCTTGTCCAACTTTAAGGAGGGCATGTCTGTGCTGGAGTACTTCATTTCTACCCACGGTGCCCGTAAGGGTCTTGCCGATACGGCCTTGAAGACAGCCGATGCCGGATACCTGACCCGCCGCTTGGTGGACGTGAGCCATGACGTGATTATCACGGAGGAGGACTGCGGTACCCTGCGTGGCTTGATGTGCACAGCCTTGAAGAATGGCGATGAGGTCATCAGCAGCCTTTATGAGCGTATCCTCGGACGTGTGTCCGTGCATGATATCATCCATCCCACCACAGGCAAACTCATCTGTGCTGCCGGCGATGAGATTAACGAGGCCAAGGCACAGGAAATCGAGGAGAGCCCCATTGAGATGGTGGAGATTCGCTCCGTGCTCACTTGCGAGAGCAAGAAGGGTGTCTGCATGAAGTGTTATGGACGCAACCTTGCCACCAGCCGCATGGTGCAGAAGGGCGAGGCAGTGGGTGTGATTGCCGCACAGTCTATCGGTGAGCCCGGTACACAGCTTACATTGCGTACTTTCCATGCCGGTGGTGTGGCCAGCAATGCCGCTGCAAATGCCATGATACGTGCCAAGTATGATGCTCGTCTGGAGTTCGATGAACTTCGCACCGTACCCGTAACGGAGGAGGATGGCACTGCTGCCATGGTAGTCGTGAGCCGTCTGACAGAAGTACGCTTCGTTGATCCCACCACAGGCATCGTTCTTCTTAATCAGGATGTGCCTTACGGAAGCAAACTTTACTTCAAGGAGGGTGATACGGTGAAGAAGGGTGACGTGGTGGCCAAGTGGGATCCTTTCAATGCCGTCATCGTGACAGAGTCTGCCGGTAGGTTGCAATTCGAGAACGTCATCGAGGGTGTCACTTACCGTGTGGAGAGTGACGAGGCCACAGGTCTGCGCGAACTTATCGTGATAGAGTCTAAGGACAGAACCAAGGTGCCTGCCGTGCATGTGCTTGATGTCAACGGTGAGCCTCTGCGCAACTATAATTTCCCCATTGGTGGACACATTGCAGTGGCTGATGGGCAAGAAGTGAAGGCTGGTGATGTGCTTGTGAAGATTCCGCGTGTGGTTGGTGGTGGTGGTGACATCACCGGTGGTCTGCCTCGTGTGACAGAGTTGTTTGAGGCTCGCAATCCCAGCAATCCTGCAGTGGTGACTGAGATTGACGGCGAGGTGACCATGGGTAAGATCAAGCGTGGTAACCGTGAGATAACCGTAACATCCAAGATGGGTGACGTACGCAAGTATCTGGTGCCCATGAGCAAGCAGATTCTGGTGCAGGAGAATGACTCCGTGCGTGCAGGTACGCCCCTGTCTGATGGGGCCATCACTCCTGCTGATATCCTGGCTATCAAGGGCCCCACGGCTGTACAGGAGTATATCGTGAACGAGGTGCAGGACGTGTATCGTCTGCAGGGCGTGAAGATTAACGAGAAGCACTTTGAGGTAATCGTGCGTCAGATGATGCGCAAGGTGCAAATCAACGAGCCCGGTGATACCAACTTCCTGGAGATGCAGATGGTGGACAAACTGGACTTCGCTGAGGAGAACGACCGCATCTGGGGCAAGAAGGTGGTGACCGATCCGGGTGACTCCGAGACCCTGCAGAAGGGACAGATCGTGACCGCACGCCGTCTGCGCGACGAGAACTCCAGCCTGAAGCGCAGAGACCTCCGTACTGTCGAGGTGCGTGACGCACAGCCTGCCACTTCCACTCAGATACTTCAAGGCATCACCCGTGCGGCATTGCAGACCAGCAGTTTCATGTCGGCTGCTTCCTTCCAGGAGACAACCAAGGTGCTCAATGAGGCTGCCATCAACGGTAAGTCCGATTATCTGGAGGGCATGAAGGAGAACGTGATATGCGGTCACCTCATTCCCGCGGGTACCGGCTTGCGTGAGTTTGACAAGATTGTGGTTGCCAGCAGGGAGGATTATGAACTCTCCCTCTCCAGCCGCAAGACTCTTCTTGAGTATGCCGACGAACTGGCACCTCAGGTATGAGTTGAGGTGATAGAATAATAAAAGAAAGGAATCCTCGCCTGGCCGTAAGGTTTGGGCGGGGATTCTTGCTTTTATGGGGATGTGGCGGGCTGGGGCCAATCCTATAGGTTGCTGAGGGTGTACAGGGGAATGATGTCCACGTGACGTGTGTTGTCACCATCTTCCTTGTCGGCATATTCCAAGTGCCCGAAGTTCTCAAGCGAGGCGCGTACGGCATGCATGAGCCCTTTCTCGTGCATGAAGACCCACAGGCTCTGTGATGCTCTCCCTGTCCCTTTTCTCGGCAATGTTGGCACTTTGCGCTCTCGGGGGAAGTGTGATTGGCATCTGTTTCGTAACTTTGCAGCCACTAATGGCATCTGCAAAGTGGAAAACGTGGGGCGCACTCTCATCATGACCATATTGCTGTGCCTGCTGCTCGTGTGCCGGCTGTCCGCACAGGTGCTGCAGGGCAAGGTGACCGCCTCGTCAACCGGCGAGGCGCTCCCCGGCGTGCACGTCTATTATGCCGACAGCAAGGGAGCGGCGGTGACGACCGACACGGAGGGGCGCTACAGGATTCCTTGCCGGCAGGGGACGTTGCTCTTCACCATGATTGGCTTCGACACCCAGGCCGTGGAGGTGAGCAAGGCCCGGCGGCTGGACGTGCGCCTGCGCGAGAAGTCATCTGCGCTGCAGGAGGTGCGGGTGGAGGGCAGGCGCAAGCGCTACAGCCGCAAGGACAACCCGGCCGTGGAGATGATGCGCCGGGTGATAAAGGCCAAGGAGAAGACTGACCTGCACTCGCGTGACTTCCTCACTTACCGGAAGTATGAGAAGATGACGCTCTCACTGGATGAGGTGACGGAGAAGATACTGCAGGATGACCATTTCCGGCGCGTCCCTTACCTGAAGGAGCATGTGGACACTTGCCCCCAGACGGGCAAACTCATCCTGCCCCTCACGGTGGACGAGAAGCTGAGCCGCATGATTTACCGGCGCACGCCCCGGCAGGAGAAGGCCATCGTGGAGGGGCAGAGGAGCGACGGCATCAGCAACTTGATTGCCTCGGGCAACATACTCACGGGCATGATGGCCGACTGCTTTACCGATGTGGACCTGTATCAGGATCAGATCCGGTTGCTGCAGTATCCCTTCACCAGCCCCATCAGTACGGCTTCGGCACTCTCTTTCTACCGCTATTTCATCGTGGATACGGTCATGGTGGAGCGGGACAAGTGCTTCCGGGTAGATTTTACGCCCAACAATCCGCAGGATTTCGGTTTCTCGGGCTCGCTCTTCATCCTGGCCGACTCCACCTGGCGGGTGCGCCGTGCGGAGATTGGCATCCCGGGGCGCTCGGACGTGAACTTCGTGCGCGAGATGCGCGTGGAGCAGGACTTCAGCACGCTGCCCACGGGTGAGCAGGTGGTGACCTGCAGCCGCATGCTTGTGCGCATGGCTCTCACCTCGTGGATTCAGAAGGTGCAGGTGGAGCGGGTGGTGCATTGCTCCGGCTGGGACTTCTCGCCATTGGAGGGGAAGGAGTTTGCCTTTGGCGGAGACACGCGGCAGGAGCCCTCGGCACAGATGCGTGACGGGAGTTTCTGGGAGGAGGCACGTCCGGAGCCGCTCACGCGCACCGAGGGCGACATGGGGCTGCTGGTGCGCCGCTTCTACGGCACGCGGGGCTTCAAGCCGCTGCTGTGGGTGGCAAAGGCATTCATTGAGAACTATGTGGAGACGAGCATGCGGCCCGACCGCCCCAGCCTGGTGGACATAGGCCCAGTGAACTCCATGATAGGCACCAACTCCGTGGAGGGATTCCACCTGAGGGCAAGCGCGCAGACCACGGCCCACCTGAGCCCGCACTGGTTCCTGCGGGGGAATGTGAAGTATGGCTTCGGCGACGGGCGGTGGAAAGGCATGGGCGAGGTGACCTATTCCTTCAACCGCAAGGCTTACCTGCCGCACGAATACCCCGTGCGCAACCTGGCCTTCAGCTATGAGAATGACGTGAGTTCCCCCAGTGACAAGTTCCTTGACACCGACCGCGACAACGTGTTCGTGGCACTCAAGTGGGCTCCCGTGCGCCACATGAACTACTTTGCCCGATACAGTGCCCGGCTTGACTGGGAGTGGGAGAGCGGGCTGCGCCTCCAGGCACGACTGAGGCGGGAGTGGAACGAGGGGGCGGGCGACCTCTTCTTCCAACCGATGAACGGATTGGGGGTGAATGCCTATGGGGTGGCGGTGCCCACTCCTTCCGCCGTGCTGAACCGCAGGCGCATCGTGTTCACCGAACTGACGGCCGGCCTCACGTTCCAGCCCGGAGCCACGTATGTCAACACCAAGCAGCACCGCCTGCCTGCCAACCTGGACTCGCCCGTGCTGGGGCTTACCCACACCGTGGGCATCAAGGGATTCCTGGGCGGGCAGTATAGTTACAACTTCACGGAGGCCACGCTCTACAAGCGCTTCTGGCTGCGCTCGTGGGGAAAGGTGGACCTGAACGTGAAGGGCGGCATACAGTGGAACCGCGTGCCTTTCCCCTTCCTCATCATGCCGGCTGCCAACATGAGTTACATCATGAGCGGCAACACCTTCAGCCTGGTGCGCAACATGGAGTTCCCCACCGACCGCTATGCCTCCATGATGCTGTCGTGGGACCTCAACGGGAAGGTGTTCAACCGCGTGCCCTTGCTGAAGAAGTTGAAGTGGAGGGAGTACCTGGCCGTGAACACCCTGTGGGGAACGCTCACGGACAAGAACAACCCACTGCTGGAGCGCAATGCCGCAGACGGGCGGCTGTTCTACTTCCCGGGGAGTTACGTGGATGGGAACTTTGAGTATGCCTCACGGGTCATCAGCCCGCGCAAGCCCTACGTGGAGGTCATCGCGGGCGTGCACAATATCTTCAAAGTCCTGCATGTGGAGTATGTGCGCCGGCTCGACTACCTCTATCCCGGCACCCGGCGCTGGGGCATCCGTGGCGTGTTCCGTGCCACGTTCTGAGGCGGGGCTGCTTCCCTTCCCGCCTCATTGTCCTTCCTTTTTTCCTTCCTTCGCCGGACTGCCGCCCTCGCCCGCCAGGGGTGTGGCCGGGCACACCACGGGCATTCCTGCATGCGGCATCCCCCACGGGGAAGGAAGGATTCCCGGGCATGCCTCACGCAGGAAGGAAAAAGGCGGGGGCAAGGCCCGCCCTAGCCTTGCCCCCGCCGCATGTCTCAGGCCAGGTCATCGCTGCCCGCGTCTCCACCGGGAGTGTCGGGGCCGCCCTGGCTGCCTCCACCCTGTCCGGGGTCATTGCCCGTTGCCGGGTCCTCGTCCTTGGTGCCGGCGGGGAGTTCAATCCACTCCAGTTCATCGGTGTCCACCAGGGCGCGGGTGTAGTGCTTGCCGGAGATGCGCTCACGCTCCGGGACAAACTGCACGCGCACGGCCTGCACCTGCTTCTCGAAGTTGAAGTCCTTCAGGTCCTTCACGCCCTTGCTGCTGAGCACGTAGCGGAAGTAGCCCAGTCCCTCGATGTGGACGCTCTTGCCCTGGCTCATGCGGTTGTGCATCACGGAGGCGATGTCGCCCAGCACGGCCTGCACGTCAGAGTTGCTCACTGTGGAAATCCTGGCCAGGTCCTTGGCCAGGCTCTTCGTCTCCACGGGCTTTCCCTGCACGATGGCACGGGGGAAATAAACGCCCAAATGCTTGTTGAATTCTTTCTTGTAAAACGGCATAGTGTTACGTTTTTAGCGTTAATTGTAAAGTTTTTTACTCGGGGTGGATAGGTTTTGTATCTTTCTATGAATCAAATGCTTGTGCTTATTGCTGTCTTGACCATGCCGAGATGGCCATCTCGGGCATGTCGAGACGGCCATCTCGGCATGGTCAAGACAGCCATCTCGGTATAGCCGAGTCAGTGATAAGGTCAGGTGGAACCAGTTCTGTCATGATTTTTTGTTTTTGGCTAAATATTCCCTCTCTGCCGCCTCGGCCTCACTCTCTGTCCATGAACAGCAGGCAGAATAGTCTTTGCGGCTCGGAGATGACGCAAATATAGGCATTCCATCTCAGTTGCGCAATAAGGTAGCCACGGAATTTTCCGCCCACCCATCACTTTTGCCTGAAATGGGCAAGCGGAGTACCGCACTGCATTTGGCGGCAACCCGGTACTGGATATTGGGTAAGAAGATGGCGGCAAGACGTGCTGTTGTCCGATGTCTTGTCATGCTCGCTTCATCGGGTAGGGATTCTCCATTGTCCCCTTCTCGCCATATATGACAAAGAATGAGCGTGCATATTGAGCATGTTAATTACACAAATGTAAAAAAATACCGATGTGTAGTTTGTTGTTTTGATAAAAGTGCTAAATTTGTTGCATCTATAATCTTTATAAACGATGAGAGTTGTATGTACTATTCTGCTGGGACTGGTGCCTGTCATGCTCCAAGCACAGTTCAATGCTGCCTGTTTTGCGATTTCTTCTTCTGAAGGCAGTCATATCAACACGGACTTGGAGATTGTAAGAGATACATCCATCTCTGTCAATGTCAGTCAGTCCATTTCCGGCATGTCTGTTTCTGGTGAAATATGCTTATTTAACCAAAGTGGTTTTGTGCGCGTGCTACTGCGTGATAAAAATAATGTAGATTACCTTGTCTATGAAAATTACTATCCTCTTTCTGAACCCGGTGTTTCTGCTTTTTCAGATGTCGCTCTGGAAACGGCCGTCTTGAATCGTGTCAATCCACAAAATATTATCATTGAGATATCAGATGCACAATTGGAAATCAATAAAATAAATTATTCCACAGAACAATTGACCGAATATCAGTACTCAAATCAGGCTTTCTCAATACAAAAAGATCAGTCAAGCAAAATCGTAGAGCATATAAATGCAAATTTGAAAAAGGACGGGAAATTGTGGAGAGCCACAGAGACCGAACTTTCTCAGATGACTTATGATGAGAAAAAAAATGTATTCGGTGGCACTGTGCCGAAACTATATGGATTCGAATATTATGGAGGGGGCATCTTTGTAATGCCGGATTCTGATGCAGATGCAGGTCTGTCGTCTTTACATAAATTCGGAAATCACGAAAGCCTGTATGTTTCTGAATGGGACTGGCGGAACAGACATAGTAAAAACTGGCTTACCCCTGTCAAAGACCAACAGTTATGTTCATCCTGCTGGGCTTTTGCTCCTTTGGGCACATTGGAAGCTTATGCTAATCTCTATTTCAATCAGAATGTGGATTTCGATTTGTCGGAACAAGAGTTGATATGCTTTTCCAATGCAGGAAGTTGTGATAATGGTTATACACGGAAGGCAGTTGATTTTATCGAAAAAAACGGCGTTGTCAGTGAAGAATGTTGCCCATATCAAGCCCAGGATACCTCTTGCAATGAGAGATGTGACAATCCCAGTGATAGGGTTTCTGTGGAAGGCCATGCTAATCTTTCAAATTATATCGCTGAAGATTCGCTAAAGCGATTGATTTTCAGATTCCCTGTTGGGGTTAGCATTTCGTCATGGAGTCACGCTATTGTTGTCGCTGGCTACAAGACGCTTTCTGCCGGAGACCAGATAACATCACAAACGGAAACAATCACTGTCCCGGAAAATAGTGAGTTGATAGGCAGGACTGCCTGGTTGATCAAAAACAGTTGGGGGACTTCATGGGGAGATAATGGATATGGGTATGTCGTTACTAATTTGGCAAACACAAGAAATTCTTATTATCTCACAGGGAAAGTGATTTCCGCAGTTTATCGAGACTCGGATATCTTATGCAAGGATGAGGATGGAGACGGGTATTATACATGGGGCATAGGTGCAAGACCAGCCTCTGTTCCGGACTGGGCTCCCGTGCAGCAGGATGGTGATGATTCCGACTACTCAAAAGGTCCTGTCAATCAATATGGCTTTTTGGAAAAATTGAACCCAGACGAAAAGGATACACTGTATGTTACCACAGATTCTGTCATCCAGAAAGAAACCTATCTTTATCGTCATCTAACGATTGGTGCCGGGGCATCGCTCTATATAAGGAAGAACGTCACATGTTATAGAGGCTCTGTCATACATGTAAAAGGCGGAGGGAAAATTGTTGTTGATGGATGTCTGCTAAGAAATGCTACAATTTCTCTTGATAAAAATGGATACATGGAAATTGTAAATGATGGACGTATCATACCCGTTGATGGAAGCACATTCTCTATTCCGAAAGGAGCACTCATGAGAATAGAATCCGGCGCAATTCTTTAATTTCATATAATTTCTGTCATTATGCACAAGACACTTTCATTCTTGGTTCTCGTCCTGCTTGCCGTGCAGATGGATGCCCGAACTGCCCGCTTTATCGAGGTGGACAAGACATGGCACGTGGTTTATCAATACTGGGCTTATCCAGGATTCTATGAAAAGGATTATGGTTTCACGGCTGAGAGTGATGTCGTGATCAACGGCAAGCACTACATGCGGCTGTTCGAGATGGGAGCGGATGGGATGAATCATGTCGTGGATGTCTTCCGAGAGGAGGACGGCAAGGTGTACCGTTATGATGCTAAACGGCAGGAGGAACAACTCTGTTATGACTTTACACTAAGGCCGATGGATGTCGTTACACTTTCGGCAGCGTGGAGCCCCTATGACTATCAATGCCATGTGACAGACGTGGAGGAACTGACGCTTGCTGATGGCTCCCGGGCAAGTAAGATCTGCTTTACAGCCACTCCATTGTGTGAGGATGATGAGCAGATGGAAGACACGGAAAATATCTGGATAGAGGGCATCGGGAATGTGTGCAGCCCGACCTGTAACATTGATGACAAAAATGCGGATGGGACGGACTCTTATGTAGCGACAGTAAAACGGGACGGGGAAGTAATCTACAACCATACCCAAACAAATATCATGGGCGTTAGGGAATCATCAAGAGAGAGGCGTAGTTACGACATACAGGGCAGGAGAGTGGATGAGGCAAGGCAGCATGGTCTCGTCATCACGGCAGGCCGGAAGGTGTGGAGGAAATAATCCCAAACTGCCTTGCATGATGCAGGAAGCGGTTTGGGACAAAGGTGTGCCTGATGTGGGGCAGGGGTGCTGAAGGCATGAGCCCGCTCAGAGTTCAATGTCCTTTAGGGCCTGGTAGATGATGAGGTCCTTGGGGAGGGTCAGCTTGAAGTTGGTCACGTCCCCCTCTGCCAGGTAGAGGGGCAAGAAGCCTGTCTCGTTGGCCAGTGTGAAGAGGGACTGCGAGTGGCTGATGCCTTGCTCCCGGGCCTTGGCCATAATCTCCTGCAGGGTGCGGAGCGGGAAGGTGTGGGGCGTCTGTGCGCGCAGGATGCCTTCCCGGGGGAGGTACTCCACGGAGTCCTTCCCGTTGGGGCTCACCAGGAATGCCTCATGGCTCGGCAGGGCAGTGATGGCGTTGCCGTAGGTGAGCCCCACGGCTATGTTGCGGCTGATGATGTCCTGGGTGACGAGCGGGCGCACGGCATCATGCACCAGCACCAGCGCATTGGGATCCTTCTGCATTCCCCCCAGCGCCCTGATTCCGTTGCCCAGGGATTCGAAGCCCGTGGCTCCGCCCTCTATGGCGGCGCGGAACTTGGTTACCCTGCCCTCGCGTGCCTCTTCCTCCACCACGCCCATCCATTCCTTGGCGCACACCACGAAGATGTCCTGTATGAGATGGTGCCTCTGGAAGGCGCGCATGGTGTGCAGCAGGACCGACTCGCCGCCCACCTGCATGTACTGCTTGGGGCACGCCGCGTTCATGCGCACCCCGTTGCCGCCCGCCAGCAGGAGGGCTATGTGCCTGTGGCTCTTCATGGGTGTAGGGTGAGTTGATGGTGAAGCCGGGCACACAATGCCTCGTGCCTGCGGCGCATGCGGAACCTGAGTGCCTCGAGCACGGTGCACTCAAACAGGGGGTACAGCCAAGGCATGCCGATGAGGAGCGAGAGGAAGAGCACGCCCACGCGGGTGTCGAAGGTGAGTATGTTGGTCAGCGGCATCAGGGGCAGGCTGCCGCGGCGGAATTCCTCCCGCACCTCGTCGGTGAGCAGCCCGGGCCTCTCCTGTAGCAGACCCAGGAGTTGCTGGAAGCAGGGGGTCTGCCGCTCCTGGGAGCGCGTGTACTTGATGTAGAAGAAGAGGTATAGTTTGTGGAACCATTCGCCCGACATCCAGCGCAGCCCCTCCATCTCCTCCTGCTCTTGGCGGCTGGTTGCCAGTTCGCTCCCGCCGTTGCCCGGCAGGAACCACAGGTGTATGTTGCGGTAATAGTCGGCCAGGGCGCACTGGCGGCTGTGGCAGTGGAACCCGGCCCATGCGCTCAGGCCCCATATCCACGCATCGTGCAGGAGCCAGGGCATGAAGCCTGCCCAGGGGTGGGTGAGCCTCAGTGCCAGTGCCAGGTAGATGAAGAAGAACCACACGTCTCCGGCAAAGCCGTCCAGTATGCGGCCTATGAGGGTCTTCTTGCCCGTCATCCTGGCCAGTTGCCCATCGGCGCAGTCAAACCAGTTGGCCCACACCAGCAGCAGCATGCCCAGGACGTTCAGCGGCAGGCTGCGGAAGTAGAAGAACACGCCGGCGGCCGCCCCGATGACGATGCTCATCAGCGTGACGGCTATGGGGTGCACGCCCAGGCTGCGGAACAGCACTGCCCACAGGTAGCCCGGCGTGCGTGTCACATACAGTTCAAAAGGCCCCTCCGTGTCGGCCGACTTCATGGTGGCCTGCACCTTGTCTCTCAGTCTCATGCTCGTTCTTTGTGTTGCGCTGCACAAAAGTACGGCTTTACCTTGACCTGGCCAAGCCCCGCGGCGGGGCAACTGCGGCGGGTGCATGCAAAAGGCGGGCTTGGGCACGCTGAGGGAGCACGGCCAAGCCCGCCTTGGATGGGGAAACGGTGCGTTCAGCGGATGAGCATCTTCCTTGCGCGGCTGCCTTTGCTCACGATGTACAGCCCGGGAGCCTTGCCGTCAACCCTTACGCCCTGCAGGTTGTAGATTCTCACGTCCGGGTCGTTGATGTCAATCTCTTCATCGTCCTCTGTGGATATGCCTCCGATTCCCGTGCCGTCGTCCACGCCCGCAAGGCGGTTGATGAATGAGTTTGCGGTGCTCTTGACCAGCGGGAACAGGTCGCCCAGGGAAGTGGAGCAGTCGAGGGCGAACATGACGGCAACCGAGGACTTGATGTTCTGTATGTCGATGTCCTCGGCCTTTGCATTCTCCTTGTTGTGGTTCCAGATGTCGCGGGAGGGGATGTATTGCCATTGGTCGATGCCGTCCTTGTCCACGTTGAGGATGCCGCCGTCCAGTCCGCGGCAGTCGGTCAGGGTGAAGAGAATCCTGATGCCCTCCTGCCTGGCCGTGAGCGTGAGGCCGGAGGTGGAGGTGAAGCCGTTGTATGTGATGTTCTCAAGGGACATGTCGTCGATGTTGAACACGCCCTCAAACCACACGTCCGACTCCGTGGCTCCGTCCTTGCTGTGGTCAAGGGTGAACCTGTACTTGTCGCCGTGCGACATCATGGGCACCTTTATGGTCACCACGCGCTGGGTGGTCTGCCTGTCCAGGTTGTCGAAGAGGTCGGAGAGTTTCTGCTGCAACTCGGCGATGTTGTTCACCGGCAATACCTTGTCCTCGCTCGATGCGAGTGATTGGAGGTTGTACGTGAAGAGTTCGTCATCGTATACGTCATCGCTCATCAGGCCTATGGCGTAGGCCTCCAGCGGGTGCCCCTGTATGGCGGTCTGCCCGATCTGGCCGGAGAGGTATGAGGCATAGCCCCTTGACGTGCGGTGCTCCGGCTTCATGGCGAGCGAGCCCTGGTCCAGGCCATCGGTGAAGGTGACCAGCACGGCGTTGCTGAGGTTGTCGGGGAACGTCTGTGCCTTCATGCTGCCTATGGCCTGGTCCACGGCATAGTAGAGCAGCGTGGCATCCGTCATCCCCAGGCCGTCCACAAAGGAGGTGAAGTCTTCCCTGGTGCTTTCGTCAAGCCGTGAGATCTGCTTGCTGTGGATTTCGTCGTTGAAGGCCACGATGCCCATGAACACGCCGTTATCCTCGGGCAGCGGGTTGTCGAAGCCTCCGGGGAAGGTTATCTCGCATTTGCGGCTGCTGCTGCCTGTGGCCGTGGCGCCTGCCTGGTCGGCCATTACGAAGCAGTCGCCGGGAATGGTCACCCTGCCGTTTGAGAGCGTCCCGTATCGGGAGCCGCTCCGGCCGTTCTCCGCGCAGTCCTGCGTCACGGTGATTATGTTGCCGCTTGTGTTGGTGTGCGTGTAGGGCGAGATGTACACCTTTGAGGGATTGCCAGTGAAGATGGTCACGTATTCCTCGCCAAATACCTTGGCACGGTAATTGTTGGGGTGCGTCACCGACTTCTCAATGGTGATGTCCCTGATGACGGGCTCGCCGTCGGGAAGCAGCGTCCAGAACGGGTCTTCCCAGCGCCCCTGGCCGATGCTGACCCACGTCTCCGGCTCGGGGGTATGGCCGAGCACGCCCTCGGGGAAGACTATCCTGTGGATGCAGGCCGAGTATTTTGCGGTGGATGAGGGGGAAGAGCTTGAAGACGTCTGTCTCTCGTCTACGGCAAAGCTGCCAACGGGGAATCCTATCGTGTTGTCCTCTGTGACCTTGCCATAGTATTTGCTGTCGAATCCATTCTCGGGGCATCTCTGATAAATATGATACCAATATCCACCATCATGGTTGAACCGAAAGTATTCAAGATATATCGCGCTGGGATTCTCTGCATGCAATATCACATATACATTATCGCGCAATTCAGTCCCATTGGCGACTCCAAGCAATGGGTGGCTGGCATACGGCTGCAGGCGGAAGACCTGCGGCCTTTCGTCGGAGCGCTCCACCGGCACGCTCCAGGTCTTGTTATAGGCAGTGCTGAATCCGGTCAATGCCCCCTCGGTCCACTCCGCCTGTCCCACCGGGGTCCAGGTCTCGGCACGGGAGGCAAGCAGCGAGATGAGAAGTGATAATAAAAGCAGTGCTGGTCTCTTCATGATGCTTTGCGTTCTTGTTCCGGCCCGGCAGCCCTGCCGACCGTCATGGGAATTGAATGTAGAGGCGTGGGCTGCCATGCCACGCCTTAAGTAGAAGGTGGTCGGATTACCTTGGAATGCAGATGTGGAATGAACAGCTCCACGCCTCATGGCGCGGAGACAGTTAAGCCAACTTCTTGCATACTTGAGTAAGTTTCCGACGTTTCTCCAGTACAAGATGATGGGCATAACGCCTCTCGTTTTCTATGTCTCTCGGAACCGGCTCTCTCTGAGCCAATCCCGCTGCAAATGTACTCATTATATTTGGAATATGGGCAAGGCTTGTGCACCAAAAATCACCATCCGCCCCCGCAGGCCGCCTGCAGCCTTTGCCCCGCCCGCCTCGCCCCTGCCCCCGGGAGCCTTCGGAAGCATCGCCCCATCTCCCCGTTGAATTTTTCTGCCTGAGGGGCGAAATATTCTCTTTCCGCGCAGTGCCGGTTCCCAATCTTATTCATAACTTTGTGCATGGGCAAAGGAAAAAAGGAGCCATTCCCACGGCGGTGGAGGACGGGCGGACGGGTGGCAGGCACCCTTCGACCAGCTCAAGGGCTCCAGCAGGGAAAGGGCTGAGGAACCATCGCTTCGGCGACTGAAGGCCATCGCCTCGGCGACTGGAATTTCATCACTGCGGTGGTGACGTTTCACCACTATAGTGATGACCCCCTTGTCACTATAGTGATGAAGCCCCATCACTATAGTCCTGAAGCCTCATCACTATAGTGATGATTTAACATCTCCTTGAGCCTTCACGCCCATCGGCCGGCTGATGCCGCCCGCCTGCCAGGAAAGAGAGAGCAGTCAACTCAATATTAACCCCTTAAAACACACTACTATGGCAATCAAGTACAGCCTTTCGGTGTTCCCGGTGAACCCGACAGATGAGAAGCAAGGAAAGAAGATCTTTGCACGTGCGCAGTACAACGAGATCGTGGACCTGCCCATGCTGGCGCGCCACATCCAGGAGCACGGCAGCCCCTTCACGCGGGACGTCATAGTGGGCGTCCTCACGGCGGCAGTGGACTGCCTGCGGGAGCAGCTCATCCTGGGCAACAAGGTGGATTTCGGCGACCTCGGCTCCTTCTACGTGGCTCTGCGGAGCGAGGGGGTGGAGAAGGCGGAGGACTTCAACCCCCATGCCCACATCAAGAGCGTGGATCCACATTGGGAACCATCCGTCTATTTCGGCAACCTTAAGGATGACCCTGCGCTGAAGTGGGAGTACACGCTCACCCGCAAGGAGATGGCCGAGGCCAAGAAGGAGGCCACCGACTCCGTGGTGCCCGGCACCACGCCCGAAGGCCCCGGCACGGGCAACCCCGGTGGCGGCTCCGGCACTCCCGGCACGGGCGGTGGCGACGGCGGCGATGACCTTTCCTGAGCAACCTCTCGGCCTCCGGGCCGTGGCATAAGCGGAGAGAGGCCGTGCGGCATGCACGGCCTCTCTCTCTGTCCATACATTATATATATGCCCCTCCGGCCTCCCGGCATGGATGCCCTATACATTACATATATAGTCCTCCGGGCTGCCCGGGCATGGCTTCGGCCTCCTGCGGCGCGGATGATATGGAAGGCGGCACGGGGTGAGGCTTGAAGCAGGGCGGGATGAGGGGCGGAAGCCTCGGCCCACAGTTCGGAAGCCTCAGCCCCCCGGCTCAGAACTCCAGGCCGAAGCCCAGGGAGAAGAAATGGCGCCAGGTCTTCTCCGTCCCCCAGGTGTACTCCTCCCTGCTGTTCTGTGCCTGGTAGGCCAGTTCCACGTTCAGGGCCAGCCGGCGCGCCACGGGGACGCTCACGCCCAGGGCCGGCGAGAGGTAGCCCCCGTACATGTCGCCCACGGCATATCCTCCCTTGAAGTCCACGTAGGGGGCGATGTCCCTGCGGCTGAGGTAGCCCCTCGCCTGCAGGAAGAAGGGCATCTGCACGAAGTCCATGTCCATCACGGCCGCATTCTCGCCTCCGCCGCCCTTGATGCCCACGCCAGCCCCGGCAAACAGCCAGGGGCACACCTGCATGCCGTGGGAAGTGGCGAGGGCCAGGCTGTAGCTGCTGCTCCGGCCCGAGAACTTTCCGTCGGTGGTGGTGACGTTATTGGACACTATGGCGAAGTTCGCCTGCACGAATCCCTTGTAGCCCTTGGCGCGTAGGGCCGGTTGCGCCCATGAGGCCGTGCTCATGGCCAGGCATAGGATTGCCATCATCTTGCCCTTCATCTTCATTTCCCTTTCTGTTTTCCTTGATACACCTCAATGCTCACGCTGCTGTCCATCACCATGCCGCCAATCGTGAGCCGGCGGCTCTGCCCGTGCCTGTTGGGCTCTGCCGTGATGTCCATCTCCCCTGTCCGCCAGTCATACTTCACCGTGAGCCACTCCCGGCGCACGAGTTCATACCTTCCCTCCAGGGTGTCGCGCCCGCAGCCGTTCCCCCCTGCGCCGGGGCCGATGCTGATGCCATACAGCCCCGCCCCCCTGATACTCCTGGTGTCACCGTTGGCACCGAGGAACACGTTCCGCGGAAACCCGCAGTTGTCGGGCAGCACATACCCGATGCAGGAGCCGAGCAGCAGCGCCGCGCTCCCATACAGGCCCGCCAAGGCCTTCAAGGCAATTCTTCTCATCTGGTTATCTGTTTAGTTTTTTGTCTTCACGTTCGTGAAACTGCACCGCATCAGGAATCTTGCCTGGGCAGGGAAGGAAATTAAGCATTCCGGCAAGGAAATGGGGCATCATGGGGGAGGAAACGGGGCACCGCAGGGCAAGGCATATATAAGACAAGAGTGTTGGCCCTGCATTCATCAGCAAGGCCAACACTCTTCATTCAGTACGCAGATGAGGCACATTCACTCCACCATCCGCTTCTTTCCTCCTGTGATTATGTCCCGCGCGCGGGCTTTCTTTCTCTGCACCTTACGCCCCCGGTGGGATTACCAGATGTCCTCGGGTGTTACGGGGTTGTCATAGACTTCCTTGGCGGCATACTCCAGGTAATCCATGTAGAAGTAGCGCGTGGGGTCGTCCATCACGGTTTTGAATCGGATGTAATAGGTCTCATCCGGATCCATGGTCTCACGCAGCAGGATGCGGCGTATGCATATGGTGGACTTGCGCATCATGTCTGAACCGCCCGGTGCGCCGGCTGTGTATTGCTGGCATCCTTTCATGAAGCCATTGTTGCGCAGGCGCTTGTCGATTTCAGCGTTGTAGTCATCGTCATTCGTGTCCTCGGCGTAGCCGATGTCACTTGGTATGGAACCCGTGGAGGTGTTCCTTGTATAGGCACCTTGGCGCAGATCCATGGGAATGCCCATGGCAGCCAGGTTGTTGGGGTCTTTGCCCCAGTAGAACTGTATCATGCCACGCATGTTTCCTCCGCACTGGATGGCATATCTCAGTTCGTAGACTCCGCGTTTGGGCACGGGTGGCAGGCGCATGGTGCAGTCCGTCAGTCCGCGTATGCTCATCTCGTCGCCCTGCATGTTCTGCCATCCGTTGCCGCGTCCTGTCCAGTACAGGAAATTGGTTTCCTCGCTTATGCTTACGTCGTTGAGATACTTGTAGGCGTTGTCTGATGGGATGTACACGCACTTGTGCTTGTTGTCCGTGATTTCCGAGCCGCGTATGCCGTTGGTCATGAACTCCGGCCACATGGCTGTCACGTCCCAGCGTATGCGGTTGGCCTGCAGGTTGTTCCTTGTTCCCTCATCGTAGACAAGCAGTTTGTCGATGGGGTAGATGATGCCGTTACGCACATTGTTCTCGCCGTTCAAGTCGGGTGTGCCCACTCTGATTCCCTCCTTGTCGGGGTCACAGCCGTTCTCGTGATAGTCTCCGCGCCGTCCGTTGTTCAGGTTAGGGAAGCGGTTGATGTACACTCCGTTGCTCTCCTTGCTTTCGTAGAGTTTTATCAGACGTCGTTTGCCCATGGTGGTGTAAAACTCAAAGATGGGCACGGTGGGATTGCCGTTGTTGGGGTTGTAGCCGTTTTCGTTGTAGTGCATGACCAACTTGTCTGTGGCCAGTGACATGGGCAGCAGGTGGTAGGTGACGAACTGGTTGAGCAGGTTGTTGGGGTTCGTGTAGTCCTCGTTGTTGGTGGCTTCGGGGTACACATTGTTCTGAACCAGGTAATTCATTACGTCTTTCACCTCAATTTCAATTGCAGGCTTTCCTATTGCTTCTGCCCAGAAACTGTCGGTCTCAGCAAAGAACGTAAAGCCCACATAGCGGTGTTCGGGTGAGTAGAAGGTCTGCATGTTGCCGTCGGTGTTGCTTTCGATGCTCATCTTCACCGTCCCCTTTTTGTAAAGTTCCTCGTATGTGTCGTCACGCCACACCTGCAGTGTATCCATCAGTCCTGTGGCTTTCACCAGTTGTGCGGCCACGTAATAGCCCTCTCTCTTGCTGTTGATGATGTCGGTAAACAGGTAGGCCAGTGTGTTGTTGCTGGGTGCCACCACTGTGCTCATGCAGTGTATGACACCGTTGATGGCAGGTATGTCCTTGTTCCTGGGGTCAATGAGGGCATCGTTGATGAGTATGCTGTCAGGGTTGTCGCAGTAGTGTACCACCAGTTTCCTGTCATACATGTTCGGGTGTGGCAGTTCGGCATTCTGTGTGGTGGGCATGGTTGCTGTCTCATACCTTACGTTGCTGTCACCGCTGTCAATGACACTGTTGTACACAATGACCTTGCGGATGGAGTCCTGTGTGATTTCATCGGCGAATCCTGCCCATGACGGTTCTGTGATGGTGCCTTTGGCGTAGAGTGAATCCAGGTAAATCTGTATTGCCTCATTGGTCGGTGCAAATACGGAATAGTTGCCGCGTGCCGAGAGCAACTGAAATACTTTGGTGTCCGACATGGTACTCACAGGAGTTGCCTTCAGCAGTTTCACATACTCTGTGTAATCTTCATGCTCTTCCAGATAATCAGTGATTGTTCTTTCTCTAAAGACGTAGCGGGCAGACTTGTCGATTTGCTCGGTACATCCAATGAATGCAAAGGCGATGGCGAACAGCGCCCAACCGATTAGTTTCTTCATATGCACATGCATTTTTGATGTTAGCGGTTAAAGAGTTATTGCGGGTTCTTGTGATTGTGTGTCCGCAGGCAGTTGTCTGCCCGCGAACACACAAAAGTAAGATATTCTCTTTTACTGACAAAGAAATGCTCGTTTTTTCTATCTTAAAACCCGTTTTCTCTCTATTTTCGCAACACCTCCATGACCGTCCCGGCGGTGTGTGCTTGAAAATCGGGGGCATACAGGCATTGTAGGATTGCGGCCGGCAGTGTGTGATGCCCTTCTCTGCTGATGAGCCAATCTTCCTCAATGACATGGGTGCCGCGGGGAAGTTGGTCCATGAAGTATTCTGTGCTGGCATCATGTATGGCTTGGTAATAGCCCAAGTGTCCTGTGTACCGGTAACCTGATGTTTGCACGTCGGGTTCTGCTGCTGCGGGACGTGGTGCCATCAGACGTACAAACTCATAGTCGCGGTCGGCAGTGATGGTGTACCTTACGTGCACGCGGTCTCCTTCATGCAGGCTTTCCACCCGGCTGATGTCTCGTCTGATGTTGAGTCCTTCCTGCTGCGCCTCGGTCTTTTGTGCGGGAATCTGGTATTGGGCATACACGGCGCCGAAGGACGTGCCGGCGCTCTTCTTGTCCACCACTAGCGCTCTCGGATCCTTGCTCAGGATTGTCCGTTCGCGCACATAGCCCAGCACCGTCTCGGGACTCTTGATGACGTGGCTCTTCGATGCAACCTGCAGCGTCAGTTCATCGCTTCCCTTGCTGAATCCCGAGTTGCTGCTCAGGAGCGCGTGCACCGCGTCGGCGGTCTGCGAGGTGTTCTCCCATTCCTGGGTGCGTTTCATTCCTATGAGCCATTCCTGCATGGCGTTCAGCATGAGCGAGTCGTCCGGCTCCACCGTTCGGATGGCTTCCATCATCATCACGTGCTCCGCCGTCTTGCGGTCTATGCTCGTGCGCCCTCCTCCCAAGTAGGCCAGGTGCATGCCGTCGGGCTGCTTCAGCAACTCGTGCAACCGCTTCATCAGCGTGGCGGCCTGCTTTTTCTCGCCGTAGAGATGAAGCACCACGGCGGCCAGGGCGCGCTCCTCGCGGTCGGTCTGGGCGGCCTGTTTCTTCAGCAGCGAGAGCATGTAGTTCACCGAGGCGTTCTCCTCGGCGTTCTGCTTGGTGTTGTAGCCCGAGAGGCGCAGTGCGTACAGCGCGCTCATCGTGTTGTGCCCGATGACGGGCTTGTCCGCTTTCTTCAATGTCTTCACCTCCTCGCCCATTTTCTTGAGCAGATACTTGCAGCCTTTCTCGCGCATCTCCCTCTGCTGGGGCATCTCCTCACCGGTCATGGCATAGAGCCTTGCCAGGCGGCACGTGACCTCAAGGGTGAGGTATTCACTTCCCCTCATCCCCGGGTACCAGGTAAATGAGCCGTCAGTCTGTTGCTGGTTCTTCAGTGCTAACAGCATGTTCATCCTGTAGTCCTCCTGTGCCACGTCGTTGAAGAGCGAGGCCAGCCGTTGCCTGCGTGTCCGCTCGTTTGCGGCTTCCATCACCCACGGTGTCTCCTGCAGCAGTGTGTTGCTCAGTTCCTGATTCCTGATGAGTGGGCTTTCCAAAGCCGCTGTGTCTTGGGTACCCCATTCCTTGATGGCCTCTCTTACCTCTGGGAACTTCTGCCCGATGCTGTATGCCAGTGCTCCTCCATAGTAGGCCGAGGACAGGCTGAGCACGTCCTTGCAGCGGGGCAAGGCCAGTGAGGGAAGTGTCTGTATGGCCAGCCACTTCGGGTCTCTTGTATATTCCACGGTCAGTGAACGGTTTGTAGCCTCTTGATGATTGTGTGCGAAGAGTTTTTCAAGAGATATGGAGTGCTTGCCCACTGTGTTGAGGCTGAATGCCTTGGTCTCTGTGATGCTCTGCATGTCCGTCAGCACGGGCAGGTATCTCTGCTCTCCGTCGGAGAAGTTCTCTCCCTGTGCCATCCATTTGACCGTCAGCGCGGTGTGTTCCATGCTACCCGTGTAGGGGAAGCGGAATGTGGTGTCGGCCTGTGTGGCTAGTTGGAACTGTACACGCTGGCGCATGAGTACTTTCTCTGTCTCCGTGTCACATACGAGCAGGGTGCCTTTGCCTTTCTGATTCTTGCCGCTGCAATTCCTGATGCTTGCGGTCAGCACGCTTTGGTCACCGTTTCTGAGGAAGCGGGGCAGATGCAGTTCAGCCATCAGTTCCTTCTCTGCCACGATGAGCGTGTCTAGTAGCCCTGTCATCATGTCGGTGGTGTGTGCCGCCCCCAGCAGGTGCCATGAGGTCATGCTCTCGGGCAGCGTGAAGCAGATGTGCGCCACGCCGTTCTCATCGGTGCGCAGGTCGGGAATGAAGAATGCCGTCTCTTGAAGTTCGGTGCGCAGGTTGTCCATCTCCTCCTCTAGCATTTCGTCATCGGATTCAACGGTATTTCCTCCATCGGCAGGAGCGGCTTCGGGAGTCACGTCCAGCCCTGCTATCTGCCCCGAGAGTGCTTGTTCCACTGAGTCGAAAGCCATCGATTTCATGTCAGTAATTCCTATTGCTTGTTTAGCATACCTTCTGCTTAATGTCGCTTTCCCCCCTCTGGTCGTGACGACTTCATTCAATACGAACCGATGCCTGTTGAGGTCATACTTGCTGTTGAATGCTGAGAATTCCCTGCGGTACTCCTTCTTGTAGCGTGTGGTGAAGTAGATGCCCATCTGCTGCCTGTTGTAGGAATAGGGCATGCCCTTCCAGGCTGCGGTATAAGGCAATGAGTATCCTCTGTATACGTTGAACCCCAAATGATGTTGACTCAGTGCGTCCAGCGATGCATCATAAAGAGTGGCTGTGATGTTGGCTTTGGCCGGTTCGCCATTGGGACGCAGCACAGAGAGTGTCCATTCTTCTTTCTGTCCGGGACGCAGATGGTCACGGAAGGAAACCCACTTCATGCGCAGTTTGTAGTCGGGCATCTTCAGTTTCAGATGCTCAGATGTTGACACCAAACTGCCTTTGTGGAAGAGGTAGGCACTCAGCGTCACTCCCTCTCCGTATTCCTTGCGGTAAGGGATGTCCCATGTTTGCAGTGAGTTGCTGATACGCATCAGCGTGTCCATGGCGATGCCGTTGGCCGACTCCATCATAACGCGTATCCAGGCATCCTGCAGGCTGCTGCCTATCTGTACCTTTGCCGATTCTTCTGACGAGAAGTACGGTTTGGGGCAATACAGACATAGTTTGGTATGATGGTACAGGACGGTGTCGGTCAGCGATGTGAGTTCTATGCTTCCGCGCCATGATGCCGTGTCTCCATTGATGTTGGCTTGGGCATGCAGGTCATAGCATCCCGACTCCATTTCCTTCAGTTCCTGCGGGATGATGGGCACACCGGCCTGCAGGATGATGGTCTTGGCCTCCTGCCCGTTGCGTGTGAGTGAGCATGTGATGTCTCCTTTGACCGGCTTATCGGTGCTGGAATATAGGTTGATGACCCATGGCTTCGGGTATTCTTTGTCGTTGAAATCGGGAATCTCTGCACTCATGCGCAATGGAGTACTGCATACGGGTATGCGCAGAGAGCCGCTTTGTGTTTCTCCCTGGGCCGAGAGAACGTCCACATTGGCTTCCAGCACGCGTCCGCGTTTCAGTTGCTCGGCAGTTCCTGTGATGGCTAGTTTGTAGGTGAACTTGCCCTCGTTGTCTGTCCTTATGGTGTCCAGTGCGCCGTTCACGTCTTCTGACCTCCCTTTCCACCACCATGAAGAGGTCCAGAGGAAGCGTCCCGTGACGCGCGCATGTGCCACGGGTGCCCCGCTATATGTGGTCACCTTGCCTTCAAAAGCAATTGAGTCCTTGTTGACGGGGTACTCCTTGGACTGTGAAAGTTCCACTTTGAAGGTAGGGCGCACGTATTCCTCCACCCTTATGGTTCGGCTGCCGTTGCCCACCATAATTCTGTAACTTCCTGGAAGTCCGGCCGAAGGCAATGTGAGTGTATCCTTGAGTACGCCCATGTCATCAGTCTTGCACTGGTGCTGGCATATCTTCCTGTTGTTCGCGTCGCGCAGCACCACATCGCATTCCTCGTTGGGAATCACTTGCGCGTCCCATCCCTTTGTGCTGTAGGACACTGCGCTCAGCATGATTTGTTGTCCGGGGCGGTAGATGTTGCGATCTGTTGAGATTGCCATGTGCCGGATTTCCTTCTGCTCTTTCCCGTTGTGTGGGGTGTCATAAAACAGTCTCTGAGGCTCGCCGGCCTCATCGCTCTCGCGCGATACCTTAATATATATAGGCTTTTCGTCGGGCTTGTCCAGCATTGCGCAGCCTTCATGGTCAGTGGTCAGCCGCGTGATTGGCCTGTATTCCTCATTGTCGTTTTCCTTTGTGCAGGCTTCCACGGTAACTCCTGACATTGGGCTGCCCGTCTTGCTGTCCACCACGGTTATCCTCACTCTTCCATCGGGCATGGTTCTGTGGTAGAATCCCAAACGTGAGACCCTCACTATACTCACCTGAGGTTCGGGCTTGTTGGCCACCGCTGCATCGGTGGTGGCATCCAGTACAATGGCATACAGGCCGCATACGGACGAGTGCCAGACTATGGTGTCCTGGCATGTCTGTGCGTTGCTCTTCACGTTTCTTGGCTGGAGAGTGCTGTGCTTGATTCGTTTCCCGTGTTTTCGTATCAGTTCCAGCAGTTCTTTCCCGTTTTTTTCTTCCAGCCTCCCTTTACCCTCCTTCGCGAACTCCAAGGGCAGTTTGTAGGTGCTGAGTCTGATGTCACGTATGTTCCTGGTGCTTGTGGGCACTTTAATCTTGCTGAGCGGGTAGGCCACTTTGGGGCAGGTCACGGTGATGCGTGGGGCTGTGATCTCCCTCTTGCGGTTCTCTATGTTGTTCTTCCATGGACTGTCTGGCCATTTCTCCAAAGCCTTGTCCAGCCATGCCAGCCGTTCTTCATCGGTCATCCCCGCGTACGTCATTCTCTCATCGGCCAGTGCCAGGTACACCTCGGCACCGGTGGCAAGGTTGTCGTATTGCTCGCGCATGCTCGTCAGTTTGTCCTTTGCACTTTGCACATCGGTTTCCCATACGCATTCCAGTTGGGGGTAGATTGCTGCTTCGCGGTTTCCGTGTATGGCATAGAACGATGAAACCTCTTCGGCTGTCGGCAGTCCTTCAGCCACTCTCGTGTGTGGGTCAATGTCTCTTATCATTGCGCGCCATACCACTGAAAGCATATCTCCATTGAACACTCCCTGGTCTTTCCCTTGCGTTACGAGCGGAATCCATCGGCTTGCGGGGGTACGGTGGAGCAGCATCATATCGCTCATCGATTGTTTGTAGAGCACGCTTGCATGGTGCAGGTATTCCTGGTAAGTCCACTCCTGCATGCTGTCGGCAGGGCTTTCCGTGTCACGCCTGTACTGTGTGGCGTTGTCGGCATTGCGTGCCAGGATGTGTGCCAGGGTGGCTTGGTATACGGCTTTCGAGGCTGGGTCGGTCTGCTTGTCTATGGCTGCGCGCAGGGTGTCCATGTCGCTGTAGAACCTGTCGGGCGTGATATCCTCGGCTTTCTGGAACTCTTGCAGTTGCCTGACTAAAGACAAAGCCTGGTTCTGCCCCACGGTGAGTGTGGGCAGAGCCAGGCATAGGATAAGCACAAGCAGGGCTTTGGTCAGCAGCCCGCCTTTATCTGACTTTTTTTTTTCGAGGCATCACATTCTGTGCAGGCCTCGTTCTCGTTTCCGCTCGTCTGTTTTTCGGCAGGGGTGGTTCCTGTCGCTGCCGGCTTGACGGCCAGCACCTCCACTTCCACCAGTGCACCCTTGGGCAGGTCCTTTACCGCCACGGCACTGCGTGCAGGGTAGGGCTCGCTGAAGAACTGTGCGTATATCTCGTTCATGGGAACGAAGTTGGCAATGTCACTCAGGTATACGGTGGTCTTCACCACATGGCTCATGTCGGTGCCCGCAGCCTGCAGGATGTTCCTGGCATTGGTCAGTGCTTGGCGTGTCTGCTCCTGTATTCCGCCTTCCACGAACTGCCCCGTGGCGGGGTCAATGGGTATTTGCCCACTGGCGAATACCATTCCGTTGGCTTCTATGGCCTGGCTGTAAGGGCCAATGGCAGCCGGTGCCTGGTTGGTGTGAATGGATTTCATACTCATTATTGTCTGTTGTGGTTATGTTCAGTCTACCTTGAATCCTTTGTTGGTCAGGGCTTTCCTAATCTCCTCTATATGCTGCTCGTTGCGTGTCTCCACCTTGATGCGCAGTTGGCATGCCGTCACGCGTGCCGAGTCATCGTTCCTCTCGTGGCGCACGCTGACAACGTTTCCGCCCATGCCGGCCACAATTTGGCTCACGCCCACCAGTTGCCCGGGCTTGTCCTCCAATTCCACCGTGAAGGTGCAGGTACGTCCGCTCTTGGCCAGACCGCGGTTGATTACACGGTTCAGTATGGTCACGTCTATGTTGCCTCCGCTCACGATGCAGATGGTCTTGCGTCCTTTTACCGGTGCCTTGCCAAACATGGCTGCGGCCACGCTCACTGCTCCGGCACCTTCGGCCACCATCTTGTGCTGCTCGATGAGTGCCAGTATGGCTGCGCATATCTCATCCTCTGTGACGGTCACTATGCCGTCAAGGTACTTGTGGCACGTGTCATAGGTGATTTCACCCGGCTGCTTCACTGCAATGCCGTCGGCTATGGTATCCACGCTGCTCAGTCGCAGTATCTGGTGATCCACCATGCTCTGGTACATGCTGGGTGCTCCTGCAGCCTGCACGCCCCACACCTCCACCTTCGGGTTGAGTTGCTTGATGGCAAAGGCCACGCCACTGGCCAGGCCTCCTCCGCCTATGGGTACGATTACAGTCTGCACGTCGGGCAACTGCTCCAGCAGTTCCAGTCCTATGGTTCCTTGTCCGGCTATCACATTTTCGTCATCAAAAGGATGTATGAATGTGTACCCCTTTTCGTCGCGCAGGTTCAGTGCCCGTTGGTAAGCATCGTCATATACGCCCGGCACGAGGCAGATGTCAGCACCGTAGCGCCGTGTGGCCTCCACCTTGCTGATGGGCGCACCCTCAGGCAGGCAGATGAGGCTTTTGATGCCGTGGCAACTTGCGCCCAAGGCAACGCCTTGAGCGTGGTTTCCTGCCGAGCAGGCAATTACCCCGTGCTCCTTCTCCTCGTCCGTGAGGCAGGCTATCTTGTAACATGCGCCACGCACCTTGAAAGAGCCCGTCAGTTGCAGGTTCTCCGGTTTCAGGTATATGTCGGCTTCGGGATTCAGCCTCGGTGCCTGCACCAGGTCGGTGCGCCGTATGACCCGGCTCAGCGCATAGCGCGCCTTATAGAAGTTGTCTAGGTTCAGCATTTAGTGGGTATCTGCTTGAGTAACTCCTTGAGGAATGTCCAGAACTTCTCCACCGAGGGGATGTTGCACCGCTCGTCAGGTGTGTGCGGGCTTCTCAGTGTGGGACCGAAACTTACCAGGTCCATCTTGGGGTATACGCCTCCAATGATGCTACACTCCAGTCCTGCATGGCACACTTGCACTTTGGCTTCTTCTTGGAACGTGTCGCGGTACACCTTTACCATGGTGGCGGTGATGGGGCTGTCGAAATTGGGTTGCCATGCACCGTATTGCCCGCTGTATTCCACTTTCATTCCCGCCATGCTGAAGCAGCATTCCTGCATTTCCTGCAGGTACTCCATCATGGTTTCGTTGCTGCTCCTGGCCAGAATGAGTATGCTAGCCTCACCGTTGCCTATGTTGATGATGCCCAGGTTGCTACTGGTCTCCACCACCGAGGGTATGCTGGGGATGTTCCTGAGCACGCCGTCGTGGCAGGCCATGATGGCATCCACCAGGTTGTCCTGTATTTCCTGCGGAACCTGTCCGGCCGGCATCACGGTGTCTTCAATGGCCATCTCGATGTTCTCTTCCACGCCCCTGAATTCATTCCTGAACGTCTCTTCGCAGTAGTTTACAAGGTCTTTCAGGTCGTCTAGGTTCTCCTGGGGGATGGTGATGACCACCGTGGCCGTGCGTGGTATGGCGTTGCGCATGTTGCCTCCGATCCATGAGCAGAGCCGTGCATCATCATCAGCAATGGCTTGTCGCACGAAGCGTGCCATGAGTTTGTTGGCATTGGCACGTCCCTCGTTGATTTCCAGCCCGCTGTGACCGCCGCGCAGGCCGCGCAGGCTTATTTTTACGGCGATGTCTCCGGCCTCCGGAACCACCTCCTTATACTGCATGCTGGCCGTGATGTTCACGCCTCCTGCACTGCCGATGACGAACTCGCCCATGGTCTCGTTGTCCAGATTGAGCAGGATGTCTCCCTTCAGCGTGTCGGCTGCCAGGTGGTTTACTCCGTACATGCAGGTCTCCTCATCGGCAGTGATGAGTGCTTCCAGCGGGCCGTGCGCCAAGTCGGCACTTTCCATGACGGCCATGATGGCTGCCACGCCCATGCCGTCGTCGCTGCCCAAAGTCGTGCCCTTGGCCTTTACCCATTCGCCGTCAATGTAAGTTTCTATGGGGTCTGTCTCAAAATTGTGCCTGCTTTCGTCCACCTTCTGCGGCACCATGTCCATGTGTGCCTGGAGCACTGCCGTCTGCAGTCCTTCCATGCCCGGAGTGGCCGGCTTGCGCATCACGATGTTCTCGGCGTTGTCCTTGAATGCCTCTATGCCGTGCTCCTGTGCCCAGTTGAGCAGGAAGTCCTGCACTTTCTGAAGGTGTCCGCTGGGACGGGGAACCTGCGTCAACAGGTAAAAGTTGTTCCAAATGGCTTGGGGAGCCAATTCCTTGATAGATGTAGCCATAGCGTTATGTCTTTATTTTGTTCTTGCTTGCTTTGTGTGCCCGCATGTGTGTGCGGATTTTCAACAGAGGCAAAGTTATGCCATTTCCATGAATGTGCCAAACAGGTGGCCTTAAAAAGTCTTTACAGCCCTGTGCCTTATCCTGTACGTGATGTAAAAAGGCTTTGCGTGGCACAATCCTGCCCTGATTGCTTGCCCTGTACGTGCAAGATGCTTAACTTTGTGGTACGAATGGCATGCAGTGCATGCATAAAGACAATGAGAATGATGACATATGATTTCGACAAGCCGGTCGACCGTACAGGCACATGCGATGTGAAGCATGCCGGACTGGCAGAACGCTGGGGACGCGCCGACCTGCTCCCCCTGTGGGTCGCCGACATGGATTGGGAGACCCCTTCCTTCATTACCGAGGCTATTGCGGCAAGGCTCGGACATTCCCTCTTTGGTTATACCACCCTGCCTGATGGCTATTGGCCGTGCGTCATACGTTGGGTGCAAGAGCACCACGGGTGGCAGATGCAGCCCGAATGGATGGCTTTCATACCGGGTATCGTCAAGGGTATCGGCATGGCTGTGTGCGCTCTGCTTGCCCCCGGCGACAAGATAATCATACAGCCTCCTGTGTACCATCCGTTCCGCCTCGTGCCCCAGGGATACGGCCATGAAGTGGTGATGAATCCCCTTGTTCGCCGCCCCGATGGATATTATGACATGGATTTCGACCAGTTGGCTCGGGTGGCCGATGAGCGTTGCCGTCTGCTTATCCTGGCCAATCCCCACAATCCTGCCGGCATCTGTTGGCCACGCGAGACTCTTGAACGGCTGGCTTCGTTCTGTCATGAGCGCGGCATCATCGTCATCAGCGATGAGATACACTCCGACATGGCACTCTATGGTCACCGCCACATCCCCTTTGCCAGCGTGAGCCGCGAGGCCGAGCAGAACAGCATCACCTTTGGTGCACCCTCCAAGACGTTCAACATGGCTGGGCTGGTGTCCTCTTGGGCGGCAGTTCCCAACGAGCAGTTGCGCGGTCGCTTTTACGGATGGATGCAGGCGGGCGAACTGAACGATCCCACCTTGCTGGCTCCCATTGCCACCATAGCAGCCTTTGACAAGGGAGAGGAGTGGCGCGTGCAGATGCTCCGCTATGTGGAGGCCAACGTGGACTTCGTGGTCGACTATTGCCGTGAGCACATCCCCGGAGTGCACCCCTTGCGTCCCCAGGCATCGTTCCTGGTGTGGCTGGACTGCCGTGGCTTGGGACTTGCGCATGACCGCCTGCAGGAACTTTTCGTGGACAAGGCTCGGTTGGCTCTCAATGACGGGGAGATGTTTGGCCCCGGCGGCGAGGGTTTCATGAGGCTCAATGTGGGTACCCGGCGTGCTGTGCTCCGTCAGGCACTTGACTCGCTGGCTTGTGCCGTGACCTCTCTTTGAGTCCAAACCATGTCGCAGGCATCTCCCTAAATGTCGTTAAAAACGCAGGGCATTTCATTGGCACATGAAGCACCCTGCGTTTTTTAACGACAATTTTACGGGAAGTCGCTTTTTGTTGGGGATACCCTTTCGCGAATTCCGCTTTTTTTCGTGTGTTTGAGAGAAAAGCCGGAATTGCCCGAGAAAGGCCGGGTGACTTCATTTATGGAAGCCTTGATGTTTGAAGATAAAATTGAACATATTTAACAGTACAAATGTGTAGCACGCGAAAAGCTCTCCCGTGCGTGCGTATTGCTTATTTCAATTTTCTCAACTAGAGAAAAATATTTTTCCAACTAGGGAAATATTTTTCTTCAACTAGGCCGTTTTTTGCTCTCAACTGCCACAGTTTCTTCAAATAGTTTGTGCCATCAAGAAAAATCATTACAGGAATTGGCGACTTATAGTCAGCGCAGTGAAGTCGTCCTCCACTAATTCTCCACTGAGCCGGTTTTGTTGTATGTCATTTAGGGCAGTCATTCACCAGCACCTTAGTGTGCCGGGATGGGGAATTATGGAGGTTCTGCCATGCGGGCTGGAGCCTGCTGGCACATATTTCCATAAAAACTTCGTTTTCGTGGCTACAATTTTGCAGTTTCGTGAAAAAAGGGTTAACTTTGTGCACATAATGGGGTGTATTCGGTCATGGGACGCAATGTCAGGCGTTGCCAGCCGTCCTCTTGAAAAGAATTGTGAGCAGAATAAGTTAATAGTAAACAAAAACCAAATCCTAGTGAAACGATTTCTCGGAATCCTGCTGCCCTTGTGGGCAATGCTTCCTTCTTTGCCGTGCATGGCGCAGGAAGCGGCCATGGTGACCCCGCAGGACGTGAAGCCAACCAGTACACTCTATGTGAACAACCGCGCTCCCCTGAGTCCCAATGTGTTTGTCAAGTTGCCACCCGGCAGCGTGAAAGCCCGTGGGTGGGTGGGAGAGATGCTTCGCCGAGAGGCTGACGGACTGGCCGGGAGGCTGGGTGAAATCAGTGACTGGCTCGACAAGAAGGGCAATGCCTGGCTGGAGCCGGGTGGTTCGCATGGCTGGGAGGAGGTGCCCTACTGGCTGCGCGGCTATCATGCCCTGGCCTGCCAACTGGATGACAAGGCCAAGTTGGAAGAGTCGCACTTTTGGATTGAGGCTATACTGAAGAGTGCGCAGCCCGATGGATATTTCGGGCCGGTCAATGCCGGAAAAGACGGCAGGCGCGAACTTTGGGCCAACATGCTCGCCCTGCAGATTCTGCAGGACTATTATGAGCATACGGGTGACGAGCGCGTGTTGCCTGTCATGACCGCCTACTGCCGTTGGGAACTGGATTATCCCGATGAGAAATTCCTGCGTGATTACTGGGAGAACAGCCGTGGGGGTGACAATCTGCTGAGCGTCATTTGGCTGTACAACCGTACAGGCGACCAGTTCCTGCTGGAGCTGATGAAGAAAATTCACCGTTGCACGGCCAACTGGATGCAGGACACCTCCCTACCCAACTGGCACAACGTGAACGTGGCCGAGTGCTTCCGCGAGCCGGCCACCTATTCCCTGCTGCCCGGTGAGGAGAAAGCACTGCAGAACACATATAACAACTATCGCCTCATACGCCGTATCTACGGACAGGTGCCCGGCGGCATGTTCGGTTCGGATGAAAACTGCCGCCATGGCTACATCGATCCCCGTCAGGGTACAGAAACCTGCGGATTCGTGGAGCAGATGCTTTCCGATGAGATTCTCATGGCGCAGACGGGAGACGTGATGTGGGCCGCCAATCTGGAGGACGTGGCCTTCAACAGTCTGCCTGCCAGCATGACCGAGGACCTGAAGGCTCTGCGTTACCTCACCTGTCCCAACATGGTGCAGTCTGACAGCCGAAACCATCACCCTGGTGTGGACAACCGCGGCCCCTTCTTCTCCATGAACCCCTTCAGCAGCCGGTGCTGTCAGCACAACCACGCCATGGGCTGGCCTTATTATGCACAGAACCTCGTGCTGGCCAGTGCCGATGGAGGCGCGGCTCTGCTTACTTATTCCGACTGCCAGGCTACACTGCTGGTCAACGGCGGCAAGAAGGTGACCATTGACGAGCAGACGCGTTATCCCTTTGACGAAGACGTACTCTTGACCATCGGCGGTTTGGGTAAGAAGCAGACAGCCGCCTTCCCCCTCTATCTGCGCATACCAACTTGGGCAGGAGATGCACACGTGCAGGTTAACGGACAGAGCGTGGACTGCATGACCACGGAGGGGCTCCTGTGCATCAACCGTACCTGGAAGGACGGCGACCGCGTGCAACTCCACCTGCCCATGCACTTGAGCCTGCGGCGCTGGGCACTGAACAAGAACAGCGTAAGCGTGGACTATGGGCCACTCACCATGAGCCTTCTCATCAAGGAACGGCGCGAGCAGGTGGACAGCCGCGCCACGGCCATCGGAGACTCCCATTGGCAGGAGGGAGCCGATGCCAGTCAGTGGCCCACCACGGAAATCTATGCTGACAGTCCGTGGAACTATGCCCTGGTGCCTTGCATCAAAAGTATGACGGTGGAACGCCTGGCCTGGCCTGAGGATAATTATCCTTTTGCTCAGGCATCAGTGCCTCTGCGCGTGAAAGCCAGTGGTGCGCTTGTACCCTCTTGGGGACAGGATGAGACCGGACTTTGCCAGGTGCTTCCTGAGTCTGACGCCCCACGTGGAGCGGTGGAGCCCATCATACTCATCCCTATGGGAGCGGCACGTTTGCGTGTCTCAGCCTTCCCTCCCTGTGAGGCGAGACCTGCCTGCGGGAAGTGTGCGGCTCGCTGAGCGCTGGGGACAAACTGGAGAATAAATAAATTCCGGGTGGCAGGCTCTGGCGATTCTGCTGCCTTTAACAACAGGAACAACCAAATACAAAAACAAAATGAGAAAACTGATGACTGCTGCCATCCTGGCTGTCGCCACGGCAGGATTCGCGCAGACGAGTGAGATTTTCCAGCCGTACCAGAGCACAGACTTGCGTCTGCCTTCTGTACCACTGGTGGTGAATGACCCTTACTTCTCGGTGTGGTCACCTTATGACCAACTTACCGATGGCACCACACGCCACTGGACCGATGCCGAGAAGCCCATCCTGGGACTCCTCAGAGTGGACGGCACTACCTATCGCTTTATGGGCAAGCACCAGGAGTATGTGCTCCAGGCCATAGCACCCATGGCAGGCGAGGAGCGCTGGGAAGGCCTTGTGACCCATGAGGTGCAGCCCGATGGATGGGCTGCCGAGAACGCAAGCGTGAACGGCTGGAAAAAGGAAAAGGCTGCCTGGGGTTCCGACGGACTGGACTTCGTAAGCAATCGCTGGAGCAAGGAGGGAAGCGATATCTATATCCGTAGAGAGGTGGAACTCACGACCGAGCAACTGGCTGCTGACCTCTACTTGATGTATTCCCACGATGATGTCTTTGAACTCTATGTGAACGGAAAGAAGGTTGCCACCACAGGAGAAACATGGGTGGACGATGTGGTGCTGCACGTTGACGGCGACATGAAGAAACTCTTCCACACGGGCAAGAACGTGATTGCCGCACACTGCCACAACACCACTGGTGGTGCCTATGCTGACTTCGGACTCTTCCGCAACGTGAAGACACAGTGCGTGAAGGTGGAAACAGCAGTGCAGAAGAGCGTGGACGTACTGGCTACCAACACCTATTATACTATGGTGTGCGGCCCGGTGGAACTCGACCTCGTGTTTACCGCTCCCATGCTTATAGACGATTATGACCTCATTTCCACCCCCATCAACTATATCTCCTATCAGGTACGTAGTATTGATGGGAAGAAGCATGACGTGCAGTTCTACCTTTCAGCCGATGCTCGCCAGGCTGTCAACAAGGATAACCAGCCCACTGTCACTAGCCGTGGTTACCAGGATGGAATCTCCTATGTGCGTGCCGGAACAGTGGATCAGCCCATCCTGGCCAGGAAGGGCGATGGCATTTGCATTGACTGGGGATACTTCTACATGCCTGCCATCAATGGGCAGGTGGCCATGGGTGAGGCCAATCAGGTGGAGACCACATTCGTCCAGACAGGCAAGTTCCCCCGTCCCGACCATTCTCAGATGCAGGGCGGCAAAGGACGTGCACGCCAGCGTGGCATCGTGGCAGACAAACCAGGCGGCATGCCCACAATGGCTTACGTGCATGACTTCGGCCAGGTGGAGAAGGCCAGTAGCTTTACCATGCTGGGCTATGATGAGGTGCAAGACATCGAGTATATGTATGAGCGCTACAAGGGCTACTGGGCTCATGGCGGTCAGGTGAGCATCTTCCAGGCATTCCGCAATCTACAGGGACGCTATGCGAGCATCATGGCACGCTGCCGCGCCTTTGACAGGCAGATTTATGATGACGGCATGGCTGCCGGCGGCAAGCAGTATGCTGAGATTCTGAGTGCTTCGTACCGTCATGTGATGGCCGCACACAAACTCTTTGAGGACAAGGATGGCAACCTGCTCTGGTTCTCCAAGGAGAACAACTCCAACGGTTGTGTCAATACTGTGGATCTCACTTATCCCGAGGCTCCTCTCTTCCTGGCCTACAATCCCGAACTGCAGAAGGCCATGATGACGAGTATTTTCGAGTACAGCCGCAGCGGGCGGTGGACCAAGCCTTTTGCCGCTCATGACCTCGGCACATACCCCATCGCCAACGGACAGGTATATGGAGGAGACATGCCGCTTGAGGAAGCAGGCAACATGATAACGCTTGCCGCACAGATATGCTTGCTGGAGGGTAATGCCTCCTATGTGGCTCCCTATTGGAAGGACATCACGGTGTGGGCCGACTATCTCTCCGAGAACGGACAAGACCCGGCCAACCAACTCTGTACGGATGACTTCGCTGGTCACTGGGCGCACAACTGCAACCTCTCCCTGAAGGCCATCTGCGGTGTGGCAGGCTACAGCGTTTTGGCTCGCTTGAGAGGCGATGAGGCTACGGCAGACAAGTATCTGGCACGTGCCAAGGAGATGGCACAGAAGTGGGAGCAGATGGCTCTCGAAGGTGACCATTACCGCCTGGCCTTTGACCGTGAGAACACATGGAGTCAGAAGTATAACATGATATGGGACAAGATGTGGGGTCTGAACCTCTTCTCCGACAAGGTGTATGAGCGTGAGATAAAGTACTATCTGAAGCATCAGAACAAGTATGGACTGCCTCTGGACTGCCGTAAGGACTATACCAAGACGGACTGGATCATGTGGACAGCCGCCATGTCGCCCGATACTAAGACGTTCCAGAAGTTCGTGGCACCTGTGTATGACTACATCAACGAGACTGAAAGCCGTGTGCCCATCAGCGACTGGAGCGACACGAAGACCGCCAAGATGGTGGGATTCAAGGCGCGCAGCGTGATTGGCGGTTACTGGATGAAGGTACTCATGGACAAGTTGAACAAATAAGCGCAGGCGCATGCCTGAACTGACCCGGAGAGATTCGTTGCGGGAAGCAGCGAACCTCTCCGGGCTTTTTTTGCCATTACGTGCAGACTTTTTAGTAATTTTGCAGCCGAAAAAAGAACATTATGAGAACGGGATTTGACAACGAGAAGTACCAGAGGATTCAGTCGGAACATATCAAGGAGCGCATCTCGCGTTTCGATGGAAAACTTTATCTTGAACTTGGGGGCAAACTCTTTGATGACCATCATGCCAGCCGTGTTCTGCCCGGATTCCTGCCCGATAGTAAGTTGCGCATGTTCCAGAAGATAAGTGACAGCATAGAGATTGTCATTGTTATCAGCGCCACCGACATAGAGAAGAACAAGACTCGTGCCGACCTGGGCATCACCTATGACGAGGATGTGCTGCGCCTGCGCGGGGAGTTCCAGAAGCGGGGATTCATGGTGGGCTCTGTGGTCATCACCCATTACAACGGGCAGCCTGCCGCAGCGGCTTTCCGTCAACGTCTGGACCGTGACGGTATACGCACTTACTGCCATTATCTCATTGAAGGATACCCCCACGATGTATCACTCATTGCTTCGGACGATGGCTTCGGAAAGAATGATTATGTGGAGACGGAACGTCCGCTGGTCATTGTGACGGCTCCCGGTCCCGGCAGTGGCAAGATGGCCGTGTGTCTGAGCCAACTTTACAACGAAAACAAAAGGGGCGTCAGGGCAGGGTATGCCAAGTTTGAGACTTTCCCGGTGTGGAATCTGCCCCTCAAGCATCCGGTGAACATCGCCTATGAGGCTGCCACTGCAGACCTCAACGATGTGAACATGATTGACCCTTTCCACTTGGATGCCTATGGCAAGGTGGCCGTCAACTATAACCGGGACATAGAGATATATCCTGTGCTCAACGCTCTCTTTGAAGGTATCTATGGCACCAACCCATACAAGTCGCCTACGGACATGGGCGTGAACATGGTGGGATTCTGCATCAGCGATGATGCTGTGTGCTGCGAGGCATCGAAGAACGAGATCGTGCGCCGCTACTATGACGCTACCAACAAACTGGCGCGCGGGGCATGCAATGAGGCAGAGATAAGCAAGATTCAGATGCTTTTCAACCAGGCGCGCATAGGCACCGACTTCCGCCGCACCACGGTGGCAGCCAAGGAGCATCTTAAAGCCACAGGCCACACATCGTCTGCCATGGAACTGGAAGACGGCACCATCATCACCGCGCATTCCAGTGAGTTGCTTGGATGTAGCGCAGCCCTGCTGCTCAACGTCACCAAGCACTTGGCCGGAATCGACCATGGGATGAGGCTCATTCCCCAGTCCATGATCAAGCCGATACAGCATACAAAGGTCTGCTATCTGGGTGGGCGTAATCCAAGACTGCATACCGATGAGGTGCTGGTGGCACTTTCGGTGCTTTCGGAGAACGATGACAATTGCCGTCTTGCCCTGGAGCAATTGCCCAAGTTACGCGGCTGCCAGGTGCACTGTACGGTGATGCTCAGTGATGTTGACCAGAAGATATTCAAGAAACTTGGTGTCAACCTCACCTGCGAACCTGTGCTAAAGAGGTGAGGCAGGCGGTTGTAAAAGTCAATCCCCTCAGGAGTGACGTCAGTCATTTGCTACTCCTGAGGGGATTTCTTTTGCAGAAAAACCGTCTTGCATGATGACGGTGGTGTCTGAAATGGTATCGGACAGTCAGCAGAATGACTCTACCTCGGCCGAATAATGCCCGTAGACATACTCCAGTACCAGACGTCCATATTTACCCCGGCCGTGCAGGATGCTTGCCACACGCCCCATGGTCATGCGCCAGTTGATTTCCACGCACGGGCAGATGCCTTCCTGGCAAAACATCATGTCGATGCCCACTGGCCCTTTGTATGCATAGTGTTTCAGTTCCTCCTCCCACCAGCGGCGCACTTCCATCAGTTCGGTAGGGGCTATGTATTGTGTCAGCCACTGGAATTTCTGTATTTCGGGAGCCACCCAGTTGCCCATGTAAGCTCCTTGCGGGTTGGTGTAAAAGAGGGAGAGTCCTTGATATTCCACCCCTCCGTGGCCATCGCATTCAAACTCTAGGGCAAAGTCGGTCAGTTTGTGCAACCTGCGTTCCACTGCTACGCTGCCTTGGTGAGCCAGTATGTTGCGTGTCCACTCTGCCCGGTGTGGGGCATCGGACAGCGTCAGTCCGCGTCCGCTGCTGCTCCAGGGAGCCTTGAGCACGGCCTCCGGCCATCGGCTGAGTACTTCCTCCACTTCCTCCTCGGTGTGGCAAAGCACGCTCTCTCCTGACAACTTTCCACCTAGAATTCCGCTTTCGCGGCATTTGGCAAGGGCTTCCACTGCTGTCTGCCGATGGGAGAGCATACGCAGAGACTCCAGTTGGCTTGCAGTGGGAAGGAACTCCTCGGTCACACCTGCCTGCCTGAGTTGGTGCACCAAGGCCGGACTCCAGCCCCAGGGACGTATCTCATCGCCTTTAGTGAGCGTGAGCCGCTCCTTGCCATCCCACACCTTGTCATCCTCATCGGCCCACCACAGCGGCAGCCAGTGCAGTTCGTCTCTCATCTGGCGGATGGTTGCGGGAGCCGTGTACCCAGCTCCGCCATCGGCTAGAGCCATGTCGTTTTCCGGATTGAATATGTATACCTTCATCTTTCCACAAAGGTACGCAATAATTTGGCAGTAAATGTTTTTTCCTGTACTTTTGTGTGAGGTATGTCTCGGAGCCGCTGCCTTGTGGGCTGAGAATGCGTTTGCATGCAGGACAAGGTGGGCAGTTCCGTATAGGAATGGAAGTGATATGGAACAAAAAAGGATAGACTGCTTTGTGCCTTACGAGTCGGATGACCAGGTGCAAGGCATAGTGAGTGAACTCTCGTCGGACTGTCATGTGGCGGCCATACACCTGCTGAAGGGTGATGGGCCTGGTTGCACCTCGACACTGTGCTGGATGGCTGAGCAGGCCAGCGCACCTTATATATTATTATATACGAAGTATGATTGTCTGCGCATGGGTTATCATGCTCTCCACCGCATGCTTTCCGTGGCCGATGACAGCGGTTCGCTCATGCTCTATGCCGATCATTATGTGGAGACGCTGCAGGGCAAGCGCACTCCCCTGCCTTTGATAGATTGTCAGTTGGGCAGCGTGAGGGATGACTTCCAGATGGGCTCCTTGCTGCTTATACGTACATCCGCGCTGAAGGAATATGTTGCGCAAGAGCATCTGCATTCCTATCAGTATGCTGCGCTTTACGACTTCCGCCTGTATGTGAGCAGGCAGATGCTCCCGGTGCATTTGGATGAGTTTCTCTATACAGAGGTTGAGCGTGACACGCGACTGAGCGGGCAGAAGCAGTTTGATTACGTAGATCCGCGCAACCGTGCTCGTCAACTGGAGATGGAAAGTGCCTGTACTCACCACCTGCGTGCGCTGAATGCTTACCTGCATGCAGATGAGATGGAGGACATAGACCTCCGTCAGGGCGATTTCGCCGTGGAGGCCACGGTGGTCATTCCTGTCAGGAACCGTGTACGTACCATACGCGATGCCATAAAGAGCGTGCTGGAACAGCAGGCCGACTTCTCCTTTAATCTCATGGTGGTGGACAACGGCAGCACCGACGGCACCACGGAGGCTATCCGCGAGTTTGCTTCTGACTCTCGTGTGATACACATCATCCCGGAACGTACCGACCTTGGTATAGGCGGATGCTGGAATATGGCAGTCCACCATGAGCAGGTAGGGCGTTTTGTGGTGCAGTTGGACAGCGATGACCTGTATAGTAGTCCTCATACTTTGAAACGCATGGTGGAGGCATTCTACGCCGAAGGGGCGGCCATGGTAATCGGCTCTTACAGGATGTGCGACTTCCAACTCAATACCTTGCCCCCCGGTTTGATAGACCATCGGGAATGGACACCGCAGAATGGGAGGAACAATGCACTGCGTATCAACGGGCTTGGTGCACCACGCGCATTCTTCACTCCCGTGCTGCGCGACATACAGATTCCCAATACCAGTTACGGTGAAGACTATGCCCTGGGGCTGATGATCAGCCGCCGCTACCGCATAGGACGCATTTATGACGAGGTGTATCTGTGCCGCCGCTGGGAAGGCAACAGCGATGCAGCGCTGAGCCAAGACAAGATAAACCGCAACAATACCTACAAGGATCATCTCCGCACCCTGGAGATACAGGCGCGCCAGCATCTCAACACGTTGTGGCAACATTCGGTGTCGGCAGATGAGGTGGACGATTTTTTTCGCTGTGAACTGCAGGTTTGGCCGGAGGCTGCAGGGCGTTACAAGGCTGTAAGAGAACAGGTACAGACAAGGACGTTGGCCGTAAATGAGATTCTGAAACTTGAGGTGCAGTGGAATCCTGCCCGAATGGTAAGTACCGGAGCCAAGATGGACAGGCAGTCTGTGACCGCGCGGCCTTGTTTCCTGTGCGACAAGAATCGCCCTCCACAGCAGCACAAACTGATGACGGAGAAGTATTACCAGATTCTGGTGAATCCCTTTCCCATCTTGCCGGAGCATTTCACCATTCCCATGCGCCGACATACTCCGCAGTGTATACTTTCCAACTTTGATGCGTTGCACCGTCTGGCTTGGAACATGTCGCGGAGCATCGTATTCTATAACGGCCCCCTGTGCGGTGCTTCCTGTCCTGACCACATGCATCTGCAGGCTGGAAAGCGCGGGATTGTGCCTTTGGAGCGTGATTGGGCAGTACATGAAAAAGGCCTCAGAAAGATATATCCCTTGACGGAGACGCAGGTCTCTGCTATGGAGGAAGTGAACAATGCCAGTGGCCGTTACGGTCTGTACCTCCTAACCACCTATGCCTGTCCGGTAATTGTGATACGCTGCCTGCCAGGTGAAGCCGGAACGGGCCTTTTCCGGAGAGTCTATAATGCATTGCCCGTGCATCCCGGCGAGCATGAGCCGCGGATGAATGTGGTGTGCTGGCGGCAGGCCGGTGGCGTGGAACATCAGGATGAAATGGTTACCTTGGTGTTTCCTAGAGCCAAGCATCGCCCCGACTGCTATTATGCTTTGGGGGAGAAACAACTGCTGGTCAGTCCGGGCGCATTGGACATGTGTGGACTGCTTGTCACTCCGCGTGAGGAGGATTTCCATCGTGTTACCCCCGAAAGCGTAGTTTCCATATTGAGGGAGATAACTCTTTCGTCTGCGGAGATGGACTCCGTGGTGGACAGGATAATGGGCACTGCTGTAGATTCCCAGGTCGAGCGTGCAGTTTCATCGGCTGGAGATTCTGCTCTGGAGCAGGAGCCTGTGGTGCAGGTGGGCATCATGTCGGCACATACACAGCGCTTCTGCCTCAATGGTGTGTTCCTGGTTCAAGGACAGCAGGTGACCGGAGAGCAGACTGCGGAGTGCGTGGACGGCCGTGTCTGTTGGCAGGGGATATCTTGTGATGTTCTCTCCTTTGTGCCGCAGACCGTCGATGCCACTTTCAGCCTTGACAGTGTGACTATCGGCAAAGCCTTTCACTGGCAGCGGAGCGAGACACAGACATTTGGTGGAAAACTCCGTCTGCAGGTCAGCCAAGGGCAGTTGCTCGTCATCAACGAGGTGCCTGTAGAGGATTATCTGACCAGTGTCATCAGCAGCGAGATGAAGTCCACCTGCCCCATGGAGTATCTTAAGGCATCGGCCATTGTGAGCCGCAGTTGGCTTCTCACGCAGATGCGTCGGCGCAGTCTGGTTTCCAACATCCCTGAGGTTTCTGCTTTCCTGCAGACTGATGACAGCTTGGTGCGTTGGTATGACAGGCAGGAACATACTTTGTTTGACGTTTGTGCCGATGATCATTGCCAGCGTTATCAGGGTATTGGGCGCATTGAGAATCCAGCGGTGCGCGAGGCTGTACGCCAGACACGCGGTTTGGTACTTACTTATGGCGGTGAGGTGTGCGATGCGCGTTTCGGCAAGTGCTGCGGCGGAAGGAGCAACGAGTTCCGTTACTGCTGGGACAACTTGCAGGTGCCCTATCTTAGGAGTGTGGAAGATAAATTCTGCAACGTGTCTGACAAAGCACTGCTTGCCCGGGTGCTCAATGATTATGACTTGGAGACCACCGACTTTTTCCACTGGACGGTGGAGTATACACAGCAGCAGTTGCACGACCTTGTGTGCCGGCACTTGCAGGTGGAGATGGGAGCCATCTTGACATTGGAACCGGTGGAGGCCGGTCCTGGCGGGCATATCAGTCTGTTGCGTGTAGTGGGGCAGGAACGTGTGATGACCGTGGGAAAGGAACTGGAGATACGTCGGATGTTGAGTCGTTCACATCTTAAAAGCAGTGCCTTCAGCGTGGAACTGCTTGATGTGACAGATGGAGTTCCTCAGCGCATTGTGCTTCATGGACGTGGCTGGGGGCATGGAGTGGGTATGTGCCAGATTGGTGCCGCGTCTATGGCGGCACAGGGCTATGACAGCCAGGCCATCCTGGCGCATTATTATGTGGGTGCCAGTGTGACTCGGCTTTACAGATAGAGCATCCCTGGGACTTACAGATGCTTGGGTGGTGGTTGATGCAATATTCTCTGTCTCCTGGACAATGTTACTGTCTGTCCAAACAGCAAAACGAGAAACTCAGAAACTGACGGCGTGACAATGCCCGGTGGCATACGCCTGTGTCCTGAGTTTCTCGTTTTGTGTAGGGGAGTGGCCGGCATGCGGCCGCTCTCTGCTTATTCTTTCTCGGCTGTGTCGGTTTCCTCTTCTTTGGAATTCCTCTTGGCCATGTATTCCGGCAGTGAGAGTCCGGCCTGGTCGAAGAGTTCGTTCAATGGGGGAATGCTCTTCATCAGCCCTGAGAGAAAGTTGGCTGTGCTGGTCTTGCCGTCTCCGGCACCTCCGCCATTGTCCCACACCGTTACCTTGTCTATGTTGATGCCTTTGATGGCATCCACTTGAGTTTTCACCAAATCGGGCAGTTTCTCCAGCAGCAGCAGCGTGTAAGCCTTGGTGGCATCGCCTCCGGCAGCCTTGATCATGCGGTCATAGCCTTCTGCCTGTTTGGTGAGTATCTGATACAGGCCGTTTGCCTCGGCCTCCATTTTTGCGTATATGGCATCAGCCTCACCCTTGGCGTTCACTCTTTTCTGCTCAGCTTCAGCCTCTGCAGAGATGACCAGACGCTGCTTTTCAATCTCCTGTGCCACAATCACGTTGGCCTTCTGGCTTGCCCGTTCGCGCTCGGCTCGTGCATCCTCGGCCTTTTGCTCAGCAGCGTAAGCCTCTTCCAGAGCCTGTGCCTGTGCCACCTTCTCGGCAGCCACGGCTTTGCGCTGTGCCTCGGCTTCCCGTTCACGGCGTGCCGAATCACTGTTGGCTATGGCAATCTTGGCTTCGTTTTCGCCCTGTACAGCCTGTGCATTGGCTTCGGCAGTACGGATACGTGTCTCTCTGACAGCCTCAGCCTTACCGATTTCACCTATTTTCTCTTGCTCGGCCACGCGTACCTTGGCCTCATTGATGGCCTTGGCGGCGGCTTCCTGTCCCAGTGCCTCAATGTAGCCAGACTCGTCCTTGATGTCCGTCACGTTCACATTGATGAGTCTCAGACCTATCTTCTTGAGTTCCACCTCCACGTTTGCAGTGATGGCTTCAAGGAATTTGTCGCGGTCAGAATTGAGTTCCTCAATGCTCATGGTGGCGATTACGAGACGGAGTTGACCGAAGAGGATGTCCCTTGCCAGTTCCTGTATCTGCTGTGCTGTCTGTCCCAGCAGGCGCTCGGCGGCGGCCAGCATGCTTTCGGGGTCTGTGCTGATGCCTACGGTAAAGCGGCAAGGCACGTCCACGCGGATGTTCTGCTTTGAAAGGGCATTGGTCAGATTGGCATCAATGCCGATGGGCGTGAGTGACAGGTAGGCGTAGTCCTCGATGATGGGCCACACGAAGGCACCTCCACCGTGTACGCACTTGGCACTCTTTGAAGTGCCCCTGTTTCCGTAGATGACCAGCACCTTGTCTGATGGACAGCGGCGATAACGGTTGACGATTGCCACGAACAGGAACACCAGAATGATGACTCCTATCACTAAGAAATAGAATGGGAACATATCCATATCGCAAAAGATTATTGGTTAGTATTCTTTGTCCTGTTTATTCCTGTGCCGAAGGTGTCTTGTCCGGTTCTACGAGCAGAACCGAACCGTTGAGCACGGCTTTCACCCGCACCACGGTGCCGCTTGCCAGTGCGGTGCCGTCGGTCATGGCAGGCAGTTCCTGCACTGATCCTTGGAAACTGATTTGTATCTTGCCTGAGCCTGTACGCGACTCGGGAATGGGAATATACACGGTGCAGGGATTCCCCACAGCCTCCTGTATGCGGTAAGATCCCTCAGACTGCAAGTGCAGCAGTTGGCGCAGCATGACCAGGAAGGCGGCTACCAGTGCGCATCCACACAGCAATGCCACCAGTGCCAGCAGCACGGGATTATGTATCGTGCCAGCAAAGCACACACCTCCCCAGCCTATTCCGAGCAGGAAGTTTACGGTATTGCGTATGGTGAAGAGTTGTATGGCACCGCCCGTGTCGAGCGTGTCTGCATGCCCGTCAGACATGTCCATGCTGTCGGGCACATCGGCTCCGAAGTCTCCTCCGGCGTCATGGTCTCCAATTCCAATGAATGTAAGTATCATCTGCAGGGCAAATACCACGCTCATCACAATGGCAATGCACCAGTAGGGCTTCACCTGCGGGTCAAGACTCATGAACCAGTCCGTAAATAAAATCTGTGTCATTCTCGTATCTTTTATTTAGTGTCACCTGCGTGCATCATGTTCTTCCTTGGGCTGCAAGGCCGCATGGCGGGACATGCATGAACTTTCTGTAAAGTTACGCCTTTTTGCTTACCTGCCGCATGATAAACGGGAAAAAGAGTGCAGAAATCTGCTTTCCTCAGGATTCGGGAATGTTCAGCATGGCTTTCCGCATGCTCATGCTTTCTTCCGCCATGGCTTTCTGTGTGCGTATGTCCCGCTTTCGCTTCTACGGATTGTGTTCCGTATGTCAGCGTGTAGCCTACTTCTCCAGTCTGGGCTTTCCGTGGTGCCAGGTTACCCGCCGCTGTGACAGATACCAGTCGCGCCCCTTAGTCTTGTTCCCCTGATAGAAGAGGTAGGTTTTCCCGTCAGTGTCTGTGAATATGTGAGGGTGTCCGCTCTCGCTTTCATTCCACTCACCGGGTTTTCCATTGGCGAGGAACGGTTCCTCGCAGAGCCTTTGCCAGTTGATGCCGTCACGGCTCACTGCCACCCCTATCTGCTGTGGCTCGTTGTTGTATGCGCCTGCATAGAACATATACATGCGCTTTCCGCGCACGGCAATGGAGGGAGCCTCAATGCATTTCTTCTCCCACGGGAGCCTCGGTGCCAGGATGCTGCTGTCGGCAACCTGTGTCCACTGCCCCCGGCTAAAGTCTGTACCGGCGGGAGCAGTGGCCACCCCAATCTGCTGCACGGCAAAGTCGGGGTCACGTGTGGCATAATAGAGATAATACTTTCCACGGAACAGGCATACCTCTGCATCGATGGCTCTTCCGCAGGTCCATGTTCCCGTGGGTGCGAAGACCGGGTTCGAAGGGTTCCGCACAAAGGTTATCCCATCGGTGCTGGTGGCATGGCACACGGCATCCTTGCGCCCGTTGCCGTAAGTCTGATAGAACAGATGCACCACGCCATCCCTCACCAGTGCTCCCGGAGCGCACAGGCCGTTACGCTCGTAGTCGGCTCCCGGCTGTGGCGTAATCTCGCCCACCTTGCTCCAGTTCACCAAGTCATGGCTCTCGGCGATGCCTATGTTCCATCCGCCGGCCTTGTCCCCTTTGGCAGGCGGGATGGAGTAATACATCAGGTACCTGCCGTGCAGGTGCACCACATGCGGGTCTTTGGCAAAGGGCACTCCCTGTCGGGAGGTGTCGCCGTACATCATGGTCTGCCCTTGTAGGCTCACTGCAGAGAGCAGGAACGTGAGGGCTTGGAGTAGAAATCTGCGTATCATATTCGCTGTTGAGTTTTTTTGTATGCTTGCGTGTCGTTGTCTGTGTGTGGCGTTACGTACCTGATGTCTGTGCGTGAGGTCATTTGCGGGCTGCCGGTGCCTTCTTGCTGCCTTGCGCCTTTCCTTTCGCGCCTTTGGCCTTTCCTGCTTCCTGCTTTCCGGCATGAGCCTTCCCCACTTGGTGCCCGCCGAATTGGCGGAAACGGTAACTGACGGTGGCCAGGAAGTAACTGTGCACCATGCTGGAACGCGTGTCGGTACGTGCCGTAGTGGTCACCGTACGGGTAATGTCATTGCGGCGGTCCAGCAGGTCCACGGCCTTGAGGCTCAGCGTGAGGTTCTTCCTTGGGAGCAGGCTCTGTGTTACTTGGAATCCCCATATCAGTTCGTTGGTGTTCATGTTGGCGTTGGAATATCCGCGCCGGCATTGCTCGTCCAGGTTGGTGCTTAGGGTCATGTTCCAGGGTAGGCGCACCACTGCGCTTCCCCCGTAATTGTATCTGTAGGTGTCCATTCTGCCTGCGCTGCTGTTGCTGCTGTGGCTATGGGTGTAGCGCAGGGAGCCCTGTGCGTTCAGTTCTAGCCAATCGTTGCGGAAGGTCAGGCGCACTCCTTGGTGTACCGATGCACCGTGTGTGCGGTTTTTCAGCGTCATGGCCAGGCGGCTGCGGTACACGTATCCCACTGCGTTGGTCATGCTTCCCTGGGTGTTGGTGTTCAGTCGGAAATGTTTGGCAGAGCCCAGTGCTGTGTTGAAATTGAAGCCGGCGCTGCCGCTCCAGTTGCCGTTCACGTTTTGCGGGGCGGTTACCCTGCCGCCGGTCTGTTCGTCGTATTCCGTGCGGCTGCTTACACTGTTCTGAGTGGTACGGAACTGTATGTTGGCTGCATATGACCTTTGTCGGTCTGTGATGCTTTTTCTGTAGTCGGCATGGATGTTTTGGGTGAACGATGGCTTTAGACCAGGGTTGCCCAGGCGTATGTTCAGTGGGTCGGCGTTACTCAGTGTGTCGGGTATGAGGTCAGTGATGGCAGGCTGCCCTGTGCTGGCATGGTAGCCGGTGTTGAACTGCTCCGTCTTGGAGAACTTGTATTTGAAGTTGAGTGTGGGGCTGGCATTCACCACCGTACGACTTATCTCATGGTGGCGTACTCCCTTGGTGTAGTCCACGGTGTTGGTCTGTGGCTGCACCATGGCACCCACTGTCAGGTGGTATTTCGGACGCACGACACGCAGCTGCAGGCTCAGATTGTGGTTCTGGTATGTGCTGTATGTGCGCCCTTGCTGTGCCGTGTCGGGCACGGACAGATGCTTCATGTCCAGGTAGTTGTCCATAGTTACTCCGCCCATACTATTCTGTGCTCCGAATATGGAACTTACGTCTCGCTCCCGCATGGTGTGCCTCCATGAGTACTGATAACTGCCCTGCAGGTATATTTGTCGCCCCACGGGTTCCGTGTAGGAGAGGCGTGCAGAGGCATGGCGCATGCGGTTGTCTGATTGGTTGAATTGTGTTTTTTGGTATAGTGAGTCCTCTCCGCTCACGGCTTTCAGCAGGTAATAGTCCGTCTGGGAGTAACTCTGCGAGTCGGAGTCGCCGTGCTGGAATCCCGCGCTTGCGTTCGCTGTCACGCTGCGCCCCTTCTTTCCCAGCCGCCTATTGGCCTGTATGCTTCCTCCGGCTTGCAGGTTCCCGTCCGTTCCGTGTGTGGCTCCTGCGCGGCGGTTCACCTTGATGTTGTCCGGCACCATCGTCCATTCTTCCAGCACGTTGTTCAGTTCGGGCACCAGTGTGAAGGGGTCTTCCTTCATGGATGCTCCCATGCGCCTGCTCTCACTGCGTCCTTGACTCCACTGCAATTCCGGCTTTACGATGATGTTTGTCAGTGAGTCGGGTGTCCATTCGACCTTGTAATTCAGTTTGAAGTTCCCGCTGTGCGATTCTTGGCTTCGTGCCTGCGACTGGTAGGCAGCCTGCTTGTTTTCGAAGGATTGAACCGTGGATTCCGATTCGCTCTCCGTGTGCCGAAGGTTGCCGTTGATGCTTCCGTTGAGTTCCAGCCGTCCTTTCCGTTCGTAGTTCTGCGTTAGCCCTATGTTGCCGGCGGTTGTGTTGCCGTTACCTCCTGTGTTGTTGGTGTTGCCCACCAGGGTTATCTTCTGTTCTTTGACGAACCGGCTTGCCATGAGTCTTCCGCTCATGCGGTCTTGCGTGCCGTATCCGCCTTGCAGGTTGGTCATCCATCCGCGTTTACGGTTTTTTTTGATGCTGAGGTCAAGCACCGTGCGCTCCTCTCCGTCATCGATGCCCGTGATGCGTGCCATGTCGCTCTGCCGGTCATACACCTTCAGTTTGTCCACCATGTCGGCGGGCAGGTTCTCCAGGGTCATCTGCATGTTGCGACCGAAGAACTCCTTCCCGTCTACCAGCACCTGCGTAATGGGGCGGCCGTTCCAAGTATAGTTGCCGTCCTCGTCCACATCCATGCCCGGCAGTTTCTGTACCAGTTCCTCCACCATGGCTCCTTCCTGCACCTTGAAGGCCTCTGCATTGTATATCACTGTGTCCTCGCTTACTGTCATTTCTGCCATCTGCCCTTCCACCACAGCCTCCTGCATGAGGGTGCTGTTCTCGTGCAGGAGCATGTCTCCCAGCATCAGGTAACTGCTCTTCCCTTTTACGTTTACCAGGCGTTTCTCCTCGTGGAACCCCATACAGGTGAAGTGCATCGTATATCGGCCCGGAGACACGTTGGTCAGAGTGTATTGCCCGTTGTCTCCCGTCTGCGCCATCTTGACGACTTGTTCCCTGGAGTCAATCAGGCGTACGTGTACGCCGGGCAGGCTGTCCCCGTTGGCGGCATCCAGCACCTGCCCGCGCAGCTGCACTTGCTGTAGCGAGTCGGTTTTCTGTGAGTGGATAACAGGCTTCTGGGCGCGCGGTTTCTGCGCTGCCATGCCGACAGGCAGCAGCAGGAACGCCAGGATGGCCAGTATGGGTAGTTTTAGCATACGGATATTTGACACTTGCCGAAGTGATAGGTTTAATCGGATATTCCTTTTTCTTTACATATTTGTATTCTCGCCCAACCACCCGATTTTATGTTTCTCACCAGGAAAAAATTTTTTCCTCACCTGATTTATTTTTTTTCCTGGGCAGGCGTATTTTCGCACCTCGTCTCTAAAATCTTGACAATATCAAGACACCGGAGTACGACGTTATGGCAATCCGATTTGGACTAAGCCTCAATTCTGAGGTCTACAGAAAGCAAATGCAAGATTGCATGCACCATGGTTTCTGCGGTTCAGTGAGAAACAAGATGCCACAGTTTACGCGCGGCCTTGGACTTCTGTAATTCGTTGGCCATTGCACCGCACTGCCTTTTTCAGGGCAGTTTCTTATCTGCTCGGATCCGGGGTATGTCTCACAGCCCACACTCCTCCTGCAGGCTTTGGGTTAGTGCTATGAAGTCCTGTACGCTGAGTTGTTCGGGACGTTTCTGGAAGAGGTCCTGCGCTAGCCACTCTGCGTGATCCTTGACGGGCAATCCCTTCTCGCGCTGTTCTGTATCGATTTGCGTGAGCAGGGGACGTATGTTGTTGCGCAGCGTCTTGCGCCGTTGGTTGAAGGTTGTCTTTACCACTCTGCGGAACAGCGGTTCGCTGCAGGGCAGTGAGGACACCTCATTGCGGGTCAGCCTGATGACTGCGCTCTTCACCTTGGGCGGCGGGCAGAACACGTGTTCGTCCACCGTGAAGAGGTAGTCCACATTGTACCATGCCTGTAGTAGTACGCTTAGTATGCCATAGGTGCGGCTTCCTGGGGTGGCGGCCATGCGCTGTGCCACTTCGCGCTGTATCATGCCGGTGCAGCAAGGAATCAGGTCGCGGTACTCCAGCATGCGGAAGAATATCTGACTCGATATGTTGTAAGGGTAGTTGCCCGTGAGTACGAAAGGCTGTCCATCGAACATCTTGTCCAAAGGCATGCGCAGGAAGTCGTCTTCCAGGATGTTTTCGCCCAACTGTGGCATGTGCTCCTTCAGGTAAGCCACCGATTCTGTGTCTATCTCCACCACCTTCAACGGCCGTCCCTTGGGCAGGAGATACTGGGTGAGGACTCCCATTCCCGGTCCCACCTCCAGTATTGGCAGGGCAGGACAGGCATCCACGGTGTCGGCAATGCGGCGCGCCACGTCCTGGTCGGTAAGGAAGTGTTGTCCGAGTTGCTTCTTGGGTCTGACGCTTTTCATCTGTCTTTATATTATATATAATGTGGCGGGTGTGGTCAATGGGCTTACAGCAGTGCCGGAAGCCGGAAGAGTTTCGTGCTGTTGCTGCCCTTTATCAGTATGGTGCGGTCTTTCAGCGAATGGGTGGCCAGGTGCTGCTCCACCTCCTGCTCGTTGGCGAAGGTCTGGCAATGCAGTCCGGAGGTTTCTTCGGGGTACTCCCGGCTTATCTCCTTCAGTGCTGCAGCAAACTCGCTGCCCACCAGCCACACTTGTTCCAGGTGCATTCCGAACAAGCGGCGCAGTACATTCATGTGCTCCTTGCGGCTCTCGCTTCCCAGTTCGCCCATGTCACCCAGGATGGCCATCTTGCCGTCGGCCTCCATGAAATCGAATGCCGTGAGTGCTGCCTCCATGCTCGATGGGTTGGCGTTGTAGGCATCCACCACCAGCCGATTGTGTTCTGACTGGCGGAATTCGCTGCGACTGTTGGTGGGCTGGTACTGTTCCAGTGCATGGTCAATCAGCGTGCCCGGCACTCCGAAATGGAGCCCCACTGTGATGGCGGCACGCAGGTTGGCAATGTTGTAAGCACCGAGGAGGTGCGTGCTCACCTCATGCCAGGGCTGGTCGATGTCCTCTCTCCATTGTATGTGCAGGAAGGGGCTGCATTCCACCACGCGTGCCTCCACGTAAGGGATGGCTTGCCTGCCCACCGTCAGGCCTCTGGCTGCGGCCATCTCTCTGAGGTCATCGTCCAGGGCATTGAGGAAGATACTGCCTCCACGCCGGCTGATGTCATCGTACAACTCTCCCTTGGTGCGCTTCACACCCTCAAAGGAGCCGAAGCCCAGCAGGTGTCCGCGCCCCACGTTGGTTATCAGCCCGTAGTCGGCATGCACCAGCGAGCACAGGAAATCTATTTCCCCCGGGTGGCTTGCCCCGGTTTCCACCACCGCCATGTCGTGTGCCTCGGTCAGTCGGAGCAGTGTGCGCGGCACTCCAATGTGGTTGTTCAGGTTGCCTTGAGTGTATAGTACGTTGTGCGATTGCGCCAGCACGGCCGATGTAAGTTCCTTGGTAGTGGTCTTGCCGTTGGTTCCTGTAATCTGTATTACGGTCTTTCCCCACCGTGTGCGGTGCAGGGCGGCCAGTTGTTGCAGGGTGGCCAGCACCGAGGGTACCAGCACGAAGCGGCCGTCGGTGGCCACTTCGGGGTCATCCACCACGGCGGCAGCACATCCCTGTTCCAGTGCCAGTGCGGCGAAGCGGTTTCCGTCAAACGATTCTCCCTTGAGGGCAAAGAAGATAGAACCCTTGGGGCAGTCCCTGCTGTCCATCGTCACCTGTGGGTGCTGCAGGTAGAGTTCATAGAGTGATTCCAGTGAGTTCATGTTCATTCTCTTTTTACGTTGGCACTTGACATGCATGTCTTGAGCCGGGCGCAAAGTTAGCGCATTTTTCCCGTTTCGCTTGTCCGTTCCTCAAATAATGAATAACTTTGCCTGTCAGAACGAAACGTGGCACGAATCAGATGAATATACTTCCCCATTGCACTATAAACGTAGGCGGCACGCTGCTGGATTTGAGCGTCCCGCGAGTGATGGGCATCCTCAATGTAACACCTGATTCTTTTTATGCACAGAGCCGTAAACAGACAGAGGCCGACATAGAGGCGCGCGTAAGGCAGATGCTAGACGAGGGAGCCGATATGCTAGACGTGGGAGCGTATTCCAGCCGTCCGGGTGCCGACAATGTGTCTCCTGATGAGGAGATGGCTCGCCTGGCACAGGGGCTTGCCGTGCTCCGGCGCGTGGCTCCCGATGCTGTGGTGAGCGTGGATACGTTCCGTTCCGGCGTGGCACGTAGGTGCGTGGAGGACTTCGGCGTGCAGATTGTCAATGATATATCGGGAGGTGCGCTCGACCCGGACATGTTTGCCACCGTGGCCGGCCTGGGGGTACCATATATACTGATGCACATGAAGGGCAATCCGCAGACCATGCAGCAGGCACCCCACTATGATGACCTGCTCACGGAAATGCTGCGCTACTTTGCCGAACGTGTGCACCGTCTGCATGAGATGGGCGTGAAGGACATCATCATCGACCCTGGCTTTGGATTTGCAAAGACCCTGCAGCACAATTATGAACTGATGCACCGCCTGGGTGACCTTGCCGTGCTGGGGCTTCCCATGCTGGTGGGTGTCAGCCGCAAGTCCATGATATCTCGTCTGCTCGGCATCACGCCTCAGGAGGCACTTAACGGCACCACCGTACTCAACACTTTGGCTTTGGAGCGCGGTGCCTCCATCCTGCGCGTGCATGACGTGAGGGAGGCCGTAGAGACAGTGAAGATAACCAATATGATGCGTTCATGTTAGAAATGGGAATCAAGGACGCAATAGACGTCCTGCTGGTAGCCATCATACTGTTCTACTGTTACAAGTTGATGAAGCAGTCACGTTCAGTGAACATCTTTTACGGTGTGCTGGCGTTCGTAAGTTTTTGGATTGTCATCAGCAAAGTGCTTGAGATGAAACTGCTGGGCAACATACTTAACCAACTTGTGAGCGTGGGTGCCTTGGCCATCATCGTTCTCTTCCAGGAGGAGATACGCCATTTCTTCTATACCATAGGCACGCACCAGCGCGCCAAGAGGCTTATCCATATCTTCCGTCCCGAGAAGAAGAAGGGTATCCCGGGCATGGTGCATGAGCGTGAGGATATCTTCCCCATAGTGATGGCTTGTCTCAACATGAGCAAGCAGCGGGTGGGCGCGCTCGTTGTGATGCAGAACGACTTGCCGCTGACCGACTTTATCCGTACTGGCGAAGTGATTAACGCACGCATCAGTCAGCGTCTTATTGAGAACATCTTCTTCAAAAACAGTCCCTTGCATGACGGTGCCATGATCATCTCGGCAGGCAAGATAACGGCTGCCGCCTGCATTCTGCCCATCAGCCATGACCTTGACATACCCAAGGAGTTCGGGCTGCGCCACCGTGCTGCAAAGGGTATCAGCAAGGAAACTGATGCACTGGCCATTGTGGTGAGTGAGGAAACGGGCAACATAAGTGCCGCTTACAATGACAACTTCCGCGCGCACCTCACAGCCGAGGATTTGGAACTGTTGCTCATGAAAGGCCGGTTCTGAGAAGTACACAACAAACATCATATATAAAACAAGGAATCATCATCATGAGTTTAATGGACAAGATTATCCTCCGCGCACAGCATGACAAGCAGCGCATAGTGCTGCCTGAGAGCCTGGAGGAACGTACATTGACTGCTGCCGACCGTGCCCTGGCCGATGGGTTGGCCGACATCATTCTGATCGGCAGCAAGCAGGAAATCTTTGCAGAGGCCGAGAAACTGGGTCTGAGAAACGTGGACAAGGCCACCATCATAGACCCCGCCACTAGCCCCAAGACCGAAGAGTACGCACAGTTGCTCTTCCAACTGAGGCAGAAGAAGGGCATGACCATAGAGGAGGCACGCCGCAAGGTGATGGATCCTCTCTACTTTGGATGCCTCATCATCAAGAATGGCGATGCCGACGGCCAGATTAGCGGTGCCCTCTCCACCACGGGTGACACCCTGCGCCCTGCGCTACAGATCATTAAGTGTGCACCGGGTATTTCCTGTGTGAGCGGTGCCATGCTGCTCATCACGGAGGCTCCCGAGTATGGTGAGAATGGAGTGCTGGTGGTGGGCGACGTGGCCGTAACCCCTGTTCCAGATGCTTCGCAACTTGCACAGATAGCCGTGTGCACTGCACAGACGGCGCGCAGCGTGGCCGGTTTTGCCGACCCTCGTGTGGCCATGCTTTCGTTCAGCACCAAGGGCAGTGCCAAGCATGAGGTGGTGGACAAGGTGGTTGAGGCCACACGCCTGGCTCATGAACTGGATTCCGCACTGAAGTTGGACGGTGAGTTGCAGGCTGATGCTGCACTGGTTCCATCGGTTGGAGCCAAGAAGGCACCGGGCAGCGATATCGCTGGCAAGGCAAACGTGCTGGTGTTCCCCTGTCTTGAGGTGGGCAATATATCCTACAAACTGGTGCAACGGTTGGGGCATGCTGATGCCATTGGCCCCATCTTGCAGGGCATAGCACGTCCGGTGAACGACCTTTCACGTGGCTGTTCCGTGGATGACATATACAAGATGATTGCCATCACCGCCTGCCAGGCCATGGATGCCAAGAAGTAACAGGACGGAGCAGCACATACATAATAATAATAATATATATACGGAAACAACGGGTCACAGCCATTCGGGCTGTGACTCTTCATGATAAAAGACATATTATATGAAGATTCTGGTACTGAACTGCGGAAGCAGTTCTATCAAGTACGCTCTCTATGACATGGCCGACCATTCTGTCATAACCAGTGGCGGCATTGAGAAAATCGGCCTGCCCGACTCGTTTGTCAACGTGAAACTCCATGGCGAGAAGCATCGCATCATGCGTCCCATTGAGGAGCACACGGCCGGTGTGCAGTTTATCTTTGAGGTGCTCACGCAGGGCGAGTATGCCGTGCTGGGTGACTTGAACGAACTGGGTGCCGTGGGACACCGCATGGTGCACGGTGGCGAGCGTTTCAACAAGTCGGTGCTCCTCACTTCCGAGGTGATGGAAGCCTTTGAGGCCTGCAATGACCTGGCTCCCCTGCACAACCCCGCCAACATCAAAGGAGTGAATGCAGTGAAGGCTTTGCTGCCTGACATACCCCAGGTGGGCGTGTTTGACACGGCTTTCCACCAGACTATGCCCGACTATGCATTCATGTACGCCCTTCCTTATGACCTGTACAAGAAGTATGGCGTGCGCCGCTATGGATTCCACGGCACCAGCCACCGCTATGTGTCGCAGCGCGTCTGCAAGTTCCTGGGTGTGGAGGCCGAGGGCAAGAAGATTATCACCTGCCACATAGGCAACGGTGCTTCCATTGCAGCCGTGAAGGACGGCAAGTGCGTGGACACCTCCATGGGGCTCACTCCGCTTGAGGGCTTGATGATGGGCACGCGCAGCGGCGACATCGATGCCGGTGCGGTGACCTTCCTGATGGACAAGTTGGAACTGGACACCAAGGGTATCAGCAACTTGCTCAACAAGCAGTCGGGACTGGCCGGCGTGAGCCAACTGAGCAGCGACTTCCGCGACATTCTGGCCGGAATAGCCGCAGGCAATGACCAGGCAAGGCTGGCCAAAGAGATGTACACATACCGTATACGCAAGTACATCGGCCAGTATGCTGCCGCTATGGGCGGGGTGGACATCATCGTCTTCACCGGTGGTGCGGGCGAGAATCAGTGGGAGGTGCGCGAGGGTGCCACACAGGGACTGGAGTTCATGGGCGTGAGGATGGATGAGGCACGCAACCGCGCTTGCCGTGCTTCCGAGGCAATTCTCTCGGCCGATGGCAGCCAGGTGACCGTGTGTTGCATTCCCACCGATGAGGAACTCATGATAGCCCTGGACACTGAGGCTCTGGCCTGCTGAGCCCGGGCGGACGGAACACTTACCTGAACAGGCATCCGGGAGGCTTGGGGCTTCCCGGGTGCCTGTTGTCATATAGTCTTGCCGCCTGATGTTCCGTGCCCAAATGCAATTTATTGAGGCAAAGGACACTTGTATGAGAGAAAAGCCTTAAATTTGTAAGGACATAGGCAGAAAAAGCAAGGAATACACATACACATTACATAACCAACAACAAAAGAAAGAGAACCAAGATGAAAAAGTTCACACTTGCCTGCATGGCTTTAGCCGCAGGCCTGAGCATGGTTTCCTGTGACCCGAAACCAAAGACTGACAAGCAGGAAGAGGCTACCCTTACCAAGTCGGGACTTGATCCCGAGAACTTCCTGACAGACTCCACTGCACTGTACGTGCTCTCTAACCAGAGCGGCATGGAAGTGTGCTTCACCAACTTCGGCGGCCGCATCGTAAGTATCTGGGTGCCGGGTAAGGAAGGCAAAATGTATGACGTGTGTCTGGGGCATGACTCCATAGGAGACTATGTGAAGTATGGTGCCCAGGGATGCAACTTCGGCGCGCTTATCGGCCGCTACGGCAACCGCATTGCCAAGGGACAGTTCACCCTGGACGGCGAGACTTACCAGTTGCCTCTCAACAACAACGGGAACACCCTGCATGGCGGCGGGGAGATTGCTTTCCATAACCGTATTTGGACTGCAGAGCAGCCCGATGACCAGCATCTGACATTTACCACCACCAGCCCTGACGGCGAAGACGGATTCCCCGGCAACATCGAGGTGAAGGTGACTTACACGCTGACTGATGACAATGCCTTGCAGATTGCCTACGAGGCCACTACAGACAAGGCCACTGTGCTGAACCTGACCAACCACTGTTACTTCAACCTGAGTGGTGACCCCTCAACCGATTGCTTGGATGAGGTGTTGCAGTTGGATGCCGACAGCATGACCAACGTGGACGAGAACGTGCTGGTGACGGGCGAGATTGTACCCGTGGAGGGAACGCCCTTCGACTTCCGCACCCCCACAGCCATCGGCGAGCGCATCAACGATACCACCAACGAGCAACTGAAGAACGGCAACGGATATGACCACAACTGGGTTCTGAACACACGTGGTGATATCAACAAGGCATTCGGAAGCATCTACGACCCCAACAGCGGAGTGGAGATGACCATGTACACTGACCAGCCCGGCGTACAGTTCTATGCCGGTAACTTCCTTGATGGTTCGTTCGTGGGCAAAAAGGGCATCAAGCACCCGCAGCGCAGTGCCATGTGCTTTGAGTCACAGCATTATCCCGATAGCCCCAACCAGCCCCAGTTCCCCAGCACGGTGCTGCGTCCGGGCGAGAAGTACCAGACTCAGACCATCTATAAGTTCAGTGTGAAGGAGTAATCAGCATTTCCTGTTCCTGCCCTCAGTATGGGTAGGAGGCAGGGCATCTGTTGAGCAAAGGCTCCCTGGCCGGGTCATCATATCCGGGCAGGGAGCCTTCTCATTTACATTTTAGGGCAGCGCGTATTGTCAGGCAAAGACATTCTTGGCCTGCAAGATTGACACATTGATATTTCCGTTTCGCACGCTTGCATCGCGTATATTATTTTTCTAACTGGAAAAAAATATTTCTCCAACTAGGAAATTATTTTTTCCCAGTTAGCGCATTTTCGTGGGCTCTTTTCAAGATTCATGGCAAGAGACTCTTGCAGGGAAGAGTTGCCTATTTGAGACACGGATTTCCTTGTTTCTTTGGGACACACGTATTACCTGACCGGAACATGTATATTGCCGGGGCAGGGAATACGTGTTGCACGAAGGGCGATGCCGGACAGCCCGAAGCAATCCATGCATCGTATAAAGCATAAGAACAACGGCGGTGGATTGTTCCTATTTTATTATGACACAGACTTTTGGTACATGCAGCGCTCTGTTTTTTAGCCCTTGTCTACTTGCCAGTCTGTGTATATGGGTTCGCCCTTCTTGCCAAAGCATTCGCAGGGACGTACACAGAAGCGGTAGGGGAATTTCACAGGCACCTCTGCCTCGCCGAACACACAAGTTACCTCATCGCGGTCATGCTCCTCACACAGGTAGAAGTGTGGCGACATCACCCTTTTCTGGCAGGCCACGCGCTTCACGTCGGCTCTCATTTCTTCCAGTGTTACCTCGAAGTCAAAGGCGCGCACCCCGTTTCTTTCCTTGAGCACATTGGGGAAGTGCACGGTGGTCTGCTGCTGTTCCTTGCCCTTGCGGTCTTTTCCTTTTGCCTTGGTTACGGTTGCCTTGTCGCCTTGGGCAAACTGTGGCACCACGGCTCTGTCTGCACGGTAACTGAAGGAAAGCGGCTTCACGTTGCCCGAGAGCGGCAGTGGGATGACCCAGTTGTCGGCCAGCGGACGGTCATACATGAAGTCCCGGCGTTCCAGTGTCACGCCGTCATCGTAGACGGTCATCACCATTCCCTGCTTGCCATCGCTCTGATTCACGCTTGGCATCTGCGAGGGATACTCCGGGCCTCCGTCAATGTACGTGTTCTCGCGCCCTCCGAACGAGTAGGTATAACTGAGTGATGCCGTTCCCACGCTGACGAATGCCCCTTGCCATATGGTGCGCTCGTCATTGAGTATCTGGTGGGAGTGTCCGCTGAAGGCAATGCAGTTGTTGAAGCGGCTCAGTATTTCAGTCACCTCACCGTTGTCCTGCCCCCATGCCCATTCGCCGGAGCAGGTGCCCTTGGGGTGTGGGTGCTGGAAATAGAAGAAGGGCTTCTGGCCTGCAAGTTCCTTGGCATGTGCCTCCATGAACTCTTTCAATCCCGGTGTGTTCTTCCAGTTGGTCCAGTGCGCGCCAACAAACTTGTAGCCCTTCACCTCCTTGAGGTAAATGGGTTGGAACTTCTCCTTGTAATACTTCTTCCACAGGGCTTCCCTGCGGTCGCATATCGCCTCGCGTGCCAGCGTCTGCTCGCGGTCATCGCCCTGCAGGGCCTCGTTGACTGTGCCGTAATGATGTCCCTCAATGTCGTGGTTGCCGTATACGAAAAGCCTTTCCACATGCTTTCCGTTGGGCAGCCGGTCCTTGGGGAATACCTTGAACCACGTTTCCGCCACTAGCCTCATTTGCCGTTCCAGTCCGGTGTCGGCCATGTCTCCGGCAATGAGCACCGCGTCCACCTCACGGTCACGGAAATACTTGAATGTACGCTCCAGCACGGGCAGGTCACGCTCTAGGCGTATGTGAATGTCACTCAGAATACCCACGCGCAGGCGTGGAGTGCCCAGCGCTGCGGTGGTCTGTGCAAATGCCCTCAAGTCAAGGCACATGGCTCCGGTGATCAGCGCGCTGCTCCGCAGAAAGTCTCTTCTGTCCATATAGTCTCTTTCGTTAGTTGGATGTTTTCGTCTCCTGACATGTAAAGTTACGCATAAATCCGCACACAGGCCGGCCTCCCTCCCCGGAAAAAGCATTCGCACCGTCCGCCCGGGTAAGAGGGGGCAGGCGGTGCGAAAGGCATAACACGCTCAATACTTACTTCTCGCTGACGATGTGTCCGTCAAAGAGTCGTATCACACGGTGCGCTATGCGCGCATCGTGCTCGTTGTGCGTCACCATCACAATGCTGGTGCCCTCCTGGTTGAGTTCGGTGAGCAGCCTCATCACTTCGGCTCCGTTCTTTGAGTCCAGGTTTCCCGTTGGCTCGTCGGCCAGTATCATCTTGGGATTGAACACCACAGCGCGGGCTATGGCCACGCGCTGCTGCTGTCCGCCGGAGAGTTGGTGAGGGAAGTGCTTGGCACGGTGACTGATGGCCATGCGCTTCATGATTTCCTGTACACGCTGCCTGCGCTCGGCGCGTGGCATGTCCAGATAGGTCAGGGGTAGTTCAATGTTCTCCTGCACGTTCAGTTCGTCAATCAGGTTGAAACTCTGGAACACGAAGCCTATCTCGCCCTTGCGCACGTTGGTGCGCTCCTTCTCGCGCAGATCCTGCACCTCTCGGTCCCCCAGCCAATACTTTCCTGCTGTGGGGTTGTCCAGCAGTCCCAGGATGTTCAGCAGTGTGGACTTGCCGCAGCCCGAAGGTCCCATGATAGCTACAAACTCGCCGTCCTTCACCTCGAAGGACACATTGTCCAGTGCCACAGTCTCCACCTCTTCCGTGCGGAAACTCTTGCTCAGATTCTCTACCTTAATCATAATTTCTATGTGTTACGTTTGTTTTATATTTCTGTGAAATGTTCGCCTTCGCTTACTCGTCCTTGATGTGCAGGGCGGGGTTCTCGGTTGCCGCCTGCCGCACTTGCACTATGACGGCCATCAGCGAGGTAAGCAGGCAGACGGCACCCGCCAAGGCTACGCCCGGGCCGGCTGCTATGCGGTAAGAATAGTCCATCAGCCAATGCTCGGCCAGCCACCATGCGGCAGGAACCGAGAGTAAGAAGGCGATGGCGGTGTGGCTGAGGAACGTGCGCGTCAGCCGCCATTGTACTTGCGAGGCCGTGCTGCCGAACACCTTCCTCACGGCCACCTCGCGCCTGCGCTGCTGGATGAAGAACGTGCTCATGGCCACCAGCCCCAACACGCTCACCATGATGGCCACCACGGCAAACCACGCCATGATGGTGCCCATGCGCTGTTGCTCCTTGAAGGTGTCGCTCATCTTCTGCATCACGTAGGGGCGCGTGTCCACGTCACCCATGTGCTTGCCCGTCACCTTGTGATATACCTGGTCCACTTGTCGGAAGGCCTCCGCCTCATCGCCCCTCACGCGCACCAGGAAGTCCCACGGGTGCTGCACCTCGCATATCTGTATCAACACAGGGTGCTGCTCACTGGTCACGTTCCTGATTACGAAGTCCTCCATCACTCCGTTGAGGGGTATAGGCTCGTTGCCCATTGCCGAACAGATGACCGAGCGCGTGCTGTCCTCCAGCCCGCCTATCTCTGCCAGGAACTGCCTGTTCACCCAGATTCCCCTTGTGGGGTCGGCCTGCTTGTTGTCACGCGCCACTTTGAGCCCTGTCACCTTGAAGAAACAGGAGTCGCCTATCATCACCTGCAGGGACACGGTCTTGCCCTCATGCGTGAACGTGTTGTTGTTCCCTCCCTGGAAGGGGTACCCGGCGCATGCCGATGCTCCCTCCACGCAGGATAGTTTCTTCAGTTCGGTGAGCAGCGTGCTCCACTGCTCCGGACTCTTGCAGATGTTGTCCAGTACCATCAGATGCTCCGTGTCGTAGCCCATGGGAGCATGGATGAGGTGATGCGTCTGTGCATAGATGGTCAGAGCCAAGGTGAGCATGACAATGGTGGCCGCATTCTGCAGCACGATGAACACGCGCGAGAGCGTCATGCGCATGCTCATGCGGAACGAGCCTCGCACCACATCTATTGGCCGCACCCTCGAGATGATGACCGCCGGCATCAAGCCCGTCACTCCGCCGGTCACCAGCACGAGTGCCAGCATGCCGCACAGGAATGTCGGCTCCAGTATGCCCAGCATGTCAATCTCCGTCTGCAGAATGCTTCCCGCATACTCGTGTACCGACCAGGCCATGGCTGTGCTCAGCAGGAAGGAGCACATGCACAGGCACATGCTCTCCATGATGAGTCGCATCAGCACATCGCCTCTCTGCGCACCCATCAGGCGGCGCGTAGCCATCTCCTTGGCCCGCTTTGCTCCTTGGGCAGTGCTCAGGTTCACATAATTGAACACCGCGAAGAGCAGTATGGCCAGCCCCACCGCGAACAGTATGTTCACCAGCCTCTTGTCCCCGTGCATGCTCACGGCACCCCCGTACTGCGCCGGGTACGCCTTCGAGAAGTAGCGGTCGCTGAAGCGCAGCAGTTTGGTGTGCGTCTCCCTGCCCGGCAGTTTGTATACCCAGAAGCCCATCTGCTTGTAAGCCTCGTCAAATGCCGGCCCCATCTGGCTCAGGTCGTTGCCCGGCTTGGCAAGGAGGAACACCAGCGCTCCCGATGCATTGCCCATGTGTGGTGCGGTGATGTAGTCGTTCACCTTGTCCATGTGCTCAAAGCGGATAATCAGGTCACTCTTGCCCAGCGAAGTGCGTCCCGGGTTGCGGTACACGCCTGTCACGTGCACAGTAAGCCCCTCCATCTCATTGAGTGTGATGCGTTTTCCTATCGGGTTCTCTCCTCCCCACATCCGTCGTGCAAAGTTCTCCTCCACCACGGCCGCCTGCATGTCATCCAGCACGTGCTGTCTGTCGCCCTGCACCATCGGGAAGGAGAAGATGCGGAAGAAGGTGCTGTCAGTAAACACTGTGGTCATCTGTATGGGCTTCTCCTCCACCGTGGTCTCCAGCCTCTCGGTAGCCACTCCGCAGGTCGTCTCCAGTTGGGGAAAGGACTTCATCAGCGCTTTCTGCGTCTGCCAGTGGGTGCCCTCCAGTATGTCCTTGTCGTCTCCGTAGACGCACACCGAATAGATGCGGTCGGCCTTGTCGATGCACTTGTCCACGCTGTTTTCCTGCTGCGCATAGAGCATGATGAGGATGACAAACATCATGCTCACCGAGAAGCCCAGCACGTTGACCAGCGTGTAGAACTTGTTTCGTGAGAGGGACACGCCGAAGGTCTTTAAGTCAAATATCCTTTTCATTTGTATAAGAAAATATAGTGTTGTTATTCGTCTTTGAGGTATCTTGCAGGATTGTCCTGCGCCACACGTCGGCAGTTTAGAGCCACGGAGAGCGTGATGACTGCCAGTACCAGGGTCGAGGCAAGCAGGTAAGGCCAGGGCGAGAGTGCGGTCTTATGGCTGAAGGAGGTGAGCCACATGCGTGCGATACACCATGAGAGCCCGGCACCGACAATTACCGAAGGCACTGCCACACGCATGACATCTGCAAGAAACAGGGACAGGATGTCCTTTATGCCGGCTCCGTTCACCTTGCGCACAGCCATTTCCTTGCTGCGGCGGCTCACCTCATCGGCACTGTATCCCAGGAGACCGAAGAGTGCAATACCCATCGTGACTGCCACGCAGAGGGCAATGGCATTGCGGAAACTGAGTTCCCGGTGATACTGGCTGCGCTTCTCTGCATCCCAGGACTTCAGGCGCACCAGTTTTCCCGGCATCATCTCCTCGGCTCGCTGCAGTATCTCGTTCATGCCGTCGGCCGTGAGGTGGCTGAGGCGGAGCAGCATGTACTCTTGCGTGCTGGTGCTGTAGGTGATGAACTGAGGGCGTTCTTTCAATTGTGTATTTGTTGTGAAATACCCTCCGATTTTTATATCCGGAAAAATGCCCACCACGGTCATTCCGCTGTAGTATGCTTCATCGGAGTGCCCGGTTACACACACACGCTTACCCAAGGCACCGTCCTTCCATCCTGCCATTTTGCTGATTCTCCGGGCAAAGGACTCGCTTATCAGTATCTGGCTACAACTGTCGGAGCATTCTGTGAAGAATGTTCCCTCAAGAAGCCGGATGTCCATGACATCCAGGTAATTGTCGGTCACATCATAGAGGTCTGTGGCATTGAAGCGCTTCTGGTCGCTTCCGGGCAGCAGGACATCGTCGCCCGACATGCCATATTGTTCCAAGGGGATGGTGCAGGCAGAGGACACTGCCTGTACCTGAGGCATGCGTGAGAGTTCCTGCAGGAGTTTCTTCTTCTCCGTATCAGAGGCACCCTGCACTTCCAGTATGGCTACGTCATGGCAGTCGTAACCGGGATTCAGGTTTGTCATGAAGCGGTACTGTGCCTGTATCGTATAGAGAAGGTTGGCAAACAAGCCTACAATGCAGAACTGCACGGCCAGCAGTCCCAATTTCCAGCGGCGGCGGTTGCGGGCATAGCCGCGGAACACCACGGCCACCGGCACGCGGCCGTAAGACCAGCCCGGCACCACAGCGCCGAACAGGACAATCAGCAGGCAAAGAGCGGCCAGTACCCAACTGCCTTTGTTGCACACGAGGGCAGAGAGTGGAGCAGAGAGATAACTCTCTATGCTTCCCCGGCAGGCGAAAAGCAGACAGGCGCTCAGAATGGCAGCCAAAGTCACGTGCACGAGTGACTCTGACAGGGTAATTGCGGCGATATCTGTCTTTCTGGCACCGAAGCACTTGCGTACGGCCATTTCCGTGGAGCGTCCCACCATGTTGCCGAGGGTTATGAGCAGATAGTTCAATATGGATATGGAAAGCAGCACCACGGCCATGATGCCCAGTATCCAGTTCATCGTGCGTACGTGTTCATCGTGGGTGTGCATCTCGGTGAGCAGGTAGGGCACGAGTTGGAAGTCCATTCCTGCGGAGCGTACTTCATCCATGTTCACGTTCTCCTCCATCATCTTTTGAGCGTAGGGCTGTATTTCTTCGGCCGCATGTCCTTCGCTCAACCGTATGTAAGACCTGTAGCGGTCATTACCCATCCAATTCTCCGTGCTGCCTTTGTGCAGTGTGGCCATGGAGAGGATAATCTGCGTACCGTGAAACGAAGAGTTCCAGGGAAAGTCCTCAAACACGCCTCCCACCTTGAAAGATGTGCTTCCATATTCGGCAATGGTGAATTTCTTGTCCATCACATCACCTCCAAGCGTCTCGGCCACGCTGCGGCTGACCATGCAGCAAAGCGGCTGGTCAAGCACTTCATGTGGATTGCCGGAGAGAATGGGGACGGGGAACAAATCAAAGAAACTGCTGTCTGCAGCCATGATATCCGCCTCTATGGAGTGTTCCGCATCCAGTTTGCATTGCGTTCCTGACCCGATGTCCGTGGTGCGTGTGGCGGCCTCCACCATGGGAGCGTACCGCTTGATGCCCGGAGCAATGGCTCCCGGAGTGCTCCAGTAATCGGTAGGGGCGTTTTCATCTGCGCGTGTCAGCCGCTCTTTGATGATGTATGTGCGGTCCCAGGCAGGAAACCATGTGTCATAACTCTGGTTGAAGTTCAGTTCTGTGATGAGCACCGCGCTCACGGCCAGACCCAGCGCCAGGCAAATGACCTTCTGGATGTTGTGTCGTCCCCGGTGTGGCAGACTCGTCAGTGCATTGACCATGTGATTCATTGTCATATATATTGGTTCGTTTGGAATTATCGGTTATTCATCCGCAAAATGGCGCACGGGATTCTCGTTGGCAGCCCTGTAACTCTGCAGGGAGACGGCTGCCAGGGATACCAGTAGGCAGAGGACACCTGCCGCCAGCACGAGGAGCGGGGCAAAGGTGATGCGGTAACTGAAGTCGGAGAGCCAGTGCCCTGCCAGTACCCAAATGACCGGTACTGCGAGCGCGAAGGCTATCGGCACATAAGAGAGAAATTCGCGTGCCAGCAGGAAATACACCTGACGGCTCTCACTTCCAAAGACCTTGCGTATGGCAAGTCCTTTCTGCCTTTCCTGGATGAAGTATGTGCTCATGGCCATCAGCCCCATGAAGGCTACCAGCATGCTCACCAGGGAGAAAAGCAGGACAATGTGTGAGAGTCGCTCCAGACTGGCGAAGTTCCGGCGTATACGTTCTTCCAGATAGATTTTTTCTTCATCCATGTCCTGGTGATACACGCTGCGGTAAGCCTCGTTCACCTGACGGTAGGCTTCCTGTCTGTCTCCCCGCGTCTTGACCAGCACTTGCCATGCGCTGTGCATGTGGTTCATGATGACCACGATGACCCGCTCGTCAGGCTGGGTGATGTCGCTTATGTGGAAATTTCTCATGGTTCCGCAGTATGTCACATCCTTGTCGGCTCCCATCATGGGCATCATATACTTGACGGTGTTGTCAAATTCCGCCTGCTCCTCCTGACTCATGGCGTTGACCTGGTGCTGCAGTCTCTCGTTGTAGTACATGCGGCTGCCTGAGGCCACCTGTTTGTCGGTCAATGTCTCTAGTCCCAGTATGCGTGCATAGGCAGTGTCACCTACCAGCAGGCGCAACTGTATGGTTTTCCCTCCCACGGGGAATGCGGGGCCGTTGCTGTCATAGAGGGGAAGTCCCTTTGCCCGCGATATGGCTTCCACGCAAGGCAATGACTGAAGTTTCTGACAGAAGAGCGAGTCATCGGCATTGTTGCCCATGTTCAGGTCCACACTCATCAGGTCGCGTGTGTCATAGCCTAAGGGGGCGTTGACCATGTGCCGTACCTGGAACAGCATGACCAATGCCATGGACACCATGACGATGGTGATTGTGTTCTGGAGAACGATGAACGCGCGTCCGAAGAGCGTCCGAGAGCGGTGGCGGAAGGTGCCGCGCACCACCTCGATGGGCTTCGCTCGTGACAGCACAATGGCGGGGATAATGCCGGAGAGTGTGCCCACCAGCATGGTGAAGGCAGCCAGTGCAATCAACGGCATCCCCTGAAATATATCGTGGAGCCGAATGTCTGCCTGCAGGAGGCTGCTCATGTAAGGAGCCGAGCCCCATGCCATCAGTAGGGCCAGTGTCATGGATGCGAAGGCCATCAGCACACTCTCGCTTATCAGTTGACGCATGATGAGTCCTCGCTGTGCCCCCACCAGGCGCCGGATGGCCATTTCCCTGGCTCTGCGTTGCGACTGTGCCACGGTAAGGTTGACGTAGTTGATAATGGCAAAGGACATTACCATCAGCCAGGCCATCAACAGGATGCGCACCTGCCGCATGTTTCCGTGCCGAACGGCTTCGCTTGCCTCGTAGTTCTCAGACATGTATACCTCACGCAGGGGTATCAGATGGCAGTGTACGTAACCGCCCTCCTCCTGGCTGAAGTCATAGATGGGGTACTTCCCTTTCAGACAATTGTCAATCAGTGTGGTCTTCTTCTCCAAGTGTGCCCCTTCCTTGGTCAGAACGAACAATTGCGCGCCGAAAGTGTTGGAACAGCCTTCGTCCACATCGGCCAGGTTGAAGTTGCCTGCATGCCAGAACGGAACGATGACATCGGCAGGCTTGATGCACGAACCGCGCATCTCGTCCATGATTCCTGTCACTTTCAGTCTCACTTGCTTGCCACGTACGACGTAGGTGAGTGCCTGCCCCATGGGGGCTGTCTCGCCAAACACCTTGAGCGCGAACTCCTTGCTTATCACCGCGGCATCCCTGGCTTCCAGTACTTGGCCGGCATTACCCTGCAAGAGAGGAAAATCGAACATGCTGAAGAAAGTGGAGTCGGCCATGAGGGTCGCTCCTTTAAGATAGGTCTGTCCGGGAAGTTCATACCTGAGATTCCTGCTGATGATTGCACAGAAAGACTCAACCTCAGGAAAACGGTTGTGCAGCATGCCTTCTACAGTGTGATGGCAGCCTGAATAGAAGTTGAGGCCATCTTCGTCTTTTACCTCAAAGGCGAAGGCGTATGTCCGGTCGGCCTTTGTGTGGGTCCGGTCAGTAGTGTACTCGCTGTAGACATAGAGGCCGATGAGTATCGAAAACATCAGACTGACCGAGAAGCCCAGCACGTTGATGGCTGTGTACATCTTGTTGCGTGACAGGAACGTGAGGTATGGCCTCAGGTGGGGCATATGTTTCTGCAGATTCTTCATTGTTGTCATTCATTTTTCATGTTACTCTTATTCCAGCACCAGAACCTCGCTGTCCTTGTAAGCCTCGTAGCCGCTCACGATGACTTGCTCGCCTGGCTCCAGTCCTTCAAGCACCTCATAATACTGCGGGTTCTGGCGCCCGATGGAGATTTTGCGCCGGTAAGCCTTGTGTCCATCCTTGTCCAGCACGAATATCCATTGTCCGCCTGTCACGCTGTAGAAGGTTCCTTTGGGAATGATGACGGCTTCCTTGGGTTCACCCAGTTGCAGATCCACGTAGTAGGTCTGTCCAGTGCGTATGTTGGCAGGACGCTCGCCACGGAACATGAAATCAATGCGGAAACGTCCGTCGCGCACTTCGGGATACACCTTGCGCAGGTAAAGTGTGTATTTCTTGCCGTTTTGCTTAAAGGTTGCACTGAGTCCTGTCTGCACGCGGTCAATGTAGTGCTCGTCCACGCGGGCCTGTACTTTGTAGTCACTCAGGTCATTGATTACGCCTATGCGCTGTCCTGCCGAGATGTGCTGACCCAGTTCCACGTCCAGCAGTCCCAGTTCGCCCGTGATGCTGCTGCGCACTTCCAGCCGTGCCTTACGCTCTCTGACCAACTGCACATTACGCTGCATGGACTCCAGGTTGTCGTTCATCTGATCCATTTGTGCCTGCCTCAGTTGTGCGTCCTTGCGCAGTCGCTCGCTGATGAGGTCGTGCTTCTTGCGTGACAACTCATAGTCTTCCTTGGCTTTCAGGTAGTCTTCCTTGGCCACTAGTTGCTCGTCCCACAGAGCCTTCTGGTGCTCGTAGGCACGCTTTTTGGTGATTACGTCCTGTGAGAGTTGCAGTTCCTCGTTGGAGTTCGACAGTTTGTCCTGCTCCATGGTGATTTGTGTGTTACGCAAAATATTCTGCTTCTCGGCCAATTCGCTCTCGGCATTGAGGATTTGCAAGTCCAAATCAGAGTTTGACAGACGTATGATGACCTCACCTGTCTGTACGTGTGCTCCTTCCTCTACTACCTTTTCCTGCACGATTCCGCCTTCCTCGCTGCTTATTATCACTGTGCTGATGGGGATCACTTGCCCGTCCACGGATACGTAGTCGTTGAACCTGTCTCGCTTGACCTTGCCGATGTTGAGTCCCTTGCTGTCAATACGGAGCGTGGCAGAGAAGTTGGTCAGCCCCAGTGCCAAAAGTATGGCCGTGAGTGCGATGCCTCCTGCTATCCATCCCCAATATTTGCGGGGAATGAGATAGTGTTTCCTTTGAATCTGTATGTCCATGTCTTTTGAGTTTTCGTTATCCGTTTCTTGTTGTTGAGATGTTACAATTATATATATGTGCACAGGAGGATCACTCGCGTATCAGTGGCTCGCCCTGATAATAACTCACGAGCCTGCGCTTCATCACTAGGAGCATTTGCATTTGGAGTTTCCTGATGCGGCTTTCGAGCAGCGTGCGGGCCGAGGTCTGCAGGTCAAAGGTGGAGAGCATGCCTTCCTCGTACTTTCGGCTTGAAGCGTGGTAGGCAATGGAGTCAGAAGCAGACTTTTTGCCCATCTGCTGCAGTTCGCGCTCGCATCCCTGCATGTCCAACACGGCTTTCACCACCTCATCGTGCACCTTGCGCTGTCTGTCCTCCAGGTCAATTAGTGAGGTGTGCCAGTTGTTCTTGGCCTGCTTGAGCGCGTGCCAGTTTCCCACGCTCATGAAAGGCAGCGAAAGATTTATTCCGAAATATTCACCACGGTTGTTGCGGAATTGTGAACCGAACGGGATGGCGTTGCTGCCATAGGAAATATTGCGGTAATAACTTGTGTAGATGCCGGCAGACAGGCTGATGCCGGGCATCAGATACCCTTTGCGTATGCGCACGCCCAGTCGTGCGTTCTCGGCATTGAACTCTGCCTCACGCAGCGAGGGTGAGAGATGCCGGAAGGTGGCAAACACCTGTTCTGCGTCAATGGGGGCAGAGACGGGCTGCAGCACGGTGTCCCGGTCAAGGCTTATTCTCAGTGAGTCATCCTGTGGAAGGTTCATGGCGGCCTTTAGGTCAAGCATGGTCTGCACTGCGGTATTCTGCTGGTGGGTCAGATTGTATTCGTCTTCGGCCACCTGCGATTCTATCTGTACCACGTCGGGCCTGCCCTTTTCGCCCAGTTCAAACAAGGCTTGTGTCTTGTGAAGTAGGTGCCGGCTCTCATCCAGTTTGTCTTGGGCAACACCTATGCAGGCTTGAGCATAGGCGGCCTCAATGTATTTCAGCATCACGTCAGTGGCTATGTCATCGGTCACCCTTTGCATGGCAGTCTGCGAGAACTGTTTGGCAAGGCGTGCTTGCCGGAATGCGTTGATCGTGGCGAAACCGTCGAAAAGGTTGAGCGATGTGCTGAGTTGCCAGTGATTGCTAAACGTTGTGACGTTGTTGTAAGTGTTTGTCTCCGGATCCACGTTGCGCCCCCACTGGTATTGCGCGCCCAACGAGGCACCGAAGGAGGGAAGGAAATCAGACACGGCCTTGCGGTAGTTCTGCTCTCGCTGATGGGTTATTACGCGCTGACGTTGTACATCACTGGCATGCATCACTGCATAGCGCATGCAACTGTCCATGCTCCACGTCGCTTCCTGAGCCTGCAGTGGGGCAGTGGCAAGCAGAATCAGGGCTGCTGTCAGGGTTAGTGTGGTTCTTTTTCTTCTCATCTGCTTTTTGCTTGTCATTTCGCTCATATTGCTTGCAAGGGGCGTGCCAAACTCTTTTAGTTCCTATTGCTTAGGCGTTTATGTATAAAAGCATGATTCTTGGAATGTCTAACTTTTGGACAATCATGTACAAATATTGTACACCCCCTCTGTCTTTTCGGCGCAAATTAGTACTTTTGCAATGCAATTTGAGATAATATTTCAGCGAGATGAACAAACAAGGAACACTCCTCATAGTGGACGACAACCGTAACATACTTACCACCGTGCGCATGCTTGTGGAACCTGTGTTTGAGCGCATCGTGGCCATTGCCAGTCCTGCCGGCATCCTCTCGCACCTGCGTGAGGACAAACCTGATGTGGTGTTGCTGGACATGAACTTCGGCAAGGTGAAGGATGCGAAGGAAGCCGGCTGGGATGAGAGGGGCATGAATGTTCCGTATTTCAGCACCAACAACGGTAACGAGGGACTCTATTGGCTGAGGCAGATACGCCAGTCAGCACCGCAGACCAAGGTGGTGCTGTTTACTGCGTATGCCGATATTGACCTAGCTGTAAAAGGCATTAAGGACGGTGCTGTGGACTTCGTGGTGAAACCTTTTGACAATAAGCGCATGCTGGATGCACTAATTGCGGCACGTGACAAAGGCAAGCATCCTGCGGGGAAGGGCAGACGGGAGGCATCGGACATGTTCTGGGGAGACTCTGAAGCCATGACCTCACTGAGGAGGATGGTGGAAAGGGTGTCTGCAACAGACGCCAACATACTGATAACGGGAGAGAACGGAACAGGCAAAGAGGTGTTGGCACGTGAGATTCACCGCCTTTCGGCACGCTCCGGTGCGCAGATGTTGCCGGTGGACATGGGAGCCATCAGCGAGTCTCTGTTCGAGAGCGAACTCTTCGGACACGTGAAGGGTGCCTTTACCGATGCAAAGGCTGACAAGCCGGGGAAGTTTGAACAGGCCAATGAAGGAACGCTCTTCCTGGACGAGATTGGCAACCTTTCCTATAACCTGCAGGCCAAGTTGCTCACTGCATTGCAGCGCAGGCGTATCGTGAGGGTGGGGGGAAGCACCGAGATTCCTGTGGACGTGAGGCTGATATGTGCCACCAACAGGGACTTGCAGCAGATGGTGGACAAGGGAGCATTCCGCGAGGACCTGCTTTACCGCATCAATACCATCCACCTGCACCTGCCTCCCTTGAGGCAGAGGCCGCGTGACATAGTGCCTTTGGCCGAGATGTTCGTGCGCAGATACTCCGGCATGTATGGTAGGGATGGGCTGTGCCTTTCGGGTGAAGCCGCAGACAAGTTGGTCGGCATGCCGTGGTATGGCAACATACGTGAGTTGCAGCACGCCATAGAGAAGGCGGTGATACTGAGTGATGGAGGTCGCATAGAGGCTGTGTATATAGACGGAGGCGGCACGCGTAGGGAGAAGCCCATGGAGGAGGTGCAGACTCTGGATGAGATGGAACGCCGCATGATAGAGAAGAGCATTAGGGAGTGTGACGGCAACCTTTCCGTGGTGGCGGTAAGGCTGGGCATATCACGCCAGACACTTTACAACAAGATAAAGAGGTATGGACTTTAGAGTACTCTTGTTGCTGGGGCTGTTACTGCTGGTCTGTTTGGCTTACCTGAACCTGTGGTTAAGGCACAGGCGGGACAAGGCAAACCTGTACCTGCTCTTTGATGCCGTGGAGAATGCCGACTACACCCTGCGCTTCACCGAGCAGGGCAAACGCCGACGGGAATCTGTCAACCACTGGCTGAACCGCATCAAAGAGGTGCTACAGAAAGCCAGAGACGAGCAGATGGAGCGTGAGAGATGCTTTGAGATGGTCATCAATGCCACAGACACGGGACTGATGGTGGTGGATGAACGGGACAACATACTGGTACACAACCAGGCGGCACTCCAGTTGCTGGACACTGACATCCTGACTCACATGAGGCAGATACCTGCCCGACTGATGAATGACGAGCAATTGATATGGCATGAGACAACCACTGTGCTGCGCGGAAAGCGTGTGCGCGTCATGGCACTGAGCAATGTGGAGTGTGAAATGGACAGCAGAGAACTGGACTCGTGGATTAAACTTATCAGGGTGCTAACTCATGAAATCATGAACACCATTACACCTTTGACCTCACTGAGCGGCACGCTGCTGGAGCGGGTCAGGCGGGATAATCGGGGGAAGGATGCCGACGGCGAGTTGTGTACAGGGCTGGAGACCATCAGGAAGACCGGGGAGGAACTGCTCCGCTTTGCACAGACTTACCGCCGCTTCACGCATGTCCCCACCCCTTCACCCACTCTTTTTTATGTAAAGCCTTTCCTTCAGCGCATGGCTTCACTGTATGGCAGGCCGGTGGAGGTGCGGGTGGAGCCGGAAGGGTTGCTTGCCTATGCCGATGAGAATCTGATGTCGCACGTGGTGAACAACCTGCTGAAGAATGCCGTGGAAGCCACCGCGCAGGGCGGGACAGTCTGCCTGCATGCTTGGACTGACGGGCAGGAGGCGGTTGTCATTGATGTTACTGATTATGGCAACCTGATAACTCCGGATGTGGCAGAGCATATCTTTGTGCCTTTCTTCACCACAAAACCGGAGGGTTCGGGCATTGGCCTGTCCCTGTCCCGCCAGATCATGCGTGCATCGGGAGGCACGCTCACACTTCATCAGGATGAAGAGAAGGGATGCGTGACCTTCCGCCTGCGTCTGCCATGATTCTTTAGTCTCATGGGCTTTCGCCTTTCTCCTTCGTTAATATGGGATGTATGGAGATGGAACAATATTTCAAATATGGAGAGAAGGAAATAGCCTACTTGAAAGGCAGGGACAAGCGCCTTGCCGAGGTGATTGAGCAAGTGGGGATGGTGAAGAGACGGGTGATTCCCGACCTCTTTGCCGCACTCGTGCATACCATTGTGGGACAGCAAATCTCCACCAAGGCGCATGAGACTGTCTGGCAAAGACTGACGGAACAGATGGGGAGCATCACTCCTGAGGGTGTACTTGCCCTCTCTCCCGAGGCATTGCAGGCTTTTGGCCTGTCGTTCAGGAAGGTGGAATATATACGTGCGGCAGCAAGCAGAGTCTTGTCCGGTGAATTGGACATCAGTGCCTTGCATGCCATGACGGACGCGGAAGTGCGCGCACGCTTGTCGGAGCAAAAGGGCCTGGGGGTGTGGAGTGCGGAGATGCTGATGCTGTTCTCCATGCAGCGGCCAGACGTGATGAGTTTTGGCGACCTCGCCATTCAGCGCGGGATTCGTATGATTTACCATCATCGGAAAGTTGATCGTACGCTGTTTGAAAGGTACCGACGCCGCTTCTCACCTTATGGGAGTGTTGCCAGCCTGTATGTCTGGGCTGTTGCCGGAGGTGCGATAGAAGGGATGAGGGACTATGCCCCGCACAATAAACCAAAGAAGAAAAGATGAAAGGAGAAAATGTGATTGTGACATGCCGCTACGATTCTCCGTGCGGCATGCTTGTGCTTGGCTCGCTTGGTGACAGGCTCTGCCTGTGTGACTGGCAGGTGGAGAAGCATCATGGCCATGTGCTTAGGCGTTTGGAGCGCATGCTGGAGGCCCGCCTTGAGGATGGGACATCTGGCGTGTTGAAAGAAGCAGGAAGGCAACTTGACGAGTTCTTTGCAGGTGAGCGCAGAATTTTCAGCGTGCCGCTGCTGTTTACCGGCACGGAATTTCAGAAAAAGGTGTGGCGTGCCTTGCTGAGCATACCTTACGGAACTACGGTGTCCTACGGAGAAATGGCGCGCAGGATAGGCTCTCCCCATGCCGTGCGTGCGGTGGCCAATGCCAACGGAGCCAACTCCATCTCGCTCTTTGCTCCCTGCCACCGGGTGGTTGGCAGCGACCGTTCGCTGACGGGATATGGGGGTGGCCTGGCTGCCAAGCAGTATCTGCTTGAGTTGGAAAGGCGCGTGTTGGAGGAATAGGAAAACAGTGGATTTACGCTCGCTTGCGGCTGAACCCATTGACGGATGCCTGGCGGCCATGCCTGCAATGCCGGCTGCCAGGCATCCGTTTACTTTGCTGTTACCCTGGGGAAGGCGCTTATGCGCAGGCGCGCGGCTCCCATCGGGATGAGTGTCAGTTGAGTGTCTGTATCGGAATGCCCGACATACTTTGTGGGCAACATGTCGGTCATGCCCGTGCTGTCATAGCCCCATGACGGAATCCGGCAGCCTGTGACTGTGAACGACAGAGGCACCCTGTCAAGGGTGAACGGATTACCCGTGCCGTCCCATTTCGATTTGTTGACGGTTATGCCCATCGGGTTGAGTCTGTCATCAACCTTTATGGCATAGTTCCACTCCGTTGAGGACTTCAGCACGTAGCAAGGCCACAGCGAGGCATCGACCCCGTCCTGCCAGTGTGAGTCATCCTGCACGAAGTCCTTGTCGCGGCTGTCATGCTGTTCCCATGTTTCCCCGATTTTCAGTGAGAGGGTCAGCGGGCCATAGTTGATGCTCATGCTTGCCTTGTTTTTCTGCCACACCGTGTGGCTGATGCTCATGGGAAGGTTCAGTTCAACTTTATCTCCATTGGTCCATTCACGTTCCAGACGCACATACTTGCCTTTAGGGGAGACTGCAGAGATATCTTCGCCGTTGACGTTCACTGAGGCTCCTTTGGCCCATGCCGGGATGCGCAGGTAGAGCGGGAAGGTTGTGGCGACATCGGTGTGCAGTGTCTGCACCACGCTGCCGTCAAACGGGTAATCGGTCTCCTCGGTGAGTCTGACGGTCTGTCCGTCACCTACCTTTGCAGTGGTCTCGTTCGCGGAGTAGAGCATTGTGGCGAGGCCGTTGTCATTGGTGGCCATGACGAGGTGCTCGGCATAGTAAGGCCAGCCCATGCCGTGGTTATGCTGGCAGCAGCGACTGCTGAACGGGCTCATGGAGAGCATGCCGCGCAGGTTGTTGTCGATGCTTGGCCCATGGAGTTTTTCATCGCTTATGGCCATGTTGGGCGAGGTGATGTAGCGCAGTGACTTCATGTCGGGCATCATGGCGGCCGTGAACGTGTTGAGTGCCACGTTTTCGCAGTGGTCGGCCCAGAAGGGGTCTCCGGTGATGCCCATTAGAATCTCATCGCTGGCCATTTGCTCAACGATTGCACATGTCTCGGCTCCCTGGCGCGGGTCGTCATAGCCTAGCCGCGCATTTTCATCGGCTCCGTACATGCCGCCCGGCACTTGTCCGAACCGTTCGCGCATGTTGCTGAAGGCGTTGTATGTGGCCTGGCGCATGCTGAGGTCCTTTGTGTACATGGCATAAGTGGCGGGCTCGCGGAATCCCTGTGCCACGTTCACGCCATGGAGGTTGGGCAGTCCGCCCGCCATGGCCCAGTTGGATGTGTTGCGGTGGAGTTTGTCAATGAGTGGCAGGAGTGTCTCGTTGCCCGTGCGATTATAGAGCCAGATGACACTCCACATGTTGTCTCCGCCACGCTTTTCCTGCCATAAGCCCTTGGGGAACTTGGAGTCATTGACGGTCAACTCCCATTTGAAGTATTTGGTCATGGCACTGAGTACCCTTGCATCACCACTGTACTCGTAATAGGTCTGCATGGCCCAAAGCATGATCATCTGTGCCCATATCTCCGGATTGCCGTTCTCGTAGTTGCGCGGCCCGAGGAATCCGTCGCTCTTCTGGTTTTTCAGTACGGCTTCAAACCACGTCTTGGCCTCACTTATCATCTTCTCGTCGCCGAGAATGTAGGCCAGGCTGCAATAGCCTCTGAGCCAGTAGGGCACTTCCTCCCATCCATGATCTCCGCTGTCACTGAGCCACTGGTTGTTGTCCTTGTCGAGCCATGAACTGATGGAGCCGAGTTGCCCGTTGAGTCCGTCGCGTTGCAATTCAAGATAGTGGCGCAACCATCTCTTGGGCTGCACGCTGCCTACGGGCAGTTTCAGCAGTGGTGCCGTGGCTAGAGGTGCGCGGAAGTTGACGTAGTTGCTGCTTTGGGTGCCTTCGGGAATGGGCACCACCGTTGCCTGTGTGGTTTGTGCTGCAGCCTGGGAGAGCAATATGAATGTTGTGACAAGCGAGGCAACCATCCTTGCCTTGATGTATCCTTTCATAATGTTAATGTGTGTTATCTTACGATTGTCTTCTTACCATTAGTTATATAAATGCCTTTGGCAAGTCCGTGGGTTGATGTGCCAACCATGTGGCCTGTGGTGTCGTAGACTTTGTTGTCGACATTTTTTGCATCAGTTGATGCTCCTGTGGGAACAATGCCTGTCGGCTTGTAGGGCTCCACCAGTTTTAGACCGTAGTCGATGTGCCCGCCTCCGTTGCCTTGCTTGAGCGACACGGCGAGCACGTTGTCTCCTTCGCGCAGGAGGCTTTTATATGCCGCGGGGATGACTTGTTCTGCGTAATTGTTGTCGTTCCAACCGCTGGCGGTCCATATCTTCGTGCCATTGAGATACACGGTGGGGTTCTCATCGTAACTGCAAAAGAGTTTCAGCGTTCCGGCCTTGAGGGTACTGACGTCATCTGTAGTCAGTGTGAAGTGACGGCGGATGAGTATGGGTCTCACTTGACTGCCCCATTCTGTTATCAGAAACATGTTCTCGTCATTACTGAACGGCCCCACACCCTTCACCCAGTCACGCTCGTCCTCGGTGAGGGCATACCACTTGGCAGCCTCGGTCCGGGGCAGGTCGGAATTGTAGTTGAGTGTGTAGTACAGGCAGTCCCATGAACTTGCATCGGTGGCAGTAGGCAGTATGGCATGCTCTGTGGTCACGTCGGCGGCATAGAGGCCGCAGTCGGCAAAGGCTCCGCCCCAGTTCTGATGCACGTGGACGGCAATGATATTTTCGCTCCCATCGGTCTTTATCAGCGCTTTCTGCTCGTCTGTGAGCAATGTGTATGCTTCATTTTCCCAGCCATCGGACACCGTGTGTACCTGTACGCCATTGATGTACCATTCGCTTGGTGCATCGTCGTGTCCTACGGCCATGAACACCGGGCTGTCTATGGGAGCATTGAGGGTGAACGCGCGCCGCATGTAGATTTCGCCCATGATGTCGGATGTCACCCAGCGGCATGACTGGTGTTCCTTGTAGTACTCATCACTGCTGAACGGTGAGGTGCCCTTTGTCCACTTTATCTCACCGCCTGTGAGTTCGTAATCCGATTCGTACCATTGCCGTCCATTGTTGTCCGTGTCGGGAGCACCATGGATGGTGTTGTACTGCGCATCGGTGTAACGCTCCCCCTTGTTATATACCCACACCCAGGCTTCATATTGTCTGTCCGGGGTGTATTGTGACGAGGGAAGAATGACGTTTCCGGCATTGAATGTGCTGATAATCTTTTCCTGTGCATTGGCCACGCATGTCATTGCGGTCAGTATGCAAAGACCAATGGATAGTCTGCGGTGTTTACTTATCATGTTTTTGTATTTGATTAGGATTAGGTAATTGAATGTTTTTAAGGGAATTGCTTGGGTAGATATAAAAAGAGGCTGCGCCTGAACTTGACACAGCCTCTTCCTTGCGGAGAGAGAGGGATTCGAACCCCCGGTACCTCTCGGTACGACGGTTTTCAAGACCGTTGTAATCGACCACTCTACCATCTCTCCTTTGTTCCTTATTTGTATATGGAAAACCTCCCACTTCTGGGAATGGATGCCAAAACGGCACTCCCTTTCTTTAAGGACGGTGCAAAGGTATATCTTTTTGGAGATTCGACCAAATTCTTTGGCTGTTTTCTTCCCGGTTCTAAAAGGCAAGGCCGCGCAGCAGGGTTATGTATGTGCTGATGGCATCCTTGATTTCGGATATTTCTATGTACTCGTCTGCAGTGTGGCTGCGGCTGCTCTGCCCCGGTCCCATTTTTAGGCTGGGAAAGGGCATTAGGGCTTGGTCACTCAGTGTGGGAGAACCAAAAGGCTTCTTTCCAAGTGCCAAGAGTGCCTGCACGATGGGATGTTTGATGGAAATGTGGGAGGAATTCAGACGGAAGGAACGTGCCTTGACCTCACTTTCCACTTGGCTGGAGATGAGGTGGAACAGTTCTTCGTTGGAGTATAGTTCGTTGCTGCGCACGTCTACGGTGAAGGTGCATTGGTTAGGGATGACATTGTGCTGCGTGCCCGCATTGACGATGGTGACGGTTGTCTTGACTTTTCCCAAGAGCGGTGACACTTTTTCCCATTCGTGGGTACGGAACCACTGCATGTCATCCATTGCGCGATAAATGGCATTGTCTCCTTCCTCTCGGGCTGCGTGGCCTGATTTCCCATGCGCTGTTACGTCCAGCACCATGAGACCCTTCTCGGCAATTGCCGGCTGCATGCCGGTCGGTTCTCCCACAATGGCGGCATCGACTTTGGGCAGGAGTGGAATCATGCATTCCATGCCATTGCGTCCGCTGACCTCCTCTTCGGCAGAAGCGAGGAACAAAAGGTTATATGGCAACTTCTCCTGCGCCAGTACCCGGAAAGTTTGAAGCAGCGACACCAGGCTTGCGCCATCATCATTGCTGCCCAGTCCGTATATGCGTTCTCCCTCGCATGTGGGAGAGAAAGGGTTTCTTTGCCATCCGCTTACAGGTTTCACCGTGTCGATATGGGCATTTAAGAGCAGAGTGGAACGCTCCGGATGGAATTCCGGGGCTTTGGCCATGAGGTTGTTCCCTGTTCGCTCCACTGTCAGCCTGCAGCGTTCTGTCATGTAATTTTGCAACATGTCTGCGGCTTCCTGTTCGTTTCTGCTTGTGCGTGGAATTTCGATGAGATGCTTTAGCAGGTCAACGGATTCGCTTGTGAGTTCTTCTAATGCCATTTCCTTGATTGCCTTTTCCGGTAAGCAAAGTTACGTACAATATTCAAAAAAGTCAAATATGTTTGGCCTTTATCTCAACTTGTGCTAACTTTGTGCAGAGCAAAAAAGACTTGAGGCTATGCAGAATCCGAGTCCACTTTCAACCTTAATACACAGCCAGGCCAAACGCTATGGTAACCGTACGGCTTTGAGATGGCGTGACTATGTGGCTGGCTGCTGGCATGATGTCTCCTGGAATGAGTTTTCTCTTCGGGTTCGTCAGGTAAGCAACGCCTTGATGGAACTGGGAGTTGGCGTGCAGGAGAATGTGGTCGTGTTCTCGCAGAACATGCCGGAGTGCCTGTATGTTGACTTTGGCGCTTATGCCATACGTGCAGTCACCATCCCCTTCTATGCCACCAGCAGTGAGATGCAGGTGAAGTATATGGTGAGCGATGCCAAGGTTCGCTTCATTTTTGTAGGTGAACAATACCAGTATGACACTGCCTATCGTGTGTTGAAGATAGACCCTGAGGTGAGCAAACTGATTATCTTTGACCGTAATGTCAAGCGTAATCCCCAGGATCAGGTGAGCATCTATTTTGATGACTTCCTTAAGTCGGGCGAGGTTCTCCAGCATCAGGAAGAGGTGAGACGGCGCACTGCCGAACTTGACCAAGATGACTTGGCCAACATATTATACACGAGCGGAACCACAGGACTGAGCAAGGGAGTCATGCTTACACACAGGATGTATATGGCCGGCATACATTCCCATGTGGGCGCGGTGCGTCTTTCTGACAGGGACTCCATACTCACCTTCCTACCGCTGACTCATGTCTTTGAGCGTGGGTGGACGTATCTGTGCTTGGCTGAGGGCTGTACGCTTGCCTTGAATCTGCGGCCACAGGATGTGCTGCGGAGCCTGAGGGAGATACACCCGACCTGTATGTGCGTTGTGCCCAGGTTCTGGGAAAAGGTGTATGCCGGCGTCTTGGAACGCATTCAAAAGAGCAGCCCCGTCCAGCGGCGCATGCTGGAAGATGCCCTGCGTGTGGGACATGCATACAATGTAGAGTATAAGATGCGTGGACTTGTGCCTCCCCTTGGACTTCGGTTGCAATATGCTTTCTATGAGAAAACTGTCATTGCATTGCTCCTCAAGACTTTGGGACTTGAAAGGCACAATTTCTTTCCCACGGCAGGAGCCGCCATCTCACCTCGTGTGGAGGATTTCATGCGTTCGGTGGGGCTCGGTTTGGTAGTCGGGTATGGAATGACCGAGACAACTGCCACCGTTTCCCTTGACCGATGGGATAAGCCTGTCAGCGTGGGGTCTGTGGGGCGGCTTCTCAATGGAGTGCAACTTAAGTTCGGTGAGAACAATGAGATTTTGCTGAAGGGAGACACCATCACCAAAGGATATTACCGCAAGGCTGAGGTGACGGCACTGGCCATTGATGATGAGGGGTGGTTCCATACCGGTGATGCCGGCTATATGAAGAACGGAGAATTGTTTCTCACCGACCGCATCAAAGACCTCTTCAAGACCAGCAATGGCAAGTTCATTGCTCCGCAGATGCTTGAGTCGAAGTTGTGCGTAGACCGCTATGTGGATCAGATTGTCATCGTGGCCGAGCAGAAGAAGTTCGTCTCGGCCTTGGTGATACCCGAGTATGAACTGCTGGAGCAGTCCTTTGCCGAGCGCGGGATTACCTTCCAGAACCGGGAGGAAATGTGCGCGCATCCCAAGGTGGTGCAGTTTGTCATGTATCGCATAGACACCCTCCAGCAGGAGTTTGCCCATTATGAACAGGTCAAGCGGATAGCCTTGCTGCCCGAACCCTTCAGTATGGAACGGGGAGAGTTGACCAATACGCTCAAGGTCAAACGGCCTGTGATTTACCAGAATTACAAGGCTCAGATAGACAAGATGTACGAAGAATAATAATAGATAGAGAAGAGTGATTACAGCAGAACAACTGAAAGACGTAAAAGAGAGGACAGAGCAGTTACACCGTTACTTGGACATAGATGCCAAGAAGGTGCAGTACGAGGAAGAACAGTTGCGTACTCAGGCTCCCGGATTCTGGGATGACCAGAAAAGAGCGGAGGCGCAGATGAAACTGGTCAAAGGACTTGAAAAATGGCTCAAGGGCTATGACGAGGTGCACACCATGGCTGATGAACTGGAAACGGCTTTTGATTTCTATAAGGAAGAACTGGTAACAGAAGAGGAGGTTGATGCCATGTACGGCAAGGCCATCGAGGCCATCGAGGCTCTGGAGCTGAAGAACATGCTGCGGCAAGAGGAGGATCCCATGGACGCGGTGCTGAAGATAAACTCCGGCGCAGGAGGCACCGAGGCGCAGGATTGGGCACAGATGCTCATGAGGATGTACATGCGCTGGGCGGAGACAAACGGATACAAGTGCGTGGTGAGCAACTTGATTGACGGGGACGATGCCGGTATCAAGACCTGCACATTGGAGATACAGGGCGAGTATGCCTATGGATTTCTCAAGAGTGAGAATGGTGTGCACCGCCTTGTACGCGTAAGCCCTTACAATGCCCAGGGCAAGCGCATGACATCCTTTGCCAGTGTGTTCGTGACGCCGCTCGTTGATGATACCATCGAAGTGAACATCGAGCCGGCGCGCATCTCGTGGGATACTTTCCGCAGCAGCGGTGCGGGTGGGCAGAATGTCAACAAGGTGGAATCGGGTGTGCGCCTGCGTTACCAGTACAAGGATCCTTATACAGGTGAGGAAGAGGAAATCCTGATAGAGAACACTGAGACTCGTGACCAGCCCAAGAACAAGGAAAACGCCATGCGACTGCTCCGCTCCATGCTTTATGACAAGGAACTGCAGCACCGTATGGCCGAGCAGGCCAAGGTGGAAGCCGGCAAGAAGAAGATAGAGTGGGGCAGTCAGATACGCAGTTATGTGTTTGACGACCGGCGCGTGAAGGATCATCGTACCAACTATCAGACCAGTGACGTGGGCGGCGTGATGGACGGAAAGATAGATGCCTTCATCAAGGCTTACCTGATGGAGTTCGGCGGAGAAACTTGCTGACCGCCTCTGCCCCTTGCGGGGAGAGGGCTGTGAGTATACATTAATAATATATTAAGGCAGAACCCAATAATACTATTGCTATGAGTGAGAAGAGGAAATTGCAGAAGTCCAGACATGATGAGTATGTCAAGGAGCAGGGCAAAAAGGTGGTGGCATACTTTGTGGCCACTTTGTTGGTGCTTTGTGTGCTTGTGCTTGTTGTGGCCACGCTCTGTTGACCGGTGTGCTTCTTTACTGAAGAGAAATAGATCATGCACATAGAGATAGAACGTAAATTCTTGGTTGATGGCGAGTTCAAAGACCAGGCTTATGAGTCTACGCACATTTGCCAGGGCTATATTGCCTCGGGGAATGGGCGTACTGTGCGTGTCAGGATACGTGGTGACAAGGGCTACCTGACCATTAAGGGACCCAGTACAGTGGCGGGACTTTCCCGTTATGAGTTTGAGTGGGAGATTCCTCTTGTCGATGCGCGTGACCTGATGTCCGTCTGCGAGCCGGGCATCATCGACAAGACTCGTTATTTGGTCAAGTCTCCTGATGGGAGACATGTGTTTGAGGTGGACGAGTTCTATGGAGATAACGAGGGACTGGTGCTGGCTGAAGTGGAACTGCAATCTGAGGATGAGGCTTTTGCAAAGCCTTCCTTCATAGGGCGTGAGGTGACGGGTGACCGCCGATTCTATAATTCTCACATGCGTCAGTATCCCTTCAAGATGTGGAGGAATGACATTTCTTGCTTGTTGCGGGAAAGTAAATGAATCAAGTTAATCTTGTGGTTTGATGTTACAAGATGATTGGCTGATGCTGAACGGCAGCAGGAATACACGGGAGGGTATGCATTGGTGCATGCCCTCCCGTGCGTCTTGTGAGGTTTTCCTCCCGTGTGCTGGTTTTATTCCTCCTTGTATTTGATGCTCTTGCGCAGGATTGTCAGACCCACGGTGGCGGCAAGTATCACCCCGATGCAGTTGGCAATGAAGTCCATCCAGTCGCCTGAACGGTATGTGGTGAGGTTGGCCTGTGCCAGTTCCATCAGTCCGCCCCATGTGGCGGGAGCGGCAATGCCGTACAGCGTGAGCCTTGTCCAGTTGATGCTTTTGTGTGTGCGCAGGTATTGTATCCATATTGCCAGCGTGAGCGCACCGTACATCACCATGTGTGTCCACTTGTCGGCCAAAGGTACGTCCTCGGCCACGGGAACTTCAGGAAGCGGTGCTAATGACAATGCCGTGATGGCCAGGACAATCAGTAAGCCCAGAGGGTATGTTTTTATGTAATGTGTAAGCATGCTTGCTTGTTTTGTTTGTTTGTTGATGCAAAAGTATGGAAATTATTTGTAATTTTGCATATTACATGAGGGAGGTTCTTTCCTGTTTCATTGAAATTAAACATCAACAGCATAACGTATGGACAGCCGTGGCAGTTTTGGCAGCAAACTGGGCGTGGTGCTTGCCTCAGCGGGCAGTGCCGTAGGTTTGGGCAATATATGGCGTTTTCCCACTGAGGTGGGGCGCAATGGCGGAGCCGCTTTCATTCTCATTTATCTTCTATGTGTCGTATTGCTGGCTCTTCCTGTCATGGTGAGTGAGTTTGTGATAGGCCGAGCCTCCAAAGCCAATACCGTGCATTCATATCGGGTGCTTGCTCCGGGCAAGCCCTGGGTGGTGGCAGGCTTTATGGGTGTGCTGGGTGGGCTGCTTGTGCTCTCATTTTATTCTGTGGTGGCCGGGTGGACATTGAACTATACCGTGGATTCGCTTGCGGGTAAACTGTCGGGGGCGCAAGACTTCGCTGAACGCTTTGCTACCTTTTCTTCCCATCCGTTCCGTCCTTTGGCCTATGTCTATGTGTTCCTGCTGCTGACTCATTTCGTGGTGGCGCGCGGTGTGCAGGAGGGCATTGAGCGCTATTCCAAACTCATGATGCCCATGCTCTTTGTCATCCTGTTGCTCTTGGTGGGCTTCTCGGTGACAATGCCGGGCTCTTCCCGTGGACTTTCCTTCCTGCTCCGTCCCGATTTCAGCAAGATTACAGGTGCTGTGGTGCTCAGTGCCATGGGGCAGGCATTCTTCTCGCTCAGCGTGGGCATTGGCTGTCTGGTTACTTACGCCTCTTATTTCGGGCGTGGTACACGTCTGGTGTCATCGGCCTTCAACGTGTGCATGATAGACACGCTGGTGGCTGTGCTCAGCGGCTTCATCATTTTCCCCACGGTGTTCAGCGTGCCGAGCATGACTCCCGATGCCGGCCCAGGACTAGTGTTCATCACCTTGCCCAACGTGTTCAATGCCGCCTTTGGCCATGCTCCTGTGCTGGGTTATGTCTTCAGCGGGCTTTTTTACCTGCTCCTGTTGCTCGCAGCGCTGACCAGCAGCATATCCATGAACGAGATTGCCACCGCCTTCATCCATGAGAACTATCATGTTAGCCGCCGCACTTCCACCGTCATCGTCACTTCTCTGGCCATGCTTTTGGGCACGGCCTGCTCGCTTTCTTTCGGTGCATGGGCAGATGTCAAGGTCTTCGGCATGGGCTTCTTCGACTTCTTTGATTTCGTCACGGCCAAGTTCATGATGCCCTTGGGAGGTATACTCATCACCGTGTTTGTGGGATGGTATCTGGACAGGAGGCTTGTGCTGGGCGAACTGACCAACGAAGGAACGGCTTGGCACCGCTCGGCCCGTGTGGTGCTCTTCCTGATTCGCTGGGTTGCTCCCGTGGGTGTGGGGGTAGTGTTCCTCAATCAGTTGGTGGCATGAAGGATGCAGGAAGCCTCTCGGGCTTATCTTATTATAAATGGCATAAAACTGGACAATGGAGAAAAGACATAATTTCGGCAGTAAGTTAGGAGTGGTGTTTGCCGCTGCAGGTAGTGCTGTGGGACTTGGCAATGTGTGGCGCTTCCCTACAGAGGTGGGCAACAACGGCGGTGCAGCCTTCATCCTTATTTATCTGATTTGCGTGGTAATTGTGGGAATCCCGGTCATGCTGAGCGAATTCATCATCGGCCGTCATACGCATGCCAACACCGTGAGTGCCTTCAGCCGTTTGGCTCCAAGCAGTTGGTGGCGCGTGGGCGGAGTGGAAGGAGTGTTCGTGGCGTTCCTTATCTTCTCCTATTATATTATCATCAGTGGCTGGACGTTCTATTATATGGTGGAGTCGTTGAGGGGCAACCTGTTGGCCGATAGGGATTATGGAGAGTACTTCAATGCTTTTGTCTCCCATCCTTGGAAACCTATCCTGTGCGCGGCTGTGTTCATGGTTGTCACCCACACGGTTATTGTGCGTGGCGTTCGTTCGGGCATTGAACGCTTCTCCAAGGTCATGATGCCCATGCTCTTGCTCATCATCGGCATCTTGGTGGTGTGTTCCTTTGGCATGCCGGGCTCGTCTCAGGGGCTTTCCTTCCTGCTTCGCCCCGACTTCAGCAAGATTACGGGTGATGTGGTGCTCAGTGCCGTGGGACAAGCATTCTTCTCACTCAGCCTGGCCATGGGCTGCCTGTGCACTTATGCTTCTTATTTCAGTCCGGAGACCAACCTGGTCAAGACGGCTTTCAGCGTATGTTCCATTGATACCTTTGTGGCTGTGCTGAGTGGTTTCATCATCTTTCCGGCTGTGTTCAGCGTGGAAGGAGCCACAGTGGATGCCGGCCCCGGGCTTGTGTTCCAGACGCTGCCCAACGTGTTCAACATCGCTTTCCATTCCGTGCCGGTGGTGGGCTATGTGTTCAGTGCCCTGTTTTACATGTTGCTTATTCTAGCGGCTCTCACCAGTGCCATGTCCTTGCATGAGCCGGTCACCGCTTACCTGCTTGAGGTTACGGGCATGTCGCGCCGTGCCGCAGCCGCATGGGTGTCCTGCACTTGTGTAGCCCTTTCCTGCCTGTGCGCCCTTTCATTTGGCCTGCTCAGCGACTGCCGCCTGTTTGGGATGACGGTGTTTGAACTCTTCGACTTCGTTTCCTCCAAGTTCATCCTGCCTTTGGGCGGCATCATCATCTGCCTGTTTGTGGGCTGGCGGCTGGACCGCAGGTTGTTGGAAAGTGAGTTGACCAATGGCGGCAAACTTCGTTTCCGCTTCTTTCGTGCCTACCTCTTCTTGGTGCGCTATGTGGTGCCGGTGGCCATAGCCTCGGTGTTTGTGCACGAACTCTTGGGCTGATGCGCCGTTTTCCTTTTCTCTCCGATGCCCACCGCCGTGCTCTGCTCGTGCTGGAGTGGGTGCTTATGCTTGTCGTGCTGGGCTGCTTCGTGTACACGTGGATTCAGCCGGAGCCGGATGTTGAAGCCGATGGGCACCGCACTTCTGTATATGTCCGCAATGCAGCACGTGCCACAAAAGAAAAGACATACGTCTACGCCACACAGGAGATTCCTGTGGAGACCTTCCCCTTTGACCCTAATACGGCTGACAGCACCGAGTTGCTGCGCTTGGGGCTGGCACCGTGGCAGGTGAGGGCTGTCTACCGTTACCGAGCCAAACACGGCCGTTACCATATGCCCGAGGATTTTGCCCGCCTGCCGGGCATGACCAACGAGATGTGGCAAAGGCTTGCCCCGCAGATATGCATAGCGGAACGTTTCCGCTATGTTGATGCTGAAGCCATTGCTGCCTCGGCGCGTGCCACAGTCTCCCCGTCCGGTTCTCCGCAGGGCAAACTGCAGCAGGCTGCAGTCCCTTCCCTGGAGCATCCCGCTCCTCTCCTGTCTGATTCCACACCGTCTGCCGTTCGCGACACCGTACTTTATCCTGAAAAGTATAGGGATTTAGTGCAGGTGGACCTCAACACTGCCGATACCAGCCAACTGAAGAAAATTCCCGGCATAGCCTCGTACCGGGCGGGGCAGATAGTGCGTTACAGGGAACGTCTGGGCGGATTTGTGAGCACGGAGCAGGTGATGGAGTCCTGTCCCTTGCCCGACGACGTGCTTGACTGGTTTGTCCTTTCCCATACCCGCACCCGCAAGGTAAACCTCAACCGGGCTTCCGTGCAGGCCATGCGCCGGCATCCCTACATCACCTTTTATCAGGCTCGTGCCGTCTACGAGCACCGTCGTGACAAGGGTGAACTGCACTCGGCCGCGGAACTTCTCCTTCTGAAAGAGTTCACGCAGAAGGATGTTGACCGCCTGCTTCCCTACATCGAATTCTGACACTCCTGGCAAGTTTTGGAAACGCACTGCTGCGCGCACAGCCACTCCACCGTTGTTCTTATGCTTGGGATTGCTTCGGGCTGTCCGGCATCGCCCTTCGTGTGACACGTGTTCCTTGCCCCCGCAATTCTTATCTGCATCTACCTTGACGAGGCGGTCAAGGCGGAACACAGGGAGAATCCCGATATGGAGTCCTAGGAATTCTGCGATACCGTGACAGAGGCCCTCATGCGTATTGACGCGGACAAGAGAATGAACGCGTACTTGATGTCTTGGTTGCCATAACGTTTTAGGTTTATGGATGAATAATAGGGCTTATTGTGCCGCAACTGAGTTGTTGCGTATCTCGCAATAGAACTACTGCGTGCCTCGCAATAGAGTTACTGCGTGTCGCACAATAGAGTTACTGCGTGCCTCGCAATAGGACTACTGCGTGTCGCACAATAGGACATTTATTGATTGCGTCAATTATTGTATAGGTATTATACATTGAATGAAAACCGCTATATGGAGCAAGTTTGGTTCCCTTTTTGACGGTTTCCACAAAAGCCTTTATCTCATCAAAATATCCTTGAGTGTATATTTGATTGTTGATGGTTGTTGGCACGAAGTTGTTTCGTGAGAAAAGGGTTTCTGTTATAGCATTTCTTCTCATCACCTTTTCTAACGGAATGCCAAGAACTTGTCCCTGTTTGGGTGTAAACGTCAATGTTTCCATCTGGCTCAACTCGTATATTCCTTTTTCTGTATTGACCGTCAGTGTCTCGATGGCATTCTTCCAAGAATAGGCAGTAGATAATTCCAATATACCCGTTATGGCCTCATGTCTTAATGTCAGCAATAGGGTTACTCCGCTTTTACCTCGGATATGTTCACAACTGCAAATCTCCGCCTTGCCGAAGAGATAGCACACATAGTCAAGCGGATGAATAAACAGGTCTATTAAAGGATTTCCTTCTGGATAACCGCCTGTCAAATACCTCAAGTTATAGGCAAGTAATGTTTCTTTCTTTAGTCGTTTTGTCAGGATTTTAGTCGCTGGAGCATAGCGTTTCTGCATACCTGCCACAACGACATTTTGTTCCATATTCATTAACTGTTGCAACTCGACTAAAGATGAACAAGGCGGTTTCTCTATAAAAAGAGCCTTTTCGCTTTCTAAAACCTTCTTAGCAAGAGTGAAATGAGTTGCAGGCGCAGCAGAGACAAAGACACCTTTTACTTCATCATCGGAAAGTATCTCATCAAGAGAAATCGTGGCTTTGACACTTCTCCATTTATTCTCTATCAACGGCAACTTGTCTTCTGACTTGCAACAGATATACTTCAAGGGAACATGAAGATAGTCAAGCACAGGATAGAGGTTGTCCGTGCTGTGACTGCCTATGCCAACAAAGGCAAAAACTTCCTCGTACGTCTGCTTTAGCTGATAACGGTAGCGAAGCCGTTTGTATTGTTCTATCAGTCGTTTCATTATCTAAAATATTGCCTGTAAGTTTTACTCTTGTTGACCGTCCATTGATATTTCCCATAAAATTTTTCGATAATACTCTTTGGCAATAGCCTCTCAAAATTGCGGAGCAGAATGATATCATACTTCCGATGAAAGTTTATCCAGCATTTATTGCATTGGCGAGAATATCGGCATTGTATTTTGGCTGATTGTCGGGCATTGAATATCTCGTCCAACGATTGCTCATGAATGTTGCCTAACCTGATATTCAGGTTCTGGCACAGCGGAACATTGCCATTGGAGTGGATTACAAGTTCACTGAATATACTATGACAACGCAAGTGCAAATGCCCGTTACGCCATTCGTTATAGAAGGCTACAAAATCGTAATTTTCATCCGTATCATGGATGTTTGCAGGTATTTGATCCAGATAGTTCTCCATATCCATTGCCAGCAGATCAGCAGTGGTGTCAAAGAAGTCCATCGTGCCGTAGATGCCTATTCTGACATCTATGCCGTACATTTTTGCTACATTTATTACAAACTCCATGTCCTTAAACGTGTTCCAAGGGGACAGGCAAAACATCAGCGATATGGGAATCTCGTCTTTCAAAGTCTCCACAACTTCTATCACTTTGCCATAGCCATTGCAGCCTCGCATGTATTGATAGGTTTCTTTGTTCCCGTCGAGAGATACATACAGATGTCTTGGTTGGTAAACTCTTACAGCATGGATGACCTTCTTTGGCGCAAGACAGTTTGACAACAGCGTATAGCAGGGATGGTTCTCTTTTAACCATTCCATAATGGTATCAGCTTCCGGGTGAAGCAGAAATTCTCCACCTTCCAGACCAATAACAGTATTCTTTGTCACACATCTGCTGCGTACTATCGCCTTTACGTCTTCGAATGAAAGGTGTTCCTCCGGCTTTTTCCAGATAGAACAATGCTTGCAACGTGACTGGCACTGTGTCGTTGCATAAATCATCAATTGACTTAGCTTTTTATTATGTGGGCGCAGCATATTGTTCATAAACAGCAGCCCATTATATAGATAATCTTTTACTTTATACATTCTATTCGGATTAATGCCCTACATTAACATAGATGCAATATCTGTCCGAAAGACTGCATGAGTAGTTTTTTACCACGTAAACCTTATTCCAAATGGTACGGAGAACATTACCGGATGTTCCGTCCAGATGGTATGCGTATTGCTGCCGTTAGGGATATACCAATATAATGTCGGCTCCACGTACAGCGTCCATTTAGGGAGGAACTTGTATTGTAATCCCAGACTAAAATTGGTTGACCACTGTAATGGTGGTGTTATATGCCAACTGTTTGTGTAGGCAGATGCATTGTCCACAATATATTTACTGTTTATTTTTCCATATACAGGAATGTTAAGTTGCAGACCGGCAGAACTGTATGCTGATAGATTCTTGTAATCGGCAAGATGGTAAGACACGCGGAGCGGAATACCGATGTAGTGGATTTTCTGTTCCTTACCTATATAATATTCCTCACTGCCCATCACGCTTCTCGACTTCAGAATAGAATATTGCAGGCCGGTCTCAAAGTTCCATTTTTTAGAAAGAGGTTTGCTCAAAGATATGCCAAACGTAATCGGACGGTCGTGCTGTTCTCGCTCTATAATATCGCCTTGGTTGTGGTCGGCTATCTCAATCATGGCAAGCGTATCCGCTGGCATATTCTCGTGCTCTTTCATGTGCAGGTAACGGCTATAGTCTTCCCATGTGTTTATATTTTCGGGGAAGGTCGGCGCCTCAGAATCTGCATCAGGTTTACCTGTGGCAATAAGTCGGTATATATTCTGAGCTAACGCAGGGCCAACAGAACCAGCAGCAAGCATTTGCCACTTGTTGTTCTTTTTCTTTTCATCATTCTTTGCAAGTTCATAATCAGGGAATATAATTCGCGGCATTATGCTGTCCGTAGTAATTTCTGTGCTGTTCTGCTCATGTTCTGCCACTTGTGTATTGGGTACAATCATTTCGACAGCCGCGGAATCAGGTACAAAAGTTGTATCCATAGCCTCAATGGTGGTGGCATTGGAAGCCGCTATATTCTCATTGCCCGATTTCTTGACATCGTTTCTTTCCTCTACAGGCTTTTGAATGTCATTGGTATCTGCAAGCTTTTTTGATTTACCAGTTTTAGCCAACTCTGATTTCTGCAGTCGGGACGAGTTATTCCACGAGACAAAGAAGTACAGCGGTATTGCTGTAATCAACAATAAGACAACAGCCAAGAGTCTGCAATCCATAATCTTTCGAAGCATCGCTTTGGCTCTTGATAATTGGGATGAGGAACTATGAGGCTCTACTCCAAGAATTTCAGCAATTTCCCTGTGTGAAAAACCGTCTATGGCATATAATCGTAAGACCTTGCCGTATCCATTTGGCAACTCGTCAATAAGATTGAAGATATCCTGAAGATCCACTGTTGAATCGGACGATACTCCTGTTGCTGCAACCGTTTCGTCTTTATCAGTTATAGAGACAAAACTAATCTTACCTTTTCTCTCAATATATTTCAGAGCTACATTTCTGGTGATGGTGCTCAACCACTCGCCGAATCGTTGAGGGGTATTGAGATTATGTAAAGAAGAAAAAGCAAGAACAAAAGCATCATGGACGAGATCTTTTGCAGTGTCCTCGTCCTCTTTCGTGATTTTAATGCACAGTCCTAACATTTTAGGGTAGTACATATTGTATAATGTCTCAAGAGCGTGTGAGTCTTTTGTCTTCGCCCTTTCTACCAGCGTTTTTATGTCCATATATTCCGGAGAGCGGCATAACCTGTCGTCCCTTCATCATTAATATAGATACCTATGAGAGCAAAAAGACTGCACAAAGAAATGTTAAAAACACGACAAAGATAATCATGTGAACCGTTTTATTTTGAGTGATATGTTTTTTAAGTCATTATTCTCATTGTGTATTAATCTCGCTGTACTCTTATAAAGACAATATTTTCTAAACTGTTTGTTGCGAATTTGTTACACGTAGACTATTTGTTTACGTATTATTGTTGTTGATTATCAATGTTTTAAGATTTTTGCAAAATCAATGATATTAGAGTGTGTCTTAATATTAAGCACGGTTTGAAAGTAGTATCTAATAATGTTTTCAAGAAGCGGGTGTTTTACCCGTCACACCTTACGCAGACATGCTTCCTGGCGCTTCCCCCTGCCCCGAAGCGGCTTTGCCCTCTCGCAAGTGACTTGATTACAATTACAAGTGACTTGTTTCCAACCCTCAAGTGACTTAGTTACCACCCCTAAATGACTTATTTGCATTACATGCCCCAAAGCCCGTTGGTACGTTGCCGTCACGGCCTGTCCGGGAGTCCAAGGGGACGAGAGAGGGCAGACATGAAGTATAACCATCAACGCCAGACACAATGGTTCAACCCAAATCGGTCATTAGGGTTCTGATGTCTTTCCAGTGCAGTCTTTTTCTGTTTGCCACCAACCTCTCGAAGGCGTAGCGGTCTACGGCGAGAGGAGGTGGGCTGCAAACAGGAAAAGAAAGTGCGGAAAACACAGAACAGAGTCCTTGGGGACAAGCAAGGGAAACATATCTCGGCCTAATGGCCGATTTGGGTTCAATATCAGTTGAAGCAGGACAAGAACTGGAAAGTAGAATTTCATCGATGAATTAAAGAGGCATCCCCCTAGATTTATCCGATGAGCCGAAATAACAAAATCCCGGTTAAAAGGAAATAGCCCGCTACAATACCGAACTCCTTTTTTAATTGGATAGTTAATAATCCGTCTAACTTTTTTGGGGGTGTATCAAAATGCGCATTTTGATACACCCCCAACTTCTGTAACCCGCTTGGGGTTCGAACCCAAGACCCCTTCATTAAAAGTGAAGTGCTCTACCTACTGAGCTAGCGAGTCAACCTAACGGCTGAGCGCATTTGCGTTACAGCGGTGCAAAGGTACGTACTTTTTCGCATTCGGCAAACTTTAACCTGTGAAATTTGCTGCATGCCATTTGCGGGTGTGTAGCAGATATGTAATGTCAGGCTTGCTTGTTTTTTCCTTTGGCAGGAGAGTTTGCTGCCGTGGAGGCTTCCGTCTCTCCCTGCCATGTCTCGCTGGCAGGTATAGATGGAACAGATGGCTCCTTGATTACGAACCGCTGGTAATAAGAGAGCAGGAGGGTGGTGAGCGGAAGTGCTATGATGAGGCCGATGAATCCCATCAGACTGCCCCACACAGACAGGCTGAGCAGGATGACAGCCGGGTTGAGTCCCATGGCGCGCCCCATGATGCGCGGCGTGAGTATCATGTCCTGGATGCCCTGCACCACGGCAAACACGGCCAGGGCGCATACTAGAATAATCCAGAAACTCTGCCCCGTCTCCTGTGACTTGATGAAGGCCAGCATGACGGTGGGCAGAAGGCCTATAGTCTGCAGGTAGGGCACTAGGTTGAGCATCCCGATGAAGAGTCCCAGGCCGATGGCCATGGGGAAATCGATGATGAGGAACCCGATGCTGAACAGGATACCTACGCACAGGGCGATAAGTGCCTGTCCGCGGAAGTAGGCGTTCATGCCCGTCTTCACGTCCTGCACAATCATGGCGGCCAGGGTGCGCTTCCCTTTGGGGATGAGCGTGATCCATGCTGATGATAACTTTTCGTAGTCGGTTAGGATGAAGAACATGTAGAGCAGTACAATGAGGAATCCCAGCAGGCCGAGGGCGAAGTTGAGCGTGCCCGAGAGTATGGCCCACGCCTGCATGAGCGTGTTCTGGAGTGCATCCATGAAGGTGCTTTGCTGTGCGAGTTGCATCAGGGTGGCTCCATCGGCATACTTTTCCAGCGCGGCTTCCAGTTGGCGTGTGAGCCCGGTCTCCACCAGCGTGTCATGGAAATATACTTTGGCAAGTTGCCCTATACGCAGACTTTCCTCCACCAGGGGCGGTATGATGAGTGCCAGTGTGCCGGCAATCGCTCCGCACAGCAGCGTGAATGCAATCAGTATGCTAAGCACGCGGTTGTGCAGGTGCAGTCTGTACTGTAGGAAGTGCACCAGCGGGTAAAGCATGTAAGCCAGAAGCCATGCGGCGAAGAAAGGCAACAGCACGGTGGAGAGCCTGTTGAGCAGCCATACGGCAGCCGCAGAGAGCAGGATGGCAATGCTCCAGCGGACTACACGGTCAAATGTGATTTTCTCTTCCAGCATGTCATTCCTCCTTTGTCTTTTTCTTTGCGGCACATGCCTTGGAGTAGCACTCTCGGCAGAGTGGCTCATATTCGTGCTTCTCGCCCAGCATCACCTGCTTGTCACCCGCCACGGTGCGGTGGCTCACGTAAGCCAGTGCACCGCACCGCACACAGATGGCATGCACCTTGGTCACCTCGTCGGCAATGGCGCAGAGGGCGGGCATGGGGCCGAAAGGCTGTCCCTTGAAGTCCAAGTCCAGTCCTGCCACTATGACCCTGATACCCATTCCGGCCAGGGTGTTGCACACGTCCACAATGTGGTCATCAAGGAACTGAGCCTCATCTATGCCCACCACGTCGCTTCCCTGTGCCAGGAGCAGGATGTTGGTCGACGAGTCGACAGGGGTGGACCTGATGCTGTTGCCCTCATGGGACACCACGTCCTCCTCGCTGTAGCGCACGTCTATGGCGGGCTTGAATATTTCCACCTTTTGGTGAGCGAACTGCGCACGGCGCAGGCGGCGTATCAGTTCCTCTGTCTTTCCAGAGAACATGGAGCCACATATGACTTCCACGCGTCCCTGGCGCATCATCTCTCCGTTGCTGGAGCCTACATCTTTCATTTTCAGTGCCTCTTTGTTTGTTGTGCTGGCTTTGTGCCGTGCTTTTGTGGATTATCTGTGGACAAAGGTAACAATGTTTCTCCATGTGGTGACATATCATGGCCTTTAATTTTTACAGGAAACGCCCTGCCCGTCTGCCTGTGGTTTTCTGCAGGACTCCACATTTTCGGCTGCCATGCGCCACAATTCGTTTTTTATCGCTAATTTTGTCCCAAATATCACTGAATGATGGGGACATTATATCTGGTGCCCACCCCTGTGGGCAATTTCGAGGACATTACCATGCGTGCCTTGAGAATACTCAAGGAAGCCGACTTGATATTGGCCGAGGATACCCGTACAAGCGGCAATCTGCTGCGTCACTTCGACATCAGGAATGCCATGTTGTCCTACCACAAGTTCAATGAGCATCAGGCAGTGGAGGGCGTGGTGAACCGCTTGCGTGGCGGTGAGACTGTGGCGGTGGTGTCAGACGCGGGCACTCCGGGAATCAGTGACCCGGGGTTTCTGGTAGCGCGTGAGGCCATCAAAGCCGGCGTGGAGGTAATCGCACTGCCCGGAGCAACGGCCATGGTGCCGGCTTTGGTAAGCAGCGGTCTGCCTTCTGACCGCTTCTGCTTCGAGGGCTTCCTGCCGCAGAAGAAGGGCAGGCAAGGCCGTCTGAAGGCTTTGGCCAACGAGACGCGCACTATGATTTTCTATGAATCCCCGCACCGTGTGGTGAAGGCACTTGCGCAGATGAGCGAGGTGTTTGGCGAAGACCGCCCCGTAAGCGTGTGCCGCGAGATAAGCAAGGTACATGAGGAAAGCGTGCGTGGCACGCTGGCACGGGTGCTGGCACATTTCACGGAGAACGAGCCCAGAGGCGAGTTTGTCATCGTGGTGGGCGGATATGAACCTGCCACGGCAACAGAGAAAGAGAGATAAGCAACTAATCATAATTGGACTATGAGGTTACAGAAGTACTTTATCGTATGTGCGTGCGCACTGGTAGTGTGTGCGTGCAACCAAGGCAAGGCTGTGGACGAGGCTGCCAAGCAGGAGCGTGACTCACTGCAGCGTGTCATCGATGGAAAGGATGCCGAACTGGACGATATCATGGGCACCTTCAATGAGGTGCAGGAAGGGATACACCGCATAACTGAGGCCGAGGGACGGGTCACCGTGGCCGATGCCACGCGGGAGAATGCCAACAGTCGTGAGGTGATACGCGAGAACATGGACTACATTGAGCAGGCCATGAAGCAGAACCGTGACATGCTGGAACAGCTGAAAGGGAAAGTGAACAGCAGCAACATCAAGGGAGAGAAACTGCAGAAGACCATAGTCAACCTGCAGGAACAGATTGAACGGCAGGCACAGCGCATACAGGAACTGGAGGCAAGCCTGGCCGAGAAAGACCAAGAACTGGTGCGCAAAGGTGAGGAAATCAATTCGCTCAGCGAGAATGTGTCGTCGCTGACGGCCGACAACGAGGCGAAGGCCAAGACCGTGGCCGCACAGGACAAGGAACTGAATGCAGCTTGGTTCGTGTTCGGAACGAAGTCTGAACTCAAGGAGCAGAAAATCCTCTCCAGCGGTGACGTGCTCAAGGACAATAATTTCAACCGTGACTACTTCACGAAGATAGACATCAGGTATGACAAGGAGGTGAAACTCTACAGCAAGAGCGCGAAACTGCTTACCACGCACCCCAAAGGGTCGTACACCTTGAGCAAGGACGCGCAGGGACAGTATGAGTTGCACATCACAGACCCTGCACGCTTCTGGAGCGTGAGCAAGTACTTGGTGGTGCAGGTGAGGTGACAGGCATTCATTCATAACATGGAAGGAACGGAACTTGAAGACAAGCAGAAGCAAACATTATAACTCTTCACGCTCGTCACTCTCTTCCGAGACCGGGAAGGTCACCACGGTACAGGCCGGAGGCATGGAAGGGGAGTTGCAGGAGACGGCCATACTGGTGGGGCTCATCACTCCACAGCAGGGAGAGCGCAAGACACAGGAGTATCTGGACGAACTGGAGTTCCTGGCCGAGACGGCTGGAGCGCATACCGTACGCCGGTTTACCCAAAAGATGAACGGTCCCAGTGCTGTCACTTATCTGGGGATAGGAAAGTTGCAGGAAATACGAGCCTACATACAGGCCGAGGAGGATGCCGAGAGAGAGGTGTCAATGGCGATCTTCGATGATGAACTGAGTGCAAAGCAATTGCGCAACATCGAGAACGAGTTGCACATCAAGGTGCTTGACCGTACCAGCCTCATACTGGACATCTTTGCCATGCGGGCGCAGACCGCCAATGCCAAGACTCAAGTGGAACTGGCTCAATACCGCTACATGCTGCCCCGGTTGCAGCGCATGTGGACTCACCTTGAACGCCAGGGTGGTGGCAGTGGATCGGGTGGAGGAAAGGGTTCTGTGGGCTTGAGAGGACCGGGCGAGACACAGTTGGAGATGGACCGGCGCATCATCCTCAACCGCATGAGCCTGCTTAAGCAGAGGCTGGCCGACATAGACCGGCAGAAGATTACTCAAAGGAGCAATCGCGGACGCATGATACGTGTGGCACTGGTGGGGTACACCAATGTGGGCAAGAGCACTCTCATGAACTTGCTATCCAAGAGTGAGGTGTTCGCGGAGAACAAACTCTTTGCCACGCTGGACACCACCGTGCGCAAGGTTGTCGTGGACAATCTGCCCTTCCTGCTCTCTGACACGGTAGGGTTCATACGCAAGTTGCCCACTGACTTGGTAGATTCTTTCAAAAGCACACTTGATGAGGTGCGTGAGGCTGACCTGCTGCTCCATGTGGTGGACATCTCCCATCCCGACTTTGAAGAGCAAATACACGTAGTGGAGAAGACATTGGCCGACCTGGGATGTGCCGAGAAACCATCCATGGTAATCTTCAATAAGATTGATGCCTATACCTGGGAGGAGAAGGACGCAGACGACCTGACTCCCGCCACAAGGCGCAATGTGTCGATTGACGAACTCATACATACTTGGATGGCCAGGCTGGATGACAACTGCATCTTCATCTCTGCCAGGGAGAAGACGAACCTTGATACCTTGAGGCAACTTCTCTATGACCGTGTGAAGGAACTGCACGTCCAGAAGTATCCTTACAATGATTTCCTTTACCCCATAGAAGAATGAGAACCTACAGGCAACTCACCACAGACGAGATACAAGTGCTCAAAGCCAACAGCTGCTGGGCAGAGGATTGGGGCAAGATACAGGTGGCAGATGGTTTCTGCCCCAATTTCATGCACCGTGTCATGCTGTATGGCGAGGTTCGGATAGGGGCATTCGAGAAGGAAGTGGAAGTGAGTCCGGGCTTTGTCAAGCACTCCGGCATCAATGACGCAACTCTCCGCAATGTGCATTTAGGTGACAATTGTCTCATTGAGAGGATGGGAAATTATATCAATAATTACACTATCGGAGACGAATGTCAGATAACCAATGTGTCTACCATCGAGACTGCCGGATCCGCCAATTACGCTGAGGGAAACCTCGTGTCCGTGCTCAATGAGGTGGGGACAGGCAATGTGATTCTTTGCCGTGACCTTAACAGCCAGTTGGCAGCCCTCATGGTGAAATATGCCTCCGATAAGGAATTGTGGGAAAGGCTTTCTTGTATGGTCAGGAACCGCATTGCCGAGACTGTCCCGCTGCGAGGGACAATAGGAAGTGGCGTGAAGATTGTCAACACCAAAGAGATAACCAACACGGTGATTGGGGATTGCTGCACGGTTGACGGAGCGGGACTTTTAAGGGAGTGTACTATTCTCAGTACACCGGGGTCGCATGTCTATATCGGGACAGGTGTCATCTGTGAGAACTCCATTGTATCTGACGGATGCGAGATAACCAATAGCGTGAAGATACAGGACTGTTTCGTGGGTGAGTCATGCAAACTGACTGGTGGTTTCACGGCTTCTGCATCGCTGTTTTTTGCCAACTCTTACATGAGCAACGGTGAGGCATGTGCCGCTTTTTGCGGTCCATTCTCGGCCAGCCATCACAAGAGTTCGCTGCTGATTGGCGGAATGTTTTCCTTTTATAATGCTGGTTCAGCCACGAACTTCTCCAACCATGCCTATAAGATGGGTCCCATGCACTGGGGCACCCTGGAGCGTGGCACCAAGACTGCCAGCGGAGCCTATCTGCTCATGCCGGCCACCATAGGGACATTCTCTGTCTGCATGGGCAAGTTGATGCATCATCCTGATACCCGCAACCTGCCCTTTTCTTACCTTATTGCCGGAGGGGATACCATGTACTTGTCACCGGGGCGAAACATTACCACCGTAGGACTCTATCGAGACATCCGCAAGTGGCCTAAACGTGACAGACGCCCTGCCGGCACACAGAAAAGCATTGTTAACTTTGACTGGCTTTCGCCCTTCTCCGTGGGAGAGATAATCAAGGGAAAGACAATCCTTGAGAATCTGCGCAAGGTGTCTGGGGACAATGTATCCAACTACAATTACCACGAATATGTCATCAGCACGCCTTCTCTGCGCAGAGGCATAAAGTACTATGACATAGCCTTACGCATATACATGGGCGCCGTGCTGAAGCGGGTGCGCAGACGTGACCCGTTGCTGACACCTCCTGCCTCTCCGGCAGGTACGGGGGACTGGAATGACCTCTCGGGTTTGCTGTTGCCCGTTTCCGAAGAGCAGCGTCTGCTGGCAGATATCAAGAATGGCACCCTTGCCACGCTGCACGACATACTGCACCGTTTCATGGACATTAATGAGAATTACCGCACATACCAGTGGGCATGGACATACCGTCTCATACTTGACTATTATGGTCTGCGGGAGATTTCCATGGAAGATGCCGGACGTATTCATCAGGATTATGTACAGGCACGTCGTGCATGGATAGGGGAAATTCGGAAAGATGCGGAGAAAGAATATGCCATGGGCGATGTGGAGGAAAGTGTGTTCAAGGACTTTCTTGAGAAACTTGACCATGAGGTAGACTATGAGGAATTGGCTCCGTGATGAAAAGAACACAAAAGAACAAACAACAATAAAAAGAAAGATAACTATGGCAAATGTAGAATTCAAGTATGCTCCCATGTTTCAGAGAGGAGAGGACACCACCCGGTACCGGCTCCTCAGCCGTGAGGGAGTGAGCATGTCCGAATTTGAGGGGAAGACGATTCTCAAGGTTTCCAAAGAGGCTTTGACCCTGCTGGCACAGCAGGCTTTCCACGATGTGGAATTCAAGTTGCGCCGCGAGCACAACGAGCAGGTTGCCAAGATACTGACTGATCCGGAGGCATCAGAGAACGACAAGTATGTGGCCCTGCAGTTCCTTCGCAATGCCGAGACAGCCGCCAAGGGCATCCTGCCCTTCTGTCAGGACACGGGCACGGCCATCATACACGGAGAGAAGGGACAGCGAGTGTGGACGGACTTTGAGGACGAGGAGGCTCTGAGCCGGGGTGTATTCAACACCTTCACTCAGGACAACCTGCGTTATTCGCAGAACGCTCCGCTCAACATGTATGATGAGGTGAACACCCGCTGCAACTTGCCTGCACAGATTGACATAGAGGCCGTTGAGGGTGACGAATATCGCTTCGTGATGGTGGCCAAGGGCGGCGGCTCAGCCAACAAGACCTACTTCTATCCCATGACCAAGGCAACCATCCAGAACGAGGGCACGCTCCTGCCGTTCCTGGTACAGGAGATGAAGCACCTGGGCACGGCAGCCTGTCCCCCTTACCATATTGCTTTCGTCATTGGCGGCACCAGTGCCGAGAAGAATCTCCTGACTGTCAAGCTGGCTTCCATCAAGTATTATGACAGCCTGCCTACCACGGGAGATGAAACGGGGCGTGCTTTCCGTGACGTGGAGTTGGAGCAGAAACTCCTGGAGGAGGCTCATAAGATTGGTCTCGGAGCACAGTTCGGCGGCAAGTACCTGGCTCATGACATCCGTGTGATACGTCTTCCACGCCATGGAGCCAGTTGTCCTATCGGCATGGGAGTCTCCTGCTCGGCAGACCGCAACATCAAGGCCAAGATCAACAAGGATGGTATCTGGCTGGAGCAGATGGACGAGAACCCCACAGAACTTATACCGGAAGAGTTGCGCAAGCCGGGTGAGGGTGGAGGCAAGGGCATCGTGATTGACCTGGACAAGGGCATTGACGCAGTGCGTGCCGAGTTGACCAAGTATCCGGTGAGCACCCGCGTGAACCTGAAGGGAACGATCATCGTGGCACGTGACATAGCGCATGCCAAACTTAAGGCGCGCCTGGATGCGGGTGAGGAGATGCCGGCATATTTCAAAGACCATCCCATCCTGTATGCAGGGCCGGCCAAGACTCCGGAGGGCTATCCCTGTGGAAGCATGGGCCCCACTACTGCCAACCGTATGGATCCTTATGTGGATGAGTTCCAGGAGCACGGTGCAAGCCTGGTGATGATTGCCAAGGGGAACCGCACCGATGTGGTGACGGAAGCCTGCAAGAAGCACGGCGGCTTCTACCTGGGAACCATAGGCGGTGTGGCTGCAGTGCTTTCCCAGAGCAGCATCAAGAGCATTGAATGTGTGGAATATCCCGAGTTGGGCATGGAGGCCATATGGAAGATTAACGTGGAGGACTTCCCTGCCTTCATCCTGGTGGACGACAAAGGGAATGACTTCTTCAAGCAACTGAAGCCTTGGGCTCCCTGCAAGGCTTGCAGGAAATGATGGAGGAGGGGGAATCCCGAGCGGGTTCCCCGAAGGCTCAAACAAGGAATGGGGATATGCCGTCCGGGCATGTCCCCATTCCTTTTGTTCTCTCGTGCGTGCCCCCGCAGCCTTTCCTTCGTATAGGGAAAGGGTTCCGGAGGCATCCAAGGCTGAGGAGGGGAGGGGAGAGAGAATGTTCTTTCCCGCTTTCGCCCGCAGGTCGTTCCCGCCTTCCTCCGCAGGTCATTCCCGCCATCCTCCGCAGGTCGTTCCCACCTTCTCCCGCAGGTCGTTCCCGCCTTCCTCCGCAGGTCATTCCCGCCTTCTCCCGCAGGTCATTCCGGCCTTCCTCCGCAGGTCGTTCCCGCCTTCCCCCGCAGGTCATTCCGGCCTTCCCTTGCAGATTATTCCCCTGCCTTCCCTTGCAGGTCATTCCCCGCAGGGAGCCAGGGCATCCAGCGTGCAGGCAATGGGGCGCTGCTTCGTGCTTCGGTATGTGCGGCCAAAACGGTCTGTCACCTCCACGCTGATCTTACTGTCGGCTCTGCTTGCCACAGCCCGGAACGTGTGTGTGTTGTATTTGGTGCCGTTCCCCTCGCTGCACTTCTTCTTGTCCTTGAACAAGGGAATGTCGAAGGCCAGGGTCACGTAAGGGTCTTCACACCTTATACGTTCCACGGGCAGTTCCCGGCCTTCCTCGAAGACCCTTACCTTCCACTCACGGTCGTAGTTGAACACATTCACCAGGACCGTGTTGCCGGGCAGGTCGGTGAAGCCCTGCCTGTTGGGGGCTGCCTTCATGATGCCTTTCCAGGCGGGATCCGTGAGGAAGAGGTGCTTCAGGGTGTTGCCGTCTATGATGCGGAACTGCTCGTTGCCGCTCCCCTCCAGCGTGCGCAGTTGCCAGGAGATGTCCTTGCCGTTGATGGTGAACACCTGGTAGCCTCCGGGGGTGCCGTCCACGCACACGGGGTGTCCGGTGTAGCCCCCTGCTCCCCAGAGGTTGCCGCCCACTGCGCCCACGGAGTGCTCCATGATGGAGGGGAAGCGCTCCGGCTGCATGTTGTAGGTCTGGTGACGGTGCCCGGAGAGGATGTGCACGGTGCTGAATCTCTGCAGTGTCCGGCACAGGCGCTCGGTGGTCTTGTTGTACGTCAGTCGCTCCGTCACCTTGAAGTTCCCCGTCTCGGCCCACGCCGGCGCGTGCATGCTCACCACCACGGGTGTGCTTGTGCTCACATACGAGAGGTCCTTCTCCAGCCATGCCAACTGTTCGTCGGTGAGCCCTGTCTCATAGTCCCTGGTTCCCACAACGCCCTTCCTGTATTTCCCGCTCTTGCCGGGGCGGTTCTCATAGACGATGTCGTCCAGGACCACATAGTGAATCTGCCCGATGTTGTAGGAATAATAGTTGGGGCCCACGGCCTTCCTGAAGGCCGCCGACGCCCTGAAGTCGGTCTCCGCGGAGTGGGGCGTAGAGGGGTCGTTGTCGTGGTTCCCTGTCACGCAGAAGTGCCTCATGCCGTACGACTTGTGGTTCTTGGAGATGAAGGCCTTGTAGTCGGCGATGGTGAAGCGGTTCGAATACCAGTAGTTGTCCCAGGAGAGGTCTCCCAGCACGGTGGAGTAGATGGCCGTCCTGCCGGCCTTCCTGCATTCCTCCTTTATCCTGGGCAGGAAGAGGCGCCTGTAGAGCTCCATGTCCTTGGTGTCCTTGCGCCTGGCCAGTTGCGGGTCGGCCTCGAACACCATGATGTGCCTGTCGTTCTCCTCCCGTCTCAGCTCAAAGTCGTGCCTTTCGTCGGCCTCCCTGTCCTCGGGAGAGGTGAGGGCCTGCCAGAAGCCTCCGAAGAGCCGCTCCTCCCGGTTGCCCTTGGGCGTCCGGGGCATGTAGCCGGAGGGGATGACATAGAACACGTAGCCGTTCCTCTTCTCTGAGTCCAGGGTGTACTGCCCCCTGTCGTCGGTGGTGGCGAAGGCGAATCCGTCCGACACCACCACTCCGGCAATGCCTTTCCCCCTGCAGGTGATGCTGCCGGAGATGTCTGCGGCTAGGCTGCGGAGGGTCGACGGGAGGAGTGCCAGGCACAGGATGAGGAACTTGACATGGAATGAACGCGTGCGCGGGAGGGAAGGACATGCCTTCCTTGCGGGCTTGTGAACCGGGATTGCCATAGATGAAATATTGTTAGATGATAATTCCACTGCAAAAATAGGAAAAAGAATCCTTTCGGGATGCGCGCCCCCGCCTTTTTCTGATGTTTGCACCCGTATCTACACGCACAGGCGGCCTGCAGTGACGGGGTGCGCGCCACGCCATGGACTTTGTCCGGAATTTTTCGTCATCGGACGTGCACCGCAGCAGACATTGGATGTGCGCAATTGCAGACATTAGGTGTGCGCAATGACGGACATTAGATGTGCGTTTGGACGGACATTAGATGTGCGCTTGGGCGGACATTAGATGTGCGCAAGGACAGACATTAGATGTGCGCAAGGACGAACATTAGATGTGCGCAAGGGCGGACATTGGATGTGCGCTCGGGCGCTCCTTCAAGGGGCATCATGGCGACCTTCGGGGCGGAGCCATTGCACAAAGAGGCCGCGCCGTAACTCGTTGATTACGACGCGGTACCGATGCTCACCGCAGGCATGCCGAGGCCGTCACCCGTGCCCCTGCCAGGCGCCCGGCGGCTCTCATTCCTGCTGCCTCACCAGTCTTCCTTTTCCCACACATCCACCTTCGGTGCCAGCACGGGCGAGTCGTCGGCCGGCTCGTCCCCCTTCACGGGGATTCTCGGCACGGAGGCTGAGGGCAACGGAAGAGCAACGAAGCCAAGGTCTGGACATAGCCGACTTCCTCCTGATGGAAGACACACCACAGATGATACTCCAGAAGATGATAGACCGCCGCCCCCTGCTTTACAGGCGCTCATTGACGGGCTTGGTCTGGAACTGACGAACGAATGAGAGGAGAACGGAGCCCGCTCCGGATATCCCGAGTGAGGAGGAAGAAGACCGAAGGTCAACTCGTAGAAGAGCCGTAATGCGGACAGTTGCCGTACACATCTGAACAGGGAACGGATTCAATTTCCTGACAGAGTTAGAAACAGAACAGAGGCCATACCGTATCGCATAGACCATGCTGGGCTGACCTCCCCACCTGCATGCCACCATTGTGCCCATCGTCACTGCCGAAAGGCAACGCCGTGAATGTGAGGGAGAGAGGTAGTACAACACCAAATCTGGCCCACGGCTGTTAGCAGATGACGTGCTCAAGCGTGCCAGACTGCGTGAGTATCAGGACACCTACGCTGCCGCCATGAGTGAGTTCGGCTTGAAGCGTGGCATTGTCGGTTCCACAGCCAGACATATTGCCACATCCACCCACTATAAGCAGCAGATGCAACAGCTTGAGGAGAACATCGCCAACTTGCAGAAGGAGATGGAGAAAACCAAGGAGGACAAAAGTACAATATTCGCCATATTTGGCAAAGGCGACCTTGCCAAAGCGAGGAAAGAACTGGCATCAAAAGATGAAGAACTGGCAAAGCTCCAAGCTCAGATTGCGAAACTGGAGGCGGAGAAAGCCTCTCTAAAACAGAAGCACGAATCTGACATCGCCAAACTGAGGAATGTCTATCAAAAGGAAATCAATGCTGCCATCAGACGTGCGGAAATCGCAGAGAGGAAAGCCGTCGAGAAGGATGCTGTTATTGGAAGACAGAAGAGCTGGATTGACGAGCTTGACCGCAAGGTTAATCCACAACGATACCGACTTTCCTCTGGAGCGGAACTCATAGGTCATCGTTTCCTTGGTAACAACCCTTATACCGTCACCCTTAAAATCTGGACAATAGTTAAGGATATTGAACATACTGCTGTCACTTACCTCAGCGACAGTGACAAGAGATTGAAAGCCTTCAGCAATGGGGAACTGACGGAACACGAGTTTGTAAACGCCTGTTTCAGTGCTGCCGAGCAAGTCAGCGAGATACAAGCCAATCTGCTCAGTGCTGCCATTGAACTAGCAACAGGCGGGGCTGCTCAACCTCATATAGGCACTGGTGGTGGAGGTTCTACGTCTGAATTGCCGTGGAAGGACAAAAACAAGAATTTCAATAAACGAATAGCCATAAAGCGACATTAGTTAGCAAAACAAGTGGTTTTTATTTCCAAATTGAGCCAAAACACCTTTTTGTATCATCAAATTACAGAATTTCGTCCATTTTTGAGAGAGTCTGCTATTATTTTTATAATTTTATAGTCAAAAATTGACAAATCCAAATAAGAAAAGTCTATCATTTTAATCTTCAAACATATTCAATGGTAAAGATTCAAATACATATAGGTGACATAGTAAAAGGCAGAGTTAAGACTCTGGCCAAAAACTATGCGCTAATTGAATTGGGAGAACTCATCGCCACACTTCCTTCTACAGAATATTCTTGGAATAAAGACTGTAATATCAAGAAAGTCTTAAGTGTTGGAGAAATTATTACCGCAGTTGTGATAATTATTGATTCTGATGAAGTCGTTTTAAGTATGAAGAGGCTGAAGAAGAATCCATGGAACAATGTTGATTCAAATTATGTGATTGGACAGAGGGTGAAAGGCAATGTCAACAAAATAGTGAGTTTTGGTGTATTTGTTGAATTAGAAGATGGATTATTAGGGCTGCTTCATAAAAGCGAGATGTCTGCTGATGGGAAATCAGATCCATCATCAATATTAACGGAAAATCAGGAAATAGAGGTTGAGGTTATGTCAATAGAACCAGATAAGAAGAGAATCTCCTTTTCCATCAAGTATCAGTTATAATCAATCTTTAGCATAAAAACATGGAAATGTCTTCAATATATATTGATAAGGACTTTGTTGTTGGTCATTTGGAGGATGTTGACTTATCTGATCTTCCTGTAATTCGGCATGAAATCCAAACTGTAAGACCTATACTTATTGGGTATATCAATCGCTGTCGCTCATACGACAACTACGCATTTGGTATTACAAATAATTATGGAATAGATACCGATGCTTTGTCGTGTGCGCCTATTCAGTTATACATTAATAAAAACGAATGGATTGACAAGGAAGATATTGAAGAAAACAAATGGATAGTTTTCGAGTTACTCAAACAACCCAGCCGTACCCGTCACAAAGCGATGCAGGTAAGATATCTGCACCCAACTTTAGAGGATTATGCTATTATCAAGAATTATATTGGAGAGTATTCACAGATTCAAGGACAGATTCAAGGGAACGGTTTCTGTGAAAGAATAAAAGTAAACATAGAAGAAGAAATAACAAAGTTATTCTTCTCATCGGTAGAGGGTAAACAACTAATATTGAATGACCTCTACCAAAGAAAATCTGAAGACATCAAAGAATGGGAGACATATTTGTCTCATCTTTCTACAGAAGAGAAAGAAAATTTTGTGTTGGATGAAACACTGTTGAAACCAACAGCAGAGCTTAGACAGACTCTCTACTCTCAACTTGAAAAAGTAGATTGGCTGCTACATCCCTCGGTTATTGCATATCTCAATTCTAATTTTGGCACAGAAGTACATTGCATAGAAGGTTTTCTTAATCAGATAAAGACAGAGGATGACAAACAGAAAGTATTTGAATATGTTGCCAATAGTACAATAAGTTCTAATGAACTTAAAGAAAGACTTTTCTTGTTGTCTTTTTCTTTGTCTCTATACAAGAGCCTCCCGAGTAAGGAAAACTTAATCAAACAGTGTGAAGAACAAGGGCTAAGAAAAGTAACCCAACTACTTTTGTTCCACCTTCATAACCTGCCAGATACAGATACAAAAATTCTTTATGAACTGTTATCAAAAGATGTATTTGTGTCTGCATTAAAAATGCTTGATACAACAGAGGCGTACCAATTGCTGATTAGATTAGAAGAAAAATTTGCATTGAACATCGTTGCAACTGAATTCCGCAATACGGAATTGTTCTCTCTATATATTGGTGACAAGTGGAATTCATTAAAGAGTGATATTCCTTATATTGCATTTGATTTGGAATCAGATGGAGATATAATAACCCAATTCGCATTTCTTACTGAAGACAATATACGAACATACAATGGTGAGGAACAGTTGAATTCACTCTTGAGGAAACTCAAAAAACAAGAGATTATTGTTGGTCACAACATTAAACAATGGGATTTGCCTATTCTGGAGAAGAAAGGATTAAAGACGAAGGCTTATGTTTGGGACACTCTTGAAATGGAGATTCTTCTAAATCCATGTCGGTATGCTTACTCACTTCACACGTCACATAATGCAGAGGATGATACGAAGCTGGTAAATGATTTGTTTTGGAATCAACTTTTCCGACTCTCAGAGGATAATGAGTTGGTAGAGCAACTGCGTCCAGTACTTCCGACTCAGATAAACGAGATATTGCAGCATCTTCAGGTTGAATATTTTGCCGACTACTTCAAAGGTACTGCAAAACCCAATCAACAATTCTTTCAGGAACTACGTCCTTTAAGCGAGAAACTAAAAGAACAACTTAAAGAAATTGACTCTATTCCTGTAGATGAACCAACATTGATTATAGCACCAGAGAACTTATGGGCACGTATCGCACAGATGGTACATGTTGAGTTCCCTGTGGTTGACGATAAACAGAAATACTTGAGCGTTGACACAAAGAACTTGTTGGAACATCCCTTGGATTCTATCATAGAGCAGAAAATCCTTGAACGCTTCTGTATTGTATCAAAGACGCCTCTCATGGAAAATCTTGCTCAATACTTAAAGACAGAGGATGCACAGAGCAACAAAATTGTATTCACGGCAGACAAGCTATCTGATTATCTGTTCTGTAGCAAGAGCCATATTGATTGTGTGGACATTAATGCTTTTGAAGACAAGAGTATCACAGATAAACAATACAGGCACATTTATGTAATAGGCGCGGAACTGCTTGACCGTGTGCATAAGTGCAAGATTATTGAAGACAAATCATTTGCTGACCTTATTGCATCAGGCAGCAAGTTGCCTTTTGTCATGGCTAATACCAATTTTGCCCCAGTCAAGGAAAGTGAACTAAAAACATTAGGCATTAACAAGCCAGAATTGTCAGCGAATATTTGGGTTGAACGTCAACGCAATGGAATGTTTGCCTTTTATCTCAATTATCAGTATCAAGCATATAGAAAACGTTTTTTTGAACATTTCAGTGTTAAACTTCAAATTATTAATTGGGAGATAGATGGTGAGGACAGAGACAGAATTAATCTGACTCAGGTAAGTCGTGAACGGAGTGCGACTGACATTGCTCGTGTTAACACTTCAACAACGGAAAGAAGCAAATACTGGCTGTTCCAAATGGAGATACTTCGAAAGATTCATTCAGAGAATCCATCCTTACCATTAGTATATGTTGTCAATGACATCTCTGAACTTGAGGAACTGACATCGTATGCGACCTCATTGGGTTATTACATTCCGAATCAGGGAACGGGATTTCGTAAGTTGGAGTACATTGGCATGCATCCTCATGGTATGATTATTATCAGTAAGAAGCAGTTTGAGGATGGCATTGGCTCCTACCGTACAGACAAGCCATTCTGCTATGTGTGGGATAATATGGATATTGACCGCTATATGCTGATGTGGGACAAGCTTCCTTTTGAGAATGACCCAGAGGAAGATGCTGACGCTGAGCGAGATGACAAGATTATTCACACAACCGCACGCCAATGTATTCATGCTGCATGGCCTATCTTTGAACATTATTGTTCGCTTGTCATGGCAAATAGCAAGGATACTCGCTTTTATGTCCTTGATCCTCATTTTGACGACTATGACGACCTTGCCAGTAGTTGTAAGGCCAAGTCCTTCAAAGTAAAGTTGTGGAGTGAAAATAAGACATACGAATCTGCTCTGGCGAATGCTAAAAAGTATTTCACAGATAGCAGAGAATTAGAGAAGAATATTGATGTAACAAAGCTAAAGTCAATGATTTTAGCACAATGGGGCTTTAATAGTTGGAGGGACAATCAGGAGAGTATTGTAGATTACATGCTTGAAAAGAGAGGTGATTGTATTATTTCCATGCCAACCGGTGGAGGTAAATCCATCCTGTTCCAAGGTCCCGCCATCAGCAGGGCAATGCTAACAAGAAAACTTACATTGGTGATAACCCCATTGCGTGCTTTGATGCAGGACCAAGTCGAGGAACTTTGGAAACGTGGATTTATAAACAATGTTGATTACCTTAGTGGCGACCGATTGTATCCAGAGGTGCAAAGCATCTATCGAAGAATAAGGTCAGGCGAACTTGCATTATTGTTCATTTCCCCAGAAAGATTTAGGGTGCGCTCATTCATAAACACGTTATACCAACGCATGGAAATGGATGGAGGTTTGGAGTATGTTGTATTTGATGAAGCTCATTGCATATCTCAATGGGGACAGGATTTCCGTCCTGATTACCGAAATGCAGTTTTAGCATGTATTGACTTTCGCCAAAAATACGATTTCATGATTGCGATGTTCTCTGCCACAGTAACAACACAGGTTGAATCTGACATCCATTCTTTCCTGCCAGATATACAACGACTTGGACAAGCTCCGGAAGATTACAATCCTATAAGACAGCACATCGGAATATCCTTCGAAATAACCGAACATGAAGACGAATCGAGAATAAAAAATATTATCCAGTACATCAACGAGAAAAAGATTGACTTCGACAAGAGTTGTATGATTGTATTCTGTCGTACTCATCGCCAATGCGAAGAAACGGCTGACGCCCTGTCAATCATCTGTGCAAGCAAAGATGCTGGTAAAATTCTTTCAAAATGTGCAGAACGTATTGGTTACTATCATGCTAAATTGGATGCCGACCTTCGAAATGATATTTATGAGAAGTTCAAGAGAGCGGATGGCGTTGAGCCTATCTATATTCTTTGTGCTACAAAGGCTTTCGGTATGGGAATGGATATTCCAAATGTTCATTATGTGGTTCATTACAATCCGCCTTCAGTTTTGGAAGATTATCTTCAAGAAGTTGGACGTGCGGGACGAAGTACAGAGAAGTACGAAGAGGCATTCCCTGATGGGTCTCAGATTCCGGCATTATGTCTCACTTCAAAGGATGACTTCAAAAAGCTGAAAGATTTACTCGTGAAGAGCCAATTGAGTTGGTCAAACCTCACAGATGCCAAAGAAAAGATTCTTGAATTTATCCAACAATTCCAGACAATAGAGAAGACAATGACAGAACCTGTTATTGTTCCATTCAGTGTCTGGGTGAAGAATGTGGAATATTTTAATGATACTACTGCATCACGTCTTGCCTTCCACTGGCTTGAGCATATTGGCCACATCAAACAAAGATACCTTGGACAGACATGCCTTGATGTAACCATGTGCGAAGAACAGAGAAACAATCACGTCCGTCCATACACAAGCATTGTCTATCAATATCTTTGCAATCAGGTAAAACAGAAAGGCGCAAGAACTCTTGTTCCAATCAAGGATATTCGTGAGGAACTGAAACTCTCGATGCCGAAAATTATCAATGAGATGATTCGCGGTATGGAGAAGGGAAGAATGCGCCTTAACAACACGATGCAGTGTCGTTTGATTACAAGGCGTTATTGTGAAGCGAAGTACATGATCAAGCATAATGACAACCGTTTCGCGTTACATATCATTATGGAAGGACTTCGCAATCTATTGTCAGGATGCAAAAATAATGTCCCTTTATATTTTGACCCAAACCAGCGAGAGCAGATATGCAAGCACCTCCTCGATGATGTGCATTATGAAGATCTTATTAAGGACAAAAAAAAACATCTATATGCCTTGGTATGGGGATGAGGACTTAAATGCTCCACGTGGGGCTGTGACGAAAGCGGAAACATTCAAGAAGAACATCATTACCCGTATGGGTGCACAGATGTTCAATATTCTGCATTACATCCCTGGTATAAATTACCGTACCATTAAAGGTGAAGAAAATGTCATTGCTGAAGTGACTATAAGAAATGATAACTGGAGGAATTTTCTCAACACTTTGGAAGATGATTGTTTAAAGATAATTGAGCTTACATGCGAACAGACAGGAGAATTCTGTTGGGCACAGAAAATAATAGAACTTGGCTGGACTTCTAAAGGCGTCCGATATTACGAGGATATACTCTCTATTTTGCAACATCTACAATATGTGGAACATTCTCCACTTATTGAGACTGGAATCGAGGTTCTTACCACAGATCTATCAGCCAAGGCCATAGATGATGGTATTGAAGAATACTCACCTATGTTCAAGTATCGTCAGGACTTCGACAATCAAGAACGTATCAAAAAAGTCCGTTTGGCTTGTATGAACATTTTCACAACCATAAAGAAAGATGCGCAAGGAGCTTTCATCCAACGATACTTCCAAAGCCGTAATTATGATGATTACCTATCTCTTGCAGGTGAATATGTTCCTGATGATTCAGACTTAATAAAAGAACTTACGGAAGAAGCGTTGAAACTTGAAGAGGAGAAGATGTATGGTAATGAGGCGAAGAAGATTCCCGTCAACCCAGAGCAGATAGCCATATATGAACAACTAAAGAATGTTCATATAAATGTATTGGCAGGTCCTGGCTCAGGTAAGACGCACATGCTGACTATGAGATGCGCTCAACTGATTTACAAGGAGCATGTTGAACCATCTCATCTGTTAGTTCTCGCATACAATAGAGCTGTGGTCGTAGAGTTGCGCAACCGACTTAATGCTCTGTTCTCTCGTTTGGGTATGAGCCGCATAGCAAATCAGTTGCATGTTTACACCTTTCACGCTTTGGCAAAAAAGTGTATGGGACGTATGCTTGACAATATTCCAACTTATCTTTGGGAAACTTCATTCCTAAATTATCTCAAGGGCAATGAGATTGACTTTCGTGCTCACATGCCACAGATTGAGTTCGTGTTGGTAGATGAATTCCAAGATATTACAGAAACTCGTTTGGAATCCTTGCTTTCTATTCACCGCATTTTTCCTGATGCAAAGTTCTTCACTATTGGTGATATTAACCAAAGTATTTATGGCTTTGATCGAGTGCCGAAAGATCAGTTTGGACGCAAACTGAATGTCTCTCCTGCGGAATATGCTCAAGCATTGAATCCACAACCATACTACGATAAACTGTATTCCGTATTGGATCCGATAAAGTTGACCATGTTCACAAACTATCGCTCATACCAAGGAATACTTGATAAATCGAATGAGTTCCTGCCCAAAGGGGTAAAAGTCCCCAAATCAGCATCATGTATTATGGAATATGAACCTCACGAACAATATGTATATGAATATACTGACAAGTTGTGGTTCAAAGAACTGCCGAGTGTGGTAGCATGGGCACAAGAGCAGAATAAATTTGCTGCAAGTATAGATGATAATGACCGTCTCCGTAACCTTCGACATATCAGTACAATTGCAGTATTTTTCCGCAGCAATAACGAGGTGTATCGTGGCTATTCGAAAATAAAGAATCAGATGCCAGAAAATGTACGTATCCGTATTCAAGGAGAAAGTCTCTGTGAGTTGTGGCGCGAACGAGAGGTATATTATCTCATAAGCACACTTATGAAGCATAAAAATGAGTTTGTCGATTTACACAACAATAAGACTGCTAACGGCATTCGTGAATTTATAACTAAGAAGATGGATGCATCACCAAACTGGGATGCTTTCATGTTGGATGTTACTTATACGCTTGTACTTAATTATATTGATTCTATCCGTGCTGACTACCAAAGTCATACATGGAAGGATATGGCTGACTACATAAAGGATGTGGCAAGTAGAGATGATGGTGGTCAGGTGTATAAGATATATGATAACTATCGTAAAGAACGTATATTACAAGACGAAAAGCTGACCATTGTGCTGACAACCATGCATAAAGTTAAGGGATTAGAGTTCGATGTTGTTATTACGACCCCATCGTTCTCAAACTTGCCTCTTGTATTCCATCGTGAATACAAAGAAGGTGAGACTCCTATTGCTATGGCAGATGACCTTGCAGATATGGAAGAAGAAAAACGGTTAATGTTTGTTGCATATACTCGTGCCAAGAAACGCCTCTACATTTTCAAAGGCCAAAAAGAAATGGCTTTGACCAACCGCTCTATCTATATTGTACCAGATTATGAGACGTTGAGATATACAGAACCAAAGGCTGGTATGGATAAATACTATTTGTCTTATACTGCCCAGAAAGACAAGTTTGCAATGAATGACTATATTCAGAACAATGTCAAAAAGGATGATCCTATTGAAGTAAGAGTGGGAGACCAATGGGGAAATTACTATATTGTTCATAATAATATGTATATAGGTAGGCTTTCTAACAAGAGTACAATTATGAACAGAGCTAAAAACGATAATATCAGAGAATTAAGTAACTTCTTTGTCAGCAATGTGTTTGTATGGACATATGAAGATACACTTAAGGCAGGTATTGTTTTCGCCGATAAATGGAGTGAAGAAGCCAAACAGAATGGTTATATTTATGTTGTACAAATTGCCGGATTCGGCACAAAGATATAATATATGGAACAGTTAAAAGATAGTTTCAAACATGATTTTAACCTTGCAGTTAAATCATTCAACGATAAGGATTACACATCGTTCTTTCGCAATATAAGGCCAGCGATGGAATTGTTGGGAAAACTTACTATTTATGATATTCTTGGAGAGAATGATGCTGTAGATTTGCTGGAAGGCGACACGTCCATAGAATGGAAACGAGATACAAAAATCTACAAGATTATTCAATATCCACCTAACCACAAACCAACAGGTAGAGAGTTCTGTGAACTTGTCCCACAAGTTTATTATACGAAACACCCTGACATCACTACAACTCGTTTAGATGAGAAGAAGAAACGTCTGAAACGAGGATTGGATAGCTGTGCCAGTGCCTTTTCTCGCTACTATAGTATCGCAAGTGAATTTGGTAGCCATTCTGGAAGTACAGATATGGACGTAAAAGTTCAAGCTATTGGCTGTGCTTCTTTCTTTATGGGTTATTTTGATTACATGAAGAGTAACAAGGTGTTGTCTTCTTCAACCATTGCTTTTTTGTATGGGTTGGATGTATTTCAATACGATGATCCATCCGTAGCGGAAGAGTCATCGCATCGAATTGAAGAACTGATTGCTGAAATAGAGAAAAAAGAAACGGACTTATTGTCAGCGCAAAAACTTCAAGCAGAGGCAGAGCGGCAACGTCTTGAAGCCGAGCAATATACGGCTGAGATAGAGACACAACTTGAAGCCTTGCAGAAACAGATTGCAGAACTACAAGAGCAACTTACGAGTAAACAAACTATTGAAACCGAATCTATTGAGATGTATTCCGTTGACATTAACGCTCCTTCAGTGCAAGAAAAGGGTTCATACCATTTTAAGGAAATAATGCGAGGAGTAGCTAAAGGCAATGATGTTGATGAAAATTCAATGGATGATGATCAATTGGATCTCATTGAATACACTAATGATAAATCAATGTTGGTTGCAGGTTGTGCTGGTAGCGGCAAGTCGGTCATTGCAATGCATAAGGCAGAACAATTGTATGCTAAGGGTGAAGATGTAATCTTGATAGCATATACGAAATCACTTAATGGTTTCATGCGTGTAGGTAAACCTGATGCGTCTTTCAGATTCTATTACCACTACCAGTGGAAAAAAAAGAATATGCCTAAGGCTGACTATATTATTGTTGATGAGATACAGGACTTTACTCGTGACGAGATTCAAGAATTCATAGATGCGGCTAAAAAATGTTTCATTTTATTTGGCGATACAGCTCAATCTATCTATCGCCAATACGGAAAGCAGACGATGACCATTGCACAGATATCGGAAATGACGGGATTGAATACTCTACAATTATTCAACAACTATCGCTTACCACGGCCAGTTGCCAAAATAACACAAAACTATGTGGGTGTTGATGTGCCAGAGTATAAGGAGAAAGTGTATCAAAATAAAGAAACTGAGCTACCAAGATTTGTTCACATGAAAACGATAGAGGAAGAATTTAGTAGCATCGCTCAAATTATAGCACAGCATCCGAATAAAAGCATCGGCATACTATACCACTCAAACGAGGCTGTATTGCAGATGAACAAACAGATGATAGAACGAGGAATTCAATGCGAATTCAAGTACAATGACACAGATGGTGAGAAGCATAACGTCAGTAATCTGAACTTCAATACTCTTATCCCTAAAATTATGACTTACCATAGTGCAAAGGGGCTCCAGTTTGATATAGTAATCCTTCCTCAATATAATGGAGCTTTTGATGTGGAGTCAAAGAAAGCACTATACGTAGCGATGACTCGTACGATGCACAAACTATATGTGTTGTACTTGACCTCTGATCTCTTATCTCCGCTCAAAGAAGTTCCCTCTCATTTATATCTAAAGAGTCTCTGATTGATACAGTTTCCCTTTTTGCAATATAAATCAAAGTAAGGATTTCCATCTTATAATAAAAGAAAACAAATATATGACCGAACTTGAATTACAGCAATACCTCCTCCGCGAGTACCCACAGGAGAATGCTCGCTGCGAATGGAAAGAATTTAAGAATCTGAAGAACTCGTTCTGCGGGGACGAGAAAGATGATGTGATATCCTACGTGTCGGCTATCGCTAACATGGAGGGAGGTCATCTTGTGATAGGCGTAAAAGACAAAACTCTTGAGATTGTCGGGACAGACATTTCAAGGCTTACCTTTAACGGACAACCTGCCAATCCTCAATCGGCGACATTCAAACTTACGGAACAGTGTACTTATCTGTCGTCTGAAAGTCTGTCCATTGAAGAGTTTGTAACAGATGATACCCATAAGAGGGTATGGATTATCCACATTCCTAAGCATCTTCCTCGCCGTCCTGTATTAGCTCACAAAAAGGCTTGGCAGAGGATTGAAGATTCTCTCGTGGAACTTACAGCAGAACGGATGAATGTGATTCTTGACGAGCCTATAAGTGGGACAAAAGACTGGTCTGCCGAAATTGTCCCCGATGCTACCGTTGATGATCTTGACGAAGTTGCTATTGCCAAGGCTCGTATGATGTTCAAAAAGGTTCACAGTCGCATACCTGCAGCGGAGGTAAACGCTTGGGATGTAAAGACATTTCTCGGAAAATGTGGACTGACAAAGAATGGAGGCATTACGCGTGCAGCCATCATCTTACTTGGTAAATATGAATCAGCCTTCAAACTTCGTCCTGCTGTGGCACAAGTGACATGGACTCGTCGGGATGCTCATCAGGATGTGGTAGACTACGAACATTTTACTGTTCCATTCATATTGACCGTAGATGAAATTCTCTCAAAGATTGACAACCTGACATTACGTGAGATGCCTGGAGGTACGCTGTTTCCCGATACAATGAAACAATATGATGACTACACCATACGTGAAGCACTCCATAATTGCATCGCTCATCAGGATTATACGCTACAGCAGCGTATAAACTTTGTGGAAAATCCTGGCTACTTGTATTATTCCAATGCCGGTACGTTCCTTCCCGGCACATTGGAGAATGCATTGAGAAATGAAGAGTCCCAGAGTTATTTCCGCAATGAGTGTCTATGCAAGGCAATGGTTGACTTCAATATGATTGACACTGTGAGTCGTGGTATCAAAAAGATGTTTAACGAGCAATGGCGCAGACACTTCCCTATGCCGGATTATGAGATTGACGCAGCAAGGAAGAAAGTGGTAGTACGAATCTACGGTAACGAAATAAATAAGCGATATACGGATTTATTAAAAACAAACAACACCCTTTCACTATGGGATTGTATATCGCTTGACGCTGTGCAGAAAGGCAGGCTTATCCATGAGGATGTTGCAAAAGACCTCTTATGCAGAGGGTTGATTGAGGGAGAGGCACCCAATTATAGCATTTCATTAGGTGTTGCTAAAAATACGCACCAACTACCTTCATATACCAAGACTAAAGGATTGGATAAGGAGAAACTTCGCCAAATGATACTTCAATATCTTAAGAATGCTGGCAATGAAGGTGCGAAAAGGGATAGCATATATGAATATATCAAAGATGTGTTACCATCAGGTAAAACAGAAGAACAAAAGCTACGTAGTTTAGGAGATATATTGAAAGCCATGAAAAAAGAAGACTTGATACGGACAGATGGGCGAAATTGGTTTGAGAAGTAAACGACGTTTGAATCCGGCAAATTCCGTCGAAATTCGACGGGAAACAAAGAGAATTCCGTCGAAATTCATACCATTCCGTCGAAATTCGACAAAAGATATAACGGAAACCGACCGAAAAAGTCCTAATCTGTCCAAGAAACCGACCGATTTATGAAAATCCGACCGTTTTTATTCAAAATATGATGGACAATCAAGATTCAGATGTTAGTAAGTAAAATAATTCACAAGAGATATGTTATTCGGAAACAAAATCAGAGAGCTCAGAGACGAGCAAGGTTTGTTGCAACGCCAGTTGGCAGCTGCATTAGAGATTGATACCCCCATGTTCAGTAAGATTGAGCGTGGAGACAGACGAGCCAAACGAGAGCAAGTAGTCAAACTTGCAGAATTGCTGCATCAAGATGAAAACGAGATGCTGAAGTTATGGCTCGCCGACAAAGTGATAGATGCTGTAGGAACAGAAAATGATCATATTTTGAAACGGGATGCCATAGAAGTAGCAAAAAAAACAATCTTTTAAGACTACGATTATGGATGCAGCGAACGACAGCCAAAATCATGAAAGAGTATCATGTTCAGCATTAGAATAGTTGTAAAACAACGGTTTTCGCTAATCACCAATACTTTCGACATTCATATTTCATCAAACTCGCGTTGAATCATTTATCATTCTATGGTTACTGGGAACGAATATATATTTGACAACATTCTTCAAACAAGGGATTATATACTTGATCTTGAACGGCAAACATTGGCTAATGATGTTTATAGACAAAGACCTCCAATGATTGTTCGTCCTTTGGACTTTTGTAGACCAATTGAAGAACAAGACATAAGGCCAATACCTATTGATAGTTTTGATAACCCATATGTAGCATATTTTAATCATGCGGATGACAGTAAGTTTATTATGAATAGACTTATGTCAGGTCGATATTCTTTAAAACCTAACCTAAAGAATAGAAAATTCTTATTTAGAGGAGAAACTGAATTCCATAATCCTTGTAAACCAAACCTGTTCAGGGATGCAAAGAAAAGGTATTTTTTAGACTCCATGATTCATGGAGATGAGATGTTTCGCTTGATATTGTCACATCCGCTTGTACAACTTTTGGATATTGGGGTGATATTGAATGGGATTCATGTGCGCTTTGAAATGAATCTATATGGATTGATACAGCATTATTATAATAAGTCCTCTTTGTTAGATCTGACAAGCGACATTAATGTCGCCCTGTTTTTCGCTACTCAACAATATGATTGGAAAACAGATTCATACTCACCTATTGTGGATGAGAAACACGAATATGGAGTATTATACTATTACAATATTGATATAAACAGAGATTTTCAGATGCAGCTAAATGGAGAACAACTCTCAACTATCGGTTTGCAGGTATTTCCACGTAGCGGAATGCAAAAAGGTTTCCTCTATACATGCGGAATAAATTGTAACTTTAACAATCTATCTCAAGTAAAAGCATTTCGTTTTAAGCACAATGCTAGGATAGCACAGGATATTTGTGATTGGGCTGATGGTGGCAAACGATTATTTCCGCGTGACATACTTCAGACTCATTGGAAAAGTATAACAAGAGATGAAAACACAGTATCGCTGGATGCCATACGTTTCAATCTAACCAGAAATAAAAACGAGACTATAAACTCCATATACAATAAACTTATATACGATTATCATATAAATGTGGATGATTATAAACCTGTACTGACCGCTGCTGAGTTTGATGAATATTATGATGAAATCAAAAATCGGAATTATTGGGAGAATTTCTGTAGTCAGATATACATACCTGGTGATGTGGGTGGGAAAATGATGGCAGATTTATTAGAAATACCAAATAAACCAGAATACGAATGGGCTTTCAGAAAAGGGACTATGCGCACAATAGATTATAACAAAGGTTATCTACTGAAAAAGTATAAGCATATCTTGTGTAAACAATAGAACACTTAAACATGATATACTTACACTACAGGATTATTCTATGGTTGTATAATTGCACTTGCTTGTTTACTCTACAATGGTAGATTGGTATTCGTCTACAATTCATAAATGAAAGGAAAGCCCAATGATAATAATGGGGAACATTATGGTATCATTTCCGATTGATGTCGTAATATTTCTTTTGATTTACAGATACCAACAAAACACATAGTGGTTCAAGCGTGGAACCGTCTGCTGTCCGATCCACACTCTGAGGCCGTGAGAATTGCCCTATACTGCTGAACGAACAACAGTATAGCCCACGCCGATATGAATATACTCAACCGTTAGAAGACCTGTATAAACAACAATTCCTTTATACCCGCAAAAGGGCACAGTCCATGTGTGTAAAGGTCTATATGGGATGATATAATCACACCCGGGACATTTACTGTTGCAAAGTCCGTGGCAGTAACATTCATTGAAATTTCTCACGTTTCAGAGTGTCTACCGAACTATGCGTCTTGTAAACGCCTTCAATATGTCTGGACTATTCCCACCCAGTGTCCGCCTTATGTTGCTTTTTCTCTCTGTAAGAGGTTTCACTGCACTTGGCTCGGCGTGGGCAGTGCCTTGACTGTTGCCTTGAAAGACTCGTCAGACTGTGGCAATTGGAGTAAAGGCGATGTAGTCCGCCGCAAATGTACGAATAAAATAGCCAAAACAACTCCCAATTCAGCAAAAAGTTTAATTTCTTTTCCCTCACTAATAGAAACGCCACTACCGGTTGATATAAACCCCAATCGGCCATTAGAGTTCTGATGCTTTTCTGTGCTGTCTTTTTCAGTTTACCACCAACTTCCCGAAGGCGTAGCGGGCAGGATTCTTTTTTTCTTTACATATTCGTGTTTTCGCCCAACCACCCGATTTTATGTTTCTCACCAGGAAAAAAATTTTCCTCACTTGATTTATTTTTTTTCCTGGGCAGGCGTATTTTCGCACCACGTCTCCAAAATCTTGACAATATCAAGATGCCAGAGTACGACGTTGCGGCAATCCGATTTGGACCAAGCCTCAATTCTGAGGTCTACATTCCCGAAGGCATAGCGGGCTACGGCGAGAGGAGGTGGGCTGTAAACCGGGAAAGAGAGTGCGGGAAACACAGAACAGAGTTCCACAGAACAAGCAAGGGAGATAGTTCTCGGTCGGCCGATTGGGGATAAACTCCGGTATCAGTAGGCTGCTAATGAAAATGGTACTGGCTGGCGGGGGAATAGCAGGAGTGTTGGGGAAGGGGTGTGGATTAGGTAAAGTTGGCAGGTTATGCTTGTTGCAAATGAAATATTTCGTAATTTTGTGTCCCAAGAATAGGAAACAACACTTGCCTCGTCTGGCATTTGACATTGCTCCTTACCATAGCATATAATCAAATAACCATCAAAATAATCTTATGAGAATATACAAGACGTGTCTATTGCTTTTTTTCAGCCTCATCGTATGTCATGCTGGCGCACAGGTTTACAAGGATCCCCAAGCGGACATTGACCAGCGTGTGGAGGACTTGCTCCAACGTATGACGTTGGAAGAGAAAATTGCACAGATGAACATGAACGGCATGGGTGCATATCCCCAGTTGCCTAATGGTGCCGGTGTTGTTGAAAGTCCTTTCATAAGTGTGGAGGAGATTGCCCGGTTGTCAGCAGAAACCAAGCGCTTTGCACGTGAGCAGTCACGGCTTGGCATTCCTCCCATACAGATAGGAGAATGCCTTCACGGGCAACTTGCAAAGGGTGCGACCATCTTTCCACAGGCTATAGCCCAAGGTAGTACATGGAATCCAGAACTGATAGAAAGCATGGCATCTGCCATTGCAAAGGAGGCGTCTGCATCGGGTGTTGACCAAGCCCTCTCTCCGCTTTTTGACTTGGCACGTGATCCTCGCTACGGTCGAAATGAGGAATGCTACGGAGAGGATCCTTATCTTGTAGCCGAGATGGGACTGGCTTTCGTGGAAGGAATGCAGGGAAAGGCAGAGTATACCCGCAAGAAGGGTATTGCCCCTGGTAAACTCATGTGCACGGCCAAGCACTTTGCCGGATATAGCGTGCCCTTGGGCGGTGTAAACCTTGGGCCGGCCTCACTGGGTGAACGGGACATGAGAACCCTGCATCTTTTCCCGTTTGAGATGGTGGTGAAGAAGGGAAATGTATGTTCCATAATGCCTTCATATAATGAGGTGGACGGAATACCGGCACACTCCAACCGCTGGCTGCTGACGGAAGTATTGAGGGATGAGTGGAAGTTCCCCGGAGTAATATTCACTGACTACGGAAGTCTGAGTCATCTCTACAATTTCCATAAGGTGGCTGCCAATTCTGCTGATGCTGCACTGATGGCCCTTGAAGCCGGTGTGGACATAGAGGCCGCACGCCCCGATGTGTACGCTCAGTTGAATGACCTGGTAAAGAAGGGTCTGGTGGGCGAAGATGTTATTGACAATGCTGTAAGAAGAATCCTGAGGATGAAATTCATGGCCGGCCTTTTTGAAAAGCCTTATCCTAATCCTGACGAAATCAAGAAGACGGTGCATAGCCGGGAGCACATACGGCTGGCACGTACCATTGCCGAGGAATCTGTCGTACTGTTGAAGAACGAGGGTGACCTTTTACCGCTGGATGCCAAAAGCCTAAAGTCCATAGCCGTAATCGGGCCGAATGCTGACCAAGTACAATATGGAGACTATTCCTATACAAGGGACAACAGGTCTGGCGTAACTATATTGGAAGGGTTGAGGCGGAAATTGGGCAGCAAGGTGCAGTTGAACTATGCCAAGGGTTGCGAGATTACCGGAAGTGACCGGAGTGGGATTGCCAATGCGGTGGAAGCAGCGCAGAAGAGTGACGTGGCTCTTGTGGTGTTGGGCGAGACCAGTGTAATCCTGTCCGGACTGGGATGGGGCGTAGGCTTGGGTGAAAATGAGCCGAAGGATCCCTTTGTTACCGGAGAGGGCTACGATGTCACTGACATCAATCCCATGGGTGTCCAGCGTGAACTGCTCCAGGCTGTTTATGCAACGGGAAAGCCCGTGGTTCTTGTGCTCGTACACGGACGCCCGTGGTCAATAGATTGGGAAAAGGAACACATTCCGGCCATATTGGAAGCGTGGTTCCCTGGAGAAGAAGGAGGGAGTGCCATAGCCGATATCCTGATGGGAGATGTGAATCCTTCGGGACGTCTGAACTGCACTTTCCCTCAGTCTGTGGGTCATTTGCCGGTCTTCCACGATTACAAGCCCAGTGCACGGGGCATCAACCGGGAACCTGGAACACTTGACAAGCCTGGCCGCGATTATGTGTTTTCCTCGACGGAACCTCTTTTTGCCTTTGGCCATGGATTGAGTTACACTACTTTTGAGTATAGCAATCTGAAGGTTACCCCTTGTGCAGACGGACAGTCTTTCCAGGTGGACGTGACGGTGAAAAATACAGGAAAACGCGAGGGTAAGGAAGTTGTGCAGCTTTATCTTAATGATGTTGTCAGTTCCGTTACCACGCCTGTCAAGGCACTCCGTAAGTTCAAGAAAGTCAATTTGGCTCCGGGAAAGGCCAGGACCATCAGTTTTACTCTTGAGCCACGTGACCTTGCACTGTGGAACCGTTCTATGCAACTGACCGTTGAACCGGGAGAGTTCAAGGCAATGATAGGACGCTCGGCAGAAGACATCGTGCTTACGGAATCCTTCTCGGTAAGCCAGCCCATCAATGTGTATTGACAGCCGTTTCTGCCTCAATTGACACTGTACATTCCGTGATGCTCATGTGGAGTGGCCACATAAATGAGCGAAGGAACACATAAGTGTTCATAAGATAAAACGAACAGGAAGCCTCTGCGTGAGAAAGCATTCCTGTTCGTTTTGTCTTGTTTCTGCACCTGCCATGTTTTTGGCTGGGCAACAGTGATGTGTCAGGGGCAGACCATCAGTGGGATCCGTAGACTTCCAGGTCGGCGATACGAGCCACTCCATCGGATCCCGCATCGGTTACCGATACTCTTACATAGCGTGCATCCACGGGACTGATGGAAATGTCGGTTACGGCTTCCGTGTTGCCGGTGTGTGCTCCGGCCAAAGTCCACGTGTTGCCATCAAGACTGGTCTCCACGGTGAAGTCACGTGTGTTGAGTTCGCGGCCAAGACCGGCTGTCTGGGCATGCCGCACCACATAGCGACTGATGGAGTAGGACTCGCCGAAATCACACTGTATCCAGCCTTGTCCATCGTTGCTGGAGGATACCCACATGTAGGCTTCCGAGGGAGAAGCGTCTGCTGCCACTTCTGCTTTGGTTTGGGATGCCGATGATGTCAGTTGCGTGCCCTCGGTCATGGTCAGGTTGAAAGGCAGGTGCCTGTATTCGTTATATAGGTTGAAGAAGTGGTCGGCTCTGATTATTTCCACATTACCGGGTGAGAGTGCATCAAGCCTGTCCTTCAACTCAATGAGTTTGTCCGGTCCCCCATCCCATACAGAGATTTGTCCGGAGACGAATATTGGTTTTGAACCATTGAAGTTCTTTATGTCACGGTTGAAGAAGTCTGTGATTACATCCACTCCGTTTGCATAGCAGGGATAGTTGGGGATGAAGGGCAGTCGCCCATCCTGTACTGTGGCTTGCAGTCTGCCTGTCTGGCGTTCCCAGTCTTGAATGGTGAGTCCGTAGAGATACTTGCATTCATCGGCATAGGCTTTGCGCTGGTAGGCGTTTACCTCATCCCATACGGTAACCGCTCTGAGTCCAGCTTTCTCAAGATAGCGCTGGCTGAGGCGTGCATAAGGTATGAAGTCTTTGCGGAGAGCGGTGTTCCAACGCTTGTTGTGCGCATCGTAAGGCATGGTGTATCCCAAGCCGGATGGACCGCAGACGAAACAGTCATTTGTGCTGGCCTTCTTGTAATAGTAGTTGAGCATCTGTGGGGAAAACTCAACCAGGGCAGGGCTTATGGTCCAGTTCATTGCCATTTTGCCTCTGCCGCTCTGCTCGAAGATTTTGGCCATGGCATGTTGGCAGTACTGGATGTTGTCTCCATCGCTGATATAGACTGTGGCGTAGACTTTGTTCTCGAGTTTTGGCCTTTTGGGTACGGGTGGAATGTTGATGGGCACATTGACGGAACTGTAGATAGAGGCATTCTCAAAGAAATCTGCGGGTACTGTTGACAGTCCGTATTTTGTTACCAGTCCCACCCCTGCACGCTCTTCATGATACCATCCTATAACCAAGTCGCGGCCGGGAGTCAAGTCTTTGAGCATCTTTTCAAGCACGGCTTTCTCTGTGCTGTTGCGTGGGTCAAGCCATACTGTGGCCGATCCGGCCGCTGCTGCTATGTCGTGCACGTAAGGGATGTTGGGATTGAGGCTCACCAGAAGACGGTGGTTGCACCTGTCCCAGTAGTTTTCGTAGAGATATTCATATATTTCCTGCGGAGTGGACATTGTGAGAGAGGTGAAATCTTCCACAACAGGGAAGTCCATGCCATTTTTGATGAGTTTTTGCCGTATTTCTTCTGTGACAGGCAGTGCCCTTTCCAGTCCGGCCACGGTGGCTGCCAAGTTGGCGTAATGTTCGCTCTTTTCAGTGCTGTAGAGTACCAGTCCTTTGATTTCCTTACTGAAAAGTCTTATGAGTTGGTAAGAAGAACTGGAAGCCATGTTTCTTACGCTCAGGTTGTGTGCTTTGGGCCAGGTGGTCTGTGGCTCTTCGTTGTGGTTGTAGAGAATAATGCGTGGACGTGTGCGGTTGATAATGCCTTGCAGGGTGCAGAACATCACGCGTTCCTGGTCGCTGAGTGAGGCTGCGCGCATGTCAATGGCTCTGACAACTTTTGCAGGAGGGAGGAACATTGGCAGCAGACGGTCTTCCGGCCAGGTTAGTTCGTTATACTCAAGTATCCTGTCCTTGTCGGCATTGAGGTTGTACGTCGTGTCTGTGAAGGTGATTTTATCCACATCGTCCACATTGGTGATAGTGATGTTGCCATTGGTGGAGTGCATGATCATGTCTGTCTTCTGGGCACTGAGGTTCAAGGCTCCCAAAGTGAAGGCAGCAAGTGCTATCGTTTTTTTCATATCTTGCATGTTTTTGGATATGGTTAAGTGAAATGGAATTGTTCGTGTTCGGTCAATGATGATGGTCAGAGTGTTATCTTGGTGGAGAATGTACCGATGTGCACCACGTAGATGCCTTTGCCGAATTTTGAACGACTGAGTTGCAGTTCGCCGTCAGTACTGGGTTGAACGGGTATGCTGCGGCCATCTGTGGTGCACACGGTGACTCTCATTCCTTGAGGTAAGCCTCTGAAGAGGGCTGCTCCTGGTTGAAGCACGCACACGATGCCTGAGTCCTCAGTGGGAGTTGAAATGGATGTGGCATCCCTGAATTTGATTTCCAAGATGTTGTCTATCTCGATTTCCACCGGGGTGTCGGATGATGTCGATGACACGGACAACTTGCCTTCTGACATGGTGATGTAGGGCTGATCCTTAAAAAGCATTGTTGCCTGGTTGGAATCGGTGGTGGTCACAACCATGGCTTTGCCTGGGTCGGCGATGCTGAGAAAGTGAATTTTGCTGATTTCATTCACTCTTGTAATGGTGAATGTTCCATCAGTCTTCTGCACGCGCATGCTCTTCTCTTGCGTGTAGCCCGCTGATGCACATAGTGCCATGACAGCAAAAACGTAAAGTTTCTTCATATGTATGTCTGTTTAGTAGTGTTGTCGGATATGGCTTTGTTTATAGTGGTTGCTTGTTTGCATGCTGTGTGTATGCCGGGTTAAAGTTACGAAAGATTTTCTTGATTGCGGTCTTTTACAAAGACTTTCTTGCCTTGTGTGCAAGTATAAAAGGAATGAACGAAATTATAATACTTCATAAAAAGAGGCCATGCCTGTTTAGGCACAGCCTCTCTTGATATTTTTCTGTAAAATCAATCTGCGTGTATGCGCTTATTCTGCTTTGTCTTCTTTATTCTTGGCTATCTGCTCGTCCACGGCCTTGATTTTCTGAGCCAGCAGATTCAACTCCTCGCGCAGTTTGTCTGCCTTCTTCTTGGCTAGGTCAACCAGGCTGTTGCCCTTCTTGCTGTTGCTTGTCAGGAAACAGAGGTTATTCTCATAGGTCTTCAGTTCTTCCTGCATGCGTTCGTAGGCTCTTGCCATACGCTGACGCTCATTGTCAATGGTACTTGCTCCTTTCTCAATCTTCTGTGCCAGGCTTGAGCGGAAGTTGCTTATCCTGCGCTGTCTTTGTGTGGCCGAGAAAGCATCATAAATCTTATCGCACACTGCGCGGTACTCTTTGTAGAGACGGTCTTTTTCCCGGAAAGGTACGTGTCCGGTCTCATTCCATTTTTGCTGCAGTTCCTTGACTTGCTGCATGATGTCCTCGCCTTCTTTGGCTGCAATTTCCTTTAAGGCACTGATGATGTCCTGCTTCTGCTGCATGTTGGCTTTTTCCTCACCGTGTACTTCTGCGTGTGCTTTCTGCTTTGCCTCGAAGAAACGGTCGCATGCACCCACAAAGCGTTTCCACAGGGCATCGGAATACTTGTGGGGTACTGAGCCAATCTCTTTCCATTGCTTTTGCAGGTTCACGAGGATGTCGCTTGTGCTGCGCCAGTCTGTGCTGCCGGCCAGTGCTTCAGCCTTTTCCACCAGTTCCTTCTTCTTTGCCAGATTGCTGTTCAGTTCTTCTTTGAGTTGACGGAAGAATCGTGACTTTTGTTCAAAGAAGGCATCACATCCCTTACGGAATCTCTCGAATATCTGCGCGTTGACTTTCTGCGGGGCATAGCCTATGGTTTTCCACTGTGCCTGCAGGTCAATGATTTTTTGTGTTACGGCATCCCAGTCGGCAAAGGTCTTCAGACCATCGGTCTTCTGTGCTTCCAGTTCTTCGCAGAGTGCAGTCTTCTTGGCCAAATTCTCTTCCTCGGCCTGCTTGATGGCTTCAAAATGAGCCTGATGGCGCTTGTTGATGATCGTGGAGGCGTTCTTGAAGCGTGTCCACAATTCTTCTCTTTGCTCCTTGGCTACAGGCCCGGTCTCCTTCCATTCCTGATGCAGTTTCTGCAACTGGTTGAATGCCTGTATCACATCGCTGACATCTGCCAGAGCCTCGGCTTGCTCGCAGAGCCGTGTCTTGGTTTCCAGATTCTTCTTGAAGTCGTAGTCTCGCAACTCATGTCCCAATTTCAAGAGATCATAGAACTGCTCCACATAGAGTTGGTAATTCTTCCACAACTCCGTGGCATGCTCGGCCGGCACAGCCTTGATTTCTTTCCACTCGGCCTGGAGTGCCTTCAGTTCATCAAATGCTTCATTGGCTTCTTCGGGCGTGGATGCCAGTTGCTGTATACGTTCCAGTATTTGCAGTTTCCGTTCCAGATTCTTCTTCTTTTGCAGTTCCTGCTCTTGCAGTAGGGCCGCTCTGCGTTCGCGTATGGTCTGCATGGCAGCCCTGAAGACGGGCTCTGTAGGATCAATGGGTGGCATGAATGTCTCTTCTGTGCCGCCTGCCTCAAAGTGTGCGTTGCGTGCCTCCGTTGCCTCTGCATTGTGGAACTTGTAGAACAATTGTTTCAGCAAGTCCAGTTCCTGCTTGTCTGACGATTCTCCGTCTTGGACAATCTGCCTGGCTCGTGCCACCACCTCGTCCTTGGTCTTATATATTGTGGTGGTCAGAGTGCGTTCGTTTTCGCCTGTGGTTTCCTCGACAACGTCTTTCGGCTGCGTTTCCTCGATGACAGTATTTTCTCCAACGTTTTCCTTGGCGTCGGAATCTGATACGGGTGCATTCAGCGTTGCTTCTGCATTGATCTCAGTGGACTGCTCCATGGCAGTGGTCTCGTTAGTCTCTGGTGACTCCATCATGCTGTTTTTTGAGTTGAAACTTACTTCTTTATCCCTGTAATGGGGTTATTCAGACACAAAATAAGTCAAAATATCCCATCCTGCCTAATGGCGGGGCGTTTTTTTTCATTTTTATGCTTAAATCCAAGTCTTGCGTTTGAAATACCACATGAAAAGTACTGTCACACCCACCGAAAGCCCAAGTGCCATGGGAAAACCCCACCATGCTTTTTCCATGCCATTTACCAGGTTCATTCCAAACAGGCTGGCTATCAGTGTGGGGAACATGAGTATAATGCTGATGCTGGTGAGCATTTTCATTACGCCACTCATGTTGTTGTTGATGATGCTGGCATAGGTGTCCATGGTGGAATTTAGGATATTGGAGTATATGTTGGTGGTTTCCCGTGCCTGGCTCATCTCAATGTTCACGTCCTCAATCATATCTGCATCCAGTTCGTCAACGGGCAGTTTGAATTTCAACTTTGACAACAGATTCTCATTGCCACGTATTGATGTGGCAAAATATGTGAGGCTGTCCTGCAGACGGCTCAATGCAATGAGGTCATCATTGCTTACATTGCGGTCGAGGTGCTGTTTGGCCTTGTCGATGAGTGTGCTGATTTGCTTGAGTCTTTTCAGGTACCATACCGCACTGCATAGGAACAGACGGAATATCATATCCACAGAGTCAGTAAATCCAAGGCCACGTTTTTGCTGGTATGTGACGAAGTCAATCATCATGTTGGTCTCGAAATTGCATACCGTGATAAGCACATCTCCCTTCATGATAATGCCCAAGGGAATGGTGGTGTAAGGCGTTCTGCTTTTGGTTTCCTTTACGTATGGGATACGTAAGATGATGAGTATCCAGCCTTCATCAATGTCATAGCGTGCTCTCTCATCGGTATCGGAAATGTCGGAAATGTAATAGTCGGGTATTCCCAGAGTATCCTCCAGAAAGCGTGTGTCCTCTTGTGTGGGACATGTTACCTGCACCCAGCAGTTGGGTTGCCACTCGTCTATGGCACGCAGACCATTCTTTGTATTCCAGAATGTTCGCATTGTTCGTTCCTTGTTAATGTGTGGGATTGCATGAAAAAGCCAGCCTCCCGTGATGGATTCCGAACCATGCTCATCAGGGGGCTTTCACTTGGTCATGTTCTCCGCGTGATAGTCATCCATTTCTTGTTCTCTGTTCTTGTGTGATTTCTTTTCGCCCGCAAAGATAAGGATTTTCCTTTAGCCTGCCTCCACTCTGTGCGGCTTTTTGTATAGGAACTTTTCTTTCTTTGCTTGGCGGTTGTTCGTGGAAATGCTATCTTTGCCTGGAAATCATATGCGATGGCTTGAAGGGCTCCCTTGTTGTCATCGTATGTGTGCTGTAAGTATAATCTGTGGACGGAATGGCTTTCATGGACATGGGCGAAGAGTTGCACGTGCCTTGGGGCTTTGACGGTTCAACTGTGTCCTATTATATATAATGTATATGGAATCGGGAATGACAAGAGAGATGCTGGCATGTTGTCCTATACGAAACGTGCTTGCGCGTGTGGGCGACAAGTGGTCGTTACTCGTAATGCTTACGCTAAAGGCAGAGCGGGTAATGCGTTTCAGCGAATTGCAGAGGACGTTGTGTGACATTTCTCAGAAGTCTCTTGCTCAAACTCTGCGCACTCTGGAGGAGGACGGGTTTGTCAGTCGTAAGGTTTATCCCGAGGTACCTCCCCGTGTGGAGTATGCACTTACGGAGCGGGCACAGTCTTTTCTTATCCCTGTGGAATTGCTGGTTCAGTGGGCAAAGGAGCATATGCATGACATCCTGGCCGACCGCGAGCGTACGACCGCCCACATGAAAATTCTTAAATAAAGTTAAACGCAAAATCTCAAGTTCTTGTCTCTGCCAAAACTAACCTTTAGGTAACTTGCTTACTTTCAAGTGCCTTCTTGTATGAGTGCTTTTCCCACCATACTTTTGCAGTAGTTAAAACAAATATGGTAAACAAAAGAAGGCAATGAAGAATTACACAGTTAAGAACATTGGAAAGTGGTGTGATGTACAGGGAAAGCAGTTCTTGGCAGAGGAACTCCAGATGACAGGTGCACAAGTGTCTGTACAGAAACTGGCAGCAGGCGAGGATGCCCCGTTTCTGCATTCCCACAAGACTCATGAGGAACTTTATGTCATTCTCTCGGGAAAAGGCGATTATCAGGTGGATGGCGAGGTGTTTCCGGTCAGTGAAGGAAGTGTGATACGTGTCTCACCTGCTGGGGTACGTGCATTGCGCAATTCCGGAGATGGGGAAATGGTGATGATTTGCGTGCAGTATGAACAACACCCTATCTCGGGTTTCATGGAAGATGCCAACGTGCCAGACGCTCCCGTGCGTTGGTAAGTTGGTACGCAGGACTGCCTGGATAACATAACGAGGCTGTGCCATAATGAAATAGGCATAATCCCTCGCCGTTGTTCCTATGCTTTATGTGATGCTTGGAATTGCTTCAGGCTGTCCGGCCTCTCGTGCAACACGTATTTCCTGTCCTGGCAATATGTATGTCCCGGTCAGGTAATACGTGTTGTCCCGGAAGAGCAAGGAAATCCGTGTCTCAGATACGGCATGTTTTTTCCTGCAAGAGCCTTTTGGCATGATTCTTGAGAAGAGTTCACAAAAACGCTCCAACTGGGAAAAAATAATTTCCCAGTTGGAGAAATATTTTTTTCTAGTTGGAAAAATAATATGCGCGATACATATCCTTATGCGTGGGTTTCGGGGATACGGTTCAGCAGGCTTGCATGGAACTATCTCTGCGTCTTCCTTTGCATTGCCAGTTTGTATTGTTCCTTTTCCTGTTTCTTGAATTCCGTGGGCGACAGGCCAACGTTTGTCTTGAAGTACTTCCCGAGCAAACTTTGGGTGGGGAAGTTGAATTCAATGGCTATTTCCTTGAGGCTTTTGCCAGAGTAGAGTAGTGTCTGCTTCAGGCTATTGATGGTTATCTGTGTAATCCACTGCTTGGCAGTGCGCCCGGTTGTTCTCTGTATCAGTGTGGAGAAGTACCTTGGTGTCAGGCTTTGCCGTTGGGCGTAGAATTTAATGTCGCGCTGTTGCTTGTAGTTCTGAAGGAGCGCTGCCATGAAGGTCTGGCAGATGAAGTCATTTGAGTCTCTGACGGGTTGTGTTGCAGGCTGGTTGGTGAAGAAATAATAGAAGATTTCATTTAAGATAATTTCTCCCAGTTTGACAAGTGAGAGTTGCATGAAAGCCTTGTTGTCTGCATCACTTTTCAGCGTGTAAAAGATTTTGGTACGTTGGTCAATGGCATCCAAAAGTTCTTCCAGCAGGGCACGTTGCTGTTCTGAGAGGTTGATGCATGGATTTTCCCTTAGCATCAGTATGCTTGTTGCATAAGAAGTGTTTTCCAGCATGCTCAGGGCTTTATCTACTGTGGTCTTGTAAGTTATGCCGTTCAAGTCAGGCGATGTGCTAATGATGTTTACGTATGAGGATGGAAGGTAGATGTACACGTCACCGGGCTTGATGTGGATGGTTTTGCCATTCGCTTTTACGATGGCTTCTCCCTGTTGGCAATAGAACAGACCTCCGGAGTCCTTGTTGAGCAGGACGTTGCGGTTTGACATGATAGCATTCTGCAGCGAATTCAGTGCAAAACGCTCAAAAGGCAGACATATCTTTTCCATGGAAGCAAAGTTATTAAAAAAGAATATTCAGTGTGCAAAAAGTGCGGGGAATAATGAAAGAAAAGGGGCAAAACTACATTTTGAACAATCTTACGCTCGTTTTAGCCTTTACCTGGCCATGCAATAATCATAACTTTGCAGCGTAAAACGAGATAAAAAGGAAAGGATTATGGACGTGAAAAGATTTCTTTTTGTTCTTCCGGTTCTGATGCCGGTGATTTCGTCTTGCGGAAATTCGGTGAAGGTGTCTGAAGAGACGGAGGCTGTGGTGAGAGTAGATACGGTCAGATCCCCCCAAGATGCAATAGAATTACAGTATCCTGGGCATGTGGTTGCTTCCACCGAGGTGAATGCCTCTTTTAAGGTGGCGGGTATACTGAAGCGCGTATATGTGGATGGGGGCGACCATGTGAAGGCCGGACAGTTGCTTGCAGAGATAGATCCTGTGGATTATAAAGTCCAGTTGAGTGCCACTGAGGCAGAGTATGCTCAGGTGAAGGCTGATGCAGAGAGAATCATGGGACTCTATCAAGAGGAAGGCACTACAGCCAGCAACTATGACAAAGCACGTTATGGACTAAAACAGATAGAAGCAAAACTGGAGAATCATAGGAACCAGTTAGCCTATACACGTCTGACGGCTCCCTTTTCAGGCAAGGTGCAGAAACGATATTTCTCAGGTGGGGAGAACGTTTCTGCGGGGTTACCTATCGTGAAACTGCTGTCTGACAATTCGCTGGAGGTGGAAGTAAACCTTCCGGCCATCTCTTATCTGGCCAGGGAGAAATTCAGCGGTTATTCCTGTACTTTTGATGTGTTGCCTGGTGTGCGCGTGCCTTTGACGTTGATTGGAATCTTGCCTCAGGCAAATGCCAACCAACTTTATACCATGCGCTTGGCGCTGCCTAAACAGATGGAGAAGGTTGCCCCAGGCATGTCTTCATGGGTGAGTATCAGTGTGACAGACTCTGTTGGCGTTGGGGTTGTTGTACCCACTACGGCTTTGATTGAGCAGGAGGGAAAGGCTTATGTGTTTGCTTATGTCCCGTCAAACAAGAGCGTCAGCCAAGTTCCTGTGGAGGTGCAGGCGTTGCACACTGATGGGACAGCCGAGGTGCAGGGCGGTATAAAGCCTGGGGAATTGGTGGTGTCAACCGGTGTACATCATCTTTCCAACGGACAAAAGGTGAGACTTATGGCTCCAGTGTCTAAAACTAATGTAGGAGGACTTTTGTGATGGATTTGGGTAAATGGGCATTCAACAACCGGTTGCTGGTGTACTTTCTGGTGGCCGTGTTCATGCTGGGCGGTGCTTATGCTTGCTATGAAATGAGCAAGTTGGAAGACCCTCAGGTGAAAGTGAAACTGGCCATGGTGGTGACCACTTACCCTGGAGCCTCGGCTCACCAGGTGGAGATGGAGGTTACGGATGTGCTGGAAAAGCGTATCCGCACCATGGGAGACTTGGACAATATAGAGAGTTATTCATATAATGACCTTTCCATCATACAGGTGGAGTTGCGCAGCACGGTGAGCAATGCCGATGTGGAGCAGTGTTGGGACAGGCTGCGCCGTAAGGTCTATGATGCCCAGACGGAATTGCCAGCCGGGGCAAACACTTCTGTGACCAAGGAGGATTTCTCTACGGTATATGGCATGTTTTACGTTCTGACTGCAGATGGGCTGTCTGAACGGGAACTGAATGACTATGCCGAACTGATGAAGAGAGAACTCAGCAACGTGGACAATGTGGACCGTGTGGATATCTACGGCAACCAAAAAGACTGCATCCACATACGTCTGCTTCAGGACAAGATGTCCAGTCTGGGTGTTTTGCCTGCCGAAGTGCTGGCAACATTAAGCGGGCAGAACAAGACTTCCTATGCTGGCTATTATGATAACGGTGACCAAAGGGTGAGGGTGACCGTGGCTGATAAGTTCCGCCAGGTGGAGGACATACGCAGCATGATTATACAGGGGCACGAGTCAGACCAGTTGCGCCTTTCTGATATTGCCAAGGTGGAGAAGAGCACAGAGGAGCCTGTGCGCAATGCCATCACTTATGATGGACAGCATGCTTTGGGCATTCTGGTGGCTTCGTCAAGTACTTCTGATATAGTCAAGGTTGGGGATGCGGTTGAGAAGCGTATTTCTGAACTGAAGGCAGAGCGCTTCCCCACTGGGCTTGACTGCCATAAGGTCTTCTATCAGCCCGAGCGCGTTACCGAATCTCTGGGGCAGTTTGTGCTCAATCTTATAGAGTCTGTGCTCATTGTGGTTGTAGTGCTTATGTTCACAATGGGATTCCGGAGTGGCCTTATCATAGGCATCAGTTTGGTGGTGATTGTCTTTGGCTCGTTCCTGGTTCTGGGAAATATGGGCGGCACCATGCAGCGTGTCTCGTTGGCATCCTTTGTCCTGGCAATGGGTATGCTGGTGGATAATGCCATAGTAATAGTAGACGGGGTGCTGGTAGACTTGAAGTTGGGCAAGCCTCGTCTTGAGGCCATGACCGAGGTTGGCCGACGCACGGCCATGCCTCTTTTAGGTGCCACGGCCATTGCCATACTCTCTTTCCTGCCCATTTTCATGTCTCCCGACACCGCAGGTATTTATGTTCATGACCTCTTTGTGGTGCTTGCCGTTTCCTTGTTGCTGAGTTGGCTTTTGGCACTGACTCATGTGCCTCTGATGTCCAACCGCTGGCTCAAGGCTTCCGCTGCTTCTGATAAGGGTGAGAATGAGGCGCAACTCTATGAAGGTAAGATGTACAGGATCCTGGGACGTATGCTTAACTTCTGTATTGCCCATCGCTGGAGTACCTCATTGGCAATGCTTGTCTTACTGTGCCTGGCTGTGTTCGGTTATCCGTATGTGCATCAGGGCTTTTTCCCAGACATGGCCTACAATCAGTGCTATATGGAATATAAACTTCCCGAAGGATGCAACAGCACCCGTGTGGAGAAGGATTTCAAGAGCATAGAGGCTTACTTGCACACCAGACCGGAAGTGACCCATGTGACTGCTTCCATTGGAGGAACACCGGGGCGTTATAATTTGGTACGTACGGTGGCCACGCCATCGCTTTCTTATGGCGAACTGATCATTGACTTCAAGTCTGCTAGGGATTTGGATGATAATATTGAGGACATACAGCAATACCTTACTGTCCATTATCCTGAAGCGTATGTCAAGATGAAGAAGTATAACCTGATGTTCAAGAAGTATCCCATTGAACTGCAGTTCCAGGGATCAGACCCTGCAGTACTGCATGCCTTGGCTGACAGTGCACGCGTCATCATGGAGCGGAGTGGCAAGGTACGTTTGATAACGACTGACTGGGAACCCAAGGTGCCTGTGCTTAATGTGGATTACAACCAGGCTGCTGCCAGGAGCATAGGCTTGAGCAGGAGTGACCTCAGCCTGTCATTGCTGACTGCCGGAGGCGGTTTGCCGGTGGGTAACTTTTATGAGGGTGTCTTTCCCAACACAATATATGTGAAATGTGTGAATGAGAAAGGCGAGCCTGTTGACAACCTGCAGGATTTGCAGGTGTTCTCTGCCATGCCTTCCTTGATGGGGTTGGCCAATGAGGACAATCTGATACGCTTGCGTACGGGGACGCTTACCAAGGAGCAGTTGCTGGCCGATCTGATGAGCACAACTCCCCTGCGTCAGGTAAGCCGTGATGTGAAAGTGGAGTGGGAAGACCCCGTGGTGCCTCGTTACAATGGACAGCGCATGCAGAGGGTACAGTGTTCGCCTTGTCCGGGACAGGAGACTGAGAAGACGCGTGCTGCTTTGGCAAAGGAGATAGAGAAAATCAAACTGCCCGCGGGCTATTCGCTCAAATGGCAGGGTGAGAAGTCTGCCAGCGACCGTAGCATGAAGTACCTGTTCGCCAACTTCCCTTTGGCCGTCATCTTGATGATAGCCATTTTGATAATGCTTTTCAGCGATATCCGTAAACCCTTGATTATCCTGTGTAGTTTGCCCATGGTATTTGTGGGGGTGGTGCTTACTTTATTGCTTACGGGCAAGACTTTCACCTTCGTCGCCATTGTGGGTGCGTTGGGGCTGATAGGTATGGTGGTCAAGAACGGCATTGTGCTCATGGACGAGATATCACTCCAGTTGAGCCGGGGCGTTGAGCCGGTTCAGGCGTTGGTGCGCAGCAGTCAGAGCCGTCTGCGTCCTGTCATGATGGCATCCCTCACCACAGTCCTTGGCATGATACCTCTGCTCACCGATGCCATGTTTGGCAGCATGGCTGTGACCATTATGGGAGGTCTGATGTTTGGCACACTCATTACGCTGCTGTTCATACCGGTACTTTATGCCATGTTCTTCGGTATTAAGAATGGCTGTGCAGTAAAGGAATCCTAATCAAGAAATGTTATGAAGAAGACTTTTTTCGTTCTGCTCCTGTCTTTGGCAGCCGTGCCTGCTGCTTCAGAGACCCTTACCATAGAGGCCTGCAGGCAAATGGCTCTGCAGCACAATCACGCTCGCAAGTCTGCCATTTTCAGCACAGAACAGGCTCTGCATACCCAAAAGAGCGTGTGGGCACAGTTCTTCCCCGACTTCTCCCTTCAGGCCGGAGTTTTCTATGACACCGGTAATGGTTCTCTGGGAATTGATGGAGGCATGCTCCCCGTGGGCTCTGTCGGAGCCTCGGGCTTTGTTCCTTCCGGCACTTATGCCTATTTCCCCGGTGTTAAGATGAAGTATGATCTGGATGCCATATTCTCTGGTTCTGTTTTTCTGAAACAGCCCCTTTACATGGGAGGCAAGATACGTGCTTCTTATCAGATGAGCAAGATGGCTGTGGCTCTTTACCGGCAGGCCGAACGAAAGACCGAGGCTGAGGTTATTCAGTCTGTTGATGATGCTTATGCCAAAGTGGTGAAGGCAGGTGAACTGGTGCTTGTTGCTCAGAAGTACAAGGCTCTGCTGGTGGAACTTGACCGGAATGTGGAGAGTGCAGTGCGGCATGGGTTGCGCATGCAGAATGACCGCCTGAAGGTGGGAGTGCGGCTGGATGAGGTGGAACTTCAACTTCGCAAGGCAGAGAATGCCCTTCGTTTGGCACGCATGAATCTTTGCCACGTGACCGGGCAACCGCTCGACACTCCGGTGGAGGTGTCGAGTGAGTATCCTCAGACTGAGTCTTTGGAGCAGGTGCAGACTTCTGATGTGTCACAGAGACCGGAGAGTGCCATGCTGGAGTATCAGACACACATGGCGGCAGAACAGGTGCGCGTGGCACGGAGTTCCATGTTGCCCAGCCTGGCTCTCATGGCCAAGTATGGATATACCAATGGCGTGGAGTTTAACGGAAGGAAACTGCTTGACGGCTGGAACTTCGGTGGAGGTGTCACTCTGAGCGTTCCTCTCTATCATTTTGGTGCGAATGCCCAGAAGGTAAAGGCTGCTAAGGTCAAACTCCAATTGGCTCAGGAAGAGCAGGCTGACAAGCGTGAGATGATGCTGCTGGAACTTCAGCAGGCTGCAAATAATCTGGATGAGGCTCAACTGGAGGTGCAATTGGCTCAGAAGTCTTTGGAGCAGGCTGAAGAGAACATGCAACTCAGTCAGAAGCAGTATAAGGCAGGCATGGAGACTTTAAGTGACTGCCTTGAGGCTCAGGCATCTTGGCAGAAGGCCAGTGAGATGCTTGTGGATGCCCAGTTCCGCCGTTATTTGGCTACAGTTGACTATCGTCGCTCTGCTGGTCTGCTGGCTCAGTAGACTCTGCAGAGTCCTTTTTCCATACAGGATAGTTCCATGTCCTGACGGGCATGGTGGTAAAATCCGGGGTGGGCAAGTCGTATTCCGTCTTGTCTGTACGGTAGGGTATTTTGTCTCCATACCAGGGCGTTATTTCCACTAAACAGAATCCGGAACTGATGATGTCAAGTTCGCGGGCTGCTGCGTAGCTCAAGTCTATGGAGAAACGCTTGGTGTGCGGCCCGCGGTCAGTCACTTCCACAATCACTTCCTTGCCGTTCCTCGGGTTCTTGACCTTCAGTTTTGTGCCTAAAGGATATTTGAGATGGGCACATGTCATGCTGTCACGGTGGTAGGGTTCTCCGTTGCTCATTCGCCTGCCGTGCAGTTTGTTGGAATAATATGAGGCTTTTCCCTGGCTGCTTTCTTGCGAGTGCGCAGCAATTGTGCAACAGAGTGCCGCTGCTATGAACAATGCTGTATGGAAGAGTCTTCTGCTAATGGTCTTTCTCATGTATGTTAGTGTCGGATAGAGGAGACTCGAACTCCCGACCCCTACGTCCCGAACGTAGTACGCTACCAACTGCGCTACTATCCGATGGCTTCACCTTTGCTTGAAACCGCTGCAAAGTTACACAAAAAAATGCTAACCGCTCCTCTCTTTTGCAATTTTTTGCTCTCCGCTTGTGGGGATGGGATTTTATCCTTATCTTTGCAACGCGTTAAATGCATGGTGCCATAGCTCAGTTGGTAGAGCAAAGGACTGAAAATCCTTGTGTCCCCGGTTCGATTCCTGGTGGCACCACTTTGAAGAAAAGCAAATCACGGCAAACTCCTGATTCCCCAACGGAATTAGGAGTTTTTCTTTTCCAGTAAAAACGCCTAAAAAGCATGATGTTTGAAAAAGTTGTCTCTTTTGTGCTTGCGAATGTATAATTATCGTAACTTTACATATGGCAGAAATATTTTTTGCCGTAATATAATAAGACAACGAAGAGCAGATATGTTGGCTGCAAGTTTACTTGGCAGATAAATATGTTCAAATAATGAGAAAGGAGGAGAGAAACAGAGAAAGCAGGAAGAACGCAATGGGAGGGGCGGGCATCCGGGAGTGGATGTCGTTCCGCAGTTCTTGAACGAGATTCTGTAAAGAGGCTCGTCACGGACAGTAAACTGTCGTTTCCTCATTCTGCACAACATAAAGAAAACTATATGCGGTCTTTGTTACTAAAGACAAACGACACAAGTCTCCTTTTATGCCTAAGAACGAAGAAATTACGATAAAAAACAAAAATATTTTGAAAATGAGAAAATCAACACAAACAATCTTTTGGAATGCTGTGCTGTTTTGCATTATGCTCACGGCATGCACGAGTAATGAACTTGCTCCCGTAAAGGGAGAGAAGAGCCTTGAGTTTACCATCACCAACTATGTCCAGCAGGATTTCGACGAGACCACTCGTTCCGTTCCGATCAGTGAATCCACTGTTGTGACGCACTTGGCATTTGGTGTCTTCGACGAGTCTACAGGCAAGATGAAGGGAGCCTTGCAAGTGGCGGACAAGGGCAGCGAGGGCTACGGAACCTTTACGGTCAATCTGCCTTACGGAAACTATCGTTTGGTGTTCTTGGGCTATGGCAGCGACAAGACCTGCCACATGGACAGTCCTGAGCGCATATACTTTGACGAGGAATATGTGCCGCAAACATTCCTTAGCACGCAGTCGCTCATAGTGGACGAGAAAACTTCGTTGCAGACGAATATTACTTTGCACCGCAGGATGTCCGCGTTTCGGATGCAGATTACGGATACGATACCGGGCAAGGCGAATACGTTTTGCTTCGAGACGGCAGGCGGTGGAACCGTACTTAATGCCCTTACCGGGCTGGCTGCGGAGAAGACGGGGCGGAAGGCTGTCATCAGCATACCTGATAGTTATAAGGGTCAGGCTGGCAAATCGGTCACCATGTACCTTTTCCTTACGGGGGCTTCCGAATCCATGGATATCAAGGTGAGTGCGACAGATACCTTGAACAAGGTGATTGTGGGACGTACCTTCTCTGCCGTACCCATGAAAGTGAACAAACTTACTGTGGCCAAAGGATCATTCTTCGCGGGTCTGGCGTATGACTTTAGCATGATGGATATTGACGATGACTGGGGCGAAACTGAGTATATCAATTATTAGAAAACATGCGCCGCAATGCTAGCCGGTATCAGGAGAGGATTGCGGTGCATGAGCATGACATGACAATGAAGCGTCCTGCCGGGGCAATTTCCGAGGGACGCTTCATTTTTTTGTTCCCAAATTGATTTTTGAACGAGACGTGACCCCAGAACGTCCATAAGACCAAGTATATGTGCATTTAAAGAGAAGAGAAATAAGCCAGTGAAAAGAGAAAGCAAAAATGTTCTTCGTTATTGTGCAAAATAAGTTGCATTATGTCGTTCACGAGAATACGGCAGCGGAGGTTGTCTATAATAGAGTGGACAACGAGAAGCCGTTTTGTAGGCATGACGAACTTCAAAGGCAACTATGCGACCTGGTGGTACCATGCAGGAAAGAGTCATGATGAGGAGATTTCTGGGCGACTGGTACCAGGATCGCAAGCCATGGATATTGGGGGAGTTTGTTTGGACTGGTTTTGACTATCTAGGCGAGAACTATCCCTATAATGCCGAGGGTATGTGGCCTTCACGAAGCAGTTATTTCGGTATCATAGACTTAGCCGGACTTCCCAAAGACAGGTATTATTATTACCGCAGTCGCTGGAACACTTCTTCTCATACGCTTCATCTGCTTCTTCATTGGACGTGGCCAGGGATGGAGGGAAAGGTCATACCTGTGATGTGCTATACCGATTTCCCCGAGGCGGAACTGTTTGTTGATGACATCTCTTTCGTGACCGCAAACCTGCCGATGCAGTGCTGACGGTGACTTGCAAGGAGAATCCCACGCTGACGGCCAGTACCACCATTCGTGTGGTCAGGCCGTGACGAGTTTTTCATGCGTCAGGAATGGGGGCGTACCGCGCTGCAATTATGCTAAAGGACGTTTTTGTGCAGGCTTGATGCAAATAGGCACGGAAATATTTGCAGGAGTGGAATCTTTGACATACCTTTGTGCTCGATTAAGAAAAGCAGTATGGTGCCATAGCTCAGTTGGTAGAGCAAAGGACTGAAAATCCTTGTGTCCCCGGTTCGATTCCTGGTGGCACCACTTTGAAAGGGAAGTTGATTATCTCAACTTCCCTTTCTGTTATATTGAATTTGTCGTTCTGTAGATTGCAAGTTGCGGATTCCCATAGAACAGGAGAGCGTTGGGCTCATCGGATAAATCTAGGGGGCTTTAACTCAAATCGGCCATTAGGCCGAGATATGTTTCCTTTGCTTGTCCCAAAGGACTTTGTTCTGTGTATTCTGCACTCTCTTTTCCTGTTTGCTGACCACCTCCTCTCTCTCGCCGTAGCCCGCTACGCCTTCGAAAAAGTTGGTGGCAAACAGAAAAAGACTGCACAGGAAAGATATCTGAACCCTAATGGCCGATTTGGGTTTAATTCGCCGATGAAATTTTACTTCTCGGTTCTTGTTCTGTTTCAATTGATATTGGATCATTGTGCTTGATTGGTGTTGATGGCTATCTTCATGTCTGTTCTCCTCCCCCTTGGCCTCCAAGGCAGGCTGTGGCAACAACGTGTTAATGGGCTTTTTGTATGCAGTGCAAATTTATCAAGTCATTCAAGGGTAGCAATCAAGTCATTCAAGGGTAGTAATCAAGTCACTTGCAGATGAAAAACAAGTCACTTGCGAGGTGACAAAGCCGCTTCGGAACAGGGATGTTATGCCAACGATGTGTTTTGGCTGAACAAGGTGTTTAATATACATCGGGACGAGAAAACCATCGAATGGATACGAAAACAAGTGGATGGATATGGCACGACTTTGAAAGCAGTATCCGACAGCATCATGCAGGAGAGATTGAAAAATAATTAGCAACAACAGGGGATAAATGAAGAATAATAGAACTAAAATAATACGACCTCCATAAAATAAAAGTTCAATGGTAATAGATTTCTGCTAAGACTTTGTTGATTTTCATAATTAATCACTATATTTGCATCAAATACCAATATTGAGTTTTTTCATGGAAGATATAAATAGGATAAAGTTGTATTGGTAGAGCATAAAAGAACAGGTAAATGGCTTGCAGAACAATTAGGCAAAGACCGTTCAACCGTTTCCAAGTGGTGCTCTAATAAGATACAGACTGATTTGTCGACATTATCAAAAATAGCAGAGTTGTTAAGTGTTGATATCAGAGAACTTCTAAAAAACAGTTTATAAAATGGCTAACAAGAATCTGAATAAAGCAAAAGAAGCGAAGAAAGATGAGTTTTATACTCAGCTTGAAGATATTAATAATGAACTGAAACATTATCGCGAGCATTTTCGTGGTAAAACTGTGTTGTGTAATTGTGATGACCCACGTGTCAGCAATTTCTTTACCTATTTTGCATGCAACTTTGAGTTTCTTGGCTTGAAGAAATTGATAACGACTTGTTATAAGAATCAAGATGTTGACTTGTTCAGTCAAAACAAGAGTGAGCAAGCTGTATATTTGGTTTATGAAGGAGACAAAAACGGAGATCATATACCGAATGCAGATGAGATAGGTGTAATGCCATTAAAGGGGGATGGCGATTTTAGAAGTAAAGAGTGTATTGAACTTCTAAAAGAAGCGGATATTGTTGTTACTAATCCTCCTTTTTCTTTGTTCAGAGAGTATGTTGCCCAATTGATTGAGTATGATAAGAAGTTCTTGATTATTGGGAATGTAAATGCCAATACCACTAAAGAAATCTTCCCTTTAATAAAAGAAGGAAAAATATGGATGGGAGCAAGTATTCATAGTGGAGATAGGAAGTTTTGGGTTCCTGATAATTATGAATTAAATGCTGCAGGGTGTGGTATTGATGATAAAGGGCGGAAATTTATTAAAGTCAAAGGTGTTAGATGGTTCACTAATCTTGATTATAAAGAACGACATGAAGATATAATTTTATACAAGAAATATATTGCTTCAAAATATCCTAAGTATGATAACTTTGATGCGATTAATGTAGACAAAACAGAGGATATTCCATGTGATTATGATGGGATAATGGGAGTTCCTGTGACATTTCTTGATAAATACAATCCAGATCAGTTTGATATTATAGGTATTACAAAAACATGGTTTGGAATGGCAAGCAAAATATATGGAGAACAGATACAAGTTGATAAAAATGGGAAAGAAAAGCGTGTAACGAAATTGAATGATGGGGCCGTATTAGAAGTAAGGACACCACCTCATGGAAAAACTTACTATAAAGTAGATGAGAAGATATACATTCAAACTTATCCACGAATTCTTATCTGTCTAAAAAAATAAGCAATTATGAAAATAGAACAGAAATCAATAAAGATAACCGATCTTATAGATGGCTATTGCGACGATGCTGATACAGGTGTCAAAGGCTATGGAGGTAAACTTGATATTCGTCCACCTTATCAACGAGAGTTCCGATATGATATAAAGCAACAGCAGGCAGTCATTTATACCATATTAAAAGGTTTTCCACTCAACATCATGTATTGGAGTGTCGGCGAAGATGGTAATTATGAAATGATTGACGGGCAACAACGTACCTTGTCTATCTGCGAGTTCTTTACCCATGGCTTTAACATTGAAAATGAAAACCATGAAACAATTTATTTCTCAACCTTAACAAACGAAGAAAAAGAGAAGTTCTTAAATTACGAATTGACAGTATACTTCTGCAAAGGAACAGACAAAGAGAAATTGGATTGGTTCAGAGTCATCAACATCGCAGGAGAAAAATTACTTGACCAAGAGCTTCTTAATGCCGTCTATACGGGACCGTTTGTGACAGACGCTCGCCGCCATTTTTCAAAGAGGGGTTGTCCGGTCTACAAACTCGGTGCAGACTTTTTGAACGGAACTGCCATTGAACAGGCATATCTTTCAACCATCCTTAAATGGGCAGCACGTCATGACGGCATTGCCAAAGTGGATGATTATATGGCACAACATCAGTTTGACCCGAATGCCAACAAGTTATGGGCTTATTTCGTGTCTATCATCACATGGATACGTTCCACATTCCCAAAATATCGCCGTGAAATGAAAGGCTTAGATTGGGGTGCCATGTTCGATGAGTTTGGTGATTGTGTTTATGATACAGAAGTATTGGAAGAACAAATCCACGATTTAATGGAGGACGACGAGATAATGAAGAAATCCGGCATCTATCGTTATGTATTGAGTGGTGACCTGCGCGACCTCAGTTTCCGCACTTTCGACAAAAAGCAAAAGCGCGAAGCATATGAGCGGCAAAAAGGGATTTGCGTACATTGTGGCAAACATTTCGAACTTGAAGAAATGGAAGCAGACCACATCACTCCATGGAAAGAAGGCGGTACAACAGTGGTAGAGAATTGCCAAATGCTTTGCAGAAATTGTAATAGAGTTAAAGGAGGGAAATAATAACTAAAGGCAACAATTATGTCACAAAGAAAAATAAATTTCTTTTTTCTTCAGTTATCTGAAAATGAACGTACTTTTGAAGTGGAAAATAGTATCGATAGATTACTGAACTATATAAACTCACTCTCACGAACAAGGAGAAAGCAAGATATATCAGATGAAAGGATTTGTTTTCTTGAAAGATATTCATATGATGATAATACTCATATTGTAAAATTGCTTTTCAAGAGTGCTAAACATAGTTACCGTGCCCCATTACTGAATAGAAATACAGTTGAGTCACGAGAGAACCCTAAAACCATGGAAGAGGGAGAACAAATAAAAACGCATCTTCTTATAAAATTCAAAAACGGAGATGCTATTGTTTTTCTTGAAACAGGGCGTGATATTTTAACGATGAAAAATATAACAGATTATTTGAATCTGTTTATCTCCATATTCAATAATAACCATCGTCGGGATAAAATAGAAGGAACATTTCGTTTTGATATGATTCCTCGAGATGATTTTAGAGAAGTATTAGATAATATGCATCGAGTTACTTGTGTTTCCATTTATGTGCAAAAACAAATATTGGGAAGTGATGCTCTCAACTTCTCAAATACAACTCACGAAGCAAAAGAAGACATTGTGATAGAAGTTAAGGCACAAAGAGGGCTATCGTTAAAAACAATGATGTATGATTTACTTGCAAAATTTAACGGAGGTCAAACCATCCAGCGAATCAGGGCAACAGGAAAATTGTCCGATAAATCAGAAACTATCATTGACACATCATTTATTATAAAGAAAGAATACATTGATGCCCAACGAAACGAAGATACTGGAGAATATAACACAGATTTCATGTTTTCTCAGTTGATGTTATTGTCTAATAGTTTCTAAATAAAATGTATTGTGAATTCATTTTTGTTTTAATAGATTATTTCTCGTCTATTAATAAACGCATTGCTATTTATGAATGGGCTATACCTGCTATTTTAGGATGTGCAATTGGATGGTATGCAATGTACTCAGATAATATCAATCTTCCTTATGACGCTATAAAAGAATTAATAACATTCTTGGCAACACTACTTGGATTTACTTTGGCTGCATTAACTTTATTCTTAACAGGACGAGTTGAGCACACAAAAGAGTATTTGACAAATAAGATGATACGAGGGAAGAATATATCTCTTTATAGGTTAACAATAGTATCCTATTCATATATAATTATTATAGAGGCATTCTTGTGTTTAGGTTTTTATATTTCGAGAGCCTTTGATTTTACAATCAATCAATACGTTGCATTATCAACAAATTGTTTCTTTATTGTTATATCATTGAATGTTTTGTTGGCAACAATTCGAACAATTACAGATTTATATCTCATTATAACAAAAGAATGAATATCGAATCTCAAAACATAGGATTCAAAATCTTGATGAGATGAATATGCAAATCGGCTAATATAAAGAAAAAATAGACTAATGAAAGAAGAAAACAAAATAATACTCTATCAAGACGATGATGAAATAACCCGTGTGTCGGTGCGCTTTGCTGACGAAGATTTGTGGTTGACACAGAACCAATTGGCAGAGATATACTGTACGACACAAGAGAATATTTCTATGCATATCAAGAACATATATGCAGATCGGGAGTTGGATGGAAATCGAACTTATAAGAAATTCTTGTTAGTTCGTCAGGAAGGCAATCGTCAGGTGAGACGTAACATTGACCATTACAATCTTGATATGGTTATTGCCTTGGGCTATCGTGTGCAGTCTCAGGTGGCGACACGTTTTCGTCGTTGGGCAACTCAACGACTTCACGAATATATCCAAAAGGGATTTGCCATGGATGATGAACGATTGAAGCAAGGTGGTAATCGTTATTTTCGCGAGTTGCTCCAGCGTATTAGGGATATTCGCAGCAGTGAGCGCAACTTTTATCAACAGGTTACGGATATTTATGCTACAGCCACGGATTATGATCCACGTGATGAGATGACAAAAATGTTCTTTGCCACCGTGCAGAACAAACTACATTATGCTGTTCACGAAAATACAGCTGCTGAAATCATATACAATCGTGTAGATAATGAAAAACCTTTTGTCGGCATGACGAACTTCAAGGGCAACTATGTGACCAAAGATGATGTGAAGATAGCCAAGAACTATTTGTCTGAGATTGAACTCCAACGTCTAAATCTGCTTGTTTCAGGTTTCCTGGATTTTGCCGAGTTCCAAGCATTGGAAATGAATCCCATGACAATGAAAGATTGGATAGAAGCACTGGACAACCAAATTATAGCACACAAGCGAAAGGTTTTAATTGGCAAAGGAAACATTTCGCATAAACAGGCGATTGAAAAGGCAGAAAAGGAGTTTGCTATCTATCGCAAGCGTGAAATGGATTTGTTGGAAAGTGATTTTGATAAGGAAATCAAAAAATTGAAAGACAATAATGATAAAAGTTCAAAGTAATTCATTACCTTTGCTCTTGGAAACCTTCACGCAACCTTGCACAAAACAACGCAAGTTATTGGTGGAGCAAACGGAGGAGATTACAGTTGAGTAGCTTTTAGAAAAGAATGACATTCAACCACTTGGAAATAAATTACGATTTCTGGTGGCACCACAGCAGAAGGGGCTTTCCGAATGTTCGGAAAGCCCCTTCTGCTTTTGCTGTGGCATGCCGTGCCGTCAAAGGTTCTGACAAATGTTAAAATGGAGAGCGTTGCATTGGCGCATGCAGCGCTCTCCATTTGACATCGTACCGTAGTGCTTTTTTGGGGGGTATAAAAGGCAAGGGAGTCAGTTCCTGTGAGGACTGACTCCCTTGCTGTGTCTTGTTGGGCTACCCGGACTCGAACCAGGAAAGGCAGGACCAGAATCTGCAGTGTTACCATTACACCATAGCCCAAGCATGGGTTGGCGGCATCCCGCGGACGCTCACGCCGATATCTAGAGGTTGGGCTACCCGGACTCGAACCAGGAAAGGCAGGACCAGAATCTGCAGTGTTACCATTACACCATAGCCCAATAAGCCTCGGCAATGTCTTAATTGCGTTGCAAAGGTACTGACTTTTTCCGACCTCGCAAATCTTTCTGCTAAAAAAAATTAATGGTTTGCTTATTCGGATAAGTATCTTTACCTTTGCATACAATTTAGGTAAAACAAGTTATACATATTTGATGGAGATAAAAGACAAGTTGGTGTCTGCCATTGTGGAAGGCCTTCAGGACAAGAAAGGAAAAGGCATTGTGGTGGTTGACCTTACGGAGATGGCGGACGTTGTTTGTAAGTATTTTGTAATCTGCACGGCGGGTTCTCCGGCGCAGGTGCAGGCGTTGACGCGCTCTGTGGGCGATAATGCCCGCACGGAGGTGAAGGCAAAACCGCTGGCCGTGGACGGTTTGCGCAATTCACGCTGGGTGGCGATGGATTATGCTGATGTCATTGTGCACATCATGCTTGCCGAGGAACGTGCGTTTTACGATATAGAGCACTTGTGGGAGGATGCACGCCTTATAAGCCTTCCCGATGTGGAGTGACGGTGCAGGTGCTGTGTTGTTTAATGTAATCAAGAATAATTATGGATAAGGATAAATCGCCCAGATCGCGTTTCAATTTCATGTGGGTCTATCTGGTGATAGTCGGACTGCTTGGCTTTCTGGTGCTCAACAGCGGAGGCCCATCGCTTCTACCAAGTTCCGGCAAAGAGGTTCCGTACAGTCAGTTTCGGACTTATGTGACCAAGGGCTATGCTTCCCGCATCGTGGCCGACAAGAAGAACGGTTCGCTGCGCATGTATGTGCAGCAGGATCATGTGCGTGACGTGTTCCCCACAAGTTCCGTGCAACCCGGTGCGGAAGTGTATGTGCAGACCGACTTTCCGTCTGCCGACAAACTGGACACTTTTGTGGAGCAACAGCAGGAGGCCGGCAACTTCCAGGGCGAGGTGACGTATGAGCAGGGCGATGTCCTGTTTCATAATTTCCTGTGGTCGTTTGGTCCGTTGATTCTCATTGTGCTTTTTTGGATGTTCATGCTCCGTGGAGCCGGTGGCAAATCGGTGGGCGGCGGTCCGATGGGCATCTTCAATGTGGGCAAGAGCCGTGCTAAACTGGTGGAGAAAGACCAGCGCGACAAGGTGACATTTCGTGATGTGGCCGGGCTGGCAGGTGCCAAGCAGGAGGTGCATGAGATTGTGGATTTCCTGCGTAATCCGCAGAAATATACTCAATTGGGCGGAAAGATTCCCAAGGGTGCACTGCTTGTGGGACCTCCGGGGACCGGCAAGACGCTGCTGGCCAAGGCAGTGGCGGGGGAGGCTGACGTGCCTTTCTTCTCCATGTCGGGCAGTGACTTCGTGGAAATGTTCGTGGGAGTGGGTGCCAGCCGAGTGCGTGATTTGTTTAGGCAAGCCAAGGAGAAGGCTCCCTGCATCATTTTCATTGATGAGATTGATGCCGTGGGTCGTGCCCGCAGCAAGGGGTTGCAGATGAGTGCGAATGATGAGCGGGAGAATACGCTCAACCAGTTGCTCACCGAGATGGATGGCTTTGGCACCAACAGCGGAGTCATCATCCTGGCTGCCACCAACCGTGCCGACATACTGGACAAGGCTCTCCTCAGAGCCGGACGTTTTGACCGGCAGATACATGTAGACTTGCCTGACGTGAACGAGCGAAAGGAAATCTTCCGGGTACATCTGCGTCCTCTGAAAACCGACCAGTCGCTTGACATTGATTTCCTGGCACGACAGACTCCGGGATTCAGTGGTGCCGATATTGCCAATGTGTGCAACGAGGCTGCCCTCATCGCTGCCCGTAATTCCGCTCCGTTCGTCACTAAGGACCATTTCCTTGCGGCTGTGGACCGTATTGTAGGCGGACTGGAGAAGAAGACCAAGGTGATGACTGTGGAGGAGAAACGCACCATAGCCTTGCACGAGGCCGGACATGCCACCATCAGTTGGCTGCTGCAGTATGCCAATCCACTGGTCAAGGTGACCATCGTGCCGCGTGGACGTGCACTGGGAGCCGCCTGGTACTTGCCCGAGGAACGGCAGATATCAACCCGTGAGCAGATGCTCGATGAGATGTGTGCCTTACTGGGCGGTCGTGCTGCCGAGGAACTCTTCACCGGGCATGTGAGCAGCGGAGCCATGAACGACTTGGAGCGGGTGACCAAGCAGGCGTATGGGATGATTGCCTATATGGGTATGGGTGAGAAACTTCCCAACCTGTGTTATTATGACAGTCAGGAATATAACTTCCAGAAGCCATATTCTGAGCACACGGCACAGGTGATAGACCAGGAAGTGCAGTCGATGATAGAGATGCAGTATGCCCGTGCCAAGCAATTGCTTGACGAGCATCGTGACGGGCATGCACAGTTGGCTCAGTTGCTGGTTGACCGCGAAGTGGTGTTTGCAGAGGATGTTGAGCGCATCTTCGGACCGCGTCCTTGGATGAGCCGCACCGAAGAACTGTTGAAGGAACCGAAATCTGACGAACCTGTCGGTGCCGATGGTGCTGATGACGGACGTGCATCCGTGGAGCCGGACAATCAGTCAACAGAAAACGGGGAGTCATGAAGAATTTCGTCTTGAGAACGGTGGTGGGCATTGCCTATGTGGCATTGCTGGTGGGAAGCCTTATGATGGGGCCTGTGTCGGCATGCTTTTTCTTCGGCATCGTAACGTGGGGCACTATCATGGAATTGTGTTCTGTGGTGAACCGGCATGCGGGGTTGCATACGCTGGGACTGCTTACCTCCACGGCGGGCTTTTTGCTGGTGGCTTTCGCTTGGCTGTGGAATTTCGGGGATGGTGCCACGCTTCAGTGCCTCGCTTTGTATGGCTTGCTCCTGCTGGCCATGCCTGTGGTTGGACTTTACCGCCGCACCGGAACTTCCTTGCAGGACTGGATGGCCATGTATGCCGCCCAGTTGTATGTGGCTGTTCCGTTTGCCTTGCTGTCTAGGCTTATTGCTGTGGAGGGAACCGGGTATAGTTATTTCCTGCCACTGGCATTGTTTGTCTTTATTTGGGTGAATGACACTGGTGCCTATTTGGTGGGCAGTATGCTGCACCGCCGTTTCCCGTGGAAACTCTTTCCCAGCGTGTCACCTAACAAATCCTGGGTAGGCAGCCTGGGAGGGGGCATCGCCACTTTGCTGACATCGGTGGCCTGCTGGCACCTGGATACTGGTGGGCATACTTTGTCCGTGTGGCTCGGTTTCGCGCTCGTGGTAGTGGTGTCCGGAACTTGGGGTGACTTGGTAGAGAGCCAAGTGAAGCGCCAGTTGGGCATCAAGGACAGCGGCCATGTCCTGCCCGGACATGGCGGTTTGCTTGACCGCTTTGACAGCAGCCTGCTGGCCATACCTGCTTCTGTAATCTATTTCTGCCTGGTGGCCTGAACAGACCGGAGGCATTGTCTGATATGGGCAGCCGTTTGTCCCTTGTGGGGTAAGCGGCTGCCCGTTTGTTTGTGTGTGGTATTGTCAGAGTTTGTTGAGTGCCTGGTCGATGTCGGCAATGATGTCGTCAATGTGTTCCACTCCGATGGAGAGGCGCACGGTGCTGGGAGTGATGTGCTGCTCTGCAAGTTCCTTGGGGCTCATCTGCGAGTGGGTGGTGGTATAAGGGTGTATGACGAGTGACTTCACATCGGCCACGTTGGCCAGCAGAGAGAATATCTGCAGAGAGTCAATGAATTTCCATGCATCCTCCTGTGTACCGTCAATCTCAAAAGTAAAGATGCTGCCACCGCCGTTGGGGAAGTATTTCTTGTAGAGAGTATGGTCTTTGTGTTCGGGCAAGGCGGGGTGCGACACGCTCTTCACTCGTGGGTGATGGCTCAGGTAGTCCACCACGCGTAGTGCATTGTATACATGCCGCTCAATGCGCAGGGGCAGGCTTTCCACGCCCTGGAGCAGTATCCATGCGTTGAAGGGAGAGATAGTGGCGCCAGTGTCACGCAGGATGACGGCACGTATGCGGGTCACGAAGGCCGCTGCACCTGCCACATCAGCGAAGACTGCCCCGTGGTATGAAGGGTCAGGCTTGGCCAGGGTGGGATATTTTTCTGCGTGAGCCTTGAAGTCGAACTTGCCTCCGTCCACAATAACACCACCTAGAGAACTGCCGTGGCCGCCAATGAACTTCGTGGCACTGTGCACCACCACGTCGGCTCCATGCTCCAGAGGCCGTATGAGCAGCGGGGCAAAGGTGTTGTCCACAATAAAGAGGATGCCATGGCGATGTGCCACCTCGGCAATGGTATCCAAGTCTGTCACGTCACTGTTGGGGTTGCCGAACGTCTCGGCGTAGATGACCTTGGTATTGGGACGTATGGCCGCTTCCAGAGCCTCTGTGTCGTTCACGTTCACAATGCCGTATTCCACGCCCTGCGTGCTCAGTGTGTGGGTGATGAGGTTAAATGATCCACCATACAGATTGTCGGCAGCCACGATGTGGTCACCCTTCTGCAGTACGTTCTGCAGTGCGTAGGTCACGGCTGCCGCTCCGCTGGCCACGGCCAGTCCTGCCACTCCGCCTTCCAGTGCTGTCACACGCTTCTCCAGCACATCCTGTGTGCTGTTTGTCAGCCGGCCGTATATGTTGCCGGCATCACGCAGTCCGAAGCGGTCGGCTGCATGTTGTGAGTTGTGAAACACATAACTTGTGGTCTGGTAGATGGGTACAGCGCGGGCATCGCTTGTGGGGTCTGCAGTCTCTTGACCAACGTGGAGTGCCAAGGTCTCTGGGTGTAGTTTCTGATTTGTAGCCATAGTCTTATTCCTTTTTATTTATTTATATTGTAGTTGCCTGAATGCTTGTGCTGCAGTGCAGGAATATTTTATCTTCTCCTGTTCTGCACTGCAAAGTTACGCAGATGCAGGTTTGGTATGCAAGGAAATTGGTGAACTATGGAATATAATTCTTTTATAGTTATTTTGTGTATGTCTTTTGTTCTGTTTTGTGTTTTGTACCTGTGTGCGGTCATGGATTCTGTTCTTTGGGGGGCGGATGCCCTTCCCCGGGAGTTTCTTCGGGCAGTTCCTCCCGAGCTGGGCTTTCCCATGATGCCTTCCTGCACTATATCTTCTTGGTAAAGGCTAGGGTGACGAGTTGCCAGTTTCCGCCGGTTCGGGTGTATGTCTCGCTTACGAAGAAGGGGAATGACACTTCGCGCCCGCCAACCTCGCTGGTCAACTGGATGTCACTGTACACCACGGCTGTGTTGCCACTGATGCGTGATTCCACGCGGTGCACGTCAGCGTGCTTGTACCAGATACCTCCCTTCTCAATGGTCTGCAGTTCAGCCGTGCGTCCCCATGCACCGCCCATGTGCACGAACATGGCATCCCGGTGAAAGAGACAAGCCAGTTCTTTCACGTTCTTCTCTGCCATCCATTGCCATTTCCTGGCAGAGAGGGCGGTCAGTTCGGCTTCCTCACGCTCGATGGGGTCGGCCACATCCCATTTGAGATAGTTTTGCCTGTCTTCGTATCTGGCTTTGAAGAAACGTTCCTCCCTGTTCAGTTTGCGCATCTGTTTCATCTCTTTTGGTGTGAGGGCGAAGGGCTTCCCGTTTACTGTGCCTTGTGCTGCGGCGATGTTTTCGCTGATGTAGTCCGGGTCTGTTGCTCCGGGAATCGTGAGAAGCCCCTCCTGTATTTCCCATCGGATGATGACCTATGCCGGGCTTACCTTGTGTGCTTCGGCTATTTTCATGATGACAGGGTCTTTCAGCAGTGCTCCCTGGCTCATTGCTCCTCCGAGTGGGAACCAGCATTCCACCTTCATCCCGTATTTCCCGGCCAAGGCACGTTCCTTGATACGCTGTGCGTAGGGATGGCATTCCATCTGCATGATGACCGGCTTAATCTCTGTGGAGTCCACACACCACTGGAACAGGTTTTCTGCTCCGGGAACTTCAAAGTTGCTCAAGCCCAAGGCACGCACCTTGCCTTGCTTTACGGCAGTCTCCAGATTGCGCCATGCCGCCTTGATGTCACCAACGGGCTGATGCGGGTAAACCAAATCCACATAGTCGAGATTCAGCCTGCGCAGCATTCGGTCAATGGCTGTGGGGTCGGCATATTCCGATGGCCAGATCTTGCTCGTGACCCATATCTCCTCACGCTTGCAGCCTCCCTCGGCGACGAACTCGTTGACGGCCTCACCCACACCGCGCTCGTCCATATAGGCATGAGCCGTGTCAATGTGCCGGTAGCCCGCACGCAGGGCCGTGAGCACAGCATCCTTACAAATCTCGTTTGAAGGCACATTAAATGTCCCGATGCCAAATTGCGGCATTTCAACCCCGTTCGCCAGTTTGACCATTGGCACTTGGGCGTATGTGGCAGCCATGCTCAGGCTGCATATCATTGCAATAAGATACTTTTTCATACTTTATTTATTTAATCACGGTCTTCTTTCCATTGATGATGTAGATGTCTGTATTTAAGGATGACAGACTGGTGGCCTTTGAAAGCAGACGCTTGTTGTCAGGTGGGTAGTGTGTTGATTGATTCTCACTTCAGTTTGCTGCGTAAGGTCTTTGCCTCCTTCTTGTTGGTTGCCATGCCTTCGTATGTGAAGCCGTACATGCCGGCAAAGCGGCTCATGGTATACTCTCCGTCTTCTATCATCATCTTTGTGGGAGCACCGCCCTGATAGAGGAAGAACAGCCGCTTGCCTTTGAAGGTTCCGTTGGGTAAATAGCCATAGAACCGTTCCATCAGCGTGCGTACGGAGGCGCAGATGTTATGCCAGTACACAGGAGAGCCCATCACCACGATGTCCGCTTCCTTCATTTGTGCTATCACCTCGTCAAGTTGGTCACCCTCAAGTGTCTGCCCATAGAAGTTCAGACGGTAATCGTTGAGGTTGAGCGTCTCATACTGCTTGCCCTCAAGCAGCACCTTTGCCAGGGCTGCCGTGTTCCCATCGCGGTTGGAACTCCCGTTGATGAAAAGAATCTTTGCCTGGGCTGTCACTTCAATGCTCCGTTCGTTGGCTCCTGCTTGTATAAAGCATGTGGCGGCAAGCAGTATGGCCGCCTTCCTGATGACGTTTCTCAGTTTCATAATATTACCTTTTTGCTGTTTATGATGTTTATTCCTTTTTGTGGCCTCTCGCGTTTTATTCCCTCTATGGAATAGATGTCCTGTGGCGTATGCTTGCCTGCTTTTGCCTGTTTGACCGGCGTATTGCCCATCTGATGTTCCCAGAACCGCATTGCATCATCAGTCCATCCCTCTGCCACGGTGCCGGTACCCAGGCCAAAGCCATGAGGCAGCCCGGCATAGGCATGAAATTCTGTGGGGATGCCCAAGGCAGCAAGGTGTTCAAGGCGATTCTGCATGGTACGCCATGGGGCAATGCCGTCGCCTGTGCCTACACACGCATAGGTGGCAGCGTCATAAGGGCTCGTTTCAGAATAGCCGGTGTATTGCATGACCACGGCAGATGCCTGTGGGATGTCGCTCCTTCCTGTCAGTTGCTTCAGGTAATAGGCGTTGCCCAGTGTGGCTGCCATGCGTGCCCCGGCACTTCCTCCCCATAGTGAATACTTGTCAGCACTCACCTCCAACTGGTCTGCATGGTCGTGGATGAACTCTATGGCTCGTGCCAGGTCTTCGTAAGCATTCCCCGGGCGGTATATCAAGGCAAAGGCATTGTATCCTTTTCCTGACAATTCCAGGGCATGAGGGAAACTGTCGTGCATGGCTCCCACGTATGCAAAGGCACCTCCTGCATTACACACGGCAAACGGAGCACCGGGACGTCCCTTGAAGAAGAACAGTCCTGTGTCCCGTTTGCCGGCATCGACACGTTTCTCATCTTCAGAATAAATGTCGAAGAAGATGGTGTTCCCTTCTGTCACACGGCTTTTCATATAGTTGACAATGCTGACAGTCATGTCCGGGTCAATGCCGCTGTAATATGTAAACTGCAGTTGCTCCAGTGTGTTTCCGCTCCAGTATCCTCTCTGCACTGGGAATATCAGCCGTCCGTAACCATCGAAGGCCGGGTCTGACATCACGTCGGAGATGAGGCTCTTGCGCGAGAAATTCATGTCAGCATGTGCTTCCGTACTCTCAGAACATGCGAGAAGCAGTGCTGTTGCCAGCGCCAACAATGTATTCGTCGCTCTCATTATATATTATTGATAGGAGTTTCCTTGTGGAATCTGTAGCGGAGGCTTACGACTCCATTGTCTAATGTGGCAACATCAACCAGTTCCAGTGACTGCCCTTTGGCCGGTATCTCGTTCTGCTTGCCTGCATATTCAAATATGGAAGGTATGCCAGCCAGCCCGTCTATGCCGGGATATATCAGCAGACTGAGTTCATCAATGAGTCCTGCCTTTAGGAAGGCTCCGTTGATGATTGCTCCCCCCTGCAGTGAGATGCTGTCGATGCAGAAGTCATGATAGAGGGACTCCATTGCCAGCCCAAGGTCTTTCCCATCTTTCCCTGCGAACAGGAAAGAGATTCCCATCTCCTTCAGGTGGGTCAGATAATCCTCTGAGACATCTTCGCCTAAGATGGTGATGATTCCGTCTCCGCGCACTGTGTTGGCCGTGTATAGGATTTCTCCCAGTGGGTCTGCCACGATGAACATGCGTTCCGAGGGTCTGGCTCCATGGAAGGGAACGGTATTTCCTGCTTTCGGAAGACCTTCATGGCAGAAAGTCTGGGGAAAGAAGGACTCCTGCAATGTGTTCTTCCCGAACATCCAGGCACCGGTGCCCAATTGGCGGCTGATACTTTGGTACGATTGGCAAACTTCGCCCATCGTCTTTCCGTCAAACGGTGGAGTCCATCTTTCTGGCAGCAGGCGCCCGTCCACTGATGCCATGATATGGCATATGATTCTTGGTTTCATGTCTTTACTTGATTATTTTCCTGGTTCCTTTGCCGGATTTTACGATGTAGATGCCATGGATGTTGCCTGTTCCGTTGACCCTGCTCCCATCCATGCGGTACATTTCCTGTGCGGTCGCGGTGCTTTCACCGGCGGAGGCTTTGCTTATTCCTGTGCCGTTCCTTGCCATGATGCGGGTCAGGAATGCATCGAAGTCATTGCCCCACACACTGGCGCTGCCACCTGTGCCATAGCCGTGGGGGTATCCTTCAAGTACATGCGTCTCCACCTCACAGCCGGCTTCCCGCACGGCGCTGGAGTTTTGGGTGAATTGAGAGGCAAAACCGTCGCGCGTGCCCCAGCAGTAGAAGGCAGGTGGAAGGTTGGCTGCACGCAGGGTGGATACATTGTTCATGGATACGCTCAGCCTGCCATAGAATGAGTATATCATACCTACAGCACATGCCGACACTGGAGTCTCATCGAGTTCGTCGGGCTGGTAACTGGTATCCAAAGCCGTGCCGTTGGTCAGTCCACGCCAGTTGAGCAGCACCTCGCCATTGAGTATGCCTCCGGCAGAGAAGCCCACGAGGGCGATGTTCTCGGGAGCAATGCGGTAGTCATCGGCATGTGCGCGTACGTATCTGATGGCTCTTTGCAGGTCGGTGGCACTTTCGCGCATGGTATAAGGCTGTATGCGGTAGTTGACCATGAAGCATTGGTAGCCCTTTGCCACAAGCATGTCTGCCACGTCATAACCTTCATTCTGTACGCTGCGGAACTGAAACGCTCCTCCCGGACAGATGATGACTGCTCCCTTGGGGGAGACATCCCCGTCCACGGTGAATACTTCCATGTTGGGGATGAAGTCGGGCCCGTCGGAGTTGTCGACGTTATGGGTGACGGTGGGGATGTTGCCTCTTTCCCACAGGTTGACGGTACCAGTCATGGGAGTGTCGCTGTCAGGGGCTTGACTGTTGTTCCATTCCTCGTTGATGAGGTCAATCCAGGTACGGATGGCAGAGGCTGTTATCCTGCCGCTTGTCAGTCCTTCGCCGGTCAGGTGACTGGCATCCGGGGTGATGTTGACTATTTCGGCAAGTGTCTCGTCGCGGTATGTGGCGGCATAGGTGCAGAATGGCACCACCGTTTTTCCCTTGAAGTCGTAGCCTTCGCAGAAGGTGTGGATAATCATGGGAGTGGTGTGCCACCATACGGGACACCCGATGAACACCACGTCATAATCGTCCCAGTTTTCCACTTTGTCCTTGATGGCAGGTCGGGCATTGCTGTCTCTTTCCTGCAGTGCTACTTCGGTGCAGGGAGTGTAAGACGTGGGGTAGGGGGTGACAGGTTCCATCTCAAAGAGATCGCCACCCGTAACATGCTGTATCTCCTGTGCCATGCGGCGTGTGGTCCCGCCCCATGAGAAATAGGCTATAAGCACTTTGTGCCCGCCGAAATAGTCCGTTGCACTCTCGGCTGGAGCATTGGGCGTGCTGATGTCGGCCTCAGGGAGGTCACTCGTGCAGGCTGTGCTGTTGATGGCTGTCAGTAACCCTGCCATTAGCAGGAATAGTTTTTTCATTGTCTTCATCATTGTGCGGTGTGATAGTTTATGGGCATGTATTCTCCTGTATGTATGTCAGTTGTTGGCTCAGTCATGCTGCATTATCCCCAATCGGCCATTAGACCGAGACATGTTTCCCTTGCTTGTCCGGAGGAACTCTGTCCTGTGTTTTCCGCACTCTCTTTCCCTGTTTACTGCCCATCTTCTCTCGCCGTAGCCCGCTACGCCTTCAAGAAGTTGGTGGTAAACAGAAAAAGATAGCACAGAAAAAGATAGCACAGAAAAACATCAGGACTCTAATGGCTGATTTGGGATTATTCTGTGTTTCGTGACGCGAAACAAGTATTTCATGCTTTGAAATTATTGTTTTACATCATGAAACAGCGGTTTCACGCTTTGAAATATAAATCCATTGTGGCTTCATGTGTCATGCTCTCCGTGTGCGTGAGACTTTCATGTGTCATGCCCTTGTTGCCGGAGCCTTACTTCCAGCCCATGAACATGCGGGCGGCCTCTGCCGAATGGTGGTCAAAGAAGAGGCTGTGAGCCGTGTCAAGCGTGGCGATTTCAGCCATGTCTTCATCTGTCAGTGCGAAGTCGAAGATGTCAAGGTTCTGTTTCATGCGTTCCACATGGGTTGTCTTGGGTATGATGACCACTCCTCTCTGCATCAGCCAGCGGAGGGCTACCTGTGCCGTGGACTTTCTCAAACGCTTGGCTATGCCGCCCAGGAGTTCGTTCTCAAAGAATCCGTTGCGCCCCTCGGCAAAGGGTGCCCACGACATGATTTGCGTGCCATAGTCCTTCATGACGGTCTGGGCTTCCTGCTGTTGGCAGAAGACGTGCGTCTCCACTTGGTTGACGGCCGGTATCACATCCATATTCTCGGCCAGGTCTATGAAGTGGTCGGGGTAGAAGTTGGACACTCCGATGGCTCTTACCTTGCCTTCCCTGTAAGCCTCCTCCAGGGCACGGTAGGCACCATACCTGTCACAGAAGGGCTGGTGAAGCAGCATCAGGTCAATGTAGTCTGTGCGCAGGTGGCGCAGGCTTTGCTCTATGGATGCCTTGGCTTTCTCGTATCCATAGTTTGAGATCCACACTTTGCTTACGAGGAATATGTCTTGGCGGGGGATGCCACTGTCGTTCACGGCACGTCCCACGCCTTCTTCGTTGTGGTAGGCTTGTGCTGTGTCAATCATCCTGTAGCCTACTTTCAGCGCATCTGCCACACAACGCTCGCATGCGTTAGGTGCAATCTGATAAACGCCGTATCCCATTTGCGGCATCTTGATGCCATTGTTCAGTGTTACGTATTCCATGTTCAATGCGGTTTTGTGATTTTCCATGGTGCAAAATAACGGCTTATCCCCGTAACCGCATGGATGCAGATTACGGGGATAATTACAAATTTTCCTGTTTCGTGCTGTCGTATGCCCGGAGGCATTTCCTGCTTGCGTACACGTTGCTGCCCTGTGACGTCTTCTTTCCCTTCGTTATTCCGTGAATTCCGAAGGAGATGTGCCAAGGTATTTCTGCACGTACCGGCAGAAATAGGATTCCGAGGAAAAGCCGAACATGTCAGATATTTCCGTGAAGGACAGGTGCTTGCTGCGGAGCAGGCGGGCAATGTCGAGGGCGGTGTAGCGCGTTATCCAGTGGGCGGCGGGGTATCCGCTTACCTTTTTGGACACTTCTGACAGGTATTTCGCCGTCACGCAAAGCATGTCGGCATAATAGCCAACCTCTCGGTTCTTGCGGTAGTCGCCGCGTTCGAGCAAGGCCAGGAACCTGTTCATCAGCATTGAGTGTTGCTGGGTGACGGTGCTGTCGTTGCCGTATAGCGTTGCGTGGAAGTCGAAGAAGTCGATAATCATTGCCTGCACGGCATTGATTATGGCATCGCGATGAAACTTGTGGGTGCTGATGGACAGGCGTCGTCTGATGTAGTCAAAGTCGAGTGCGCACACTTGTTGCTGTTCGGGAGTGAGGTGCATGATGGGGTTGTTGAACAGGGAAATGCTGCCTCGCGTGCCGTAGTTGCTCTGTGGGGTGGCTATGGTGATGAACTGCGGCGTGGCGTATACCACGTCCACCTTGAAGCCGTCATCTTCGCACACGTCTTTCAGCAGGCTGCTGCGGCGGACTATGAGGCAGTCTCCGGCAACCATCTCATACTCTTTCCCGTTGAACAGGAACGTGCACCGGCCCTCATGGCAATAAGCGTGGCACAGGTATTCGTCCTTCGTTCCATCGCAAATGCTTGACAGTGTATGTTCAAAAATTACATCTTGCATGGCATCTTGTTTTATGATGTTGTATGCTTGATATGGCCAATTATATTGGCAGGCTGCGTCTTCTGCCGATACCCGAACACGCAAGGGGGGGCACGGAAACAGTCAGTCTTGGCCATCCGTACCCCCTGTGTGAATCGTGGAACCTTCTGATTCCGCTAATCTGTGCCGGCAGTTATGCCACCCGGTTCAGTTTCTTGATGATACTGAATATGAAGAGTGCGGCCACCAGGCAAATGCACATCAGCGTGCCCCATACGATGTAAAGGTCCTTGCCCCAGAGGATGGTGGGGATGCTCACCAGGAAGTTGCCTATGGCTGTTGCCACAAACCATCCGCCCATCATCATGCCTTTGAACTTCGGGGGAGCCACCTTGGTGACAAAAGCGATGCCGATGGGAGAGAGCAGCAACTCGGCAAAGGTGAGGATAAGATAGGTGGTCACCAGGATGTTCGGACTTACATCGGCCAGATGCTCAGGCGTGTCTGCATTGGGGGCAGGCAGTCCTATCGAGGTTACGGTCATCAGCAGATAGGCCACGGCAGCCACCAGCATGCCCAGGCCAATCTTGACCGGAGCCTTGGGCTCCTTGCCTTTCTTGGCCAACCAGCCGAACAGGGCAATGCTCACAGGCGTGAGCGCAACCACGAAACAAGGGTTGAACTGCTGGAAGATGGGGGCTGACACGCTTACTTCACCTGTCTGTGTGTACTTGTAACCCAGTGTGGCCACTGCTGCCAGTATGGCAGTGATCCAAATGCCTTTCTGCTTGGATGCCTTGCTCTGGAAGATGCCGAACAGACCGTAGACGATTACGATACAGAGCAGAAGGTTGGTCACGTCAAATTCCATGGCAGTCACACCGGTGGCGGTGGTGGCCACAAAGTCGCGGGCAAAGTAGGTCAGTGTGGCTCCATTCTGGTGGAAAGCCATCCAGAAGAAGATGACCACGGCATATACAAGTATCAGGCACACGATGCGCTCTATGGTCTCACTCTTGCTCAGTTCCTTCTCATTGGTGTCTGCAGCCTTCTTCGCATCGGTTTTCTTCGTGTTCAACACATGTTGGAATGTGGACTTGAAACCGTAATAAATGCATATGGAGACAATCAGTGACACGCAGGCAACGGCAAAGGCAAAGTGGTAAGAGTCGGCTTCGCTTACGCCCAGTGACTTCTGAGACCACTCCATAATCTTGATGGCAGCAGTAGGCGCGAAGAGGGCTCCCACGTTGATGAGCATATAGAAGAGCGAGAAGCCGGAGTCACGCTTGGCTGCATATTTGGGGTCATTGTACAAATCGCCCACCATCACCTGCAGGTTGCCCTTGAAGAGTCCTGTGCCCAGGCTTACCAGCAACAGGGCTGCCCCCATGGCTCCTATGGCCATGGTGCTTGCTCCCATGGGGATGGAGAGCAGCGCGTAGCCGACAAACATGATGAAGATGCCTATGGTTACCATGCGGCTGTAGCCCCACAAGTCTGCCGCTATACCGCCGAAGAGGGGCAGGAAATAGACCATCATGAGGAAACTGGAGTACACGAGTCCTGCCGTGGAACCGCTCCATCCGAAGTTGGCCTGCAGGAAAAGAATGAATACTGCCAGCATGGTGTAGTAGCCAAAACGCTCTCCCGTGTTGGCAAAAGCAAGGGCCCAAAGCCCTCGTGGTTGTCCTTCAAACATAGTTTTCTTGTGTTAAATTAGTTAAGCAAAGGCAAATATACTATAAAAAGACGGGATTGCAAAGGGGTGCGGGCAAAATAAAAGAAGACGGGATACAGACTGCCTTCTTGGCTGTGTCTGTATCCCGTCTTGGGTATTCCCCTGTGTCAGGGGCTATCTTGCGGTGTCAATTACATCATGCCGCCCATTCCGGGAGCACCTGCACCCATGGGGGGAACGGGGTTCTCCTCCTTGGCATCGCAGATGACGCACTCTGTGGTCAGGAACATGCCGGCGATGCTGGCAGCGTTCTCCAGAGCCACGCGTGTCACCTTGGCAGGATCAATGATTCCGCTTTCCTTCATGTTCTCGTACTTGTCCTCACGTGCGTTGTAGCCGTAATCGCCCTTGCCCTGACGTACATTGTTTACTACCACGCTGCCTTCCTCGCCTGCGTTGGCCACAATCTGGCGCAGAGGCTCCTCTATGGCGCGGCGTACAATCTGTATACCGGTGGTTTCGTCGGCATTCACGCCCTTCAGGCCTTCCAGTGCACTCTGTGCGCGGATGTAGGCTACGCCTCCTCCGGGGATGATGCCTTCCTCAATGGCGGCACGTGTGGCGCACAAGGCATCGTCCACGCGGTCCTTCTTCTCCTTCATCTCAACTTCGCTGGGCGCACCCACATAAAGCACGGCCACGCCGCCGGAGAGTTTTGCCAGGCGTTCCTGCAACTTCTCCTTGTCATAGTCACTGGTGCTTGAAGCAATCTCGTTCTTGATCTGGTTCACGCGGTCCTTGATGTTCTGGCTGTCACCATGTCCGTTTACGATGGTGGTGTTGTCCTTGGTGATGACCACCTTGTCGCAGGTTCCCAGCATCTCGATGGTAGCCTGCTCCAGTTTCAGGCCGGTGTCCTCGCTGATTACCAGGCCGCCAGTCAGGATGGCGATGTCCTGCAGCATGGCCTTCCTGCGGTCACCAAAGCCGGGAGCCTTCACTGCACAAATCTTCAGCTGGCCGCGCAGGCGGTTCACCACAAGCGTGGTCAGAGCCTCGCTGTCCACGTCCTCGGCAATCACCAGCAGGGGACGGCCGCTCTGTACGGCGGGTTCCAGGATGGGCAGGAAATCCTTGAGGTTGCTGATCTTCTTGTCGTAAATCAGGATGTAGGGGTTCTCCATCACGCACTCCATCTTCTCTGTGTCGGTCACGAAGTAAGATGACAGGTATCCGCGGTCGAACTGCATGCCTTCAACCACGCCGATGGTGGTGTCACGTCCCTTGGCTTCCTCAATGGTGATTACGCCGTCCTTTGACACCTTCTGCATGGCATCGGCCAGCAGTTTGCCTATTTCGGGGTCGTTGTTTGCGCTCACGGTGGCCACCTGCTCTATCTTCTGGTAGTCACTGCCAACCTGCTCAGCCTGCTCCTTGATGTTTGCCACCACGGCAGCCACGGCCTTGTCTATGCCTCGCTTCAAGTCCATGGGGTTTGCACCGGCCACCACATTCTTCAAGCCTTCACGCACGATGGCCTGTGCCAGGATGGTGGCTGTGGTTGTGCCGTCGCCGGCATCGTCGCCGGTCTTGGTGGCAACGCTCTTCACCAACTGTGCGCCTGCATTCTGGAAGGAGTCCTTCAGCTCAACTTCCTTGGCCACGCTCACGCCGTCCTTGGTGATGTGGGGAGCACCGAACTTCTTCTCTATAACCACGTTCCTGCCCTTGGGACCCAGTGTCACCTTTACGGCGTTGGCCAACTGGTCCATGCCTTCCTTCATCTGCTCACGGGCATCTGCATTGAACTTTATCTCTTTTGCCATAGTATGTTTCCTCCTTGAATGTCTTTTAGAATGTACTATATATAATATAATGTGTAAGGCACCTTATCCCAGGATGGCCACGACATCGCTCTGACGCATAATCAGATATTTTGCACCGTCCAGTTCCAATTCTGTGCCTGCATATTTGCCGTAGAGCACTTGGTCGCCCACCTTGAGCACCATTTCTTCATCCTTGCTTCCGTTTCCTACGGCCACCACGGTGCCCTTCAAAGGCTTCTCCTTGGCTGTGTCGGGAATGATGATACCACCTACGGTCTTTGTCTCTGCAGGTGCCGGCTCGATGAGCACGCGGTCTGCCAATGGTTTGATGTTCATAGTTCTTATTGTTTTTATAGATTGAATTATGTTCCACCCTGTTTCATACGAATACCGTGCCAAACGTTGCGGAGCGGACAAAATGGCAGGGTGAAGGCTGACAATTCCTGCCGCATTGTCTGCCTTTCTCCTTCCTTTTCGCCCTGTCAAGGGCGTGTGTAAGGAAATAAGTCCGTATCTTTGCCAATAGTCATGACCGCGCCAGGCCGTATGGCAGAGGGCGCGCAAGATATATGCGGATAGACTATAAGAAGATACTGACTTATGCATTGGTGTTTGCCTCCACGCTGCTGCTGGTTTGGCTGTTGCCTCACAGGCATATGGTCATGTGGCGGCTTTGGGCAATACTGCTCTCTTATGCCTCGCTGTTCACGTTGCTCGTATGGCTGTCCTGCCGGTTGACGTGTGCAGGAGACCGCCCCGAGGGGATAGGTCTTACCGCGCTTTTCCTGTTGCTCTTCCTGCCCAGGGGCGCCGGACCGCTCACGCTTGACGCTGGCTCGGTGGTGTATTTGGCATCGCAGTGCATGGTGCCGTTCTTTATCGGGCAGTATGTACGGATACGCCGGCGCGATTATGGCCATATCTATGCACTCATGCTCCTGATGGGCATCTTCTGCAGTTACACTCATGATGGCATAGCCATCCCGCTTTGTGGCGGTTTCCTGTGGATGTCATGGCTTACCCGGAGCCACTTCTTCCAGCGTGCCTGCTGGCCTATGGTCATCGGTTTCTGCATAGGCACCGGCCTCTGTGTGTGGCAGGCAATGAGCACGGGACTTTTTGCTCCGCCTTCAGATTTGAGCCAGACCTTCAGCCGCACCTCGCTTGCCTTGCAGACTCTTTGGGATACCAAGATATTTGTCTTGGCGCTGAGCCTGACCATGTGGCTGGCTGTCAACCGCTGGGGACGTCGTTTGCTGGTGCGGACCTTGCGCAGGCACCTGCTGCTTTCGCTGTGCACGCTTTTCTCTCTCTCCACGCTTCCTTTTGCCCCGTTGGGACTTGACAAGGCTGAGGAGGGCGTATGTTTCTTTTGCCTCTTTTGGACGCTGCTGCTGCTTAGGCAGTTGGCCGACAAGTACTATTATAAATCCGTAAGACAAAGATGAAAGAATACCTTGTAATCTCACGCAACAACGGTACCACCCGCCAGGGAAGCCCTTATGCCCTGCTTAAGGTGGCCGACACTGAAGAGAATATCAATATAGCCGTCTGGGACTTGGCTCCTTCGGCACAGCCGGAGGTAGGCCAGTTGGTTTCATTCTGTATTGTCAATGACAATGGGGGCAAGAAGTCCTGCTCCGCCCGCGACTTGCTGCCCGGCGGATTCCCCGATGCGGCTCATCCCCTCTATTCTCTCCTGCCGAGGCCGGTGGCGCGCCAGGCATGGGACGATACTCTGTCCGTGCTGCTTTCCTATTGCAAGGATGACACTTTGGCTGACATCATCCGCCAGTTTGCCGACCAGCTTTATGCGCCTTATAGCCGCTTCCCTGCCGCCACAAGCATGCATCATGCCTTTCCCGGCGGGCTGCTCAACCATACCCACCAGATGCTTCACATGCTCCAGGGGCTTTACCCTTGCCTGCCTTATCCCGTCAAGGTGGAACGCTGCATACTGGCCATCCTGTTCCATGATTATGGCAAGGTGTATGAATACAACATCCAGGGCGAACCGCAGTCGGACATGTATCTGATGGGACACATCTACATCAGTGCGCACAAACTGCACAACGTACTGGAGCAGCGTGGCGTGGACAAGGGGGAAATCAAGCGCACCGTACACTGTATACTGGCTCATCACGGCACGCGCGAGTTTGGAAGCCCCGTGGTGCCCTGTTTGCCCGAGGCTGCCTTGGTGAACTATCTGGACAACATCAGTGCCAAGACAGATGCGATGGAAGGTGCCGGCGACATGGAGATGGTGCCTGCCTTGGGCACGCACATCGTCAAGGAAAGCGACAGGTGAGGGCTTAGGGAGCATTCTCAGCCATCCGAGACGACTATCATTGCAATCCCAATCCCTAAGTCGCTAGTCAAAAATATTTGACAGCATGAGTGTGCGGCGCACGAAAGGCCTTTTTGTGCGCCCATGCATCGTGTTTTATTTTCCTAACTGGAGAAAAATTTTTCTCCAACTGGAAAATTATTTTTCTCCAACTGGGCAGTTTTTTGTTCCCAACAGCCCAATCCCCTTCCAGCAAGTTATATCCTTAGGAAAATCATTACGATATTTGATGGTTAAACACCAATTGGCATTAGAGTCCTGATGTTTTTTGCGCAGTACTCTTGCCAATATTTCATATCATAATAAATACGCTAAAAAACTGTTTTTTTGCTTGCGTTCTCTAGGAATTCCATATATTTGCAGCGTGGTGCTTCAATTCATCATAAAACAGAATCAATAACTCTAAAAACCAACTAATATGAAACGAATCTTTATTATTCTGTTTACCGTTTTTGCATGCGTGTTTAACGTGAACGCACAACTTGTTGTAGACAATCAAGCATAAGAAAATGAAAACAAGTCGAATTGCTGCCGGGGCATTGCTGGGATTGCTTGTGGTGCAGACCATGCCGAACTTCGCTTTTGCCCAGCATTATTATACTGAGGGTACCCGCTGGACAGAACTCCGCCTGGATACCACGAAGTATGACTCGTGGTTCACGGAGACCTACGTGGACGGCGTGCTGACGTGGGTGCCCAATTATGAGAAGACGGAGTATTACGTCAAGGGAGACACGGTAGACATACATGAAAAGCCCCAAAACTATGTGAAGGTTTGGCGACACTGTGCGGGGCAGCCGGATTCGCTGCGGTTCTTGCTTGCCGACAGCGTGAAAGATGGGAAATGGAAACTGTATGTTCGGGCGTACTACAACAGAAACAGCATGGGCAGTCGTCCGCTAAAGTCTATTGATACCTATGTGTCCGACTGGGCATCGGGCAGTGAAATCAGGACTCATGGCGTGTATCAAGCCATAATCATGAGTGGGAGCACGGCCCTTGTAGGGACGATAAAGGAAATCAGGCAGGGGACTTTCGGCACGGACGTCCCGCTGACATACATGGAACTGGGCAAGGGCTGGGAAGGCGGAGAGCATGTCCTCATCTACGGCATCGGAGTCACTTCATGGGAGAGCCGTGACTGCATCCTGGGACCTTGCATGGGCTGGTTCGCCGAATATTCGGAAAATGAAATGCATCCGGAAAATCCCGCCCGTAACCTTGACTGCCGCAGCATCCTCGTCCACTTCGAGCGCGGCGGCGAGACCATCTATGACCTCTGGCCCACGCCCGAGGGCGGCTTGGCCTCACACGTGCAGGGCGTGAAGGCCGGCTCTTCCCCGGATGGGCAGGCCGTGTATGACCTGCAGGGGCGCAAGGTTGAGGGGAAGCCCTCGCGCGGCATCTACGTCATCGGCGGAAAGAAGCGCGTGGTCAGGTGAGTGTTCCGTGAGCCCTGCAAGAGGAGATAAAGTGTGGCCTCGGATTACGGAATTCCGAGGCCGCACGTAAACTGTGGTATCTTGTTTTCTGCCGAACCGCAGAAACTATTGTGCGCGTAATCTTGCATTTGCTCTCTGTAGATTTCCAAATCGGATTGCCGTAACGTCGTACTCTGGCATCTTGATATTGTCAAGATTTTGGAGACGTGGTGCGAAAATACGCCTGCCCAGGAAAAAAAATAAATCAGGTGAGGAAAAATTTTTTTCCTGGTGAGAAACATAAAATCGGGTGGTTGGGCGAAAATACGAATATGTAAAGAAAATGAATCCTGCCCGCTACGCCTTCGGGAAGTTGGTGGTAAACTGAAAAAGAGAGCACAGGAAGCATCAGAACTCTAATGGCCGATTTGGGATAATACTTTTGGGAGATTGAATCCTGTTGTCAGTTCCATGGTGGCGGTGAGGGGGAAGGGCCGCGCGTAGAGAGGGGGGCCGTCTGCTCAGTCCTTCTTGTCTGCTTCTGCCGGCTTCTTGGGCGTGGCGGCCTGCTTTTCTTCGTCGGCTTTGCCCTTCTTCTCTTCCTTGCCGGCATTCTCCGGAGTGCTCTGCTGAGGGTCTGAGGGATGGCTGTCAAACAGGCCGTAGGTGGTGCGCAGTACTTTGAATTCCGTGCGACGGTTCAGTGAGTTACACTTCTCCTGCTGTGCCGTGTCGGGCAGGGCAGTGATGAAAGCCTCGGTGAGCGTGTCTCCTTCATGCAGGAAGGGATTTTGCTCGGCAATCTTTCTCGTCACCACCTTTGGGCGGCTCTCGCCATAGCCCACGGGCGTGAGGCGTTCCTGCACAATGCCATGCTCAAGCAGATAGTTCACCACGCTTTCTGCACGGCGCTGACTCAGTTTCAGGTTGTACTCGTCCTTTCCCCTATAGTCGCAGTGAGCCGCCAGTTCTATGGTCACGTTGGGGTTCTCGTTGAGCAGGTCCACCAGGCTGTCCAGGGCCATGGTGCTGTTTTCGGTGAGTTCGGCACTGTCGAAGGCATAGAACACATTGCGGATGAGCACGGGCGCGTTGATGCTTGCCAGGGGGAACTGAAGCACGTGCTCCTTGCTCACGCTGCTGGTGTCCACTGCCAGTTCTTCCTTGTGGTTGAGGTATCCCTTGCAGGTGCCCAGCAGCACGTAGCGCACATGGGGCTTCACCTCTTGCGTGAACGATCCATCGCCTCTGACGCTCAGTTTCAGGTTGGTGCCGTCATCGCCCACCATGTATACCAGTCCTTCCGGCAGTTCATATCCGTCTTTCTCGTACACCCATCCCTTGACCGTCTGCAGCACCTCGGGGCATTCAAAGGACATGATGTGGTCCCATCCGCGTGCATCGCCACGGTTGGTGCTGAAGAATCCCCTGTTGTGCAGTCCCTCGAAAGTCATCCCGAAGTCGTCCCCACTGCTGTTCATGGGGCTTTGCAGGTTTTCTATGGTCCAAACCCCGGTGCTGTCACAAATGGCCTTGAAGATGTCCAGCCCTCCCATGCCCGGGTGTCCGTCACTTGAGAAATACAGTTCCCCGTTAGGGCGGAAGGTGGGAAACATTTCGTTTCCTGCAGTGTTGATGGGCTCGCCCAGGTTTTCCACGCCTCCCATTCCGTGCTCGCTGATGGCCACACGCCAGATGTCCATGCCTCCGAGCCCTCCCGGCATGTCGCTTACAAAGTAGAGCCATTGCCCGTCGGGGCTTGCTGCGGGATGGGCATAGCTGGACAGCGTGTCCTTGCTTATCTGCAACAGTTGCGGCGTGCTCCATGAGGCATCGGCGCGTGTGCTGGTATGTATTTCTGCAAAGCGCGGGTATTCGGCATCAAAGGTGCAGCGTGTCAGGTACATTGTGCGGCCATCGGGGGAGAAGCAGCATGCTCCTTCCTCATATTCGCTGTTGAGTCCGCCCTCCACGGCCACGGGCTGTTCCCATTTACCCTTGTCGTCCTTCTTGCTCATCCATATGTCTGCACTCTTCACCCCGGTGATGCCGCTTATCTCACCTGATGCTATTTGCGGACGTGTGGTGGTCAGATACAATTGATCCCATTCATCGCCGAAGAGCGCCGGTGAGAAGTCGGAACGCCGTCCGTTGAGCACTGGCTCTTTCTTTACGGTGTACAGCGTGGGTTTCTTCTTCCACATGGGTGCCAGCATGCAACCCATGCGCCCGTTGGTGGCCAGCGGGTCGCCGGGCTTCAGTTCCAGGTATGCCTCGTAATTTTTCAGCGCATTCTTGTAGTCTCCCTGCTTGTGCTGCATCTGTGCCAGGAAGAGGAATGCCAGCGTGTCGGGGTAATGGTAGCGCAGCGCATTCTGGTAGGCACCGGCTGCCTTGGCGGTGTAATTGATGCGCCGGTAGCAGTCGGCCATCTTCCAGGCTCTTTCCCCGCGCTTCTGCTTGTCCTTGATGGCAGTGCGCGAATAGGCTTTCTTGTATTCCGCAGCCGCATCGAAGTATTCTCCTATGGCATAGAACTGGTCGCCTTTCTTCATGTTCGTTTCTGCTCCACACGAGGTGAGCAGGGCGGCAAATGCCGCACTTAGGAGCAGCATGGCCATTCCCTGCCGCCAGTGTGTGGAGTTTATGGTGGAAAAGCAATCCATATATTTTAATAACGCTTATTTCTTCTTTTTATTGCCTTTCTTGGCAACGGGAGTCTCCACTGTCACTGTCACGCGGCGTGGAGCGGGATCCGACATGACCGTCACCACAAGATCGGTCACCATCTGCTTCAGTTCTGTCAGGAAAGCGGCCGCCTCATATTCGTGCCTCTCTATCTGCCGCAGTTTCCTCTCCCAGCGCCCGGTGAGTTCCGCACTCTTGAGCAGGTCCTCGTGAATCAGGTCTATGAGTTCCACGCCTGTGGGGGTGGCCCACAGGTTTTTCTTCTCTTTCCTTATATAATGCCTGCGGAAGAGTGTCTCAATGATGGCTGCACGGGTGCTGGGACGGCCAATGCCGTTCTCTTTCAGCGCATCGCGCAGTTCCTCATCGTCCACCATCTTGCCTGCCGTCTCCATGGCTCTCAGCAGCGTGGCCTCGGTATAAGGTTTGGGCGGGGTGGTCTTCTTCTCGGCCAGGTCGGGCTTGTGGGAGCCGCTTTCCCCTTTCCTGAACTCGGGCAGTTGCTTGTCCTTGTCCTGCGCCTGTTCGCTGTCCTGCTGTCCCATGACCACTTTCCATCCCGGGTCGGTGGTCACGCGTCCGGTGGCCTTGAAGTTCACTTCGCCCACCTGCCCCAGTACAGTGGTGGCGTTGAACAGGCAGTCGGGGTGGAAGGCCGCTATGAAGCGGCGTGCTATGAGGTCATACACCTTCTCCTCCATGTCGCTCATCCCGCCGGCCGGCACGCCTGTGGGTATGATGGCATGGTGGTCGGTGACCTTTGCGTTGTCAAACACTTTCTTGCTCTTCTTCAGTGGCTTGCCCTTGATGCGCTCCATCAGGGGGAAGTACTGCCTGAGGCCGTTCAGTATCTGAGGGCATTTGGGATATACGTCATCGGGCAGGAAAGTGGTGTCCACACGCGGGTAGGTGGTGAGTTTCTTCTCATAGAGCGACTGGATGAGCTGCAGTGTGGTGTCGGCACTGAAGCCGTACTTGTGGTTGCACTCCATCTGCAGGCTGGTCAGGTCGAACAGCCGGGGCGGAGCCTCCAGGCCTTTCTTCTTCTGTATGTCCGTCACGGTGAAGGGCAGTTCTCCCATCGAGGCCAGTGCCGCCTCTCCTTCTTCCCTTGTGCGGAAGCCTCGCTCGCCCTCCTCCATCACTGCCGTGAAGGTGGTGTCGCGGTACACGGTGGTCAGCACCCAGTAAGGCACGGGCTGGAAGTTCTCTATCTCACGCTGCCGGTTGACTATGAGTGCCAGGGTGGGTGTCTGCACACGTCCCACGCTGAGTACCTGCCTGCCCGAGCCATACCTCTGTGTGTAGAGCCGCGTGGCGTTCATGCCCAGCAGCCAGTCGCTTATGGCGCGCATGAGTCCGGCTTCGTAGAGTCCCTGGTATTCGCTCTGGTCCTTGAGCGAGAGGAATCCTTGGCGTATGGCATCCTCGGTCAGGCTGTTTATCCAGAGCCTTTTCACCGGGCACGAGGCCTTGGCCTTCAGCATCACCCACCGCTGTATCAGTTCGCCCTCCTGCCCTGCATCGCCGCAGTTGATGATCTCATCGGCCTGGCTCATCAGGGTCTCTATGGTGTGGAACTGCTTTTCCACGCCGCTGTCGGCCTTCAGTTTGATGCCGAAGCGGGGCGGTATCATGGGCAGGCGTCCCAGGCTCCACGTTTTCCAGAGCGGCGTGTAGTCGGCCGGTTCTTTCAGTTCGCACAGGTGCCCGAACGTCCAAGTCACCTGGTATCCGTTGCCTTCCATGTAGCCGTCTCTCTGCTGCCCTGCCCCCAGGATGTGGGCAATGTCACGTGCCACGGAGGGCTTCTCCGCAATACATACTATCATTCCTGCTTGCTTATATTTGACACAAAGGTAATGATAAATCCCTTTCTTTGCAACTCTCTCCTGCCCGTTTCTGAGGGCATGCCGCACTGCCGGAAGAAAGGCACTTGTCAGGTAGGGGTGGATGCCCATGCCTGCCTCCTGCACGTTTTCGGCCCGGAATATTGGCAGGCCTCTCCTTTTTCCGTAACTTTGTCTGCCGGGGTGCTTCTCCCCGATAGCGTATGGAACTATCCGTCATTATACCCGTATACAACACGCGTGACATGCTGACCCGCTGCCTGCAGAGCATCTTGCGGCAGGAAGTAGGCGGGATGGAGGTGCTGCTGATTGACGATGGCAGTACCGATGGGAGCGGCAGGCTGGCCGATGAACTGGCTGCCTCACATCCCATGGTGAGCGTGTGCCACAAGCCGAACGGCGGCTTGTCTGATGCGCGTAATGCCGGACTGCGCATGGCGCACGGGCAGTATGTGACCTTTGTGGATGCCGATGACGAGGTGGCTCCCGGTACTTATGCCGCCTTGATGGGCCTGCTCCGGCTCAACGGTGACACGGACATACTGGAGTTTCCCGTGCGCGTGCATGCCGGCCATGCCTCGGAGCATACGCTCGTGCTGCCCGACAGGTGCTGGCCGTCATCCGGTGCTTATTGGACGGAGACAGAGGCATGGGAGCATACCTATGCCTGCAACAAGGTGTACCGCAGGAGTCTTTTCCGCCAGGTGCAGTTCCCTTGCGGCAGGCTGTTTGAGGACATGTGGGTCACCCCGCAACTGCTTGCCATGGACGTGCGGGTGCAGACCACCGGCATGGGCATGTACATCTACCATTGGAACCACCGGGGCATCACCGTCACTGCTGACGGCCATGGCCTGGAGCAACTGCTTGAAGCCCAGATGAGGGCTGCCCGCCTGATGCACACGCGCATGCTCTCGCGCCGTGGGTGGAAGTTTTATAAGAGCATGCTTTTCCGGCAGGTGGACGTGTACCGGCTTACGGGGCACATCCTGCTGCCATGGCCTTTCGTCAAGTTCATCTGCCGCCTCCACAGCCTATGCCGTTAGTCTCCTTCATCATAACTTATTGCAACGAGCCGCTTCCTCTGCTGGTTGAGTGCCTGCGGAGTGTGCTCACGGTGTGCCGCATCATGAGGGAGAGAGGGATGACGAGGGACGCATTCGAGATTGTCGTGGTGGACGATGGCAGCAGGGTCTCTCCCGAATCCTGCATCCGCCGGACGGATGCCTCCATACGTTACATCCGCCAGCCCAATGCCGGGCTGTCTGCCGCGCGCAACACAGGAATCGCATCCGCGCATGGCGAGTACCTGCAGTTCATTGATGCCGATGACACTCTGCTGCCCGAGGCGTATTGCTCCATCTGCCCCAAGAGCGGCCGGGGGGCTGATGTCATCCTGTTCCGCTTCACCACGCATGAGGATGGAGGAGACGAAGGACATCCTTCCCGACTTGCCTTTCCCTGCAGGAGAAAGCAATGGAACCGGGACGGGAGGGGCGAAGAAAACCGCCAGTGCCGCGTGACAAGCGGAACCCGCCACATGCTCCGGCACAACCTGCGTGCTTCGGCCTGCTGCTATCTGTTCCGCCGCCGCCTGCTTGGCGACCTCCGGTTTGCCGAGGGGCTGCTCCATGAGGACGAACTCTTCACCCCGTTGCTGTTGCTCCGCATGTCTGCCGTGTGCAGTACCGGCGTGCCTGCCTACTATTACCGGCAGCGGCCGCGCACCATTACCCACAGCCATGCGGCGAAGCACTCTGCCAGGCGTTTGTCCGATACCCTGGAGGTGCTTCACCGCCTGCAGGGTACTGCCGGCGCGCTTGCAGGCATGGAACAGAGGGCTCTGCGGCGCAGGGTGGAGCAACTGACGGCCGACTATATATATAATGTATGGAAACTGGAACCGGACAGGCTGGGGCGCAGGATGCGGATGAGGCAACTGGCCGAATGTGGCCTGCTGCCGTTGCCTCTGCACTGCCACACCCTGCGCCATCTGCTCTTCAGCCTGATGGTGCGCCTGCCCTTTGCCGCGTATGATTTCCTGCTGGGCAAGGTTGTGAGGTTATGACGGCGGAAGCGGGGGATGCGTATGGAGACAGGACGATGGAAGGAAGACACGGAGATGTGAGAAAGACGAAGGGGCGCTTTGCTCCTTCACCCACGGGGCGCATGCATCTGGGCAACGTGTTCGCGGCCCTCATGTCGTGGCTCTCGGCCAAGAGCCGGGGCGGCGAGTGGCTGCTGCGCATTGAGGACCTTGACCCTCAGCGGTCGCATGCCGAATATGCCGAATGGCTGATGGATGACCTGCTGTGGCTGGGCCTGGAATGGGATGAGGGTCCGGGGAAAGACCGTGGCAACGGGCCTTACTGGCAAAGCCGGCGGGGAGACATCTACGAGGAGGCTCTCATGGAATTGGATGCGAAGGGGCTTGTGTACCCCTGCACTTGCACCAGGGCCGACATTATGGCCACGCAGGCACCGCACGAGAGTGACGGGCGGGTGGTGTACCGGGGAACTTGCCGGCCGCAGACGGATGTGCCGTGGCAGCAGGTCATGTCCGCCCGGCCTGCCGCCTGGTGTTGCCTGACGAGTTCCCCATTGCAGCCAAGGGATTGCGGGAGTGTGCTGCATGAGGCTGCGGGAGCGGCAGCCTCGCGCCTGATGGTGCCGCCGGTGGAACTTGCCGATGTGCGTTGCCATGATAGGCACTATGGCGAGGTGAGCGTGAATCTGGCCATCCATTGCGGTGACTTCATCGTGCGCCGGCGCGACCGTGCATGGGCTTACCAGCTGGCCGTGGTGGTGGATGATGCCTTGATGGGCGTGACCGAGGTGGTGCGCGGGCGCGACCTCCTGCTCTCGGCACCTCAGCAGATGTATGTTGACCGGCTGCTCGGCTTCCCCTCGCCGGCCTTTGCCCACATCCCTCTGCTTGTCAATGCACAGGGGCAGAGGCTCTCGAAGCGTGACAAGGCACTCGACATGGGGGCGCTGCGATCCCGGTTCACTCCGGGCGAGATACTGGGACGGCTGGCGCATGCGGCCGGCATCATTCCGCATGCAGCATCGGTGAGCCTGCCCGACCTCCTTTCCCTGTTCTCCTGGCAGAAGGTGCCGCATGGCGACATCGTGTGCACGGTGTAGGCGCAGGGCTCAGAACATCATTATCCTGCACTCCCTACCTTGTGCGTGGCGCTCTGCAAGTTGCTTGATGTAGAGGGCGCACTCCTCCACCTGTGCCCTGTTGCCGTCATATCCATTGACGATGGCCAGCAGGTGGGTGGTTCCGAGGTCCAACTTCGTGCGCTCGTTGTCGGTGGTGGGCGTGCCTATGCCGCCCGTGGCATCGCGGTAGACGGGCAGGCCGCAGATGTTTACCGTGCCGCGCCCGATGCCCTCATAAGGCTCTCCCTCTCGTCCCACGCCCAGGGTGAGGCAGTCTCCGTCAATCTTGTCAGCATCGAATCCGCCTATGCTGTATCCGTAGGCAATGCTTGCCAGGTTGATGAGGTCCACGGCTGTGTCCACCTGGTAGAGGGCTTTTCCCTGCAGGGTGCGCCTCACCAGCGCCTCGCCGCTCGGGCGGTAGCGGCTCGGGTCTTTGCCCAGAGCCTTGTACACCTGGCGCGTGGCCTGTATGGCGGGCATCCACTTGATGCTCTCTGTGGTGAAACGCTGGCGGTAGTCATCCAGTGAGCGGCTGATTTCCTCCCATAGCTCGGGGCAGTAGCGGCTGTTGGAGAGCGTGATGCTGACGGCTGCGCCCGTGAATGCCGGGCACACGGCTCTTATCTCTTCTGAAACCTCAATCTTCATCTTTTCCTTTCCTTGGGCTTGTCGTGCAATGAGTGCAGTTGGACTGTGCAAGCACGGCGCAAAGGTAAGAGCTTTCGCTGAGAACCCCAAGCCCGCGCATGGAGTATTGCCGCCAATGCGGCTGGCCCTGCGGGGATAGTATGCCTTTCCCCGTGCCGCCGCTCTCCCACGGGTGCGCCGGCATCGCAAGGGCGGGATAAAGTGGTGCACCCGGCCCTTCTTTTTGGGTGTTCAGGCGTGAGGAACGGAGAAATTTGCCTAAGTTTGCAGCCTCAAAGAAAACAGTTGTTTAAGTTATGGTACTGATAGATGATGTGGTGGTGAGCCTGGACATCTTCCGCGAGAAGTTCGTCTGCAACCTGGATTCCTGCCGTGGCGAGTGCTGCATAGAAGGCGATGCCGGTGCTCCCGTGACGCTGGATGAGGTGGAGAAACTGGAAGAGGTGCTGCCTACGGTGTGGGACGAACTCTCGCCCGAGGCGCGCGTGGTGATAGAGAAGCAGGGCGTCGTGTACACCGACCAGGAGGGAGACTTGGTGACCTCCATAGTCAACGGCAAGGATTGCGTCTTCACTTGCCGCGATGAGAAAGGCTGCTGCTATTGCGCGATAGAGAAGGCCTATCGCGAGGGGCGGTGCGGTTTCCGCAAGCCGGTCTCGTGCCACCTGTATCCCATACGCGTGGGCAAGTGCGGCCCCTACAGGGCTGTGAACTATCATCGCTGGAGCGTGTGCAAGGCTGCCGTCCTGCTGGGGCAGAAGGAGAACGTCCCCGTGTACAGGTTCCTGAAGGAGCCGCTGGTCAGGAAGTTCGGAGAGAAGTGGTATGCCGAGGTGGAGCAGGTGGCAGGCGAACTGGAGAAGCAAGGCATGCTGTAACCCTCGTGCCGCTTCATCGCCAAAGCCCTTTCCCGATACCGCCCAAGCGATTGCGCTTCATCGCCAATGCCCTTTGCTGATGCTGGCTGGGCGATGCCGCTTCATCACCAATGCCCTTTGCTGATGCCGGCTGGGCGATGCCGCTTCATCACCAATGCCCTTTGTCAGCGTCGCCCAAGCGATTGCGCTTCATCGCCAAAGCCCTTTGCTGATGCCGGCTGGGCGATGCCGCTTCATCACCAAAGCCCTTTGCTGATGCCGGCTAGGCGATTGCGCTTCATCACCAGGCCGATGAGGCAGTACCACTATTGCGGTACTGCAGTACCTCTATTGTAGTACTGGAGTACCTCCAGCGTGGTACTGTGCCATCACTAGCGTGGCACAGGGGAGCAGGCGTTGTGATGGTTTCTTATGACCGTGCCGGTTTCTCCCACAGACCCTAGTGTGCCGTCTTTTCCATGCCTCTGCTTGTCGCGCAGCCCCCGGCTTTGCCGGGCTGCTTGCTCTTGCTCCTTTGCCTCAGCCCGCTTTCCTCATGCTTCATCCATCGTCTTCCTGCATGAAGATCAGCCTGTAGCGTTCTGCCTTCTTCTCTATGGGCATGGGGTAGGCACGTGAGGAGGAAGGCATGCGCCACCAGCGTATCTTGCGGCCGGCAATGCGGCAGTCGGCATACCCTCCCACGGGCGGGATGGCCTGCGCATCGGTTTGCCTGAGCAGTTCCTCGCTGGCCTTGCCACCCGTGGTCACCACCCGGTGGCAGTGGGGTAGTTGGCCGAGCAGCGCGGCCACGTCGGTCGGCTTCTGTATCTCGAGGAACTGGTCACTGGCATTGTCCTTGGTGCGGCACACCTCCTCTGCCGTGTCGTAGAAGGCCAGCCCGTGCTCCTTGGCAAAGGCAACCACATGCTCCAGGCAGAATCTCTTTGCCTCCTTCTCCTCCAGTGCGTGCCTGTCGCCCAGGAAGATGAGGCTCATGATGCGCCAAAAGTCGTTTGTCCAGTTGGGGTAAAAGAACTCCATGCTCCACCGCTTGCGTGGTGGAGGGAAACTGCCGAGGAACAGGATGCGTGCCTCCTGCGGCAGGAATGGCTTGAGGGGATGTTGTTCTATCGTCATATCATCTGCAAAGTTACTGCTTTTCTCTCCAATGCCCGACCTCCTTGCCCGGGCTGCCTGCCGGTTCCTTCCCTACAGAAAAGGGCCTCGCAGGAAAGCCTCGGGGCCCTGGCGGCCGACTGGGGGCAAAAAGAGACGGATGCCGAGGGTTGCCGGCATCCGTCCCGTGTAATATGTGCTGCAGGGTGTGGATTATTCCTTACCCATCAGCAGTTCCATCATCTTGCAGGCAGAGTAGGGCACGGGGGTGCCGGGGCCGAAGATGGCTGCCACTCCCTTCTGATACAGGTAGTCATAGTCCTGTGTGGGGATGACTCCGCCGGCGATGACCATGATGTCCTCGCGGCCAAGTTTCTTCAACTCCTCAATGAGTTGGGGAACCAGTGTCTTGTGGCCTGCTGCCAACGAACTGGCGCCCACGATGTTCACATCGTTCTCCACAGCCTCACGTGCTGCCTCGGCGGGTGTCTGGAACAGCGGACCCATGTCCACGTCGAATCCACAGTCGGCGTAGCCGGTGGCCACCACCTTTGCGCCACGGTCATGACCGTCCTGGCCCATCTTGGCCACCATGATGCGGGGACGGCGGCCTTCCTTCTTGGCGAATTCCTCGGTCAGTGCACATGCCTTCTCGAAGTCCGCATCGTTCTTGCTTTCACTCCTATACACTCCTGAAATGGTTCTGATTACTGCTTTGTATCGGCCTACGATGTCTTCGCAGGCATCACTTATCTCTCCCAGTGTGGCACGGTGTCCGGCGGCTATGACGGCCAGGTTGAGCAGGTTCTCGTTGCTCTTCTTGCCTTCATGGAACTCGCGTACGCACTCCGTGATGGCGGCAAGGTCTTTCTTCACCTGCTCCTCGTCTCGGTTTGCGCGGAGTTGCTTGAGTGCCTCCTCTTGCTCTAGGCGCACGGCCGTGTTGTCGATTTCCAGGATGTCGATGGGGTCTTCGTGATCCAGGCGGTACTTGTTCACGCCCACGATGGTCTGCACTCCCGAGTCAATGCGAGCCTGTGTGCGTGCTGCGGCCTCCTCGATGCGCATCTTGGGCAATCCCGTCTCGATGGCCTTGGCCATGCCGCCCAGTTTCTCAATCTCCTGTATGTGCTCCCATGCCTTGTGGTACAACTCCTGCGTGAGTTTCTCCACATAATAGGAACCAGCCCAGGGGTCGATGTGCTTGCACACCTGCGTCTCGTTCTGGATGTAAATCTGGGTGTTGCGTGCGATACGCGCAGAGAAGTCGGTGGGAAGGGCAATGGCCTCGTCCAGGGCGTTGGTGTGGAGACTCTGTGTGTGTCCCAGCACGGCAGCCATGGCCTCGATGCAGGTGCGTCCCACGTTGTTGAAGGGATCCTGCTCGGTGAGTGACCAGCCTGATGTCTGCGAGTGTGTGCGCAGGGCCATCGACTTGGGGTTCTTTGCGCCGAAGCTCTTCACGATCTTTGCCCACAGCAGGCGGCCGGCGCGCATCTTGGCGATTTCCATGAAGTGGTTCACTCCGATGGCCCAGAAGAAGGACAGGCGGGGAGCAAAAGCATCCACGTCGATGCCTGCGTTGATGCCTGCGCGCAGGTAATCCATGCCGTCGGCCAGCGTGTAAGCCAGTTCGATGTCGGCAGTGGCACCTGCTTCCTGCATGTGGTAACCGGAGATGGAGATGCTGTTGAACTTGGGCATCTTCTGGCTAGTGAACTCAAAGATGTCGGCGATAATCTTCATCGAGAAGGCTGGCGGATAGATGTAAGTGTTGCGTACCATGAATTCCTTCAGGATGTCATTCTGTATCGTACCGGCCATCTCCTCCAACTTTGCGCCCTGCTCCAGTCCTGCGTTGATGTAGAAAGCCAGGATGGGCAGCACTGCTCCGTTCATGGTCATGGATACGGACATCTTGTTCAGGGGTATGCCGGCGAAGAGCACCTTCATGTTCTCCAGCGAGCAGATGCTCACGCCAGCCTTGCCCACGTCGCCCACCACACGTGAGTTGTCGGGGTCGTAGCCGCGATGCGTGGGCAGGTCAAAGGCCACCGACAGGCCTTTCTGTCCGCTGGCCAGGTTGCGGCGGTAGAATGCGTTGCTCTCTTCGGCCGTTGAGAATCCGGCATACTGGCGGATGGTCCATGGGCGGAACGGGTACATCATGCTGTACGGACCGCGCAGGTAGGGTGGTATGCCCGCCACGAAGTCCAGGTGCTCCATGCCTTCCAGGTCTTCCTTGGTGTATACGGGCTGGATGTCTATCTGCTCAGGAGTTTTCCAGTTGGCGGTGATACCATTCTCCTTCTGCCATTGCTGGCCGTTCTTTGCCTCGATGCCGGCAAAGATGTCTATGTCTCTAAATGATTTGCGTGCCATTGTCAAATTCCCAGTTTAGCGTTATACTCCTTCAAAGTCTTGAGTTGATCCACACGTACATGGATGAAGTTTTCTATGCCTGCAGCCTTGAGTTCGTTGGTGCATGCGGGTGCTCCCGCCACCACGAACATGGCGCGGCCGTTGAGGTACTTGTAGGCGGGGATGGCATATTCGGCATACTCGTCATCGCTGGAGCATATCACCACGATGTCGGCTCCTGCTTCCAGTGCCTTGTCCACGCCTTCCTCCACTGTGGGGAAGCCTAGGTTGTCCACCACCTTGTAGCCTGCTGCGGCCAGGAAGTTGCATGAGAATTGTGCACGTGCCTGACGCATGGCCAGGTTGCCGATGGTGAGCATGAAGGCCACGGGCACTTTGGCTGCCTTCTCGGTGGAGAGGCGCAGGTCCTCGAAATCGCTGGCCAGGCGTGTGCTGCCTATTGCGTGGATGTCGCCGGTGCACTCGCACTTGCTGCACTTGCTCTCCAGTGGAGTCTTGCCTTCGCTCTTCTCGGTGAAGTTGGGGAACTGGTTGGTGCCCAGCATGAACTCCTTGCGCTTGCCTGCGTTGGCATGGCGTGTGGCGGAAGTCTCGTTGATGGTGTCCTGCACCTTGCCTTCCAGGGCAGCCTTGAGGAACCCGCCTTCTTCCTCAACGCTGAGGAACAGTTTCCACGCCTGCTCTGCCAGGGCTGAGGTGAGTTCCTCCAGGAAGTAGGAACCGCCTGCCACGTCCACTATGCGATTGAAGTGGCACTCCTCCTTGAGCAGCAGTTGCTGGTTGCGGGCAATGCGCTCAGCAAAGTCTGTCGGAGTCTCATAGGGTGCGTCAAACGGTGTCACCACCATGCTCTCCACGCCTCCCAGTGCAGCGCTCATGGCTTCGGTTTGCGAGCGGAGCATGTTCACGTAACTGTCATACACCGTCTGGTTGAAGGTGGTGGTGTAGGCACATACGTGCATCTTTGCACTTTCCTTGTCATCGGTGTACTGGGCCACCACGTGTGCCCACAGCATGCGTGCTGCGCGCAACTTGGCAATTTCCATGAAGTATACGCCGTTGATGCCCAAGTTGAACTTGATGTTCTGTGCGGCCAGGTTGGCTGGCACGCCGGCCTCGGTGAGTGCGCTCATGTACTCGTTGCCCCATGCCAGGGCATAGCCGAGGTCCTGGTAACTGTAGGCGCCTGCGTTTGTCAGTTTGTAGGCGTTCACTCCGATGGCGTGGAAATTGGGCCATGCGGCCAGAGTCTCCACCATTTCCTTGGCGGTGGAGAGCAGTGCCGACTTGTCCTTGCCCTTGGTCAGAATCTTCTCGATGGGGTCAAAGTTGATGCTTCCCTCTACCTTCTCGGGGTTGGCACCTTTCTTCTCGAAGTACTGCACCAGGATTTTTGCCAGTTCCAGGCTCTTGCACATGCATGTCTGGAAGTTGAGTTCCACGCATTCCACGTAGATGCCTTCAAGCAGAGTGTCCACATACTCGGCACTCACATCACCCGATGGGATGATAAATCCCAGGCTGTCTATGCCGCGGTTGAGTATGTCGAGAGCCTTCTCGTTGGCCTCCTTCGCACTGGTGCAGCGTATGTCTTGGCGCACGTGCCAGTTGTTGTCGGCCTTCTTGTTGCCTCTCACGTAGGGATACTCACCGGGAAGGGCGTTCACCGTGGCCAGTTTGTCCACGTCCTCCTTTAGGTAGAAGGGTTGCATGGAGAAGCCTTCGTTGGTTCTCCACACCATCTTCTTCTGGAAATCATCACCCTTCAGGTCCACCTGAATCTTGTCAAGCCACTCTTGTCGGGTGGGGGCGGTGAAGTCAGAGAATAGTTTCTGTTGTTTGTTGTCTGCCATATGTTGTGTTATAAAACATGTTTGATTCCTTTCCTAAAATCGTGTAAAATTACTAATTTCTGCTTTGAGAGACAAATTTATGTCCTTTATTCTCATTTGTCGAGGCGTAGAGATGTGTTTTTGAGCGTTGAATAAAGATTTCTTAACAAAAGTTCTCTACCTTTGCACTCATTATGACTTTTCCTACGCAGGCCGCCGTGCATGTCACGGGTGTGGGATGGCTTCGGAATGGAGAAATACAGAATATAATTTAAGGAATAGTAAATAAGAAACATGGAATGGTTGTGTAGTCTCTTTACGAGTACGGGCAGCGTGGCGCACATGGTGCTCCTGTATGCTTTGGTCATCTCCGTCGGCATCGGCCTCGGACGCATCAAGATTGCTGGAGTGTCGCTGGGAGTCACGTTCGTGCTTTTCGCTGGCATCTTGGCCGGACACATTTACAATCATCTGGGAAGCGTATCAGGAGAGGTTGCCTATGCTTGTCCGCCGATGCTCATGAACTTTATTCAGGACTTTGGTCTCATACTCTTTGTGTACTGTATAGGCCTGCAGGTGGGGCCTGGATTCTTTGAGAGTTTCCGCGAGGGAGGCATTAGGCTCAATCTCCTGGCCACAAGCATCGTGCTGCTGAATGTACTTTGCTGTGTAGGGCTCTTCTTCCTGGTGTTCTGGGATGGCGGCAGCATGAGCCAGGGCGGCAATTCGGTCAACCTGTCCATGATGGTCGGAGTGCTCTGCGGGGCGGTGACCAACACCCCCGGCCTGGGTGCTGCCAGTGAGGCATGTACCCAGATTTTCGGAGCCGACCATGCTCCTGCCATTGCCAACGGTTACGCCTGTGCCTATCCTTTGGGTGTGGTGGGAATCATCGGAGCCACCATTGCCCTGCGTTACCTGTGCCGCGTGAACATGCGCAAGGAGCAGGATCAGGTACTGGCCGAGCATGCCGCGAACCCCCACATGACACCTCACAAGATGACACTCGAGGCCACCAACAAGGCACTTGACGGGCGCACGGTGCTGCAGATAAGCCAGTTCCTGGGGCGTGACTTCGTCATCAGTCGCCTCCTGCATGATGGTCAGGTGTCCATTCCCAACCGCGACACCATCATCCGTGCGCATGACAAAATGTTCATTGTGTGTGCCGAGGATGATGCCGAGGCCATCATTGCCTTCATCGGTGAGCCCTGTGAGGTGGAGTGGGAGGAGCAGCGTGTGGATTTGGTGAGCAAGCACATTTTGGTCACTCATCCCAGTATGAATGGCAAGACGTTCGGTTCGCTGCATTTCAGTTCCATGTATGGCGTGAACGTGACGCGCATACGCCGCTCGGGCATGAACCTCTACGCTGACCGCAACCTGCGCATGCAGGTGGGTGACAAGATTGTGGTGGTGGGTCCCGAGGATGCCGTGGATCGCGTGGCCGCACTGATGGGCAATTCCGTGAAGAGCCTTGACCATCCCAACCTCTCCACCATCTTCGTGGGCATTGTCATGGGCATCATACTTGGGTCACTTCCCATAGCCTTGCCTGGCGTACCTACACCGGTCAAGTTGGGCTTGGCCGGAGGTCCTCTGATAGTGGCCATCCTGATTGGTCGTTTCGGCTATAAGGCCAAACTGGTGGCCTATACTACCACCAGTGCCAACCTCATGCTGCGCGAGATAGGGCTTGTGCTCTTCCTGGCCAGTGTGGGCATCAAGGCCGGTGCGACCTTTGCCGACACGGTGCTCAAGGGTGATGGCATCACTTATGTGTGGTGTGGCTTCCTCATTACCGTGATTCCCCTGCTGATTGTTGGCGTGGTGGCACGCTTGCGCTATAAGGTCAATTACTTCACGCTAATGGGCATGATAGCAGGTTCCACCACCGACCCTCCAGCACTGGCATTTGCCAACCAGGCAGCGGGCAACGATGAGCCAGCAGTGGCTTATTCCACTGTGTATCCCCTGTGCATGTTCCTGCGCATACTCACCGCACAGATTGTCATCCTGCTTCTGTGTAGTGTGGCATAGTAGAAGGCGGCCTGTGACGGCAGGGTGAAGTCACTTGCAGACATATGGCAGCGGGTTTCGCTAAAGAACGAAGCCCGTTGCCGTTTTTTTAGGCACATGCAGCGCTCTGCGTTTTTACAAATGTTAGGAGTTTTGGCCAAGGGGGCGCGTGTGTATACGAAAAGGGGGCACTGCGTCAGGCGATGCAGTGCCCCCTTTTCGTTTTTTCCTGCTTACTGTATTCCTTCCAGCATGCGCTTGATGACTACCTGTGCAGAGATTTCACGGTTGGCAGCCTCGGGGATGACCAGGCTGTTTTGGCTCTCTATCACGTCGTCGGTGACAATCAGTCCGCGGCGCACCGGAAGGCAGTGCATGAACTTGCCGTTGTTTGTCCAACTCATGTGTTTGGTATCGATGGTCCACGACATGTCGCTGCAGAGTATCTTGCCATAGTCCTCGGGACATGTCACGCCGGGGCAACTCCAGTTTTTCGCGTATACAAAGTCGGCTCCCTCAAGCGCTTTCCTTTGGTCATGCTCCACGCGGGCATTGCCCACGAACTTGCTGTCCAGTTCGTAGCCTTCGGGGTGGGTAATTACGAAGTCCACGTCGGCGGCGTTCATCCATTCGGCAAAGGAGTTGGGTACGGCCTGCGGGAGGGCGCGGCAGTGCGGTGCCCACGTGAGCACCACCTTGGGGCGGTCTGTGGTCTTGTGCTCCTCAATGGTGATGAGGTCGGCAAATGCCTGCAGGGGGTGCACCGTTGCGGTCTCCATGGCAAACACGGGTTTTCCGCTGTGTTGCACGAACTGCTGCACGATGGTCTCGGCGTAGTCGAACGCCCTGTCGCGGAGCCCTGCGAAACTGCGCACTCCGATGATGTCGCAGAAACTGCCCATCACGGGGATGGCTTCCAGCAGGTGCTCGCTCTTGTCGCCGTCCATGATGACTCCGCGCTCCGTCTCCAGTTTCCATGCTCCGGCATTCACGTCCAGCACCATTACGTTCATGCCTAGGTTCATGGCTGCCTTTTGGGTGCTCAGACGAGTGCGCAGGCTGTTGTTGAAGAATATCATCAGCAGCGTCTTGTTGCGTCCCAAGTGTTGGTAGCCAAACTTGTTGGCTTTCACTTCTTGTGCCTCGGCTATGGCGTTGTGCAGGTTGCCCAGGTCTTGTACGTTGAAGAATGTGTTCATAAGGCTGTGTTCTTGTCTCCGTGCGGCCGGCCTTTCGGAGGCTTGCCGCTGCGGACTTGTTCGTTTTGAGTTGATTCTGTGGTTCTAACTTGTGCGTCCTTATCAGTCACGTGTCTGCCCTTCGCCGTCAATAATCCACTTGCTGGTGGTCAGGGCATCCAGTCCCATGGGGCCTCGCGGGCCGAGTTTCTGTGTGCTGATGCCTATTTCCGCGCCCATCCCGAACTGTCCTCCATCAGTGAAACTTGTGGGGGCATTCCAGTAGACGCACGCTGCATCCACTTCCCTTTGGAATTTTCTTGCCTCCTCTTCACTGGCAGTGATGATGCATTCGCTGTGTCCCGAACCGTAGCGGGCGATGTGCGCAAGGGCTTCATCGGTAGAGTCCACGGCATGCAGTCCCATGGCATAGTCCATGTATTCGGTTTGGTAGGTATCGTCCTCCTGCCCTTCTCCGATGGGGAAGATCAGTTCGGTAGGGTAGAAGTCTAGGTTGGGCAGTGTGAGCGGGTCGGCGTACAGCCTCACCTGCTTGCCGGCCAGGGGAGAGAGCAGAGCCTGCAGGTTGCCGAGCAGTGACTTGTGCACGAGCAGCGTGTCAAGTGCGTTGCACACGCTTACGCGCCTTGTCTTGGCATTGGCAATGATGCGTGCCGCCATGTCCAGGTTGGCCGATGGTGCCACATAAGCATGCACCACCCCTGCTCCCGTTTCGATGACGGGTATGCGTGCCGTGTCGCGCACGAACTCTATGAGCCGCTTGCCGCCGCGGGGAATGCATACGTCAATGTAGCCGGTGGCTTCCAGCATCCGGGCAGTGGCCTCATGGGTGGCCGGCAGCAGTGTGGCTGCGGCTTCGGGAATCCCGTGCATGTGCAGCACGCCGTGTATCAGCGTCGTGATGGCCTTGTTGGACTCCTCGGCATCCTTGCCTCCCTTCAGCACGCAGGCATTTCCGCTCTTCAGGCAAAGGGAGAACACATCGAAGGTCACGTTGGGGCGTGCCTCGTATACCACGCCTATTACCCCGAAGGGTACACTTATACGTCTCAGGCGCAGTCCGTTGGGCATGGTGCGGCTCTCCGCCGTGATGTCAAGTGGGGAGGGCAGGGTGGCCACGTGTCGCATGTCGGAGGCTATGGTCAGGAGTCTTTCCTGTGTGAGCATGAGGCGGTCATGGAGCGGCGAGGCAGGATTCATCCTGTCCAGGTCTGCCTTGTTGGCCTGCAGCAGGCCGGGCATCTGCTGCTCAATGGCTGCTGCCACATCGCAAAGCACCTGGTTGCGTTCCTCATTGGTGAGTGCTGCCACCTTGCGTGCTGCTTCCTTGGCTTGTGCGAAGAGTTGGGTGAGATTCATGTCGGTGTGGTTTTAGTCGATGCGGAGATAGTCATAGTGTATGGCGGGCTTCACCTCATGCTTGCCCATGGCGGTGCGTGCCTCAGCCGATGAGTAGGTGCTGCGCCCTATGCCCATTCTGTTTCCTTGCGGGTCAATGATGCTCACAATGTCTCCTTCCTCAAAGTCGCCTGTCACTTTAGTCACGCCCACCATGAGCAGGCTTACTGCCTGTTCGCCGTGCAAGGCTTCGGCAGCCTTGGCGTTGATGTGCATCTCGCCCTTGGCAAAACTTTGGCTGTGCGCCAGCCATTTCTTGATGCCCGACACAGGGGTGTCGGCCGGCAGGAATTCTGTGTGCGGCACTCTGTCTGGGTGAGCCAGCAGGTCGGGCAGCACGTTGGCGCGTTTGCCGTTGGCTATGATGACCTTGATGCCTTCCTCGGCCACTCTGCGTGCTATGTTGCACTTGGTGAGCATGCCTCCCCTTCCGAAGCCGCTCCGCTCGGTCTGTATGTATGGGGTAAGGTCGTCACCGGCTTTCACCTGCCCTATAAGGTGCGCTGCGGGGTCGGTGGGATGACCGTTGTAGATGCCGTCAATGTTGCTCAGTATGATGAGGCAGTGCGCATTCAGCATGGAGGCAATGAGGCCGGAGAGTTCGTCGTTGTCGGTAAACATCAGTTCGGTGACGCTTACCGTGTCGTTTTCGTTGATTATTGGTATCACTCCGTTGTCCAGCATGACCTCCATGCAGGCGCGCTGGTTGAGGTACTCCCGGCGTGATGAGAAGTTCTCCTTCATGGTGAGCACCTGTCCCACATGCAGGCCGTATTCGCGGAAGAGGTCGTAATAGAGGTTGATGAGTTTTGCCTGCCCTAGTGCAGAGAATAGTTGTCGCTGTTCCACGCTGTCCAGCCGCCTGTCGGTGTGAAGTTCACCTCTTCCACAGGCCACTGCGCCGCTTGACACCAGCACAGCCTGATGTCCCTGTGCCCTGATCCACGCCACCTGATCCACCAGCGCGGAAATGCGCGTGATGTCCAGTTTTCCATCGGGGCGCGTAAGCACGTTCGACCCCACTTTGATTACATACCTCATCTCCCGGTATTATATATATATAATGTGTCCTCTCCTTGCTGTTGTGTCCCGTTTTCCGGTCTTCCGTGTACCGGGAAGCCTGTCATTTCACGCTTGCTTTCAGTCCTCGTATGACGGCCGAGGAGAATCCCGCGTGCTCCATTTCGTTGAGCCCCTTGATGGTAAAACCGCCGGGTGTGGTCACCTTGTCAATCTCCGTCTCAGGGTTGCTGCTGCTCTCTTGAAGCAGTGCTGCCGCTCCGGCCATGGTCTGGAGTACTGCCTGCAGTGCGTCATTGGCACGCAGTCCCAGTTCTACGCCTCCTTCGGTGGCGGCACGGGCGTAACGCATGGCATAGGCTATGCCGCAGGAGGCCAATGCCATACCTGCCGGCAGGAGCCTTTCATCGGTGATTATGACCTTTCCCACTCTGTTGAGCAGGTTCACCACCAGTTCCGTGTGTTCCTTGTCGGCCGTCACCGGTACCAGGAAGGTCATGGACTGCCCCACGGCGGCAGCCGTGTTGGGCAGGCAGAGGAACAGGGTGGGCACCTTGCCGTCCCGTTCCATCAATTGGCTGATGCGCTGTCCCGAGAGTCCTGCCACCACAGACACGAGTGTTTGGCGGCTGTAGTCCATTACGGGCTTTATCTGCTGCAGCACCTGCTCGGCCTGCCAGGGCTTGACGCAGAGCAGCACCACATCGGCCTGGGTTGCGGCCAGGCAGTTGTCTGTGGTCAGGGTGGCTCCCTGCGCTGCCAGGCATGCCAGTTTCTCGGTGTGCGGGTTGGCCAGCCAAAGGTCTGCGGCCGGTATGCTTTCCGAACGCAGGAGTCCACGGGCTATTGCGCCGCCCATGGCTCCCACGCCGATGATTGCTGTCTTCATGTCAGTGCTTTATGCGTTCTTGTCCTTTTCTCTGATCTCCACGCGGCGAATCTTTCCCGAGATGGTCTTGGGCAGTTCGTCCACAAATTCTATTATCCTGGGATACTTGTAGGGAGCAGTCACGTGCTTCACGTGGTTCTGCAGTTCCGTTACCAGTTTCTCGCCGGCCTTCTCCTTCCATTCTCTGGTCAGCACTATGGTGGCCTTTACCACCGCGCCGCGTATCTTGTCGGGGATACCTGTGATGGCACATTCCATCACGGCAGGATGCGTCATGAGCGCGTTCTCCACCTCGAAGGGACCAATACGGTAACCCGAACTCTTGATTACGTCATCAATGCGTCCCTCAAACCAGAAGTAGCCTTCCTCGTCACGCCATGCCATGTCGCCCGTGTGGTAATAGCCGTCATGCCACACTTCACGTGTCAATTCCGGATCTCGGTAATAGTATTTGAAGAGCCCCATGGGCTTGTAATCTCCTATGCGTATGCAGATTTCTCCCTTCTCGCCGTCTTCACATTCCGAGAGGTCGGGGCGCAGGATGTGCACGTCATACTGCGGGTTGGGCTTACCCATGCTGCCCGGCTTCGGTTTTATCCAGGGGAACGTGCCCAGGGTCATGGTGGTTTCGGTCTGTCCGAATCCTTCGTAGATCTGTATGCCGGTCAGTTCATGGAACCGTTCTGCCACAGAGGGATTCATGGCCTCACCTGCCGTGGTGCAGTACTCAAGGCTGCTCAGGTCATAACGGGTGAAGTCTTCCCGTATCATAAAGCGGTATATGGTGGGCGGTGCACAGAACGAGGTTACGTGGTACTTGGCTATCTGCTGCATGATGCTGTCCGCGCTGAACTTCTCGTGATCATACACAAACACCGTGGCTCCCGCAAACCATTGCCCGTATAACTTGCCCCATACGGCCTTGCCCCAGCCTGTGTCGGCCACGGTCAGGTGTATGGAACCCTCGTGCAGGTTGTGCCAGTACACACCCGTGGTGACGTGCCCAATGGCGTAAAGGTGGTCGTGAGACACCATCTTGGGGTTTCCGCTGGTGCCGCTGGTGAAGTACATGAGCAGTGTGTCCTCGTTGCTGTTTACGTGGTTGGGGCGTCGGAACTCCGGTGCATCGTCCCATTCCTTCATCCAGTCATGGAATCCTTGGGGCACGGAAGGGCCTATGCTCACCAGCACTTGCACCGTGGGGCTTTCAGGCATGGCCTCCTGTATCTGCTGCAACACGTATTCATCGCCGCAGGCAATGATGCCCTTGACCGAAGCCCTGTTGTTCCGGTACACGATGTCCTTCTTTGTGAGCATGTGTGTGGCGGGCACCGCAATGGCTCCCAGTTTGCTCAGTGCCAGCATGGCAAGCCACCACTGGTAATGCCGCTTGAGGATGAGCATCACCACATCGCCGTGTCCGATGCCCAGTGATTGGAAGTATGAGGCCGCACGGTTGCTCAATTCGCGCAGGTCCCTGTAGGTAAATGATTTCTCCTCTCCCTTGTCATTGGTCCAGAGGAGTGCTATGCTGTCGGGCTTGATGCGTGCCCATTCGTCCATCACATCATAGGCGAAGTTGAAATCCTCGGGTACGATGAACTCCAGGTTGTCGGCAAAGTCCTGCTCGCTGGTGAACTTCGTCTGTTTCAGAAATCTCTCGATCATCTCTTCTCTACTTTGTTTAGACTATAATGCAGACAAATGTGGCAGGCTTTCCATTGAGGGCGCGGAAGCAGTGCTGCCTCTTGCTGTCGAAGTAGATGCTGTCTCCGGGCTGCAGTACCAGCGGCTTGTCTTCAATGGTGAGTTCCAGTGTGCCTTCCAGCACATAGTCAAACTCCTGCCCGTCATGTGTGTTCTGGTTGTATTTCTTGTCGCCTGGCAGAGGGTTGACTTGGGTTATGAAGGGGTCTGCCTTCCTGTTTCGGAAGCCCATGGCCAGGCTCTTGTATTTGTATTCATTGCTGCGGTCCACCTCAATTCCCTTGCCTGCGCGGGTGATGTAATAGCCTTTCATGCGCGGCTCCTCACCGAATATGAGCACGTCAAGGTCAATGCCGTAACGCTTGGATATGCGTGAGAGGCGGTATACAGAGGGGTCTGCCTCTCCTGCCTCTATCTTCAGGTAATGTTCCAAAGGCACCTCACAGAGTTCGGCAACCTCTTCGGCGGGAATGTCGAAGATTTCGCGCAGGCCCTTCAGCCTTTCTCCTATTTGCTTGATATTGTCTTCCATCTTTCTTGTATGCTTATGCGTGTCGGTGTGCCGTGCTTACATGCTTTTGAGCACGGCCTCAAGGCGCGTGATGAAGTCGTCCACCTCGGCTGTGGTCAGACAGAGGGGAGGCAGGATGCGCAGGATGTTGGTGCCGGCGCAGCCTGTGAAGCAGTGCTGCTCATGTATGAGTCTGGAGCGCACTTCCTTGTGTGGGATGTCGAGCACCACACCAATCATCAGTCCGCGTCCCCGGATTTCCAGTATGTGGTCGGTGTGCAACTGCAACTGGCGGAGTTTCTTTGTCAGATATTCGCCTGTGTCATGGGCATTTTGCACCAGTCCTTCCTGCTCAAATACATCCAGAACGGCCAGTGCCGCCGTGCAGGCAAGGTGGTTGCCGCCGAAGGTCGTGCCCAACTGCCCGTACACGGGCTTGAATGCAGGTGATATGAGTACGCCTCCCATGGGGAATCCGTTGCCAATTCCCTTGGCCACGGTGATGATGTCGGGGCGTATGCCAAGCCACTGATGGGCGAAGAACTTGCCGCTGCGTCCGTAGCCGCACTGTATCTCGTCGCAGATGAGGAATGCCCCGTTGCGGTGGCAAGCCTCCAGGAGTCCCTGTGCGAAGTCCGCTGTGAGCGTGTTGCATCCGCCCACACCCTGTATGCACTCCACGATGCAGGCACACACGTCACCTTTCGCCAGTTCCTTTTCCCATGCACTCAGGTCGTTGATGGGCAGGTATGTCACGTGCCTGTTGTCGTTGATGGGTGCTATGATTTTCGGGTTCTGGGTGGCTTCCACGGCCAGTGAGGTACGTCCGTGGAATGCCTTTTCTGCCGACAGGATGCGCGTCCGTCCGTTGGTGAAGGAGGCTAGTTTCATGGCATTCTCGTTGGCTTCGGCACCCGAGTTGATGAGGAACAACTGATAGTCTTCATAGCCGCTCGCCTTGCCCATCCGATCTGCCAGTTGCTCCTGAAGGTGGTTGATGACCGAGTTGCTGTAGAATCCCAGCCGTGTCAACTGGCTTGAGAGCATCTCCGCATAGTGGGGATGGCAGTGCCCGATGCTGATTACGGCATGTCCGCCATAGAGGTCCAGGTACTCCTGCCCCTTGTCGTCCCACACCTTGCAGCCCTCTCCCTTGACTATGTTGATGTCGTAGAGGGGATATACGTCAAATAACTTCATGTCTTCTCTGTTGTCTGTCTTGTGTTTGTAATGCTCAGAAAGCCGATGCCTTGAGCCTGAGCCCTTCGTCCTCGGGCAGGCCGAACATGAGGTTCATGTTCTGCACGGCCTGTCCCACGGCACCTTTCAGCAGGTTGTCTATGCAGGACACCATGAGCAGCTGGTCTTCATGCCGTTCCACGTACACCACGGCCTTGTTGGTGTTGACCACCTGTTTCATGTCGGGTGATTTCTCCACCACGTGCGTGAACGCTGCATTGCGGTAATAGTCCCTGTACAATGCCCTTACTTCGTCAATCGGGGTGTCGCAGTGTGCGTAGGACGTTACGAATATTCCCCTGGCGAAACATCCGCGCTGGGGGATGAAGAACATGCGCCCGGAGTAGCCCGGTTGCAGTTCCTGTATGGTCTGGTTGATCTCCAGCAGATGCTGGTGTGTGAAGGTCTTGTATATGGATATGTTGTCGTTGCGCCACGAATAGTGCGTGGTGGCTCCCGGCTTCTGTCCGGCTCCTGTGCTTCCGGTGATTCCGTTGGTGTGTATGTCACCGCTGATGATGCCTGCCTTCAGTGCCGGCAGCAGCCCCAGTTGTATGCAGGTGGCAAAGCAGCCGGGGTTTGCCAGATGGGTGCACGCGCCTATTTCCTCGCGGTGAGTCTCGGGCAGTCCGTACACATAATCATGCCCTCCGGCAATGCGGAAGTCCTGTGCCAGGTCGATGACCTTCACCCGTGAGGGTATCTCGTGCTCTGCCAGGAACGCCCGGCTCTTGCCGTGCCCGAAGCAGAAAAACACCACGTCCACCTCTTCCCAGGGCATCCCGTCGGTGAAACGCAGCTCGGTCTCGCCCACGAGCCCCTCGTGCACCTCGCTCACAAGGTTGCCTGCATTGCTCTCGCTGTTGGCAAACACAATCTTTGCCGAAGGGTGGTTCAGCAGCAGCCTGATGAGTTCGCCGCCTGTATATCCGGCGGCTCCCAGTATTCCTATCCTTATCATTGTCAGCCGCGTTCGTTGGGGTGAGCCAGGTAATAGGCGCGCAGAGGCGTGCTTGTCACCTTGATGAATCCCTTGGCTTCCTCGCTGGTCCAGCCCTTGGCTCCCTCGCCATACTCGCCCAGTTTGTTCTTCACCAGGTCATTGGGCGTGTCGCAGCCCACGGTCTGGAAGCAGTAGGGGCGCAGCATCAGTGTCACCTTGCCTGTCACGTTGCGCTGGCTGCTGGTAAGCATGGCCTCAATGTCGGGCATCACGGGCTCCAGGTACTGGCTCTCGTGCAGGAACATGCCATACCAGTTGCTCACCTCGTCCTTCCAGTACTGCTGCCATTTGCTGAGCGTGTACTTCTCCAGGAAGCGGTGTGCCCCGATGATGAGCATTGGCGCGGCGGCCTCGAAGCCCACGCGTCCCTTGATGCCCACGATGGTGTCGCCCACGTGGCAGTCCCGGCCGATGGCATAGGCCGCTCCTATTTCCTCCACGGCCTGGATGGCCTTGATGTGGTCTGTGTATTCCTTGCCGTTCACGCTCACCAGTTCGCCCTTCTCAAAGCCCAGTGTGAGTGTTTCCGAGCCTTCCCGCGTGGGGTGCTTCAGGTATGCACTCTCAGGCAAGCCCTGTGTGCTGTCGAGTATCTCGCCTCCGCAGATGCTGGTTCCCCAGATTCCCACGTTGTAAGAATACTTCAACTTTGTAAAGTCGGCCTTGAACCCATGCTGGTTGAGGTAGTCTATCTCCTCTTTCCTGCTGAGGTTGCCGTCGCGTGTCAGCGTGATGATTTCCACTCCGGGAGCCATGACCAGGAACGTCATGTCGAAGCGTATCTGGTCATTGCCTGCTCCTGTGCTGCCGTGCGCAATGGCACTCGCGCCTATCTCCTTGGCGTAGCGCGCAATGGCAATAGCTTGGAAGATGCGTTCCGAACTGACGCTGATGGGGTAGCAGTTGTTTCTGAGTACGTTGCCGAAGACCATATACTTGAGCGACTTCTCATAGTACTCCTGCGTGACATCCAGAGTCACATACTTCTTGGCGCCCAGTTTGTAGGCGTTCTCTTCATTGGCTTTCAGTTGCTCCGGACTGAATCCGCCAGTGTTGGCGCACGCTGCGTACACCTCGTAACCCTTTTCCTTGGCCAGGTACATCACCGTGTAACTGGTGTCCAGGCCGCCGCTGAAGGCAACCACCACTTTCTTCTTCTCTTCCATAGTGTGTATTGAGTGCTTGTTGTATGCTTATTCTATTCCCCGCAGGACGAGTGCCCGCATGACATCCTTGAAGACTTCCAGCGACGTGGGCTCGCCGTGGTGCTTCTCCGGATCCCACAGCATGCCGGTGCAGATGCAGAACCTGCGCTCCTTCTCCTCCAGTATGTTGTGGTTGCAGCAGCCTTGGCATCCGCGCCAGAAGGCCTCGTCGTCGGTCAGTTGGTTGAAACTCACGGGCACGTAACCCAGTGCCGTGTTCATCTTCATCACGGCATCGCCGCTGGTGAGGCTGAATATCTTGGCATGAGGCCAGCGTATGCGTGCCAGCGTGAAGGTGTAGTCCTTGATGCGCTTGGCCACTCCGCGTCCCTGGTAATCGGGATGCACTATGAGTCCGCTGGTGGTCACGTAGTGCTTGTTGCCCCACGTCTCAATATAACTGAATCCGGCAAACCTGTTTCCGTCCAGTGCCAGCACTGCCTTGCCTTCCTTCATCTTGGTGGCCACATACTCGTGTGTGCGTTCGGCTATCCCCGTTCCGCGTTTCTTTGCTGCTTCCCTGATGGTGTCGAGTATCGTGTCCACGTACACCTCATGGGCGGCTTCTGCCACCACAATCTTTATGTTGTCCTCTTGGTCCATCTCTCTTTCTTGACGGGAGCATGCGTCGTGGCCTGCTTCCCCCTTGGCTTTTCCTGTTGTGTGTTTATGTTTTTATATGTTGATTTCTCCGTCCTTGTGCCTGTTGTCCAGTTGGGGCACGATACCCAGTATCACGCTGCGCGCATCCTCGCGCTCCACGTTTTCGGCCAGTACCACCAGCACCGTGTCGTCCCCGGCCACAGAGCCGAGGAAGAAGGGGTGGGCGGCCGAGTCTATTTCCACGGCCACCATGCTGGCATGCCCCGGCGGTGTGTGTACCACCATGATGTTGGCCGAGAACCTTACGCTCCACTTCCTGCGCTCCTGCTCCTCGCGGCTTGGCGGCACCAGGAACTGCCCTTCGTGGGGCAGCGCATAGGCGCTGTGCCCGCTCTTGCCGCGCACCTTGCTGATGCGCAGTTGCTTCAGGTCGCGGCTCAAAGTGGTCTGCGTGCAGGGGAATCCTGCCTTGTCCAGTTCGATCATCAGGTCTTCCTGGCTGCACACCACTTGTGAGGAGACAATCATGCGTATTGTCTGTAGCCGAGTCTTCTTGTCGTGCCTGTTTTGCATATTCTTTCCGTTTCTGGCTGCAAAGTTATGAAAAATCCCGTTAATCCTTCCTCTGTATACGTGTTATTATGAATTTTTATGAAGTAAAATGCATATTTATACATTTCCCAGTGCTGTTAGCATAAAACCGATGCCTGCCAACTGCAATTTCTTCGTGAATTTATTTTGGGGGAACCTAATATTTGGCACTGAAATCAAAAACATTTGACAATCTAAGCATTAGGCGCATGGGATTGTCTTTCCACCCTTTTCGAGCGTGTATTGCACATGAGAATTTCCTAACTGGGAAAAAATTTTTTTCTAACTGGAAAATTATTTTTTCCAACTAGGCAGTTTTTTTGTTCCCAACTGCTGTTTTTTTTCAATAGGCTGGATTCTGGAGAGAAATCATTACAGAATTTGCTGATTAAACAGTCTATTGCCGGTGCAGGGAAATTGTTCTCATAAATTTTCTGCCGAGCCGTAATCTTATGTCCAGCCTCTTTCGCCGGTGATGTATAGCATAATATATATATAATGTGTAGAGCGCGGCTTCCTGCTCTCGGAAAGGTTTCACGGTGCGATGGCCAACGCAGCGCAATGCGTTTTTGACACTTGTCAAGTCCAGTCCTGTTGCCACCCGCATGAGTCAGAAGAGCCTGCGTCTTGCCCGCAAATGTTAAATTAGTGTTAAAAGTCCTTGCAGAGTGTTTCATGTGCCAAAGAAAAGTATACTTTTGTGGTGTACTATTTAACTAATACACTAAGTTGTTATGATAAACATAGACAAGGTGACGTTTGCATACCAGCGTGGAAGGTATGTGCTGAAGGATTTCTCCCTGTTCTTTCCCCAGGGAAGTGTGTATGGTTTGCTCGGCAAGAACGGTACGGGCAAGAGCACTCTGCTCTATCTGATTTCGGGATTGCTGCACCCCCAGGGCGGTGAGGTGCGTGTGGACGGGATGCTGTCGGCCAACCGTCAGCCGGAAATGCTGAGTGAGATGTTCCTGGTGCCCGAGGAGTATGACCTTCCTGCGGTGAGCCTGAAGAGTTACGTACGTGCGCTCAAGCCTTTTTATCCCCGTTTCAGCGATGAACTGCTGCGCTCCTGCATTGAGTCCTTTGACCTGGTAACGGACATGAACCTGGGGGCATTGTCCATGGGACAGAAGAAGAAGGTGTACATGTGCGTGGCCATGGCCACCGGCACGCGCATTCTGCTGATGGACGAACCTACCAACGGGCTCGACATACTGAGCAAGAGCCAGTTCAGGAAGGTGGTTGTGCAGGGCATGAGTGAGGATAAGACCATATTGGTGAGCACGCACCAGGTGCATGACGTGGAGCGTCTGCTTGACCATGTGACCATCATGGACGGCAACCGCGTGCTTATGCACGGCCCCCTGAATGAGGACAACGGTCCCGTGGATCTGGAGAAACTCTTTGTGGAGACCGTGGAGGGAGCAAAGACTCGGGAAGGTGAGAGTCAACAGCATGTGTTTAACGTATAATAGAGGAGGAAAGTTATGATACAGTTCAATATGAGACGTTTCCTGAGCGTGGCACGCTGGGACATGACCGTCAACAAACGCTTTTACATCAGCCAGGCCTGCGCCATCATGGTCCTTGCTCTCCTTCCTGTGCTGCTGGGCTATCTGTACTGGTGGTCACAGGGGTATATCTCCTTCCTCGGGGTGCGGCCGGGCGAGGAAGAGATTCTTAGGGGTTGTCAGCATGACTACGCTTACGCCGTGGCTGTAATTTACAGTTCGGTGGGCAATCTCCTGCCTTTGTTCGGCCTGGGATATATGTTCCACAACCTGGCCACCCGCCAGGGACGCACGGCGGAGCTCACCTTGCCTGCCAGCAATGTGGAACGTTTCCTTTGGCATGCGCTCTTCTCCATTGTGGCACCCTTGCTGATGTTTGCCTGCTCGGTGCTGTTGGCCGAACTGCTCCAGTTGCTGCTTGCCGTGGTGTTCAGGTGCACTTCCGGTGTGACATCGTATATCCTGGCATATTCCGTCAGCGCCAGGGAAGCCGGGAGGCAACTGTTTATGCTCGATAACGCCAGTCTTCTCACGGCCTGTCTTTGCCTTTCGAGTTTCTGTTATGTAAGCACTTTCGCCTTGGGCAATGCCTGGAAGTACCGCTATAACATTATCTACACGATACTGGCGCACATGTTCTTCTGGATAGGGATTTTCATACTACTGATGTTCTTGGTGGGCATCCTCAGTCAGATGTCGTGGCTTGGCCGCCTGGTCGATGGTCTGGCTTTCTTCCAGGACTTCTCGGCAGAGACGATAATCTACACCGCGGAAATCCTGTGGCTCCTGTTTTCCCTGGCTCTGCTTGCAGGTATATGGGGCTTGACCTACAGGCTTTATTGCCGTGCGCAGATTACCTCGCGCAGGAATAAATAGTAAAAATAACGCAATATACAGCAACAGAAATTGTTTTTTCTATGGAGTTCAAAGGACAGAAAGCCATCTATCTGCAGATAGCGGAGTACGTTTGCGATGACATCCTGTCGGGCAGGTACCGTGAGGGGGAGAGACTTCCCTCGGTGCGTGAACTAGCCACAGAGGTCGAGGTGAACGTGAACACCGTGGCACGCTCGCTGGAATGGCTCCAGCAGAAAGGCGTGGCCACCACCCGCCGTGGCCTGGGAAACTTCGTGGCCGAAGGGGGCCGGGCTGCGGTGGAGGAGTTCCGCAGGGAGGAATTCTTCACCGAGCAGTTGCCCGACCTGTTCCGTGTCATGCGCGCCCTGGGCGTGGGCATTGACGAGGTGGTCAGCCATTGGCAGGCACAGGACAACGCCTGAGGGTGTGTGCCCGGGCACCTGTACGGTGCAGTCATAAAGCAAAGGATTAAAGAAATGCATAAAACCGATTCGCTATGATGAATGATTGTTCTCAGTTGCGGGCCATGGCCCGTGCCGTGCATGCGTATGGCAGGAATGTGCGGGAAAAGATGATGGTGAAATTGCCGACGGCTGCAACTGTGCTGGCAGCAGCCGCGTGTGTGGCCTCGTGCAGCCAGGCCGGTAGTGCGGGGTCTGATACCGTTGTGGTATCGGAATATTCCGGTGCACTCAATTACCGGGAAGTAAAGCATCTGGGACGCGTGGAACGCGACATGAAGGTGGCGCACTTTGATGCACTGTGTGTGTCGGGTGCCGTGGATGTCACCTTTGTGCAGGCCGACTCGTGCCGGCTGGTGATTAGCGGAGACGAGAAGGACATAGACCGCTATGACGTGGAGCAGGAGCAGGGTACCCTGCATCTGAAGTCAAGACGCAAAGCCTCCAATTCCCTCATTGGAAAGCATGATGTGAAAGCCATCGTGTATGCCCCTTCGCTGGAGCGCATACACATCAGTGGTGCAGGCAACCTGGAGGTACCCGATGCCGTGAGGATGGACGGTGCGCTGGACATCAAGGTGAGTGGTGCGGGTGACATTGAGATGCGGGACCTGAGCGTGTCTGCCCTGCAGGTCACGCTGAGCGGTGCCGCCGATGTTGACTTGGATCAGGTGGACGTGCAGGGAGACGCACACGTGAACATGTCCGGCGCGGGCGATGCGGAGATGAATGTCAAGGCGCACAATGTCTATGCCTCAGTCTCCGGCGCGGGCGACCTGGACCTGACAGTGGACTGCAACATACTGGAGTGCCGCGTTTCCGGAGCCGGGGACGTGGATGTCAGTGGCAAATGCCACACCCTGCTCACCGGAAAGTCCGGTGCCGGTGACCTGAACAAAAGGAAACTCAAGGTGACAAGAGAATGATACACCTGAAAGGCATACACAAGACCTATCAGGGTGCACAGCCCCTGCATGTGCTCAGGGGCATTGACCTGGACATCGCCGAGGGCGAACTGGTGTCCATCATGGGTGCGTCCGGGTCGGGCAAGAGTACCCTGCTCAACATCCTGGGCATCCTGGACTCCTATGATGAGGGCGAATACGTGCTAGCGGGCACTCCCATCAGGAAACTGAGTGAGACGCGTGCCGCCGACCTGCGCAACCAGCTGCTTGGGTTCATCTTCCAGAGTTTCAACCTGGTGGGATTCAAGAATGCGGTGGAGAACGTGGCGCTGCCCCTCTTTTACCAAGGTGTCTCCCGGCGCAAGCGCAACGCTTTGGCCATGGAGTATCTTGACCGTCTGGGACTTGCCGACTGGGCGCACCATTACCCCAGCGAACTGTCGGGCGGACAGAAACAGCGCGTGGCCATAGCCCGCGCGCTGGTCACACATCCCCGAGTGATACTGGCCGATGAGCCCACGGGCGCGCTTGACAGCCATACCTCGCTGGAGGTGATGCAGATCCTGAGGCAGTTGCATGACCAGGGAATGACCATTGTGGTGGTGACCCATGAGAGTGGCGTGGCGTACCAGACCGACAAGATAGTGCACATCAAGGACGGGCTGATAGAGCGCATTGAGGAGAACCCCAAGGCAGATGCGGTGCCCTTTGGTGCCAACGGACTGATGAAGTGAGGCGGCATGAGCAAGTGGAGAGATATCCAATGGCCCTTGGCCGACACGTTCGGCGAGGTGCTGCGCACCATAGGCATGAACAAGCTGCGCACGGCAGCCACCGGCTTTGCCATGGCCAGCGGGCTGTTCCTGGTCATTGTCCTGCAGGGGGCGGGCAATGGGGTCATACACACGTTTAACCGCAACGTATCGGACTTCCAGTTCAATGCCGTGCACGTGTTCGGCGGGCGCACCACCATGCCCCACGAAGGCATGCGCGAGGGGCGCTACATACAGTTGGACGAGCGTGACGTGGACATGGTGAAGCGCAACTTTGCTGCCCGGGTGCAGGCTGTGGCACCCATGCAGGAACGCTCGGGACTGCAGGCCAGCCGGGGTGACTGCCACTTGAGTGACGTGACGCTGCGCGGCGTATGGCCCCAGGCGGCCGACATGCAGTCCATGCCGATGCTGGAAGGACGCTTTATCAACAAGATTGACCTGGAGCAGCGCAGGAAGGTGATTGTGCTGCCCGACAAGCAGGCCGAGATGCTCTTCCCGCACAGGCAGAACGCACTGGGAGGCATTGTGGATGTAGGGGGAACCCCTTGGCGCGTGTGCGGAATCTACAAGGCAGGCAATGACCAGTGGGCAACACTGTTCTACGCACCCTATACCACCTTGAGCACCATCTACAACAAGGGACGGAGGATTGACCGCCTCTCGATGCTCATGAGGGAGGTGCCCAAGGAAAAGGAGATGGAAGAGTTTGAGCGTGACTACACCCGCGCCACCAGCAAGATTCATGACTTCAGCCCCCGGGACGAGAGTGCCCTGTGGATATGGAACCAGGCCGAGGACAGCCGCACCATGGCGCAGGCCGAGAACATCATGCACACGGCATTCTGGATACTGGGACTCCTCACCATGGTGAGTGGGGTGGTGGGCGTGAGCAACATCATGCTCATCTCCGTGAAGGAGCGCACGCGTGAGTTCGGCATACGCCGTGCCATAGGCGCGCGGCCGTGGAGCATCGTGCGCATGGTCATGCTGGAGAGCCTGGTCATCACGCTTGCCTTCGGCTATGTGGGCATGGTGCTCGGGGTGTTCTTCTGCCAGTACATGGACAGTGCGGCGGGCAACCAGACACTGGACATAGGCGTGGAGCAGACGCAGCTGTTCATTGACCCCACCGTGGACTTGTCCACCTGCATGACGGCCACCCTCATCATGGTGGTGTGCGGCACGCTGGCCGGGTTCTTCCCGGCACACAAGGCTGTGAAGATGAAGCCCGTGGATGCACTGCGTGCATGACGGCGGAGGCAACAAGAGAAAAACGACTCAAGAGAGACAATGAAACTGTTTGACGCAGACCAGTGGGAGGAGATTTACGACACGCTCTCACGCAACAAGACACGCACGGCACTCACCGCCTTCGGTATCTTCTGGGGGGTGTTCATGCTCATCCTGCTGATGGGCGGAGGCCGTGGACTGGAGACCATGCTGGCCAGGAACTTCGCCGGCTTTGCCTCCAATTCGGGCTTCTTCTTTACCGCCAAGACGGACCGCCCCTACAAGGGATTCCCCCGTGACCGCTGGTGGAGGCTTGACCTGACCGACGTGGAGCGCATAAAGAATGCGGTGCCCGAGGCTGACGTATGCGCACCGTGCCTGGACCGATGGGGCATGGTGTCCCGTGAGAACCATACCGGATACGTGCATGTGCAGGGACACAGGGCAGACTACAACCTGGTGGACAATCCCAAGATACGCCACGGACGCATGCTCAATGACATGGATGACCGCCAGCAACGCAAGGTGTGCGTCATAGGCAAGCGCGTGGTGGAACTCCTCTTCCCCGAACTGGGTGCGCAGGGTGACCCCACGGGACTGTATTTCTCGCTTGACAGTGTCTATTACCAGGTGGTGGGCGTGAGCGGGCGTTCTGCGGGAGGAATGAGCGTGGGCGGCAATCCCGAGAACACCGTGGAACTTCCCCTGGGCACCATGCAGCGCGTGTACAACACGGGCAATGCCGTGGACATGCTGTGCATGACTGCCCGCGAGGGCTACCGGATGAGCCTTGTGCAGGACCATGCGGAGCAGGTCATCAAGCGTGCCCATTACATCCATCCCGACGACAAGCAGGCCGTGAAGCGCCTCAATGCCGAGGCCATCTTCTCCATGGTGGACATGCTCTTCAAGGGAGTGCGCATACTGGTGTGGATGATAGGGCTGGGGACGCTGCTGGCAGGTGCCATCGGGGTGAGCAACATCATGGTGGTGGCCGTGAAGGAGCGCACGGTGGAGATAGGCATACGCAGGGCCATAGGCGCCACCCCGCGTGACATACTGTGGATGGTGATGACCGAGAGCGTGGTGCTCACGCTGGTGTCGGGCATGGGAGGCATTGCCTGTGCCGTGCTCATCCTGCAGAGCGTGGAGAATGCGGTGGCCGGAACGATGCCCGGCTCGCACTTCCAGATTTCCTTCGGGCTGGCCGTGGGCACGGCTCTGCTGCTGGCCCTGCTGGGTGTGCTGGCCGGACTTGCCCCTGCCCTCAGGGCCATGAAGATACGCCCGGTGGAGGCGATGAGGGAAGAGTGAACAGACGGAATAAAAGGAACAACAATAAAGATACAGAAGCAATGAGAAAGATGCTGAAGTGGGTGGTCATACTGCTGGTGGCCGCCCTGGTGGTGGGAACGTTCGTGTTCCTCTACATGAAGTCGCGCCCCAAGGTGCAGGTCTATGAGGTGAACGCCGTCAAGGTGCAGGACTTGGAGAAGACCACCATAGTGACGGGAAAGATTGAGCCACGCGATGAGGTGAACATAAAGCCGCAGATCTCGGGCATCATCGTGGAACTCTACAAGCAGGCGGGCGAGCCTGTGAAGAAGGACGAGGTGATTGCCAAGGTGAAGGTGATACCCGACATGGGCAGCCTGTCCTCGGCGGAGAACCGCGTGCGGCGGGCGCAGATTTCGCTCGAGCAGGCCCGGACGGATCACGGCCGCATGAAGGCACTCCTGGACGAGCATGTGGTGAGCCGGGAGGAATATGAGAAGGCTCAGGTGGCGCTCAGGCAGGCCGAGGCCGAGGAGTCCAACGCCCGCGATGCACTCAACATCGTGAGGGAGGGTGCCTCGCTGAGCAATGCCAAGATGAGCACGACACTCATACGCAGCACCATAGACGGCCTGATTCTGGACGTGCCGGTGAAGGTGGGAAACTCGGTGATACTGAGCAACTCCTTCAACGACGGCACCACCATAGCCACGGTGGCCGACATGAAGAACCTGATGTTCCGCGGCAGCGTGGACGAGACCGAGGTGGGACGCATTGCCGAGGGCATGCCGGTGAGCATCACGGTGGGAGCCATACAGGGGCTCAGGCTGGATGCGTGCATCGAGTACATCTCTCCCAAGGGCGTGGAGCAGAATGGCGCCAACCGCTTCGACATCAAGGCTGCCATCACCCTGCCCGACTCGCTGGCCCTGCGTTCGGGCTACGGAGCCAATGCGCAGATAGTGCTGCAGAGGGTCAAGGGAGCCGTGTGCGTGCCGGAGTCGGCCCTGGAGTTCTCGGGAGACAGCACTTACGTGTATGTGCTCACCGACAGCGTGCCCCGGCAGGAGTTCAGGCGGACCCGCGTGGTGACGGGACTGAGCGACGGCATAAGCATGGAGGTGAAGGGTGGAGTGCGCCCCGGACAGATGGTGCGGGGCATACTGAAGCAGGCTGACAACTGATGACGGAGGAAGAGAGATGAGACGGAGATTGACAACGGGGCTGCTGATTGCCGCGTGCGCCCTGCCCGTGCAGGCACAGAAGGTGTGGACCCTGCAGCAGTGCATCAGCCATGCCATATCGCACAACATCAGCGTCCGGCAGCAGGAGGACAACATGCGGCAGCAGGAGATTGCCCTCAGCACGGCCAGGAACAGCCGCCTGCCCAACCTGGCGGCCAGCGCGGGTGAGAACTTCTCGTTCGGGCGGGGACTGACGGCCAACAACACCTATGCCAACAGGAACACCCAGAGCACCAGCTTCAGCCTGGGCACCAGCGTGCCGCTCATCACCGGCGGCCAGATTCCCGCGCAGGTGAGGCAGCAGAGGCTGGGGCTGCAGGCATCCATGCAGGACTACAGGAAGGCTCAGGATGACGTGACGCTGAACGTGATCTCGGCCTACCTGGAGGCCGTGTGCCAGAAGGAACTCGTGGAGGTGGCGCGCGGGCAGGTGGGCCTGAGCAATGCGCAGGTGGAGCGCATGGAGGCACTCCTGGCCCGGGGGAAGGCCGCTCCGGCCGACGTGGCCCAGTGGCGCACCACCCTGGCCACGGACAGCATGACGCTGGTGAGGCAGCAGAACAGCCTGATGCTCTCGCTGCTCACCCTCAGCCAGCTGCTCGAGCTGGACTCCCCCGCCGGGTTCGACGTGGAGACTCCCGCCGAAGCCCTCCCCCTGGATGCCGTGCTGCCCGCCCCAGAGGCCGTCTATGCCGAGGCGCAGGGCTTCAAGCCTCAGGTCGTGGGCGAGCAACTGCGCCTCCTGCAGGCCGAGGAGGGCATTGCCGCGGCACGCAGCGCGCTCTTTCCCACCCTGCATTTCAGTGCGGGGCTGGGCAGCAGCTACTACAAGACCTCGGGCTTCGCCGTGAACAGTTTCGGCTCGCAGATGCGCGACAACTTCAACCAGTACTTCGGCCTTTCGCTGAACATCCCCATCTTCAACCGCCTGCATACGCGCAACAGCATACGCAGCGCGCGGGTGGCCGTGCACACGCGGCAACTGCAGCTGCAGGAGACCCGCAAGGCGCTCTACCGCGAGATACAGCAGGCCTACTACAATGCCGTGGCTGCCCAGCGCCAGTGCAGGAGCGCGGAGGTGGCCGGAGAGAGTGCCGAGACGTCGTACCACCTGATGAAGAGCAAGTATGAGAACGGCAAGGCCAATGCCACCGAGCTGCAGGATGCCAAGACCCAGCTCACCAGGGCGCGCTCCGAGGAGGTGCAGGCACGCCTCACCTTCCTCTTCCGCCGCCGGCTGCTGGACTTCTACCGCAGCCCGTCATGAAAAGAAGATACACCGTGTATGGCTTTTGAAAAGTTGGATTATTGATAATAGAGAGAGGGGGGCTGCGCCGGGATTGGCGCGGCCCCCCTTATAGGGTGAGCCTCGGTGGAGAAAAATGAAAAAATTCTATCTGATAAAAAAACAAAAACAACTCCACCAGAGGCTCTGCACTACTGCCTTCACAGGTCTCGTGACTCTTTTCCTTTTCTTGTCTCTTCAGGCCAGGTCATCGCCGCCTGTGTTGTCGCCGCCTGTGTTGCCGCCACCTGTGTTGTCGCCGCCTGTGTCGCCGCCTGTGTTGCCACCACCTGTGTTGCCACCACCCGTGTTGCCGGAATCCGATCCGCCCGTGCTGTCGCCATCGCCGTCGGAGGGGTTGTGCTTGGTGGAGCCCGTCTTGCGGTTGAGCATCTCCTGGTAGCGGTTCACGGTGGCGTTCCACCTGTCGATGAGGCTGTCATAGCCGCCCTGCACGAAGTTGAATGCCTCTATGGCATCGGTGGCATCTGTGTATGCCTTGTCTGACTCCAGGCGTGCCTTGCGCAGCGCGCCGACGACCTTGGTGGAGTCCGCCTCGTCCCTCTGCTTCAGCAGCGTGATGACCTGCCCGTTGCCCTGCTTCATGCCGTCGAGCAACTTTTCCGCGCCTATGGCCTTGATGTTGGCCTGCATGTCCGCGGTGGAGAGGTCGGTGATGAGGTTGGCCATCAGTCCCGACTCCTCGTCCATCTGTGCCGAGGTGTTGATCTTGTAGGTCTTGATGACCCTCTGCAGGGCCGTGGCCGCAGCGGCCTGTGGCTCCGTGCCGCTTCCTGCCCACACCTTCACGATGTCGCGCAGCTTGCGGTAGCTCTCGTCGCGCAGCGTGTCAGCCTCGCGTATCTTCCCGGTCAGTTCGCTGCCCTGCGCCATCTTGAGATACTTGTCCTCCACCTTCTGTGCCTCCACCATGGCGTCGAATGTGGCCTGCAACTTGGCCGGTGCGCCGGAAACAGCCTGGATTTCCTGCGTGAAGGCCGTGATGAACGCGAAGTGCTGGCCATTGGTCAGCCTTGGCTTGTAAAGCAAAAATACCTTCTTCATGTCTGAAAAGTTTTTGTGTGTTGTTAAATATAGGGTTTGTCCTTTCCTGAATTACATTATACTTTGTCTTGAATGGCGCTTGCTTGCCGCAAGCAAGGCTCTCTTTCTGTAAAATGGCATTTGCTTGCCGCAAGCAAGGCACTTTTTCTGCAAAATGACGTTTGCTTGCCGCAAGCAAGGCACTTTTTCTGCAAAACGGCGTTTGCTTGCCGCAAGCAAGGCACTTTTTCTGCAAAATGACGTTTGCTTGCCGTAAGCAAGGCACTTTTTCTGCAAAACGGCATTTGCTTGCCGCAAGCAAGGCACTTTTTCTGCAAAACGGCATTTGCTTGCCGCAAGCAAGCCGCTTTCCATCTGAAAAGACATCGTGGTTTCCATTGTTTCGCTTGCAGTCATGTCATTTTAGGTCGGCAGTCAAGCCTTCCCCTCTCTCCCGGGTCAGGCTGGTGTTGACGTTTACAAAGATAACCCATTTTTCCCTTCGCCGCTCATCCCTGCCCGGATATTTGTGCCCCGGAGGCGGAAAAACATCCCCGCCGGGGCTGCGCACAAGAAAAAGGCCGCCCGGAGCAGCCTGAATGCCCCGGGCGACCCGTTCCCTGTGGTTCCTCACCTGACCACGCGCTTCTTTCCGCCGATGACGTAGATGCCGCGCGAGGGCTTCCCCTCAACCTTGCGCCCCTGCAGGTCATACACGGCCTGCCCATCCGGGGAAGAGCCGGCCTTCACGCCCTGCACGTGTGAGGCCAAGCCGCCCTCGGGCGTGGGCCAGAGGTCATAGATGGTCTCGCCGCCGCGCTCGAAGTGGACGAGGATGCTGCGGTAATGGTCATTGCGGATGTACTGGTCTTCCTCCACCCCTTCCAGTGCATGCGCCATGCAAGGGCCGGTGATGCAATTGCGGCTATACCACGAAGTGATGCCGATGCCGGGAATGACGATGTGCTCACAGGCCTCCATGCCGACATCCACGTTGTCATCCAGCATCATGTACGTCAGCGGGACGTCCGTGCCGAAAGTCCCCTGCCTGATTTCCCTTATCGTTCCCATGGACTTGGTTATCCTGCCGCCCGTGTACAAATATGTAGGCAACCCGTTCGTTCTCACATAGGCACCGATTCCCCAGTTTGAGAAATATGTGGGGCAAGGCCCCAGCGGACGGTCACGTTCGTAACCACGGCGGTTGTAGAATGACACAAGGTCTATTTGCCACTTGTCACGCCTTTGCTTACCAAACAGATACACCAGCGTGTCCGGCTCCCCGTCCCTGCGCCGCCAGATTCTTGCATAAGGGAGTTCTTCCATTACCGTGTCTCCCTTGACGTAATACTCAGTCTTCTCGTAGTTGGGGCTAAATGTGCCATCAGGATTCTCCGTGAACCAGGAAGAGTATTTCAACATATCCAGCCGCAGTTCCGTCCAGCGCGTGCCCTCAACATAGAAATTCATCTTTCCTATCGGTTCCTGGGCAGAAGAGACTTGTGACATGCTCAGCACCATGAGTATCCCCAGCAGTGCCCCGGCAGCAATTCGACTTGTTTTCATTTTCTTATGCTTGATTGTTTGATTACTAATTGCGCTCCCTTCTGTACGGTCACGTTCCTGGTGAACGCCACCTGCCCTGTGGTTCCTCACCTGACCACGCGCTTCTTTCCGCCGATGACGTAGATGCCGCGCGAGGGCTTCCCCTCAACCTTGCGCCCCTGCAGGTCATACACGGCCTGCCCATCCGGGGAAGAGCCTGCCTTCACGCCCTGCACGTGTGAGGCCAAGCCGCCCTCGGGCGTGGGCCAAAGGTCATAGAGCACCTCGCCGCCGCGCTCGAAGTGGACAAGGATGGACATATAGGGGTCTGACATCCATGGGGTCGTGTTGGCAGGATAAGAAGGCCCCACGATGCAATAGCGCGACTTCCACTTGTTCACCCCGATGCCTCTTATCAGTTTTGCCCCCACGTAATCCTTCCTGTACTGTTTCCTGCAATAATAGATGCTGAGTGTGTCCGCGTCAATATATTGCAACACCTTGTCCGTGCCGAAGCAACCCTCGTTCACGGTACCCACTCTCCCCAGGCTGTATTCATATCCCGACATGGCAAATCCTGCGTCCTCCAGGCTCCCGCTGTAGAGGTCCACTCCCTCGCGCCAACCGAACTTATAGGTTGTTATCGTTCCCAAAACCCTGATGTCCCCGGTTTCACTTCCTTTTGCCAAGGATGCAAAACCAGTGCACACATTGTCTTGAAATTGCTCTTCCATGGCGAAGCGCACGGAGTCGGGCTGCCCCTCCACATGCTGCCACACGTATCCGAACCGGCGCAGTCGTGAACCCGTATCGACGGTATCCACCTGGACATAGAATTCCGTCTTCTCATAGTTGGGCACCCACGTCAGCACGCCGTCCACGTAGGTCTCCGTGAACCACGAGTCATACTTCGTGGTGTCCAGGCGGAGTTCCGTCCAGCGGGTTCCGTCCGTGAAATAATATTCTCGCTCATCTGCATACACCTGCACACAGATGGCGAACAGTATAATCACAGGAAATAACTTTTTCATACTGCTTGTCTTTTTCTTATTGTTTTATTTTTGAGGGAATAACCGTCAGCGTGGCACCTCTTTCTATCGTCACGTTCTTATCAAACTTGATAGTCCCTTCATGCTCTATCTTGGTTTCGCTGTCAGACGCAAGCACAACAGGACTTTCGTACTCGTCCCTACAATCATCCCCAATGACGGCATCTGACAAGAACAGATACCTCTTCCCATGCAGCCTGACATTCCGCAGGCGAAGAGGCATCACTTGAGGAATACAGTTTCTCCCAGTCAAAGTAATCACCCCGTTTTCTATATCCGTCAATGTTGACTGCGTAAAGGAAGGATTAAACGCATCGCAACTTATGGAGTCTCCAGTTTCATTCAGCCGCCATGTACACCAGCAAGCATCATTGACATCGCTTTCAGTAAAAAGGTCGGCAGACATGTCGTTATATTCCATCCATGCATTGAAACGCTTTGGGGTTTCTGTCCATACATAGAGGTTGGGCACCCCTATAAGATTTACCACAAGGGCATTGTGGTGCCTGCAAGATAAGTTGAAATATTTGGCAGTGTTCAGCGCATAGGCTACATCGTTATCGCTAATTTCACGATTAAAATTCAGTTGTACTTTGTATGTGTTATCTATCAGCCCTACTCTCGTATTACCTATATATGCGGGGCCCCCATAGTCTTTTCCGGTCGTGAATGATTTCCCCAAATTTAAACGGTTGGCATAATTTTCGTCATATCCGTCAAAAGGCGTGGTGCTGCATGCCATGGTGTAGGCTATCATGGGATAATCCTTATTGCCTAATTTCTCCAAGCCATTACCTGCCTCATAGACTACTTCGGCATCCCCACTAGAAGCTGCCACTCCATAACGTGGATGCGATGTGTCCTCCCAATTTTTTACACGTATTGCTGTGGGAGAACCATGATTCAGCCAACTGACATAACCATGCCTCTCTTTCATCATGTCAATAATCTCTGTTCCAGTATAGTCTGTCGTATCTGTAGTTTCAGTACCTACTCCGCATGACACAACGGTTTGTTCGGGATAAATGTCACAGACAGATGATGCCAGTTTTTCTGCCTGATTGTCAATCTGCATCTCGTCAGCCTGGGTCAAGAAGATTTTTTTCAGATAACTTTCATCGCCGTTTCCAGGGTTAATCTCATATCTCAGTAATTTTTCCGTGTAGTTGTTTACTTCCTCCGCAGTACTGCACAGCAACCTGCCGACCTTAAGTTGCGAGCGATATTCCGTTATATCCTCAAACTCACCATACGCATTATCACCGTCACGTTTCCAGTTGGAAGTCAATTCGCTGAAATAGAAATCCGTGGGAATGTGCAGTTTGTTAGCATCTATTGACCAAATATCATCCCCATTACTTTCGCCGTATCTGATTGGCAGAATACTGCTGTCACCACCAAACAGGACGTATTCCGTCCCGCCATATTTGTAAGCATATTGCAGGTACTGACGTACCTTGCCCGCCTCGTCATATAACCCGGACACAGTGTCGCCTGCAATGGCCTCGCATGACAGAATATCCTCCACACATAAGATTCCCGCTTCCATGCCCTTCTGCTTTTGCCAGCCTGCCAGCCGGAGAAAGGACTCTTCCAATTCCCTGCTCGTGATGATGCAGTACCTGTAATATGGCAGGCCTATCTTGGGAGATGTTTGCGTTGAAGCCTTGCTGCCCGTCTTGCCAGAATGGGGAAGCGCATAATTCAACGTCACATGTATTTCCTTTGAGAAGAGATACTCGTCATTTTGGGAATCATAACTTACGGGAAGCAAATCCACGCCCACCATCTTGCAAGTGCCATCCCAGTTGGAGACATCGGATATGGCAGCCGGTTTGCTCAAGTTGCTATTCGCGAATGCCTGCATGTCCAGCCTCACGAACTCACGTTCCAAACTTTCCCCGTCCGTGAATCTTGCATATTGAACCGGGTAAACGGCTTTGTCCAGCAGCATGCGCTCTGTTTCACGCGCCTGCGCTGTCACCCGGATGTTTTCGGCATTAGATGGCAGCGGCACGAAAACATGGAAAACCGGCAATTCGGGGAAACCGACTTTCTCCAGACTTCGCGAGTTCGGATACGACATCCTTATATAGACCTCCCCGTCGCCTCCTTCCGCATGCTCCATACGAAGAAGACTTCTGTCAAAACAGACGGTGGTGTCTGCCGTATGTTCTCCCGCCTTCATGTTCTGTGTACATAAAAACGCCGAGAAGCAAAGAAATATTAGTAACAGTCTCATGATTTTCACGTTTTAGAGGTTCGTCCATCAGTTCTTTACCACCATCATCCTCCTTGTGGCAGCTACGGTTCCGTCCGTCACGAGGGAGTAGACGAACATGCCTTCCGAGAGGTCGGAGGCATAGACGGTGATGTCGGTCTCGCCGCGCTTGTCCACGGGGATGTTCTTCACCTGCTTCCCGCTGAGGTCATAGACGTAGATGGCGGCGCTCTTCGTGCCCTCGGGGATGCTGAGCGTTATCACGCTGCTCTCGCTGAAGGGGTTGGGCTTGTTCTGGCTCATTCGGACGATGTCCGTTGACTCGCTTTCGGATTCGATGGAGGTTGCCTTGGCTTTCTTGGCTAGGGAAGACTTTTCGCCTTCCAGTTCCTCCACTCTTGCGGACAACTCGCGGATGCTCTGCAGCAGCAGGGGAACCATCTCGGAATAGTTGATGCGGTAATTTCCCTGTGAGTCCTCGTCCACCAATTCGGGGAACACGGCTTTCAGTTGTGCACCATCCAATCCGTAATGCTTCACCATTTCCGTCTTGATGTCTTCCTCCGTTTCCTCGTCAAAGTCCATCTGTTTGATGTCCGTCAAGTCCTTTTTTGCCATTGCGGGGGCTGCGGCAGAAGCGGGCTGGTCGACCATTTCCTCCTGCATGAACTGGACGGTTTGAACAGAGAACAACTTGTCGCTTATGGATTCTTCACTGCCGGAATTGAGTTCCAGTGACTGAACCTTTGCATTCGCAGATGACTTGGGGACACTTGTCAGTGAATACACGCTGCCGTATATTCGACCTGTCGCCAAGACGTTGCCATAAAAGTATCCAGCATATTGACCTGGGTATTGAAATGTCGGAGTTCCTGAATATATAACAGACCCATAAATTCCTGCAAAATTATTTGATATTCCTAAACGAGCTCCCAAGACACCCACAGCATTCCCTCCCCCAGAGTTAGTAGCGCGACTGCATACACCTATCATAAGACTGGTACTGTCATTATTGAGCCCTATGGCAGAGACATTGATTCCCGCTCCCTTCTTGGAACGGGAACGCCCAGAAACCTTTATGGCAGCTGATCCATCAACTTTCTCAGAAAAAAAATTATAAATATTTAATCCGTATTGTTTTTCCCCGTCTATGTTCACTGTGGCATCTGGCAAACCATCGCTGCCAATTTGCAAGTCGGACTTAGGCGTTTCCGTCCCGATTCCTACTTTTCCTAAGGAATCTACCACAAGTTGTGCATTCACGTTAAACACGCATGCCAAAACGGCAACTAAGGTTATAAAAATTCGTTTCATGATGTTTTGTAATTTAAGTTTTTAGTAATGATAATGAATTGTTGCGATACAAATGTAGGGGAAATTCAAGAGAAAATAAATAAAAAATGATTTTTTTTGTATGCCTGTCCCAATATTGTTGAGGAAAGCGTGCAAAATGCCTTGCTTGCAACGGGTTTCGCGCAGAAGGAGGGGGAAGGGGCAGTGGGGGAGGTGCCATGCCCATCGTCTTTCTGAAAAAGGAAGCCGGCGAGGCCGCACCATGAAGTGGCAACCTCGCCGGGTATCCTTTGGCCTTGGGGTGGCCTCGTCTTACTGGTGAATCTGAACCTGCGGGAAGGGGAAGCCGATGCCACGGCGGTTGAACTCCTCGTAGATGGCGCGCTTGAGGTCGAAGTGTACGGGCCAGTAGTCGGCCACGCCTACCCACACGCGTATGGTGAAGTCTACCGAGCTGTCGGCCAGGTTGCTCAGCGCAATGAAGGGCGCGGGGTCGCTCATGATGCGGCTGTCGGCCTTCAGGATCTCTTCCAGGGCCTGCTTCACGGTGTCCACCTCCGTGCCATACTCCACGCCCACGGTGATGTCCACGCGGCGCAGGGGCTGGCTGCTGTAGTTGGTCACGCTGCCGCTGGAGAGCGCACCGTTGGGCACGTAGATCTGCTTGTTGTCGGCGGTGAGGATGATGGTGTGGAATATCTGTATCTCCTTGACCGTTCCGCTCACGCCCTGCCCCTCGATGAAGTCGCCCACCTTGTAGGGCTTGAAGAGCAGCAGGATGATGCCTCCCGCCAGGTTCTGCAGGTTGCCGCTCAGGGCCATGCCCACTGCCACGCCGGCCGATGCCAGCAGGGCGGCAAAGGAGGTGGTGTTGATGCCCAGCGCGCTCACCGTGGTGATGACGAGCAGGGTGGTGAGCAGCACGTTGATGAAGCTGCGGAGGAAGGACTGTATGGTGGGGTCCATGTGGCGGCGTTCCATCATGCCCGCCACGATGCGGTTGATGAACTTCACGATGTATCTGCCCACCACGAATATGAGCACTGCCAGGAGTATGCTCTTGCCGGCCTCGATGCCCAGGGTGGTCAACTGCTGGATAATCTGGCTGAACTCGCCTTTCTCCAGGACTTTCACAGCCTCGGTGGCTGTGGCAGCAGGGTTTGCTTGTAGGAAAATCATCTTTCTTTATTTTTGTTGTTAGGATATGTGCGTGCTTGTCTTGCCGGGAACACAGGGGGCTGGCAACGTGCAGTGATGTTTGTCCTGTCTGCAGCCGGCATGCCGCAAAGGTAATGCTTTTCCTTTCTTTCCCGTACCGAATATATCTTGTTTTTGAAAAATAAGGCTTAACTTAGTGCCATTGAAAACAACGTAGATGGACAGATTCAAGAAAATCCTGAAGGCCTATTATGGATATGACTCCTTCCGCCCGCAGCAGGAGGACATCATCCGGCATGTGTGTGCAGGAGGCGATACGCTGGTACTGATGCCCACCGGGGGTGGGAAGTCTGTGTGCTTCCAGGTCCCGGCCTTGGCCATGGAGGGTACGGCAGTGGTCATCTCTCCCCTGATATCTCTGATGAAGGACCAGGTGGATGCACTGAAATCCAATGGCGTGCAGGCAGAGGCTCTCAACAGCGGCAACACGGAGGCGCAGAATGCCGATGTCCGCCGGCGCTGCCTTTCCGGCGAGGTTACGCTGCTCTACATCTCTCCCGAAAGGTTCCTTGCCGAGGAGGAGTGGCTGAGGCGGGGCGTGCGCCTTTCGCTGATAGCCATTGACGAGGCACACTGCATCAGCCAGTGGGGGCATGACTTCCGACCGGAATACACGCAGCTTGACAACCTGCATGAGCACTTTCCCGGAATCCCCGTCATGGCTCTCACTGCCACTGCCGACAAGGTCACGCGCCAGGACATCCTGGAGCATCTGCACCTGCAGTCTCCCCGCGTGTTTGTCAGTTCCTTTGACCGGCCGAACCTCAGCCTGGACGTGAGGAGGGGATATTCGGCCAAGGACAAGCTGCGTGCCATGATGCAGGTGATATCCAGGCATCGCGGGGAGAGCGGCATCATCTATTGCCTCTCACGGAAGACGACAGAGAAGGTGGCGCAGGAACTGCGCATGAAAGGCATCCCCCGTGGGGGCTTACCATGCCGGGCTTTCTGCGGAAGAGCGGAACAGGATACAGGAGGACTTCCTGTATGACCGCATTCCCCTGGTATGTGCCACCGTTGCGTTCGGAATGGGCATTGACAAGAGTGACGTGCGCTACGTCATCCATTATAACCTGCCAAAGAGCATCGAGAACTTCTATCAGGAGATAGGCCGGGGCGGCCGGGACGGGTTGCCCACGGAGACCGTGCTCTTCTATAACCTGCAGGACTTGATGACCCTGCGCAACTTTGCCGAGGAGAGCGGACAGCAGGAAATCAACCATGAGAAACTGAACCGCATGCAGGAGTATGCCGAGGCACAGGTGTGCCGGCGGCGTATATTGCTGAACTACTTCGGTGAGCCCAGTGAGTGTGCCTGCGGGAATTGCGATGTGTGCCATCAGCCACCCGTGAGGTTCGACGGCACGGTGCTCGTGCAGAAGGCTCTCTCTGCCATCAAGAGAACGGGGGAGCAGGTAGGCTTGCTAATGACGATACACATCCTGCGCGGGTCAATGAATGCAGAATTGGTGGCACATGGCTACCATACCCTGCGGACGTTCGCGGTGGGGAGGGACGTGCCCTTCTATGACTGGCAGGATTATCTGCTGCAGATGCTCCAGATGGGCTTCCTGGAAGTGGACTATAAAAACGGCAAGCATCTTCGGGTTACGGCCTTGGGCGAGGAGGTTCTCTATGGGCGCAGAAGGGTAGAACTGGCAGTTGTACAGAAAAAGGAGTTTCGGGTGAAGGAGAGCAAGGCGAAGGTGAAGGCGGTGGCAGGCCTGCCGCTGGAAAAGCAGACGGAAGACCTGGAACTGCTGGGCAAACTCAAGCAGTTGCGCCGTGATTTGGCAGAGGAGAATAAATGGCCTGCCTACATCGTCATGTCAGACAAGACCCTGCATGCCTTGGCCACGGAAAAGCCCGTCACCCTGGAGCAATTCGGCGAGGTCTTCGGGATAGGGGAAAGGAAGAAGCAGGATTTTGGCGCCCGCTTCGTGGCTCTGATAAGGAAGCATGAAGGGCTTGGCAGTTGAACTTTCCACGAATACGCATATTACAGAATTATAGATATGGTCATGAAACATTCAAATATCATTCTCTCTGGAGTTTCGGAGGATTCTTCCTTGCAGTGCAATGGAAACACTGCACGGAACAAGTTTATGAGAATAGCCATAGATGAGGCTCTTGAAGGCATAAGAAATAGAGACGGAGGCCCATTCGGGACTGCCATCGTGAAGGACGGCGTTCTTATTGCATCGGGGCATAATCGTGTGCTGTCCGCCTGTGATCCAACTTGCCATGGGGAGGTTGACGCCATTAGAAAAGCATGTCAGAGGCTACGTACGTTTGACCTTTCTGGCTGTGAACTTTACACGACAGGTGAACCTTGTCACATGTGCTTGTGTGCCTGCATGTGGGCAAACATCAGCAAGATTTATTATGGCTGCACGATTGCAGACAATGGGATGATAGGTTTCCGCGATGATAAGTTTGATAAGATTTTTGGCGGGCGCGATAAACTTGATGGGTATATGACAGAACTTGACAGAGAGGCATGCCTGCGTCTCTTTGAAGAATATAGAAGGACGCATGCCCCCAAGTATTGATGTCCATTGCCACGTGTGGCGGGCCATCCTTCCCAAAAAGTGCATGAAACAGGGGCTACATGCCGCAGATGATGTTCTTGATCCATATGATGAGTTCCGTCAGGAGAAGGGGAATGAACCATTTCCTTTCCCCTGTTGCTGCCCCTGCCCATTTGTAGAGTTGCCATAAGCGTGGCTTGTGCGTGAGCATGTCGCCCAGTAGCAGTATCGGGTACAGCACCAAAAAAGCAATGGCCATCAGACAGTTGGGGTTCATCGCTATAGCCCTTGTGACATGGCCGTGCAGGAATTCCACGCAAGCCCTGCTTGTACCACATCCTGGGCATGGCAGGTGGTATAATAATTTTGAAGGGCATATCACTATGCTTTCATGTCTTTCTGCCAAGAGGTATATCCAGGTGCATACCAGCAGGTATGCCAGCATGGAGAGGGCGTAAATCCTTCCTTTCTCAGAACAGCACGCTCTGCATCTTCTCAAAGTTCCTGTCTTTGGTGGCATTCATGATGAGGAACCAGTCCACTATGGCCCATATACCCATTCCTCCACATGTGATGAGTTTTACGACACCTAGTGTTGTCTGCCCCAGGTAAAAACGGTCTGCACCGAAGGCCCCTACGAGCAACGACAGGATGAGTGACGTGGTAGGGTCTTTGAGTTGTATTGTGGCCAACAACCCTGATTTGCTGTCTTCCAGTCTAGCCAGGTATTCGTGTATGAACATCATTTTTCCTTCTGGCAGTTTGCTCGCGTTTGACATGAGGAACATGTCTACTTTTTGTTGTTCCATATCTTTTTGTTAATAATTATGTGAACATATTTTGTATCTTCATTCCGAAAATACTTGCCGGCGGGGCGGAATTTTCTTTTCTCTCTTTCTAATAAGAGTAGAATCTCTCTGAAATATCAGTCGTACTTCTCCAGGATATCAGTAGGATCTCTTGGAGTTCTTTTCTGCGTCCATCCTCCTCTCGTTTCTCCCCTTTCCTTTTCGCCTCCCCATGCCATCCTTGGGTGTTCCCTCCCTGTGTTTCCTCCCCTCCCTATATATAATAAATAATGTGTATGTTATAAAATTGTGTATTTTCTCAAAAAAAAGTCCTGTAGTCCCTTGGCTGTGGCGTTAGATGGTTGTACCTTTGCAGTCGCAAACAGGGAGGGACGCTCCCCAAGAGGAGTCCC
>JAHZGX010000014.1 GCA_019420585.1 Prevotellaceae bacterium
CTGCCGAGGAGTCCGCCGGCTCCTAGCGAGGAATGGATTCGCTCCTGCCGAGGAGCCCGCCGGCTCCTAGCGAGGAATGGTTTCGCTCCTGCCGAGGAGCCCGCCGGCTCCTAGCGAGGAATGGATTTGCTCCTGCCGAGGAGCCCGCCGGCTCCTAGCGAGGAATGGATTTGCTCCTAGCGAGGAGCCCGCCGGCTCCTCGACAGGGGCAGTTCACCATTCCGGCCTTCCCGCCTCCATCGCTCCGGGACTTTCCCTCGCGTGGCGGCATGGCCTATGCCGGAAAGTACGTATATTTGCGGACGGAATTATCTGGAAATAGACTTCTTATGTGTATTATGGAAAATGTGGCTTGCCGGGCAGCGCTGCTCCTTGCCGTTGGCTGCTTCCTGTCCTGCTCCCATGCAGGGCGTGGGGAGGCATGTGGGACAGATGCTGCTCCGCAGGGAAGGGAGGCGGAGTCCAAGGGTGCGTGTGCCGATGGGAAGGAAATGGCGGACTGCATCCCGGCGGGAGAATTCCTGCGGCGCTTCATCCTCTCTTATGAGCAAGCCCCTGATGCTTCCCTGCTGGACAGTTGCCTTACTCCGCACGCCCGGGAGATGTACGGCCGCATGGTGATGGAGCATGGCTGCGACATGCTGGTGCTGGCGCAGGACGTTCCTGATGACTTTGAAGAGACGCTCGCGGTCACGGCCCTGGGGCACGGGTGGTACAGGATGGAGTATGAGGATCCGTGGCGGGGCGGAAAAGTCAGCAATTACTTCTTCGTGACCGGGGAGGGGCAGGACGGGAGGTGCCGCATTGCATACGTGCATGGCTTCGCCGGTGAGCTGGCTGCAGATTCCATTGATGCCTCCAATCTCTTCTGGGTGAAAAGAGGCGGCGTGCCGGTGGGTGGCGGGACCGCGCTGGAGTTCCTGCGCTCATTCTACCGGGCGTATGCTGCCGAGTATCTCTCGCTGGATGCCGATGTGGCACGCGGCACGGGCATGCTCAGGGAAAGGTATCTTTCCGCCGAGGCCCGGAACCAGTGTGAGGCACTGGGCAAGGAGTATGCCGAGGATGGCATGGATGGCTACGACGCATTGATAGGCGGCTTTTACACTACCATGAAGCGCGAGCAGGAGCGTGACATACGTGAGGCAGGAGCAGGACTGCTCACCGTGGACGGAAGGCTGGAGATTTCCGTAGGGCACGCCTCCGGCGGGTGGCTCATTGCGGGAGTCAGGGAAATAAGGCCTGAAGGAAAGGGAGTGCAGGGGGACGCTTGTGGCAGGTGAGCGGCTTGGGCTTCCTGCGGGGCGTGCCCTCCGGCGCGCAGGTTCACGGCCTGGGCGGGGTGGTTGCGGTCGGGAGCGTGATGCCTTGCCGTGAGGCCCATTCCTCCAGGACCTTCAGCCGCCGGAAGTCTTTCGGCCTGCCGAAAAGCAGGAGCAGGCGGGCACAGTCGTGGAGCGAGGCAAACCGGATGCCTCCCGCCTCTCTGACCTCGTTTATCTGCACGGGAATCCAGCCGCTCCCCGTCTTGACCTCCAGGCCGCCGCTGATGTCGAACTCGATGCCCAGCACCGTTGTCTTCCGGTGCAGGGAGCGGAATCTCTGCCCGTGGCCTGTCTCGTCCTCCGCCTTTTCCTCCCGTGGCAAGTGCCCTCCGCGGTTTCCGTCGGCGGCCTTGTCCGGTTCTCCAAGGCATTCTGACAGCAGGCGCGCGCCGCGGGCAGACATGACGATGTCCACGTCGTGCGCCTCCACGCCCGGGACTCCATTCAGTTCCAGGGCGCACGAGCCGTAGATGCACCAATCCCGGTCGGCACGCTCCAGCAAGGGCTTCATGAGGCTGATTGCTCTGATTAGGCTATTCCTTTCCATCCTGTCGTCTGATGACACTTTGCGCGTCGGCAAGTCTCATTGTTTTCCTGTGTTCCTGGTTGCCTGCTCCGCGGCTTTTCTCCGTGCCACGGCCTCCAGGTAATAATAGTCGGCATAGTTCAAGGGCACGTCCACCTCGCTGTTGTGTGGCTTGCTCCCCGTGGAGTGCAGCAGCAGGAATCCGCAGTGGCTTCCCGGCTCCGCCTGGTAATGCCGGTGCAGCGATGCCGTGATCCTGTCGGCCATCTGCCTGTATGCCTGCGCCTTCTTCTTGCCCGAGAACGTGCTCAGCTCGTACAGGGCCGATGCGGCGATGGCTGCTGCCGATGCGTCTCTCGGCACGGTGTCGTTTACCTTTCCCGCAGTGCATTTCTCCACCTCGGGCATCTTCATGTCCCAATAGGGGATGCCGTCGGCGGGAAGATTCTTCAGGGAGAGGATGAAGCCGGCAATCCGCTCCGCCTGCCTCAGGTACTCCGTGCGGCCGGTAAAGCGGTAGCACATGGTGAATCCGTATAGCCCCCAGCTCTGCCCGCGGCTCCAGCAGGAGTCATCTGCATGACCTTGATGGGTCTCCTTCAGGCGCACCTGTCCCGACTCCGGGTCATAGTCCACCACATGATAGGAGGAAGCGTCGGGCCGGAAGTGATTCTTCATGGTGGTCTGCGCGTGCTGCTCGGCGATGTGCCAGTAAGTGCTGTCGCCCGTCAACTGGGTTGCGCGGAACAGCAACTCGAGGTTCATCATGTTGTCTATGATGACGGGAAAGCGCCAGTGCTGGCCGTTGTGGTCCCAGGAGCGGATGCATCCGACGGCAGGACTGTAACGCGACGCCAGGGTTCGGGCACTCTGTATCAGCACGTCAAGGTATGACCGCTCCTTTGTCAGTTCATACGCCTTGCCGAAACTGCAGTTCATCATGAAGCCCAGGTCATGCGTTCCCCGGTGCCACTTGGCCTCCTCGATGGGCCATGTCCAGGTGACGGCTGTCTGCCTCCAGAAGTCATCGCCGGTATATGCGTACATCTGCCACAGGCTTCCGGGAAAGAACCCCGAACACCAGTCGTGCGGGTGCACCATCTGCAAGGCTCCATCGGCCGACAGCGTGCGAGGCTCCACGCGCCTCATGCCGGCATTTCCCTTCTCCTTCCGTGCCCTGTCGGCGCATTCTGCCGCCAGTTTCAGTTGTCCCGCCGCGAACAGGTAGGCCGAGTCCGCGCTCATCCGCGTGTCTGCCTGCTGAACTTTCTTCGCGCTCCTCGGTGCCTCGGCGCCGGTACGGACGTAGGGCAGGCATGCCAGCACCAGTCCCATGCAAATGCATCTCTTCTTCATAATTCCAGTTCCTGCTTGTTTCGTGCTTGATTCGTCAGTAACTTCCTGGGCGCATTTGCCCAAGGATGACCAGGCGAAGTTACAAATATTTCCGGACACCTCGGGAGGTTCCGGCGGAATAATGCTGAAGTGCAGCTTGCGCCGCCGCCCATCCGCCTTCCCGTCATGCTTCCCTGGCTCGATGGCTGGCTACAGGCTGCTCTTTCCCCGCCGAGCACATTATTTATTATATGGCAGTCGCCCCGCGAAGTCAAAGTGGCGCGCTTGTCCTGTACATGCGGAACATGCGCAGCCCGAACATGCAGCCGGCCACCGAGGCGCACGTCTCGCGTTTTTTCCCTCCATATGAAGCCGTAACTCCTTTCGCGTCCTGCCGATGCGAACTTTTTATTGTAATTTTGCCGCATGAAGAGAATGTTTCTTGCCCTTTCCCTGTTCGTCCTGACGCTCTGCGCACAGGCTCAGAACTATCAGCAGACCGTGCGTGCTGCCCTTGATGCCCTTGCCGCGGACAGTCTCCAACTGGCCGACTCCCTGCTGCGCCGGGCGCTTCGCCAGGAGCCTGCACTCAAGTCGAATGCCATCCTCTTCCAGCACCTGGGGCACATACAGGAGCGCCGGGGGCAGTATGAGCAGGCTCTGGAGTCCTACGGCCTGGGGCTGAACCTTTCGCCCACCACGCTTGGCCTGCTGCTCGACCGCGCCTCCCTGTACCTGCGGCTGGACAATGAGAAGCGTGCGCTGACGGACTACAACGATGTGCTCAGCCTGAGTGCCGACCATTCCGAGGCTCTTTTCTTCCGGGCATATATCTACACCCGCCAGCGGCTCTACAAGCAGGCCCGTGCCGATTACGAGCATCTCATACGCCTGCAGCCCGACAATGTGGAAGCCCGGGTGGCGCTGGCCTTGCTGAACGATCGCGACAACCGTCCGCGCGAAGCCATGGAGCAGATAAATGCCTTGCTGGAACTTTATCCCCACCGAGCCGACCTCTATCTGGCACGGGGAGGCATGGAGCAGGACCGCAAGCAGTATGAGGCCGCCTTGCACGACATTGGCCGTGCCCTGGAACTCAACCCCAAGAGTCCTGATGCCTATCTTTCGCGTGCCTCGCTCTACGTGGCCATGAAGCGCAAGAAGCAGGCGCGTCAGGACTGCCAGCGTGCCATCGCGCTGGGAGCCGACCGCGAGTCCGCCCTGCGTATTTTGGCGGAATGACTGATGTACTATTCCCCCGATGGACGGGTGGCATTTGACATCTAAGTGAACATCTGCATAACCTGAAATAGTTATAGACTTATGAAGAAAATCATTCTTGCCTGCCTGGCGCTTGCGGCGTTCTCCGTGACATCCGCGGCGCAGGATGTTGCATCCTTGCCCTTCCGCAACCCGGATTTGCCGGTAGAGCAGCGCATAGAGGATCTCCTCGCTCGGCTGACCATCGAAGAGAAGGTCGCCCTGATGCAGCACAATGCTCCTGCCGTGCCCCGCCTGGGAATCCCGGCCTTCAACTGGTGGAACGAGGCACTCCACGGCGTGGCTCGCACCAATGAGAAGGTCACCGTGTTTCCCCAGGCGATAGCCATGGCCGCCACATTTGATGCGCCGGCCGTGGAGAAGATGGGCGATATGATTGCCAGTGAAGGACGTGCCCTGTTCAACGAGGCACTCCGGAAGGGCGAGGGCATACGTCAGTATTATGGCCTGACATATTGGACACCTAACATCAACATCTTCCGTGATCCACGTTGGGGACGCGGCCAGGAGACTTACGGGGAAGACCCCTATCTGACCGGTGAGATGGGAGCGGCCATCACGCGTGGCCTTCAAGGCAACGACCCATATTACCTGAAGAGCGTGGCTTGCGCCAAGCATTATGCCGTGCATAGCGGCTCCGAGAGCAGCCGGCACTCCTTTGATGCCCGTCCGTCGCTTCATGACGTGTGGGATACTTATCTTCCCGCCTTCCGCAAGTTGGTCGTGGATGCACGGGTACAGGGCGTGATGTGCGCCTATAACCGTGTGGATGGGAAGCCCTGCTGCGGCAATGACGACTATCTGCAAGACATCCTGCGCAACCAGTGGAAGTTCAAGGGATACGTGACATCCGACTGTGGTGCCATTGCCGACTTTGCAAGTTACCATAAGACCCACATCTCCCATACCGTGGCGGCGAGCGACGCTCTGCTGAGCGGCACTGACCTGAACTGCGGAGACAAGTACCGTTTGCTGGCCGAAGGTGTAAGGTTGGGCCTTCACACCGAGCGTGACATCAACACGTCCATGACTCGCTTGCTTGGGATACAGTTCCGCCTGGGGCTGTACGACCCGCAGGACCGGGTACCCTATGGCAATATTGGACGCGAAGTCATTGAGTCGCCCGCCCACAAGGAGCATGCTGGGCTGATGGCTCGCGAGTCTATGGTGCTGTTGCAGAACCGCAAGGGTATTCTTCCCTTGGATCCCAAGCGTGTCAAGAGCATTGCCGTGGTGGGGCCCAACGTGGATAATCCCGATGTGCAACTGGCCAATTACAACGGCTTCCCCACCGAAATCATCACACCCTTGAAGAGCCTCCAGAAGCGTTTGGGAAATAAGGTCAGTTACATCAGGGGCGTAGGCCATGTGGAGATGGAGAAGGGTGCTCTTACGCCTGCACAGATTGCTGCCCAGGCCCGCAAGTCGGATGTCATTCTATTCATTGGTGGTATCAGTCCCCGCCTGGAGGGCGAAGAGGGCGATGCCAACGGTGACAGAAAATATGGTTTCTATTGTGGCGACCGCACCCGCACCGCTTTGCCCGAAATCCAGACCGAGATGTTGAAGGCCTTGAAGAAGACAGGCAAACCCGTCATACTGCTGTGCATGTCCGGCTCCGCCGTTAGCATGCCTTGGGAGGATCAGCATCTGGATGCCATCCTGCAGGCCTGGTATGCCGGACAGTCTGCTGGTGAAGCCATCTGCGATGTGCTTTTTGGTGACTATAGCCCTGCGGGACGCATGCCGGTCACCGTATATGCCAGTGACAATGACCTGCCTCCCTTTGAAGATTACTCCATGACGGGACGCACCTACCGTTATTTTCAGGGTAAGCCCCTGTATCCTTTCGGCTACGGACTCTGTTATACCACGTTTGCTTACTCGGATATTCACTGCGCGGGCAGCGCACGGACGGGTGAGACCGTGGAGTGTACCGTGACCGTGAAAAACACGGGAAAAGTGGCTAGTGACGAGGTGCCCCAACTTTATGTTGTTCATCCTCAGGATGGTCGCACTCAGATTCCTCTTTGCTCACTCAAGGGCTTCCGCCGGATTCACCTAAATCCCGGGGAAAGTAAGGAAGTCACTTTCACGCTGACACCCTATGACCTTGCACTTACTGATGAGACCGGCCTTTGGATTGAACGGAAAGGCTCCGTCACCCTGTTTGTCGGCGGATGCCAGCCTTCTTATGCCGACGGCATCTCCCACACACTGATTCTTGAGGGCGATAATTACCAAGTCCATTGATGTCTTTTGGACGGACGGCTCCTCAGCGCATGTCTGTGCCTGTGGGTGTGTTGCACTGCGCGTTAAGGCAAAAATCTCACCACTTAATACTTGGGAATGCGCTTTTTTTTGTAAGTTTGCACTTCATTATACAAGCGAAAGAATAACAAGGTTTTGGTGGATAATATAAAGAACATGACAAGAAGGCTCCTGCTGTTGTTGGCGACCGTCTTGTGCACTTGCCTGGCAGGCATGGCACAGGGGTCGGCTCCCGTGAAATTCAATGTTACGGCCGAAAAGGTGCCGGGCGGAAAGTTGCTGGTGCGCTTTGTCGGGCAGGTGGAGCCGGGATGGCATGTGTATGGGACAGACATACCTGAAGGCGGACCCACATCGGCTTCGCTTACCGTGGAGGAGTCCCGGGGGCTGAAGGCCGATGGCGCATTGCGTGCTGTGGGCAAGGTGCACCGTGCCATGGATGAGATGTTTGGCATGGAGGTCTCTTACATGGAAGGCCAGGCCGTATTTGAGCAGGCATACACTCTTACGGAGGCTGACTATTATTTGACCGGTTATTTGACTTACGGGGCGTGCAACGATGAGAACTGCCTGCCTCCCACCCATGTGGAATTTTCTTTCCTGGGTAAGGCCGATGCAGGGGCTCAGTCCGATGAGTCGGCACCCGATAGTGCGGAAGCCTTTTCACTTGCCTCCGACAGTGTGGCCGTGCAGCCGGTTCTGCCTTCCGCTCTTGCTGCAGATTCCAGCCTGTGGGCACCTGTGACGGCAGAACTTGACCGTGCCGGAGCAGGCGGTGGAATGGATGCAGGGCTGTTTGCCATCTTTCTGCTTGGTCTGTTCAGCGGGCTGGTGGCATTGCTCACCCCCTGCGTGTGGCCCATTATCCCCATGACAGTCAGTTTCTTCCTGAAGAGGAACAAGGATGACAGGGGCAAGGGTATCCGTGATGCCATGACCTACGGCGTGAGCATTGTGGCCATATATGTGCTCCTGGGGCTGCTGGTCACGGCTGTCTTCAATGCAAACAAACTGAATGCCCTGAGCACCAATGCCGTGTTCAACATCTTCTTTTTCCTCTTACTCCTGCTCTTCGGTGCCAGTTTCCTGGGCGGTTTTGAACTGACCCTGCCTAGTCGCTGGACGAATGCCGTGGACCGCAAGTCGGAATCCACCCGCGGCCTGTTGAGCATCTTTCTCATGGCCTTCACGCTGAGTTTGGTGAGTTTCTCCTGTACCGGCCCCATCGTGGGCTGGCTGTTGGTGGAAGTGAGCACGAGCGGTGTGTCACTGGCTCCCGCTGTGGGCATGTTTGGCTTTGCTCTCGCTCTGGCTCTTCCCTTCACGCTCTTTGCCCTCTTCCCCGCTTGGCTGAAGAGCATGCCCAAGAGCGGCAACTGGATGAACTGCATCAAGGTGTGCCTGGGCTTCGTGGAACTGGCCTTCGCGCTGAAGTTCCTCTCCGTGGCCGACCTGGCCTATGGCTGGCACATTCTAGACCGCGAGGTGTTCCTTTGCCTTTGGATAATGCTCTTTGCGCTCATGGGTGCTTACCTCATAGGCTGGATACGTTTCCCGCATGACGAGGAAGAGTATGACGAGATGGGTGAGGTGGTGGTTCATCCGCGCACGGGAGTGGTACGCTTCTTCATGGCATTGGCCAGTTTCTCCTTCGCACTTTACATGGTGCCCGGTCTGTGGGGTGCACCCTGCAAGGCTGTGAGTGCTTTTGCTCCACCCATGAGCACCCAGGACTTCCGTCTGGGAGATACTCCCGAGGTGCGTGCGCAGTTTGCTGATTATGAGGAAGGCATGGCTTACGCCCGCGAGCACCGTAAGCCGGTGTTGCTTGATTTCACCGGATATGGTTGCGTGAATTGCCGCAAGATGGAGGCAGCCGTATGGACGGATTCACGTGTGGCTGCCACCATAAACGACCGCTATGTACTTATATCGCTCTATGTGGACGATAAGACCCCCCTCAACAGCCCCCTGGCAGTCACTGAGAACGGTTCGGTCACGAAACTCCGCACCGTGGGGGATAAGTGGAGTTACCTGCAGCGAGTGAAGTTTGGATCCAATGCTCAGCCTTTCTATGTCCTGCTGGATGGTGAAGGGCATCCGCTTGCGCCCTCCTATGCCTTCAATGAGAGCGTGGAGGATTATATGAACTTCCTGCAGCAAGGGCTTTCCGCTTTTGGCAAGGGCGTCCGTGACTGAGTCTCGGGCAGCCTGTACGGGAAGGGTTGCTCAGTGGTCAAAATGAGCCTAAGATTGGCCTAAATCCCTTTATTTGACACTTTTTAAGTCAATGAATGTGAAAGGGATGATGGTCTATGATGGGAAAATGGGTAACTTCGCAGTGCCAGGAGGCACATGGAACAAGGGAATACAACAAAAAGAAAGATAACGAATGGAAAAGATTCAAGAACTGACAGAGAAACTCTATCGCGAAGGCGTTGAGAGAGGGCAGGTCGAGGCAGAGAAGATCAAAGCTGAGGCACAGGCCGAGGCGCAGAAGATTCTGGATAATGCCCGCCAACAGGCGCAGGCCATCGAGACCCAGGCTAGGAAGAAGGCTGCAGAACTGGATGCCAACACAAAGAGTGAGTTGAAACTCTACACCAGCCAGGCCATGAATGCTCTCAGGAGCGAGGTGGCCAATGTGCTGACCAACTCCACCGTGGATCAGGCCGTGGGTGCGCTGGCTGCCGACTCTGATTTCCTGTGCAAGTTTGCGCTGGAACTGGCAAGCAAGTGGGTCGGCGATGGTGCTGTGGTGCTGAGCAGTCCCGAGGCAGATAAACTGAAAGCGTATTTCGCTGCCAAGGCAAAGGGCCTGCTCGACAAGGGCGTTACCATTGAAAAGGTGAGTGGAAAGGACACCCTGCTGACCATCGCCCCGGCTGATGGGAGTTACAAGGTGAACTTCGGACGTGAGGAGTTTGAGGACTATTTCAAGAGTTTCCTGCGTCCGCAACTGGTAGAGATGCTCTTCTGAGCATTTGCCATTGTATCCCCAGGCGTGGCGGAAACTTCCGTGCGGCACGGGGAAACGTATCTACAATAATAAGGTAACGTAACAAGCAGACACATGGGGAATTATTATTGTTTGGCGGCGGGACTGCCCGACATTGACCTGACAGACACTCAGCCAGGCTTCACCTTCCCGGAACTCAGGGAGTGGTGTGACACTGAACTGTCGGAGGGTGACCGCAGGCTTATCTCCTATTTCTACCTTAGGCTCGACTGCATGAACCTTGTGAAGTTGCTCAAAGACCCCGAGGCAAAGGTGGATTTGTACGGCAACTACACCATGGAGCAGTATCAGGATCTCATCACCAGTGCGCGGGAGATGAACTTCAACGTGCATCGTTTCCCTGCCTTTATGAGCATCTTTGCCCGTGAGTACAGTTACAATAAAGGAAAGAAAGGCTATTTCCCAGAGGACGAGATGGCTTACCAGTTCCTCAACTATGCCATCACCACCTGCCCGAACCGCATGATGCGTGACTGGTATCAACTCAATCTTGACGTGACGAACATCCTTACGGCCATGCTAGCGCGCAAGAATGGATGGAGTGTGGCCGACTATATCAAGGGCAACGGAGAGGTGCAGGAGATGCTCAGGGAGAATAAGACACGTGACTTCGACCTCACCCATGAGTTCGATTACGTGAAGGAACTGATGAAGATTGTGGATGAGGACGATCCCGTGAGGAAGGAGAAGATGATTGATGCCTTCAAGTGGGTGTGGCTCGATGACCGTACCTTCTTCAATCCATTTGCCATCGAAGCCATCTTTGCCTATCACTGCAAGTTGGAGATGCAGTATCGCTGGGCAAGGTTGGACGTGCAGACGGGCAAGGAAACCTTCAGGCAGATTATCGACAACCTGCGTTCGGAGGCACGTGTGCCCGAGGAGTTTATTCAGAAATAAATAATAAAAAGCATATACAATGACAAAAGGAACTGTAAGTGGCGTGGTTTCCAACATGGTCACTATCCGCGTGGACGGACCGGTGATGCAGGGAGAGATATGCTACATAGAGACAGGAGGCGACCGCCTGATGGCAGAGGTCATCAAGGTGACGGGGCTAGATGCTTATGTGCAGGTGTTCGAGAGTACCCGTGGATTGAAGGTAGGAGCCGTGGCGGAGTTCACTGGCCACATGCTAGAAATCCAGTTGGGACCCGGTATGCTCAGCAAGAACTATGACGGACTGCAGAATGACCTGGACAAGATGGAGGGCGTGTTCCTCAAGAGAGGACAGTATACTGAGCCTCTTGATGCCGACCGCGAATGGGACTTCACGCCTATCGCCAAGTCGGGCGACCGGGTGCAGGAGAGTGATTGGCTGGGACAGGTGGAAGAGAACCATCAGTTGCTGAAGATCATGGTGCCTTTCCAACTCAGGGGCTTTGCCACCGTGAAGAGCGTGGCACCTGCAGGCAAGTACAAGATACACGATGTGGTGGCTGTGCTTGAAGACGAGAAGGGCACAGAGGTGAAGGTGGACATGGTGCAGCACTGGCCGGTGAAGTTCGCCATGACCAACTATGCCGAGAAGCCCCGTCCATTCAAACTTCTTGAGACCGGTGTGCGTACCATTGACACGTTCAACCCCATCGTGGAGGGCGGAACGGGCTTCATCCCTGGTCCCTTCGGAACGGGTAAGACCGTACTTCAGCATGCCATTTCCAAGCAGGCCGAGGCCGATATCGTAATAATTGCTGCGTGTGGTGAGCGTGCCAACGAAGTGGTGGAAATCTTCTCGGAGTTCCCCGAACTGGTTGACCCGCATACAGGGCGCAAACTGATGGAACGCACCATCATCATTGCCAATACTAGCAACATGCCTGTGGCTGCCCGTGAGGCATCGGTGTATACAGCCATGACCATGGCAGAGTATTACCGCTCCATGGGTTTGCGTGTCCTCTTGATGGCTGACTCCACTTCCCGATGGGCGCAGGCACTGCGTGAGATGAGTAACCGTATGGAGGAACTGCCCGGCCCTGACGCTTTCCCCATGGATCTTGGAGCATTGATTTCCAACTTCTACGGCCGTGCCGGATACGTGTATTTGCGCAACGGGCAGGTTGGTTCAGTGACGTTCTTGGGTACGGTGTCGCCTGCCGGCGGTAACCTGAAGGAGCCCGTGACCGAGAATACCAAGAAGGTGGCACGATGCTTCTACGGACTGGAGCAGGACCGTGCCGACAAGAAGCGTTATCCGGCCGTGAATCCCATCGACTCCTACTCCAAATATCTGGAGTATCCGGAGTTTGGAGAATACATCAGCAAACATATCAATGACGAGTGGATTCCCAAGGTCTTGACGCTGAAGACGCGCATGCAGAGAGGTAAGGAGATTGCGGAACAAATCAACATCCTGGGTGATGACGGCGTGCCAGTGGAGTACCACGTGACTTTCTGGAAGAGTGAAGTCATTGACTACGTCATTCTCCAGCAGGATGCATTTGATGAGGTGGATGCCATGACACCACTTGTACGTCAGGAGGAGTTACTCAACTTGGTGACCGCAATATGTGACAAAGATGACTATAAGTTTGATACTTTCCTGGAGGTAACCGATTACTTCAAGAAAATGATTAACCTCTGCAAGCAGATGAACTACTCGGCTTACCAAAGCGAGCAGTATGCTGACTACAAGCAACAGGTGGAAGCAATGTTATAATATATATTAGGTATGGCAACAGCATTTCAAAAAATATACACGCAAATAAGCCAGATAACCAAGGCCACCTGCATGCTCAAGGCCAAGGGAGTCGGTTATGATGAGTTGGCACGCATCAACGGCAAGTTGGCTCAGGTGGTGCGCATCTCCGGCGATGAAGTCACGCTGCAGGTGTTTGAGGGCACGGGTGGCATACCCACCAATGCGGAGGTGACCTTCCTGGGCAAAGCGCCCACCCTCAAAGTCAGCGAACAGTTGGCAGGACGCTTCTTCAATGCCTATGGCGAGCCCATTGATGGTGGCCCTGCCATTGAGGGACGTGAGGTGGAGATTGGTGGCCCGAGCGTGAACCCGGTGCGCCGCAAGCAGCCCAGTGAGCTTATCGCTACGGGCATTGCCGGCATTGACTTGAATAACACGCTGGTTTCGGGACAGAAGATTCCCTTCTTTGCCGACCCTGACCAGCCGTTCAATGAGGTGATGGCCATGGTTGCACTGCGTGCCAAGGCCGACAAGATTATCCTGGGCGGCATGGGTATGACCAATGATGACTATTATTTCTTCCGCAACACATTCTCAGATGCAGGTGCACTTGACCGCATCATCTCATTCATCAACACCACCGAGGATCCTGCTGTGGAGCGTCTGCTCGTTCCAGACATGGCTCTTGCTGCCGCCGAGTATTTTGCGGTTGAGAAGCATGAGACCGTGCTGGTATTGCTGACGGACATGAGTTCGTATGCCGACTCACTCTCCATCGTGAGCAACCGCATGGATCAGATTCCCTCAAAGGACTCTATGCCCGGTTCACTGTATTCCGACTTGGCAAAGATTTATGAGAAGGCTGTGCAGTTCTCCGAGAGCGTGGGCGGAGGCTCCATTACCATCATTGCCGTGACCACGTTGAGTGGTGGCGACATCACGCATGCCGTGCCTGATAACACCGGTTATATCACTGAGGGCCAACTTTACCTGCGCAGGGACAGCGATGTGGGCAAGGTCATCATCGATCCCTTCCGTTCGCTCTCCCGCTTGAAGCAGTTGGTGGCCGGCAAGAAGACGCGCGCCGACCACTCTCAGGTGATGAATGCCGCCATCCGCCTTTACGCCGATGCCGCCAACGCAAAGACCAAGATGGAGAATGGATTCGACCTCACCGACTATGACAATCGTTGTCTGGACTTCGCCAAGGACTACGCCACACAGCTTCTTGCCATAGACGTGAACCTGAACACCGAGGACATGCTCGATGTCACATGGGGGCTCTTCCGCAAGTACTTCAAGTTGGAAGAGGTCAACATCAAGAAAGAGTTTACAGATATATATTGGAAGTGAGCGGCGCGCAGCCCGCTTGCCAGTCATACGAACATAAATGGCAATAAAGTTTCAATATAACAAGACTTCACTTCAGCAACTGGAAAAGAACCTGAAGATGCGGCAACGCACCTTGCCCATTATCAAGAGCAAGGAGACGGCTCTGCGGCTGGAAGTGAAGAAATGCAAGGAAGAGGCCATCCGGCTGGAGCAGTTGCTGGAGTCCCAGATTGCAGGTTATGAGCGCATGTATGCCTTGTGGGGGGAGTTCGACACCTCGCTGGTGAGCCTGCGTGACGTGCAGCTGGGCGTGCGCAAGATTGCCGGAGTAAGGGTGCCGGTGCTCTCCAACATCGAGTTGGAAGTGCGCCCGTTTGGTTTGTTCAGTGCGCCGAAATGGTACTTCGATGGCATCAACCTGCTTCAGGGACTGGCCAAGACTGCCGTGGAACGTGAGTTCGTGGAGGCTAAGTTGCACCTTTTGGAGCATGCCCGTAAGAAGACCACCCAGAAGGTGAATCTCTTTGAGAAGGTGCAGATTCCCGGTTACCAGGAGGCGGTACGTAAGATCAAACGCTTCATGGAGGATGAGGAGAACCTTTCCAAATCCTCACAGAAGATTCTGAAAGCCTTGCAGGAAAAGAGAAAGGAGGCCACTGCATGATAGAGAAGATGAAAAAGTTCACCTTCCTGGTGACGGATAGGGAATATGATGGATTCATCAATGACCTGCGCCAGCAGGGTGTCGTGCACGTGCAGCAACTGCAGCAGGGAGCCTCGAGCGCAGAACTGCAGCAGGCCATTGACCTGGATGCACGGTATGCCGCCGCCCTGAGGGTGCTGGACTCTGCTGCAAAAACCTATAAGGTGAAGCCGGTTGCTCCTGCTGCCGCACATGCCCGTGATGCTGTGGCATTGCTCACTCGTGTGGAGGACATCCAGCATGAGGAGCAGAGCCTCCTGCATGAGCGTGACGCAGTGGAGAAGGACATCAAGGTGCTTGAACCCTGGGGCAACTTTGACCTAGATGCCCTGCAGAGAGTGGCTGCTGCTTCCGGATTGACGGTGGGATTCTTCCGTTGCAGTTCAAAGTTCTTCCATAAGGAATGGGCGGACAAGTATTTCGCCATTCCCGTGAACGAGATGAACAAGAGCACCTACTTCCTGACCTTCAGCGAACAGAAACCCGACATTGAAGCCGAGCAGGTGTTCATGCCGATTGGTTCACTGGAGCAGAAGCGTGCCGAGCGTGCTCGGTTGCAGCAGGAGGTAGACTCCCTGCATGGCGAGTTACTTCACATTGAGGCCAACCTGCGCACTCTCCTGCAGGACGGGCAGGCGCAGACCCGCGACTCCATCCAGTTGGAGCGTGTGTATCTGAGTGACGAGCGTGTGGCCGGTGATGCCCTCCGCTTGCTGGTGGGATGGGTGCGGGCTGACCGCACAGAGGCACTCACCGGCATGCTTGATGCCTCACACATCTTCTATGAGATGGATGACCCTGAGTATGAGGACGACGTGCCGGTGCAGATAACTAACGGGAAGTTCACCACGTTGTTTGAACCAATACTGCGCATGTACTCCTTGCCCAACTATCACGACCTTGACCCCTCGGTCTTCTTCGCGCCTTTCTTCATGCTCTTCTTCGGCCTCTGTCTGGGCGATGGCGGCTATGGGCTGCTGGTGCTGCTGGGTGGATGGGCCGTAGCAAGATTTGGCAGTGAAGATACACGCAGTTATGGACGTCTCATGGAATGGCTGGGACTGATGACGGTCATCTGCGGACTGCTCATGGGCACGTTCTTCGGCATCGACCTCAGCCAGCAGGACTGGGCGTTCCTTGCTCCTGTGAAGCCCTATTTCCTCAATGACAACGGCGTTGGTCCCATCTTCGGCTATTCTCCCATGATGGTATTCTCCGTGGTGATAGGCTTGGTGCAGGTGCTTCTGGGCATGATACTCAAGGGCTGCAAGGCAATTAAGAACTATGGTCTTGCCTATGGCATAGGCACCTTCTGCTGGGTGGCTGCCATCGTGCTGGCCGTTATCCTTTATGGACTTCCTGCATGCGGGGTGGCACTGTCTGACTTCGTTCAGGTCATCCTTATGGGTTTGCTGGGTGTGAGCACGCTGGGAATCTTCCTCTACAACTCCCCCGGCAGCTACAAGCGTCCCCTGTTGGGCTTGCTGAGCAATATCGGCGGCGGCGTGTGGGCCACCTATGGCATGGCCACCGGCTTGCTGGGTGACCTGCTGAGTTACATCCGTCTGTTTGCCCTCGGACTCACCGGTGGTGTGCTGGGCGGCGTGTTCAACTCCCTGGCCATTGACATGACCTCGGGTCTGCCCATCTATGTGCGCTGGTTGCCCATGTTGCTTGTCTTATTGGCCGGACACGGCATCACCTTTGCCCTCAGCATGATATCGGCCTTCGTGCATCCCATGCGACTCACTTTCGTGGAGTTCTTCAAGAATGCCGACTTTGAGGGGGGAGGCAAGGAGTACAAGCCCTTCAAGAAAGAATATAACAAGTAATAATCAATAACAAAATCAACTTTATGGAAATCTTTTTAGCTTATCTGGGCGTTGCGCTTTGCGTTGCCCTCTCTGGTATTGGCAGTGCTTACGGTGTGACCATCTGCGGCAATGCATCCATCGGTGCCTTCAAGAAGAACCCTTCTGCCAGCGGTGCCTACATGGGTCTGTCGGCTCTGCCCTCTTCGCAGGGTCTGTATGGCTTTGTGGGCTTCTTCATGCTGAACAGCAAGGTGACTGCTGACATTCAGATGCCTGCTGCCTGTGCCATCTTTGGTGTAGGTTTGGCTCTGGGTCTGGTGGCGCTGTTCTCTGCCATCCGCCAGGCAAAGGTTTGTGCCAACGGTATCAGTGCCATCGGTGCAGGGCACAATGCCTTCGGTACCACTATGGTGCTGGCCGTGTTCCCCGAATTGTATGCCATCTTGGGTCTGCTGGTGCTCATCCTGACAGCCAACGCTCTCTGATTAGTGGTAGAAGCAAGTTAAGGCTTGCCGTCTGGGGCGGAGTTTTTCTCCTCTCGGGCAGCAAGCCTTTTTTTGTATCCAAGCCTTCGGAATATCACGGGCGGTCTGGTATTTTTGTGGCCTCGGATTACAGAAGTCTGAAGCCGCGCGTAAATTGTGGTATCTTGTTTTTCACTGAACCGCGGAAACCATGGTGCGTGCAATCTTGCATTTGCTTTCTGTAGACCTCAAAATTGAGGCTTAGTCCAAATCGGATTGCCGCAACGTTGTACTCTGGCATCTTGATATTGTCAAGATTTTGGAGGCGTGGTGCGAAAATACGCCTGCCCAGGAAAAATAATAAATCAGGTGGGGAAAATTTTTTTTTCCTGGTGAGAAACATAAAATCGGGTGGTTGGGCGAAAATACGAAAATGTAAAGAAAAAAGAAATCCTGCCCGCTACGCCTTCGAGAAGTTGATGGCAGACAGAAAAAGAGAGCACAGAAAAGCGTCAGAACTCTAATGGCCGATTTGGGATGAAAAGCGCACCTCCTCCTTCTTGCATTGAGGGGGAAGGTGCGCAAGGTGTTGATAGGCGGATAGAAAAAAAGAAGCACTTCCTCACGGAAAAGCTTCTCCTTACTAACAATCTTTATTAACCTAAAAAACAAAAACTAACAATCTTTATAACCTAAAAACACCTAAGACGGATTTGGAATTTCACAATCCCGTTTCAATTCCGTCCCTTTTTCTGATGCAAAGATATGTAGAATATCCAGAACTTGCATCATGAGGGCAAAATATTTTGCTTGGTATTGTCATTTTCTTGATATAAATCAATAAAAAGGCGGCGAAATGTCTCAAAAACACGTAACTTTGTCTTGCAAGGGATTCCTTTGGCCGTGCCGTTCATGCGGTGGACAAGGCTCTTCGGACTAAAAAGATGACGGGAATGAATTATTCAATGAATGAATGGTGGGCATCGCTCACCGTGCTTGAGAAGGAGCGTATAGCCACCAAGGTGGCAGGGCGCGAGGTGCTGTATCCGGAGTGTACCGTGCTTTGGAACAGTCTTGACGCGAATGTGCAGCAGCGGATACATGACCACTGCACCGATGCTCATGGGCTGGTCATGAAGGATTGGACGGTGCGTGAGACTTTCTCCTGCTGAGTACACAATGGGAAGAAACAAGTTTTCCGCACAGGAAATCAAGGAAATCAAGGGGCTCCTGAGGCGCAAGAATTCCACCAAGCGATTCGGACAGAAGATGATACGCCACGTGCTTCGTACCGATTACGAATTCAGCATATCTGACTTCAACGAACCGGGTAAGGCGTTTGGGGAGGCAGAACTGGACGCTGCCTTGGAGCGCGGAGCCATCCTTGTGCTGGACGATGCCACCATAGCAGCCATGAAGGAGAAGCGTGCGCGCGACCGCGCACGTGACGAGGCGGCGTGCCTGGAGGCTAATCCTCCGCAGGAGGGCACGGACTGGAAGAAGGCCATGGAGGAGTGGCAGCAGTGGGAGGACTCACAAACCAACAAGAAGGAGGAAACATGATGAAATGCAGATATATTCTGGGAATGTTCTTGGCAGCATTATTGCTGCTGACCGCAGGTGAGGCACAGGCTCGCCGACGGAAGGCTCGTGGAGGTCACGATACCCTGCGGCTGCTTTACTGGAACATTCAGAACGGCATGTGGGACGGGCAGACGGATGATTACCAGCGGTTCACCTCGTGGGTGGACAGCCTAAAGCCCGATGTGTGCGTGTGGTGTGAGGCACAGAGTATATGGGTGACTAATTCGGATAAGGCTATGCCGAAGGAAGAGAGACAGTTGCCTGCCCGTTGGCCCGAACTTGCAGCCCGCTATGGCCACAAGTATATTTATGTGGCCGAGCATCGAGACAACTATCCTCAGGTCATCACTTCACGCTATCCCGTGGAAAATGTGCTGCGCATGGGCGGCAACGCTGACACGCTGGTGGCGCATGGAGCCGGATGGGCGCGTATGTGCGTTGGCGGGCAGGATATCAACATCGTCACGCTGCACACGTGGCCCATGGGCTATGCGCCGAAGGCTGCCGATCGCACGGTGAGTGCGGCAGAGCACGGCGGGGACAGGCAGCGCAGGATGGAGGTAGAGTACATCTACCGGCACACGCTGGGCAGCGTGCCAGAAGGAGAAAAGCAGTTCTGGCTCATGATGGGTGACTTCAACTCCCGCACTTCGCTGGACTCCTACCAGCATCACATTCCGGCGGGTGATTCTCGCCTCTGCACCCAGGACTTCATCCTGGAACACACACCTTATATTGACATCATTGCTTACCGGCATCCCAAGCGCTTTTTTGCTACTTGTGGGGGCAGCAGGATTGACTTCGTGTATGCCACGCGCCCGGCTTATGATTGTGTGACGGATGCCCGGGTCATACGCGATGCCTATACGGCGCAAGTGCGCGATCCGCAGAAGTTGAGCAATTTCTACCATCCCTCTGACCACCTGCCCATCCTGGTGGATTTCCGTCTGAAGTAGCGTGCGAGTTCTTGTGGCATCGCTTCCCACAGGCCTGCTGTGGCCCTGCGGCAAAATTCCATGTCCTGCGGCCTGTTTTACCCTGGAAAAATAGTACCTTTGCACAAATCAAGAAATCAGCATGGAAAAGAGTTTCAAGAGAACAACTGTCACGGCCGCGCTGCCTTATGCCAACGGCCCAGTACACATAGGTCACCTGGCCGGGGTGTATGTGCCGGCCGACATATACGTGCGTTACCTGCGTCTCAAGGGGCGCAAGGTTATCTTTATCGGCGGAAGTGACGAGCACGGAGTGCCGGTCACTATACGTGCACGCAAGGAAGGCATCACCGTGCAGCAGGTGGTGGATCGCTATCATACGCTTATCAAGGAGAGTTTCTGCCGCTTTGGCATCTCCTTTGACATCTATAGCCGCACCACGAGTGCCACGCACCACAAACTGGCCAGTGATTTCTTCCGCAAACTTTATGATAATGGCAAGTTCGTGGAGCAGGTGAGCGAGCAGTTCTATGATGAGCAGACCGGCCACTTCCTGACCGACCGTAACATACGTGGAGAGTGCCCCCGCTGCCATGCCCAAGAGGCTTATGGCGACCAGTGTGAGAAGTGCGGAGCCACACTCAGCCCTGAGGAACTTATCAATCCCTACAATGCCGAGACAGGCAATCCGCTTGTCAAGCGTGCCACCAAGCACTGGTACTTGCCCCTTGATCAGTATCAGCCATGGCTGGAAAAGTGGATTCTGGAGGGGCATAAGGAGTGGCGTAGCAATGTGTATGGCCAGTGCAAGAGTTGGCTTGACGGCGGGCTGCATCCCCGTGCCGTGACACGTGACCTCGACTGGGGCATTCCCGTGCCCGTGGAAGGTGCGGAGGGCAAGGTGCTCTACGTGTGGTTCGATGCTCCCATAGGCTATATCAGCAACACCAAGGAACTCTGCGATGCCCGGCCGGAGGAGTTCGGCAACTGGGAGACGTGGTGGAAGGATCCCGACACACGCCTTGTACATTTCATAGGCAAAGACAATATCGTGTTCCACTGCATTGTGTTCCCTTCCATGCTTAAGGCGCATGGCGGATACATCCTGCCCGACAACGTACCCAGCAATGAGTTCCTCAACTTGGAGGGCAACAAGATAAGCACCAGCAAGAATTACGCCGTCTGGCTCAATGAGTACCTCGATGAGATGCCCGGCCGACAGGATGAACTGCGCTATGTGCTCACTGCCAATGCTCCCGAGACCAAGGACAATGACTTTACTTGGGCTGATTATCAGGCACGCTGCAACAATGAACTGGTGGCTGTGTACGGAAATTTCGTCAACCGTGCCCTGCAACTGACACAGAAGTATTATGGCGGCGAGGTGCCTGCACCGGGGCAGTTGACCGATTATGACCGGCAGACGCTTGACGAGTTCCGGGGTGTGAAGGAGAAACTGGAGGCATTGCTGGAGGCCTTCAAGTTCCGTGACGCGCAGAAGGAAGCCATGAACTTGGCACGCATAGGCAACAAGTACATTGCTGACTGCGAGCCTTGGAAGGTGGTGAAGACTGATCCCGAGCGCGTGAAGACCATCATCTACATCAGTCTGCAACTGACGGCCAACCTGGCCATTGCTTTTGAGCCGTTCCTTCCGTTCAGCAGCGAGAGGCTGCGCGGCATGATAGACATGTCCGACTTCAGTTGGGAGGATCTGGGCAAGACCGACCTCCTGGCTCCCGGTAAGCATCTGCCCAAGCCCGAACTGCTCTTTACCAAGGTGGAGGATGAGGACATTGAACGTCAGACAAAGAAACTCCAGGACACTATCAAGGCCAACGAAGAGGCTGCCTATAAGGCACAGCCGGTGAAGGAGACCGTTCCTTTTGAGGACTTCCAGAAACTGGACATACGTGTGGGCATCGTGAAGGGATGCGAGAAGGTGCGGAAGAGCAAGAAACTCCTGCGCTTCACCCTTGACGATGGAAGCGGGCAGCCCCGAACCATCCTGAGCGGCATAGCCCAGTGGTATGAGCCTGAGAAACTCATGGGCAAGCGTGTGCTCTTCATTGCCAACCTGGCTCCGCGCATGATCATGGGCGAGGAGAGCCATGGTATGATACTCAGTGCCGTGAATTATGATGGCAACCTGAGTGTCACCACCACGTTGGATGAGGTGAAGGGCGGAAGCACTGTTGAGTGAACCACACCATGGCCGGTGAACTGAAGGAAAAGGCTGCGCGTGGCTTCATGTGGGGAGGCCTGAACAATGGTGCCGTGCAGGTGCTCGGTGCGCTGTTCGGCATTTTCCTCCTGCGCCTGCTTTCCCCCAGTGACTATGGCAAGATTGCCATGCTCACCATCTTCTCCAATCTGGCCACCACACTGCAGGAGAGCGGCTTCATGGCCGCTCTCTGCAATCTCAGGCATCCCACTCACAGGGATTACAATGCTGTGTTCTGGTTCAATATCATGATGGGTGGCACGCTCTATGTGCTGCTTTATCTGTGTGCCCCCCTTATCGCTGCGTTCTATGGTGATGCCGACCTGCTGTGGCTCAGCCGCTATATGTTCCTGGGTTTCCTCATTACCAGTTTCGGTACCGTACAGCGTGCCTGGCTCTTCCGGAACATGATGAACAAGCAGACGTGCGTCATAGCCGTTGTGAGCCTGACTCTCTCCAGCGTGGTGGGAATCCTGATGGCATGGCTGGGCTATGCTTACTGGGGGCTGGCCACACAAAGCATCCTCTTCATCACTTGCACTGTGGCGATGAACTGGTATTATTCTCCCTGGCGCCCCACGATGCACATTGACCTTCGTCCCGCCTGGCAGATGTTCGGCTTCAGCAGCAAACTCATGCTTACCAACGTGGTGAATACGTTGAGCAGCAATGCCTTCAGTTTCCTTTTGGGAAAGTTCTATGGGGCACACTCGGCGGGTGTCTACGGCAATGCCCGCAAGTGGGACGACATGTGTTCCAGCACCATCAACGGCATGCTGCTGGGTGTAGCGCAACCGGTCTTGGCACAGGTCCATGACGATTGTGCGCGTGCCCGGCAGGTTTTCCGTAAGATGCTGCGCTTCGTCTCTTTCGTTTCTTTCCCCTGCATGCTCGGCATAGGACTTATCGCAAGGGAGTTCCTGCTGATAGTGGCCGGGTCGGAATGGGAGGAGAGTGCTTCCCTGCTTTCGTTGTTGAGCCTCTACGGAGCCGTCTTTCCCCTGCTCACCCTGTATGGGCAGATGGTTATCAGCCAGGGCAGGAGCAATCTCAACATGTGGTCCACCGTGACTCTCAGTGCACTGATACTGGTGGGACTGACCCTGTTGCATCCCTTCGGGCTGCTGACTATGATGTTTTATTTCATCGGCATCAACGTTGCGTGGCTTTTCGTGTGGCAGTTCTTTGCCTGGAGGCTTATCGGCCTGCGCCTGGGGGAAGCCCTCTGCGACGTGCTTCCTTTCCTGCTTGCCAGTGCTGCCTGCATGGCCCTCACGTGGTGGGTCACCCGTCCCATACAGTCCCTGTGGTGCCTCCTGTTGGCCAAGGTGGCCTTGGCGGCCGCGCTTTACACGGCGGTCATGTGGCTGAGCGGAGCACGCATCATGCGTGAGTCTGCCGGCTATCTGCTGCACCGCAAGTCTGTATCCTAACCCTTTTGCATCATGAACATTGCCTATCTGATATCTGCTCATACCGACCCGCAGCAACTGCGCCGGCTGGTGCTTTCTCTGCATGATGATGCAGAGATCTTCATTCATATTGACTCCAAGAGCGACCTGACGCATTTCACCTCTTGCCTGCAGTTGCCGCGCGTGCACTACATTCCTGAGCGGGTGGATGTGCGCTGGGGCACAATGCGTGAGGTACAGTATCAGATGAACCTCGTGCGTGCGGCGGTGACATTTGGCCGGCACTTCGACCGCATCTTCTTCCTGAGCGGCATGGACTATCCTCTGTGGAGCAACACCCGCATCACCCGATGGCTGGAGCAGCAGGGCGAGCGTGAGCTGCTGCAGGGCTACTGCATGGACAGCGGCCTGATAGGTGACGGCCAGCGGGAGACTTACACCGTGGCCAGGCCTGCGTGCCGCAGCGTGCGTATGGGAATCCTCCTGCGCAAGTTGCTGCGTCTTTCGGGTTATAGGAAGGCTCTGCACTTTCCCGTCGGAGGGCAGGAGTGGCAACTCTACAAGGGTAGTGCTTGGTGGTGCATCACGCAGGAGTTGGCAGCATACCTGCTTGGCCAGTATGACCACAATGCTGACCTGCGACGCTACTTCCGCAACAGTTTCTGCCCGGCAGAGACTTTCATACAGACGGCCGCCTTCAACCATCCCCTGTGGTCGCGCCGCTGCATGCTCAGCCAGGGGGAGTACCCCGGCCTGGAGGCTCTCACGCCCCTGCACTTCATTGACTATGGCACCACCATCCATGTGATGGACGCGGGCGACTATGACCGCTTGCGGCAGAGTGGCAAGATGTTCTGCCGCAAGGTGGTGAGCGGGCGGAGCGACTCTCTGGTAAGCATGATAGACCGCGACCGTGCGGCCGAGCCCTGAGGCGCAATCCCGTTGCACGGCAAGCCCCAACCGGTCATTAGGGTGGGATATGTTTCCCTTGCCGCTCCAGGAAGGCTCTGTCCTGTGCCTTTTGCACCCTCCCTCCCCCCGGCGCAGCACGCAGCGCCTTCGGGAGGTTGGCGTTAATCTGAAAAAAGATATCGCCATGGTGGTGAAATTTCATCACTATAGTGGTAAAGCCTCATCACTATAGTGGTAAAGCCTCATCACTATAGCGATGGAGCCTCATCGCTATAGTAGTAAAGCCTCATCACTATAGCGATGGAGCCTCATCGCTATAGCGGCAAAATGCCCGTCGCCATGGTGTCTGCCGCCTGCCGCGCCAGCCCCCGGTGGCCGGATAGAAACAAAAGGCTCCCGCCCCTCTGACACCTGTGCAGGTGCCGGGGCGGGAGTCCTCCGTCTGTGTCCTTGCCTCTCGGGCGTGGCCTTATTCTGCCTTCAGCTCCAGTGCCACGCTGCCCATGGGGCGTCCCACCAGGTTGCTTGCCTGTATGCCCACGTATTTCAGCATCTTTCCGCTCACTCGCTTGCCGTTGAGCGCGCAGGGCTTGTCGGCCTTCTCGGGCGTGAGGTCGCGTATGACGTAGGTCTTGCCCTCGTCCACGCCTGTCAGCCTGATGCGGTTGTTCTGCTCGCCATAGATATAGCTCGTGCGGTAAGCGAAGAATGCGATGTGGCTCTTGTCGGGACTCGCATACATGAGCGACGAGAAGGAACCGCGGTCATAGGGCGACACCAGGCGGTAGAGGTCGCCCTCCTGCACCACGGGGCGTATGTCCTTGTAGGCAGCGATGGCTCGCTTGGCAAACTCCTTCTCGGTGTCGTTCATGTTCTTCGGCTGCAACTCCATGCCCAGGCGGCCTGTCATGGCCACGTCGAAGCGGAACTTCAGCGGGGTCTGGCGCCCGGTTTGGTGGTTGGGGCTTGCGCTCACGTGTGCAGCCATGGCCTTGGCCGGATAGAAGTGCAGGTTGCCCCACTGGATGAAGAGGCGCGTCACGGGGTCGGTGTCATCGCTGGCCCAGAACTCATCGAAGTAGGGCAGCAGTCCATAGCCCACGCGGCCTCCGCCGCTGGCGCAAAGCTGTATCACCACATCCTTGTACTTCTCGCGTATGCGCTCGAGCACGCTGCGGAGCCCCATGTGATAGCGCACGTTCAGTTCCTGCTGGCGGTCGGCAGGCAGGTAGTGGGAGTTGTAGTTCATGATGTCGGCATTGGCATCCCACTTGATGTAGGCGATTTCGGGATTCTCGGTAAGCAGGTTGTCGGTGATGCTGAACACGAAGTCCTGCACCTTGGGGTTGCTCAGGTCGAGCACCACCTGCGTGCCTCCGCGTCCTTTGCTCAATGGCCTCTTGGAGTCGCTGAGTATCCATTCGGGATGTTTCTCGAAGAGTTCGCTCTCCGTGTTGGCCATCTCGGGCTCTATCCAGATGCCGAACTTCACGTTGTGCTTCTTGGCAGCGGCTGTCAGCCCGCCTATTCCCTGGGGCAGTTTCTTGGTGTTCACCATCCAGTCACCCAGTCCGCTCTTGTCGGTGTTGCGTGCATGCTTGTCGCCGAACCATCCGTCGTCCATCACGAAGAGTTCGCCGCCCAGGCTGGATATGTCGCCCATCATCTGGTCCATGACCTCCTGGTTGACGTTCATGTACACGCCTTCCCAACTGTTGAGCAGTATGTCGCGCAGTTTGTCGCCGTGCTGCAGGGCATATTTCCGTCCCCAGCGGTGGAATGCGCGGCTCACTCCGCCCTTGCCCTCGGTGCTGTAGGCCATGGCCAGAGCCGGCGTCTTGAAGGTCTCCTTGGCTTCCAGGATATATTCAGCCCCGTCATCGTTGATGCCTGCCAGCAGTGTCAGGCCGTTGTTCCGTGCGTCAAGGATGAACTTGAAGTTGCCGCTCCACAGCAGTGCTGCGCCTATGGTGCGCCCGCTCTCCTCGCATGGCTTGCCGTCAAGAGTGACCATGATGGAAGGGTTCGTGCCGAAGGAGTTGCGCAGTTGTGACTTGTTGCTGAGCACCGTCTGCCCGTTGGTCACGGGATGCTCGCTCATCTGGCTCTCGCCGGCCCATTGCCCGTGGAAGTGCGTGGCCCAGTTGTCTCCGCGCTCCAATGGCACATTGGCAGAGTAGTAGCGCAGCAGTTTGATGGGTTTCTTGCCTTGGTTCTCGTATTCCACCCAGGTGGCAATCACGTCTGTGCCCTTATACGCCTTGAAGTATTGGCGTATGATGAAGGGATACACCCTGTCCTTCTCGGTGATGACAAGCAGTTCGCCCTCGCTGTCGCTGGTGCGCTGGATGTCGGTGATGCCGGCGCTGACGGAGAGCGAACCGTCTGGCATCTGTGTGAGGATGGGTTTCTCTCCGGTGCTGTGGTAGCCGAAGAGCGGATAGGCATAGTCTGCCGTAGCCATCTGGTTGGCGTCCAGGTTGTCGGCATCGGTTTGGCTGATTCTTGTTCCAAAGTACTTGTAGCGTGCCTCACTACCTTGGTTTGCCTGTATGACCACAGATGTGTTCTCGGTGGAGAGCACATAGTTGTCGGCTTGGGCGTGCTGCGCAGCAACCAGCGTGGCAGCACTTAGCAGGATAATGTTAAGTTTCATGTCTTTTGTTTTATGTTTAGTTTGGCATTCTTCTGTTGTTGTCTCTTACGGCTTTCTGCCTGTCTGTCATTGTGTGGTGCGTACTTAGAATTCGTTGGTCACGGTTTTGTCCCAGTTGTCCTCTACCATTATGCTGAATCCATAAGGAAGTCCGGCAAAGAACGACCCTTTGTACACGGTGAGCGTGTTCACTTTCATGGGCACGGAAGGGAAGGTACGACTCACTATCACGTTGCTCTTGTTGTCAATGGCGCTCACCTTGATATCCATGTTTTCGGGCGTGGAGGCGAGGAAGAGGTACACTGAGAGTTCCTTGCCTGTTTGTCCCTTGAAGTTGTCTGCAATGCTGATGGTTGTCTCGCGGCCGGTTTGCTCGGCGGTCAGTCCGGTCAAGGCGTTGAGCACCGTGCCTCCTCCCGTGGTCACGCAGCGGAATTCATTGGCATTCTCGGGGATGGCATCTTCCATGTGCAGCCGGAATGCGGATACTACGCGCCGCAGTGTGATGCCTATTTGGGTTGGCGTGTCTTGGTTTACTGTCAATATCGAAGTGTAGGTGAAAGTCTGGGGCACGTAGTTGCCATCAAAATAGATGTGCTCTGGGCTGTCCATGTGGCAGGCTTTGTCGCCGCTGTAGCCCAGGAATACCAAGCGGTAACGGCCGTAGGGCAAAGTGGTCGTGAATGAACCATATCCTGCCTGGTCCTTATCCTGTACCAGCAAGGTGTCTTTCATCTTGCCGGTGGCCTCGTCGAAGACCCCCAATGCCAGATGCTTCAGTATTGTAGATTCAGAGACCGGTATGGCGCGTGTGCCCTCGTCCAGGTCATACTGCATGTAGTTGGTGATGCGGAATCCAATTGTCTTTTCTCCTGTTTCGGGAGTTACTTCATTGTGGGTGCACGCAGCGAACAGGCACAATAGTGTGCAGAACAGACTTGTCAGTTTTTTGCTTGAGATGTTCATGTCAGTAAATGTAAAAATAATCCAATCAATATTTAAAATATGATTCTCTTTTCTGTAAAATTACAACATTTATTCGTTTTTAAGCGCAAAAGATGTAAATTTGTAGCACTTAATCTTCAAGTAATGAAAGATTTCAAGATTTTCCTTTACGTATGGTTGGCCATTGACGTGCTTGTGTACCTGTATTTGTGGCTTGATATCATATATTATAAATACAACTTCCCGCGCTTGTTCAGGCGTGTGGTGGATGCTTTCACAGAAGAGGATTGAAACTCTTCCCAACCATACTCTGCTGTGCGTTGCTGCTTATTTCCTGCCAAAAACTTCTGCTGGAGGAGGAAGAAGGTGGCCAGGGTAATTCCGTAGGCACGTTTCCGCAGGGTACTGGTGCGGGCACAGAGCAGTTTCCTTTCTCGGTGCGGGATGTCATGGACGGCAGAGCCCAGGTTGCGGATGGCACTGTGTGGGTGATTGGCTATGCCGTGGGTGCCGCTTATCGCACACTTTCGACAGCGGACTTTTCGCCTTCAGTGCCTTATGCCACCAATCTCCTGCTCAGTGCCGACTCCCTTTGCACAGATGTTGCACGGTGTATACCCGTGGAACTTTCCTCATCGAAGAGCAAGGCGCAGTTTGCTTTGCCTAACAATCCTTCGGGCTATCGTCAGTGTGTAATGCTGGAGGGCATCCCCCAGACATACTATAAAGAGAACGGCCTGCGCAAGGTGAGCGCAGGCCGCTGGCTGTATGGATTTGACCTCTCAAGCGTATCTGGTGACCCACAAGAGTGGGATGTCGACTCTATTTCCTGGTGAGAGCTATCACAGAGATGGCCACTGAAGCTAGGCTGAAGATGCTGCCGCCTGCCACGCCCAGGAAGGTATAGAAAGCACTGTTCTTGATATTCTTGCTCTTGTTAGGTTCCACGTATATCATGTCGTTCTGCTGTACGTAGTAGGCTGGGCTGCTGAAGAGGTCGGCACTGGTGAGGTCGATGCGGTACATGAGGCGCTGTCCGTTCTCTTCCCTGTAGAGCCTTACCTTCTGCCGCCGTCCCGTGTCGTCCACATCGCTGCACTTGGCCAGCACGTCCAATATGGTATTGCGTTCGCTGGTGAGAGTTACCACCTGGGGGACTCTTACTGCTCCCAGCACTGACACACGGCCGTTGAGCAGTCGCACAGTCACTCCTGGGTCATTGATGAGCCTGGCCTCCTGTATCTTTTTCTCTATCTCCTTGGCGGCTTCATCGGAGGTCAGCCCCTCCACCTTTACGTGTCCCACTGCTGGTAGTATCACGTAGCCATCGTTGGTCACAGTGTAGGCGTAGGCGTTTGACATGCTCCCCGCGTTTGACAGGTTAGAATTGTTGGCATTGCCTGACGTGCCCATGATTACGTCCTGGGCAAATATTGTGAGCAGGTCAGGCTCGTTGCAGGTCAGTTTAATCAGTATCTGGTCGGCTGGCTTGAGCCTCATCTCGTACTGTTGCATGATGTTTTGTGCTTGTGTGAAGATGGAGTCCGACCCTTGGAAGTACAGAATCTTCTTGGTGGACACGCAACTAGTCATTGCCATTGCCATTGCCAGCAGAAGTAGTGGCATGAGGGCGAGTGCTTTTTTCATAGAAATCCGCTCTTAATTAAAGGTTGCGCAAAGGTAAGGCTTTTCTCTGGCATTCTTTGCGGAAAAGCCATCTTTTTGGTTCCCATCCTGGATGAAAGTCCTTACTGCGCTTTGCCGTTCTGTCCGTGTGCCTATTTCACCTCGGTGAGTGCGCCGGTCTGCGAGTCAATGATGTAGCCATGCAGGTTCACGTCCCGGGGTACCAGTGGGTGGTTGCGTATAGTGTTCACTGTGTTGCGCACGGAATCTTCTGTGTTGTGGAACCCCTCAAGCCAGTGGTCAAGGTCGATGCCGCATAGCCCGATGGTGTCAATTACCTCTTTGCGTATGCCTCTCTCCATCATCAGTTGCTTCATGTGCGCCCCGTTCATGTGGCAAGCACCGCAGTTGGAGTGTGCAATGACCATTATTTCCTCCACACCCAGTTCGTAGATGGCCACCAGAAGGCTGCGCATGGCAGAGTCAAAGGGGCTGATAACCAGTCCGCCGGCATTTTTGATGAGTTTGGCATCGCCGTTGCGCAAACCCAATGCGGCGGGTAGCAGTTCGGTCAGGCGTGTGTCCATACACGAGAGGATGGCCAATTTCTTGTCGGGGTACTTGCTTGTCAGAAACTGCTCGTAACTCTTTTTCTCCACGAATTCGCGGTTGTACTTCAGTATTTTCTCTATTGTCATAGTCCCTGTTAGGTTGATGTACTTGTATGTGAATGCAGGAACTTTAGGCTGTGTGGCAGATGGCTTTTCCTGCCTGCATGGTGTTGGGGCGAGTGGTTTTTGCGATTCGTCTGAGGATTCCTGCACTGCAAAATTGCAACTTTTATGTCAAACGGCGATGCGTGACAGACTGTTTTTTGCTTCCGCTTCAGCGTTTCACCGCTTCTCTCTTTCCTTTTTTAGGGTGGTGTACCCTTGTGGACTGGTTTGCTGGTCGAGGTCTGGGGTATCAGGATGGATCCAGCATGTCATTCGTAACTCGAAGAGACCTCCGGAAAAGGAAATTCTACTAACTTTGCAGCGTAAACCAAAAGTAGACAGACAACTATGACGATTGCGGTAGATTTTGACGGGACCATCGTGAAACACCGTTACCCAAAGATTGGCGAGGAGATTCCTTTTGCCATTGAGACCTTGAAGATGCTTATCAAGGACAGACACAAACTGATATTGTGGAGCGTGCGTGAGGGCGAACTGCTGAATGAGGCGGTGGAGTGGTGTCGCAAACGTGGAGTGGAATTCTATGCTGTGAACAAGGATTACCCTGAGGAGGACATGGACACGAACCCCCACTACAGCCGCAAGTTGAAGGTGGACATGTGGATTGATGACCTCAACGTGGGAGGACTGCCCGATTGGGGAACCATTTACCGCATGGTATCAGAGCACAAGACTTATGAGGAGATTCTGCGCGAGGAGTACAGTAGCATGGAAGCAAGGCCCAAGAAGAAGTGGTGGCAGATATAATGCCGGCACTTGACGGTGCTCTTCATGGGCACGGAATGTGGAAAGGGTGATGCGTTGGTTTTATATATAATGGAACGCGCATGCGCCTGTAACATAAAATATGTAAGCGCATTGCAGATGCCGGGTGATTGTGCAGGAAAGTCTGCTTTGCAGGGTAAAGAAAAGTACGGGAGGCAAATTCCATTGATGGTTTTGCCTCCCGTACTTTTCTTTCTGGTTGCTTGCCCGTGTTGGGCTTGCCTTACTTTGCGTATGACACAGAGCGTGTCTCGCGTATGACCGTTATCTTTACCTGTCCGGGATAAGTCATCTCGTTCTGAATTTTAGTGGCTATCTCGTTGCTCAGTTCCTCGGTCTGCTTGTCGTCAATCTTGTCTGCACCTACGATGACGCGCAGTTCGCGTCCTGCCTGTATGGCGTATGTCTTCACCACTCCGGGGTAGCTCATGGCAATGTTTTCCAAATCCTTCAACCGTTTGATGTAGGCTTCCACAATCTCGCGGCGTGCTCCGGGACGTGCTCCACTGATGGCATCGCATACCTGCACTATGGGAGCCAGCAGCGTGGTCATCTCCATCTCATCGTGGTGAGCACCGATGGCGTTGCAGATGTCTGCCTTCTCCTTGTACTTCTCTGCCAGTTTTGCACCGTAGAGAGCGTGTGGCAGTTCGGGTTCCTCATCGGGCACCTTGCCTATGTCGTGCAGGAGTCCTGCGCGCTTGGCCTTCTTAGGGTTCAGTCCCAGTTCACTTGCCATCACGGCGCACAAGTTAGCTGTCTCGCGTGCATGTTGCAGGAGGTTCTGTCCATAACTGCTGCGGTATTTCATCTTACCTATGATGCGTATGAGTTCAGGGTGCAATCCGTGTACGCCCAGGTCTATTGTGGTGCGCTTTCCGGTCTCGATGATTTCCTCTTCTACCTGCTTTTTCACCTTGGCCACGACCTCCTCAATGCGTGCCGGGTGTATTCTTCCGTCAGCCACCAACTGGTGCATGGCCAGGCGGCAGATTTCTCTGCGCACAGGGTCGAAGGCGCTTATCACGATGGCCTCGGGTGTGTCATCGACCACAATCTCCACGCCAGTGGCAGCCTCCAGGGCACGTATGTTGCGTCCCTCGCGCCCTATGATGCGTCCTTTCACCTCATCGTTGTCAATGTGGAACACGGTCACGCTGTTTTCCACGGCTGTCTCCGTGGCTACGCGCTGTATGGTCTGTATGATGATGCGCTTGGCTTCCTTATTCGCTGTCATCTTGGCATCGTCCATGATTTCATTGATGTAAGCCTGCGCGTTTGTCTTTGCCTCGTCCTTCAGAGTTTCCACCAGGCGTTCTCTTGCTTCGTCGGCACTGATGCCCGAAATTTCTTCCAGTTTGGTGCGTTCTTGTTCCAAGAGGCTGTTCTTGCGCTCTTCCAGTTCCTCTTCCTTCTTCTGCAGCAGAGCCTGTTGTGTCTCCACCCGCTGGCGTAGTGATTCTGTCTCCTGTTTGCGGCGTGTCAGTTCGTCCTGCTTTTGGTTGAGGCTGAGTTCACGCTGCTTGGCTCTGTTCTCGGCCTGCTGGATTTGCTGGTTGCGCTGCCGCACCTCCTTTTCCAGTTCCGCCTTCTTGCTTAGGAACTTGTCTTTCACTTCCAGCAGTTTCTTCTGCTTGATTACTTCCGCTTCCTTCTCTGCGGCCTCCTTGGCTTCCTGTGTCAGGGCTTTCTTCTTGGCCGGTATGATGAGAAGGTACCATGCGGCGACCAGAACCAAGAAGGCCACTATGCCTGCCGCTAATCCGATAATTATGTCCATCTGTCAAATAGTTTGTTTGGTTATTGGAGTCTTTTCTTATCTCTGTTCACCTTGTACTTCTCCGTGCTGGAACTTGCCTGCACGTTTTGAGTTACTGCTTGGAACTGAGTGCGGACTCCAATTCGTCAACCAAGGGAGTGAGCCTCTGCATCACAGGAGTGATGTCCAAGGCCAGTTCCTTCTGCATGGCCTGTACTGCCAAGTCCACCATGGTCATAATCATATACAGGCTCTCGCTCTGTCCTGGGTACTTGGTGGTGTAGAAGCCGTATCTTTCCTTGATTAACTTCTCGGCCTGACGGTAAGCATACTCCTGCTCCCTGGGGATGTTCAGTGGTATGCTCATTGTGCCGAAGTGGATAGTTATTGATAATGTGTCGCTTGCCATGTCCTTATTCTACCTTTAGCATTGCCACACACTGGTCAATGTCCCGCACCATTTTCCTGATACGCCCGCGCAGGTCTTTCGTGCTGCTGTCGGCCATATCAATGTATTTGGCCATCTTGAGATGGTCATACTGCAGTTGGAGCATGTTGTTCCTCTCCTCCAGCGAGGAGATTTCCTGCTTGAGCATACTGATTTTCTCCTCCAGGCTTTTGTTCTCTGCCTGGAGTTCCCCATGACGGAGGATGAGTTGGCGTACTCTCGTTTCCACCCTCATCAGCAGGTCATCCATTTGTGCGTCCATCAGTGTCAATTGCTCCTTATTAGGTACAAAGATAGCCCTTTTTCCCGGGCTTCACAAGTTATTCCTCCACGTTTTTGCGTGGTTCCTTCTTGGCCAGCATGACCAAAGTGTAAACGTATTCGGTCATCCACTGCTCGCTGAAGCCAAGCATGGACTGGTATTTGCGTATTGAGATGCATGCCTTGCGCACGCCTTCGTCCTTCCAGTCATTGCGTGTGAGCACTTGGTGCACCTGCTTGGCTACCATTTCGCGCAGTGCCTTTCTTAGGAATCCTGGCAGGCGGAATTTCCATTGCATGAGGTTGCTCATGAGCATCATGAGGTCTTGGCTGAATCCTTGGAATGCTGCCAGATAGGGCTGCGCATCCTGCATCTTGCGGCAGTGCTTCTTAAGGCTGTTGTCTATCTCTCCGAAGAAACTGGCCGGGAGGTGGTAGATATCCTGCATCATGAGCCGGCAGTGTTTCTTCTCTCCCACGCCCAACTTGTTGTTTACCGTAGGCACATGGTTGGTCTGCTTGAAGACACGCAGGTCAGGAAGCATCCCCAGGTTGTTTATGCCCAACTGTGCGGCCATGCCCGACTGGAAATAGACACGGATAAGCAGCATGAAGTCTTCCATGCCACCCACTATGCTTTCGGCCTCTTTCTTTCGGTCGAAGAGTTTTCTGAATATTGACATTTTCTTAATCTGTTAGTGTGTATATTGCTTGCCTGCATCGTTGCAGGCTGTATTGTGCGTTTGCTAATAGGCGTTCTTTTCCTTGTTGAGCAAGGTCTGAAGTAAGGTGCGTGCTATGATGCGGACATCCAACCAGAAACTCCAGTTTGTCACATACCAAATGTCGGCGTGCACGCGTTTCCTCATCTGAATCAGGTTGCGCGTCTCACCGCGTAGGCCTTGCACTTGTGCCCAGCCGGTGATGCCCGGTTTCACCCAATGGCGCACCATATAGCGGTTTACTATCTTGCGGTATTCTTCGGTGTGAGCAATCATGTGCGGACGTGGTCCAACCAGGGACATGCTGCCCATGAGCACGTTGATGAACTGCGGCAATTCGTCTATGTTGTGCCTGCGCATGAAATCACCAAACGGGAACTTGCGCGGGTCATTCTCCGTGGCCTGCACCTTGTCGGCATCAGCGTTGACGTGCATGGAGCGGAACTTGAGGCAGTAGAATTCATTGCCATAGAGTCCGGTGCGCTTTTGGCGGAAGAGTACCGGTCCGGGGCTTTGGCACTTGATGATTGCTGCCACAATGGTGTATACGATGGGGAAGAGTGTAGCCAGGAAGACGCTGCTCACAAGCAGGTCAAGTGTACGCTTGATGGCACGGTTGCCCATGCTGTGCAATGGTTCCTGGCGAGGCGAGAGCACAAAGGAACTTCCCACTTGGTTTGTGGCCATGTAGCGGCGTGTGAGGTTGGCGAACATCGGCACTATAAAGAAGCGTATGAAGTTGTTTTCACAAAATGTGTATAGTGCCATAGCGTTCTCCTTGCTTAATGAGGTTGTGGAGCAGTATACTATGTCTATGTCGTTGGCGTGTTCTTTTAGGTAATTCAGTGCCATGGGGGGGGTACCTTTCGGGGTCATCCCTTCGGGCAGTTCCGTCTCCTCGGGCTGTGCGAACACCCCGATAATGTCCAGGCCATATACTGTGGTTTTCAGGTCTTTGTACAATTTGTGCATCTCCTCTCCGTTGCCCACCAGAATCACACGCACCAAGTTGGCTCCCTTGCGCCGTATTTTTGACAAGTACTTGAATAGTACTATGCGTTCGGCAAGCAGCAGGAAGGTAAATGTGACATAGGCGGCCAGGAAGTAGATGGACAGCGTGTCGGCAATCTTGAACATGAATGCTGCCAGGAGGAAGAAAATGAAGTGCGTGGCCGAAGTGAGAAACACGTTGGAGGCTATCTTGTCCGTGCTGCACACGCGCTGCATGGCGATGGGTGGGAACTGCATGGCCACGGGTATGTAGCAGATGATGGCAATGTTGCAGAGGCGCTGCATGTCCTGGAGTGCAACTTTTTCCTGCGCGGAATGTTGCGATATGATGTATGTCAAGAGGAAACTGGCATAGAGGAGTAAGATGTCAAGCACGTTGACAACTATCCTCGAGGCGGCGGAATCCTCGAAATGTTTCTTCTTCATGTCTGTGTAGTTTAAGTCTAATCGTTCTGCCTTGTCCCGCTTGTGTCATGAGGCAGTCCTTGCCACTTTGTTAGGCAAAGGTACATTATTTCTTCCCTATAAAGTAGTTTGGGAACCTTAAATCATGTCAAAGGCATAGTTTTTGTACAAAAGGGCTTGTGCTTTGTTGCTAATTAGGTACTTTTGTGCCTCAGATATAGAAAGAACACATAATTCATAAAGACCAAAAGTTGAAAATGGCCGAATTTATAGCAAGCGAAGAGAACAAAGAAGAGCAGCAGGGAGGTTTTAACTTTGAACAGTTGTGGAAGATTGTGGTCCTGTACTGGTACTGGATTGCCTTGTCGGCCATATTGGCACTGGGCATGGCTTTCTGCTACCTGCGTCTCACGCGTCCCGTGTACGCCTCAAGCATGAAGATCTTGGTCAAGGACGATGACACCAAGTCACGCATGTACCGTGGCGGGCAGATGGCTCTTGAGAGCATGGGAGTCATATCCAACTCCAACGGATTCGACAATGAGTTGGAAATACTTGCCAGTTCCAATATCAGCGGACGGGTGGTGAAGGCTCTGAAACTCTATGTGAGTTACGAGTTGGAGGGACGTATACGCAAGCACGAACTCTATAAGGACAACCCCTACATCGTGGACATGCCCGAGAGCCAGTTGCGTGATTTGGAGTCTCTCATCAAACTCCGTGTGAGCCGCAGGGGCGGCGGGCTGCATGTCGAGGGCAAGATATACGTGCCCAAGGCTGATGAGCCCATGCTCTTTGAGCGGGACGTAAAGTCGCTCCCGGGCTCCTTCAACACCCCTGTGGGCACGATTACCCTGCAGCGCAATCCTGGCGTGGAGGTTCCCCAGCGCAGCATGTATGCCACCATTATGCCGCTTGACATGGCCGCGAAGTTTTATGGCGGGCGCCTCTCGGCCTCTGCCACCAGCAAGACAACCACCGTGGCGGAACTGCAGTTCCTGGACACTCAGAAGGAGCGCGCCATCGACTATCTGAACGAACTCTTCAAGAGTTACAATGAAGATGCCAATGAGGACAAGAACGAGGTGGCCATCAAAACGGAAGAATTCCTGAAGAACCGCATTGATGCCATACGTTTGGAACTGGATGAGACGGAAACCAACCTGGAGTCATACAAGAAGAAGAACGAACTCATCAACCTTACCAGTGATGCCAGCAACTCTCTTGCCAAGAGCACGGAGTACCAGAAGGCACAGGTGGAACTGGAGACACAACTCAACCTGGTGAATGCATTGGTGGACTACATGGATGATCCGCGCAACGCGCTCAGTGTAATCCCGTCCAACCTGGGGCTCAAGGATGCCGACATGAGCAGGATGCTTGATAAGTACAATGAAAGTGTGATGCAGCGCAACCGCTTGCTTAAGTCTTCAAGCGAGGACAATCCTTACGTGAAGCGCATCACTGCGCAACTGGAGGAGATGTGGCCCAGCATACGTCTCAGCCTGAAGACCGTGCGTGATGACATCATGACTCAGAAGCGCAGTGCCGAGAGCCAGTTCCGCCTCTTCAGCCAGCGGGTGAGCGACGTGCCCACTCAGGAGCATAACCTGAACAACATTGCGCGCCAGCAGGAGATAAAGGCCGAACTGTATCTGATGCTCCTGCAGAAGCGTGAGGAGAATTACATATCTTTGGCCAGTACGGCTGCCAAGGCACGTGTGATTGATGCCCCGCAGTATGTGGGCAAGGTGTCGCCCCGGGGCAAGGTTGTCATGCTGGGTGCCCTGCTGCTGGGACTGGCCTTCCCCGTGGGAGTGGTTTACCTGCTCAGCCTGCTGCGTTACAGGATAGAGGGACGTGAGGACGTGGAGCGGCTGACCAAGATACCCGTGCTGGCCGACATTCCCACGGCTCCCCGGACCATTGACGGCGAGCGTGCCCTGGCTGTGCGCGAGAATGCCAACGATATGATGGAGGAGGCTTTCCGCGGGCTGCGCACCAACCTACGCTTCATACTCACCGATACTGAACGTGTCATTGCCTGCACCAGTTGCATTCCGGGTGAGGGCAAGACGTTCGTCTCCACCAACCTTGCCATGTCATTGGCACTGCTTGGAAAGCGCGTCATCATCGTGGGGCTCGATGTGCGCAAGCCGCGTCTCGTGAAACTCTTTGGCCTGCCGGCAGGCAAGCGTGGCATCACTGCCTTCCTTTCCAGCACCGATGAGTCCTATGCCTTGCTTGACGAGCAGATATTCCACGGGGTGGCCAATCCCAACCTGGATGTCCTGCCGGCAGGTCTCATTCCCCCTAACCCCGGCGAACTCATCTCCCGGCATCAGCTTGACCATGCCGTGGAAATGCTCAAGCAGCATTATGACTACGTGATTCTGGACACTCCGCCGGTGGGCTTGGTGAGCGATACCCTCTCCATAGCACGTGTGGCCGAAATGACCTTGGTGGTGTGCCGTGCCGACTTTTCTCCGCGCTCCAACTTCACTCTCATCAATGGCCTGCACCAGGAGGACAAGATGCCGAAGATGTCTCTCGTGCTCAACGGAGTGGACTTGAGGAAGCGCAAGTATGGCTATTATTACGGCTACGGCAAGTATGGCAAATACGGACATTACGGCCATTACGGTGTGTATGGCCATTATGGCAACAACCCTTCTGGGGACGGACATACAGAGAAATAAGTGAAAAGGATACTGATACTTGTCATGGGCATTCTCCCCTTGACGGCCATGGCTCAGGCCGGCCGCCTGGGGGAGAATGTGCATTACGGAGCCAGCATGAGCGGCATGCTCTCCGGTGGCGACCACGCTCCTTTCTGGTTCACGGCCAACCGTTATGGCCTGGCCACGCCCAACGACCGGAGTTTCCTGCTGCGTGCCTCCGTGGGCCGCAGCACGCAGGCCGACAGTGCCCGGCACTGGCGCGTGGGCTACGGAGCCGACCTGGCCGTGGCGGCCGGCATGGACAGCCACTTCGTGCTGCAGCAACTCTATGCCGACGTGCAGTGGAAGGCTCTGCGACTGAGCGTTGGGCAGAAGGAGCGGCCGCTTGAGCTGAAGGACGGCACGCTCAGCAGCGGTGCCATGACCACGGGCATCAATGCCCGTCCGTTGCCTCAGGTGAGGCTGGAGTTGCCCGACTTCTGGGTTGTGCCCGGCACGCGCCGCTGGCTCTCGCTCAAGGCGCACGTGGCCTTCGGTGCCTACACCGACAATGGCTGGCAGCGATCCACCGCAGGCAGCCGGGGACTGATTCATACCACCGGGTCGCTCTATCACAGCAAGGAACTCCTGCTGCGCATTGGCAACCAGGAGCGCTTCCCCCTCACGCTCACCGGCGGGCTGGAGATGAGCACGCAGTTCGGGGGCGAGGGCTGGAACATGGGGCAGAGGCTCGATGACGGCACGCTGCTCCCGGCGCACCGCAATCTCTTCCACGGGTTCAGTTCCCTGTGGCACGCCATCATCCCCGGTGGAGGAGATGCCGATGACGGTGAGTTTGCCAACGTCGAGGGCAACCAACTCGGCTCGTGGCACCTGCGGGCCGACTGGAAGGGGCATGGCTGGAGCGTGGCGGCCTACATGGAGCATTTCTTCGAGGACGAGAGCCAGCTCTTCTGGCAGTATGGATGGAAGGACTTCCTGCTTGGCCTGGAGGTGCATCTCCCGCGCAACCCGTTCCTCTCGGCACTCGTGTATGAGCATCTCGGCACGATGGACCAGAGCGGCCCCGTGTATCATGACGCACGCGAGAACCTTCCCGTGCAGATCAGTGCCGTGGACGAATACTATAACCATCACGTCTACGGAGCCTGGCAGCACGCCGGCTTCGTGATGGGAAACCCGCTCCTGCTGTCGCCCATCTATAACAGGGACGGACGCATATACTGCTATTACAACCGCGTGAATGCCCACCACGTGGGGCTCAAGGGGCAACCTGCCAACTGGCTGCGCTGGCGCCTGCTCTATACGCACCTGCGCACCCTGGGCACCTATCACGTGCCCACGCTTGACCCCAAGGGGGCCAATTACCTGCTGGGCGAACTCACCTGGCAGCCCCGCTTCCTTCCGGGACTCGGCGTGACCGCCTCCTATGGCTTCAACGGCGGGTCGCTCATCGGCCGCAGCCACGGAGGCATGCTCACGCTCTCCTATGACGGCATATTCAACAAGAAGTAGACATGAACACACCCACACGCCTTTCTCCTGCCCTCTCCATCCTGCGCTTCCATGGCTTCCGTACACTCCTGGCCTTGATTCTCGCCTGCCTGCTTCTTCCCTCCTGTGAAAACAAGCGGGACAACAACGGTGACCTGGGCGGGATGTGGCAGATGCTGGAGTGGCGCAATGCAGACAACCAGGTGGTCAAGGACAAGCGTGCCCGCATCTTCTACAGCGTGCAGCTCCGGCTCATACGCCTGCGTGACTACAATGACGGCGGTGACTATTACCAGTGTTACTTCCGCCATACGCCCGACAGCCTTGTCATCTACCGGCCTACGCTTTATTCGGCCAAGGACAGCCTGGTGAGCCTGGACAGGCTTGCGCGCTTTGGCGTGCCTTCCGACGGCGCTTTCCGCATACAGGTGCTCAACTCTGACCGCATGGTGCTCACCAGTTCCGACACCCTCACGCTGGTTTTCCGCAAGTACTGATTCGGTTCCCTCCTCCTCCTTTGCTCCTCACTATTTGTGTGTATAGCAAAAGCGTGAAAAGGCTTTGCAAAATTTCCCAACTGGGAAAAATTAAAAATCCAACTAGAAAAAATATTTTTTCCAGTTGGAGAATTGGGCCTTTCTGTGTGCCTTTTCCGTGTCCGGGGAGCCCGTGGGGCACATCATCCGGCGCAAATCGAGCGGTTCCTGTTGCCGGGATTTGCGGGGCTCACATCGGGAAAACGGGCATCCGCGGCAGAAATCCCCATCAAGAAGGCGTTTCACGTGCCTTTTGACTCCCATTTTTGAGGACTTTTTGGGGGTAAATCCATCCCCGGCCGGGCTTGGGCATCAGCGTGCGGTCTTGCTGAAAATGTCGTACTTCATTGCTTTTTAGGGAATTAAGTCTGTCTTTTCCTGCGTTTCATTTGTGGGATGCAGCCCGGCGTTACAGTTGTTACAGTTGTTACAGTTTTTTCAAGGGGGGTATCATTTCCACTCCCTTATATATTATATATATTATAACTAATTAAATAATAATAAGATATATAATATTTAAGAGGACATGCGAGGTTGTGCCACCCCCCTTTTTTTAACTGTAACAACTGTAACAACTGTAACGCCAGGGCATCCCCAGTCTCCCCCTGCCGTGTCACCTCATCTCCTTTCCAGGCAAGCCACAATGGCCTTTGCGGCTGCCTCCACCTCCTGCCGGACGGGGCGGGCAACGTTCAAAGTCTAGGCCGGGAATGGGCTTGCTCTTAGTGGGAAGTCTCGTGCGCGGGAGGGGAGACTATATGGAAGAAGGCGGGGGAACTGATGTGTTTCCTCCGCCTTCTTCTGTGCTGTTTGTCTTGCGTGTGCCTTCGCTGCCCTATGGCTTTACGGGCTGCAGCCCCATCTCGGCCGCCTTGCGCAGCATGAACTCATGGGCTGCCTCGTGGTCGTTGGGTATCACGGAATCCCAGATGGCATCCTTGACGGCTTGCTTGAGCAGGCCTATTTCCCGGCAGGGCTTGATTCCGAAGGTCTGCATGATTTCCTCGCCCGTGATGGGATTGTGCCACGTGCGGTAATTGTCCCTTGCCTGCAGGTCGGCCAGTTTCTGCCTGACGAGTTGGAAATTGTCCAGGAAGCGCTGCTTCTTCTGCTGGTTGCGGCTCGTGATGTCCGCCTCGCACAGTATCATCAGGTCTTCGATGTCCTCGCCAGCCTCAAAGAGCAGCCGTCTCACGGCCGAGTCCGTGACCTCGGCATCGGCGATGGCAATGGGGCGCATGTGCAGTCCCACCAGCCGCGCCACGTAGTCCATGCGCTCGTCGGTGGGCAGTTTCATGCGCCGGAATATGGCGGGCACCATTTTCTGTCCTATGTAATTGTGGTTGTGGAAGGTCCATCCCGCCCCGTTCTCCCACTTCTTGCTGCGCGGCTTGCCTATGTCGTGGAGCAGGGCAGCCCATCTGAGCCACAGCGTGGCGCGGTCTCCCCCGTGGTGGCTCACGTTGTCGAGCACCTCCAGGGTGTGGTAGAAGTTGTCCTTGTGGGCGCGCCCGTTGCGCACCTCCACTCCCTCCATTGCCGCCAGTTCGGGGAATATGAGCCTCAGCAGCCCGCTCCTGCTCAGTTCCACGAGCCCGATGCTGGGGCTGGGCGAGAGCATTATCTTGTTAAGTTCGTCGATGATGCGTTCCTGCGAGATGATGCTTATGCGCTCGGCGTTGCGCGCCAGTGCCTCCTGGGTGGCATCCTCTATCTGGAAGTTCAGTTGCGTGGCGAAGCGTATGCAGCGCATCATGCGCAGCGGGTCGTCGCTGAAGGTGATGTCGGGGTCGAGCGGTGTGGCTATGATGCCGTCCTCCAGGTCGAGCACTCCATCGAAGCGGTCCACCAGTTGCCCGAAGCGTTCATGGTTGAGGCAGACGGCAAGCGCGTTGATGGTGAAGTCGCGCCGGTCGAGGTCGTCATCCAGTGTGCCGTCCTCCACGATGGGCTTGCGGCTGTCGCGGGAGTAGCTTTCGCGGCGTGCGCCCACGAACTCCACCTCCTGTCCCTTGTACTTGAGCTGTGCGGTGCCGAAGTTCCGGAATACGCTCACGTGTGCTCCGCGCCCCAGCATGCTCTGCAGTTCCTCGGCTACCTGTATGCCCGAACCCACCACCAGGCAGTCGATGTCCTTGGAGGGGCGTTCCAGGAAGAGGTCTCTCACGTAGCCGCCCACCACGTAGCATTCCATGCCCAGGCGGTCGGCCGCCGAGCCTATCTGCCGGAACAGGGGAGTGTCCAGCAGTTGCGCCAGATCGGTGTCAGAAAGGTGTCTCATGCGTTACTCTTCTTTGTTCCTCCTCTCCTGGGCGGCTCTTCTCTCGTCTTCCTGCAGCTTGCGCTCGTAGAATTTCTTTTTCACGCTCAGTCTTTCCCATTCCTCGCCCTCGGCCTTGGCCAGGCTGTCGGAGGCCGCCTGCAACTCTATGCTGTCCAGCAGCAGTATGCCCTGCCGGCGCGCGTCTATGGCCGTGGGGTGCTTCTGGCGGAGCGAGAATATGGAGTCTCTGGCCTCGGAGTACTGGCGGTGCCTGAGGGCTGCGCGCGCTTCCTGAAGCATCTGCTGTGCCTTTTCCTCCTCGCCGCTGTCGCATGAGGTCAGCATCGTGGTGCCCAGCATGAGGGCTGCCATGGCGATGAGGCTTGATGGTGAATGGTAAGTATTCATAGGCGTGACTTGTTTTTACCAGAATTTGTTGTGCTCCGTGCTGTATTCGAAACCTGCCTGGCGCAGCGTGTCCTCCAGCACGGCGCGCTCGATGCCCAGGGTGGCACACAGTTCGTCAAGTGTGCTGAACTCATCGCGGAGTTTCGTGTTGACGAAGCTCATGAGCATTACGGGGTCCGAGGGGAGTTGGCTGTAGTGATGTGTGAAGTTCATTCCCGTGTGTCGTGTTTGCAGGTTGTCAGAAGCCGAAGAGCGGCAGTATGAAGTTGCGCACGTCGTTGCTGAAGGCCACGAGCATCAGTATGGCCAGCAGGCCAAGCCCGATGGTCTCCATCCACTGCATGACACGGTCAGAAGGCTGGCGGCCTGTGACGGCCTCCACCAGCAGGAAGAGGATGTGGCCGCCGTCGAGTGCGGGGATGGGCAGAAGGTTCATGACGGCCAGGATGATGCTTATGAAGGCCGTGGTGAGCCAGAACTGCTGCCAATCCCAGGCGCTGGGGAAGATGCTCCCGATGGTGATGAACGATCCCACGGACTTTACTCCGTCGGCCGAGGCCATGTACTTGAGGTCGTTCACATAGCCCGAGAGTTGCTTCCAGCCGCGCTGCAGTCCGGCCGGTATGCAGGAGAGCAGGTTGTAATGCTGGTGCTCCGTGGTGAAGTCGGGAGGCCGGCGCGTGACTCCCATCATGTAGTTCTCGTCCAGCGTGATGCTGGCCGTGTCACGGGTCACTCCGCCGTCGGCAGTCCACACCACCAGCATCTTGCGCATGCGCACGCTGTCCTCGTGGGTGCATCCTTCCGCACCCAGCACGTCCTGTCGGCGCAGCGTCACGTTGTAGTCAAAGTCGTTCCACGTGTCCATAGCCTTGCCGTTTACCGCAATGAGCCTTGCCCCGGCCTGCATGCCGGCCTTCTGTGCGGCCGATCCCGGCATCACGGAGTCCACCACGGCAGGAGAGACGGGAGCCATGAAACTGGGCACCATTTGCAGCATTTCCACCATGTTGAGCCCGTCGGAGGGCATCTGCAGGTCCATCCGTTTCCCTTGGCGAAGCACGGTCACCGTGCCCGCGTTGGAAATGGTGCGGTAGATGGTGGCCGAGTATTCGCTTATCTCCTTGCCATCGGCGGCAACGGGAATGTCCCCGTTGCGGAATCCCTGCTGCTGGGCATACTCGTTGAACTGGAATCCCTGCCTGATGCTCTGCATGGGCACGTAGTCTCTGCCCCAGGTCAGCATCACGGCACTGTAGATGACCCATGCCGTGAGCAGGTTCATGATGATGCCGCCTGCCATCATGAAGAAGCGCTTCCACACTTTCTGCGAGCGGAACTCCCAGGGCTGTGCAGGCTGCTTCATCTGTTCGGTGTCCATGCTCTCGTCAATCATGCCGGCAATCTGCACGTAGCCTCCCAGAGGCACCCAGCCTATGCCGTATTCCGTCTCGTTGTCCTTGAAATAGGGGAACAGGCGGGTGAACCACTTGTCCCGGGTGCTGAAGAGGTGGAAATAGGGATTGTAGAAAAGGTAGAACTTCACCACCTTCACGTGGAATAGCTTGGAGAAGCCAAAGTGTCCCAACTCATGCAGGATGACCAGCAGGGAGAGGCACAGAATCAGTTGGAGTGCCTTTATCAGGATGATGCTCATGTGCGTTGTCTGTGTATATATGTATTTATGTATGGTTGTGTCTGTCAGTTCAGGGCGCGCACGGCCTCTGAAGCCACGCGCCTTGCCTCGGCATCGGTGGCCAGGTAGTCATCGAGCGATGGCTTGTCCTGGTGTGGGACGTGCGCGAGTGTGTGCTCTATGATGTCGGCCATGGCCAGGAACGGACAGCGTTCCTGGCGGAAGGCCAGGTTGGCAACCTCATTGGCGGCGTTGACTATGCAGGCGGCGTTGCCTCCTTGGCGGATGGCTTCATAGGCCATGGCCAGGCAGCGGAACTTCTGCTCGTCGGGCTGCTCAAAGGTGAGGTCCTTCATCTGCCACCAGTCGAGGCGCGGGAAGGAACTCTCCAGCCTGTCGGGATAAGAGAGTGCCAGTTGGATGGGCACGCGCATGTCGGGTGCGCCCAGTTGAGCCTTGACGGCTCCGTCGGCAAACTGCACGGCACTGTGCACGATGCTCTGCGGGTGCACCACCACCTGTATCTGACTCGGGTCGACGTCAAAGAGCCACTTGGCCTCTATTACCTCGAAGCCCTTGTTCATCATGCTCGCGGAGTCAATCGTTATCTTGGCTCCCATGTCCCAGTTGGGATGCTTGAGTGCCATGGCGGGTGTCACCGTGGCCAGCTGCTCGCCGGTGAAGGTGCGGAAGGGACCTCCGCTGGCTGTCAGTATGATTTTCTCAATGGGACTTACCTCGCCCATGAGGCTCTGGAAGATGGCGCTGTGCTCGCTGTCGACGGGCAACACCGCTACCTTTTCCTTCAGGCAGAGTTCCGTCACCAGTTCGCCTGCCACCACCAGCGTCTCCTTGTTGGCCAGGGCAATGGTCTTGTGGGCCTGTATGGCACTGATGGTTGGGCGCAGCCCGCTGAATCCCACCAGGGCTGTAAGCACGATGTCCACGGGAGCCATCTGCACCACTTGGCACAGGGAGTCGCTTCCGGTGTACACCTGTATGGGTTCCCGCTCCAGCGCATCCCGCACTTGCGTGTATTTGCTCTCGTCGGCAATGACCACGGCGGCGGGCTGGTATTTCAGTGCCTGCTGTATGAGCAGGTCGGCGCGGGTGTTTGCCGTGAGCACGTATGCCTCGAAAAGGTCAGGATGCCTGTCGATGACATCAAGTGTCTGGGTGCCTATGCTACCCGTGCTGCCCAGCAGGCATATCTTTTTCTTCTTCTTTGTCATAAGTCCAAAAGTCCTTCGGGCAGGTTCATGGTGATGGTTCTGCCCTGGTGGTCAATGTCTGTCACGAAATCTTCTGCGGCGGGTATCAGCAGGTCGCCCACCTGGAAGAGCACGTTCTGTGTGCTGTCATCCACCCTGTCGATGGTGCCCAGCAGGCCGTGTGTCACCTCCGTTAGGCGGAACCCGGTGAAGTATCGCCAGGTGTAGTCATCGTCGGGCGTGGCTTCGGGAGTGAGGCTGTGCGGGAAGTATACCTTGCATCCGCAGAGTTCCGCGGCCTGTTCCGCCGTGTCATAGTCCACGAACTTGACCAGTGCCACCGTGTCGGAACGGAAGCGGTACTCCTCCATGAAGAAAGGTACAAGTATGCCGTCGATGCACAGCACCAGGTAGTCGGCATCGGCCCTGTCCCATACGTCATCGGTGAAACAGAGCGCCACCTCACCTTTCACCCCGTGGGTGCGCGTGATGTGGCCTATTTGGTAAACTTCTTCTTCCTTTATCATCAGTCTATCCTGCTGATTCTTGCTCCCAGGGCATTGAGCCTCTCTTCGATATGCTCGTAGCCCCGGTCGATTTGTCCTATGTTGTCAATGCGGCTTGTACCGTTGGCGCTCATGGCTGCAATGAGCAATGCAATGCCTGCGCGTATGTCCGGACTGGTCATGCGTCCGGCATGCAGCTGTTTCTGATTGTCGTGTCCCACCACCACTGCTCGGTGTGGGTCGCAAAGGATAATCTGTGCCCCCATCTCAATGAGTTTGTCTACGAAGAAGAGGCGGCTCTCAAACATCTTCTGGTGAACCAGCACCGAGCCCTTGGCCTGCGTGCTCACCACCAGCAGTACGCTCAGCAAGTCGGGTGTCAGCCCCGGCCAGGGAGCATCGGCAAAGGTCATGAATGACCCGTCAAGGAACGTGTCTATCTGGTAGTGCTCCTGCCGCGGGATGAAGATGTCGTCGTTTCGGTGCTCCACCTCGATGCCTAGCCGGCGGAACGTATAGGGGATGATGCCCAGTTGCGGGTAGGACACGTTGCGGATGCACACCCCATCGCCCACCATGGCACTCATGCCAATGAACGACCCCACCTCTATCATGTCGGGCAGGATGGTGTGTTCCGCGCTTCCCAGACGCTGCACCCCTTCAATGGTGAGCAGGTTGCTGCCGATGCCCTTGATGTTTGCCCCCATGCTCACGAGCATGTGGCAGAGTTGCTGTATGTAAGGCTCACAGGCAGCGTTGTATATTGTGGTGGTTCCCTCGGCCAGTACCGCTGCCATCAGTATGTTGGCTGTGCCGGTGATGGAAGCCTCGTCAAGCAGCATGTAGGTTCCTTTCAGCCTCCGTGCTGTGATGGAGAACACTTGCCTCCGTGCGTCATGCCGGAACTCACCTCCCAGTTTCTTCAGGCCCAGGAAATGTGTGTCAAGCCTGCGCCTGCCTATGTTGTCGCCTCCGGGACGTGCCACCATGGCCTGTCCGAAACGTGCCAGCAGTGGCCCCAGGAGCATCACGCTGCCGCGCAGTTTGCCACACCTGACCAGGAACTCGTCGCTCTGCAGGAATGCAGTGTCCACATTGTCGGCCTGCAGGGTGATGTCATGTGGCGAGGTACGCCTGATGCGTACCCCAATGTCTTCCAGCAGGCGTATCTGGTTGTTCACGTCCAGAATGTCGGGCAAGTTGTGCAGGGTCACTGGCTCTGCGGTGAGGAGTGCCGCGCTAAGCACTTGCAGTGCCTCGTTTTTTGCACCCTGTGGTGTGATGTCGCCCTTGAGCCTGTGTCCCCCCTCAATGATGAATGATGGCATCTCTTTTTGTTTACTCGGTTGTTCTTGGCTGTCCCGGTGCTGTCAGAGGCTGTTTTGCGGGACGTTCCTGTGCTTTGTCCGGATGTGTGCGTTGTTTCAGATACGCTTTTTCTTCTTGCGCTGCATCATGGGCATCTGCTGCTGATTGGGCATGCCTACGGGTGCAAAGTGATGTTGCTGCAAGTTCAGCCGGATTTCCCCATGCGTGTAGCGGCTGATGTCAGCGGCCACCAGGCGGTCATCCATCGAGTCACGGTTCCACACGAAAAGGTCTTGTTTCATCTGGTTGGCCACCAGAGCCACCAGGGTGTCCTTCTCCGGACCTTCGGGCAGAGTGTTGGCATACTCCAGCGAACTCTCCACCAGATGGCCGTAATGGCGGCTGCGAATGTTCTTCATGGGGTAGTGCAGTGGTTGTGGGTGTGCATAGGCTTGTTCCTCACTCACAATCTCTACGGGATAATCAATGTCGAGCCTGTAGCGGGATATGCGTGCCAGATGGTTCCATAACTTCTGTTCATAGTCAGCCTGGCCTGACTGTTGGGGCTGTATGCGTGCCATGATGGTCACTATGGCGTGGGCGCATCTCTTACGCTCGGCCTTGGTGGGGAGCCCTACGGCCATTTCCACCATGTCCTGTATGCCTCTTCCGTACTCGGGCATGACTAGGAGGGGTTTCTGAGTATTGTATTGCATGTGTGTACTTAATCTTTCTTCTTACAAGAGTTTCTTTGACTTCAAGGCTACGAATTCCTTGAGGTAAAACGGCTCAAAGTAGGCCGCGTCTTGGAACTCGCCCTTGAGCATGGCCTTTTCTGCCAGCGGATACATGTGCTTGGCCAGCGGAACTATGCCCTCAATGAAGTGGGCATTGGGGTGGCAGATTACGCTGCGACACTTCCCGGAGCCGTCTCCGAAAAAATATACGGGGTGGCTGTTCAGGTATTCCCTGTAGGTGTCGACCTCCACCACATCGGCTCCTATGGCGCGCACCTCATGCAGGCTACGGTCATACACGGCCGAGTAGACTTCCATCCTGCGTGCATCGGTCATGGGCACCAGCAGGGCATCCTCGGGCAGGTCATCGTGCTCCAGCAGTATGGGCACGCACATGATCTGTGGCGTGGGAATGGCTATCAGGGGCAATGACCGCCCGTAGCAGATGCCTTTGGCCATGGATGCACCTATGCGCAGGCCTGTGTAACTGCCGGGTCCGCTGCTGACTGCCACTGCATCAACGGGTATGGCATGGCTGTTGGCAAATGAAAGGGCAGCCTCGGCCATTACGCCGCATTGTATGGAGTGGTTAGGTCCGTTGAAATCTTCTTCGTGATAAATCAGTTGTCCCTCCTGGCTCAGTGCCACGGAACAGACCTTCGTGCTAGTCTCTATATGTAGGATGCAAGACATGTCGTAGTTCTCCTTCCTTGGTCTTCCCTTCCGCTTGGGAAGGCACTCCAATGAGTTTTATTTCGCGACAAAGGTACAATATTTTGGCATTTATTCCGTACTTTTGCGCAGGAATAATCAAACAGGGATACACCTATGATACTATCGATGACGGGTTACGGCAAGTGTACGGCCGAATACCAAGGGAAGAGAATCACAGCAGAGATAAAGTCGCTCAACAGCAAGTCGCTGGACTTGAGTGCCCGTGTGGCACCCCTCTACAGGGAGCGTGAGATGGAGATAAGGGCACTGATAGCCCGCCGGCTGGAACGCGGAAAAGTGGACTTCTGCCTGTGGGTGGAGCAAGACCAGGCGCAAGATGCCGCCCGCATCAACATGCCTTTGGCCAAGGCTTACAGGGATGAGATACGTGAGGCAGCGGGGCAACTGGGCATCAATGAGCCGGAGGACTGGTGGTCCATACTGATGAGGCTGCCTGACGTGATGGAGAAGGCGCAGCAGCAGGAACTTACCGATGAGGAATGGCAGGTGGCGGCGAGTGCCGTGGAGACTGCCATTGACGGGCTGGTGCAGTTCCGCCAGCAGGAAGGTGAGGCCCTGCAGAAGAAATTCCAGGAGAAACTTGACCGCATAGGCCAGTTGCTTCAGGACATTGAACCCTATGAGAAGAGCCGCGTGGCCAAGATACGCCAGCGCATTGAAGACGGCCTGGCTGCCATCCCTTCGGTGGACTATGACCGCGGCCGCTTGGAACAGGAGATGATTTATTACATAGAGAAACTGGACATCAGCGAGGAGAAGCAGAGGCTGGCCAACCACTTGCGCTATTTTCAGCAGACCATGGAAGAAGGCCACGGGCAGGGCAAGAAACTGGGATTCATAGCCCAGGAGATGGGACGTGAGATAAATACGACGGGCAGCAAGAGCAACCTCTCGGAGATGCAGAACCTGGTGGTGATGATGAAGGACGAACTGGAACAGATTAAGGAGCAGGTGCTCAACGTCATGTAAGCCATTCCTCATTAGTTATAAAGATACACAGCAGTATGGGTAAGCTTATCATTTTCAGTGCGCCGTCGGGCAGTGGAAAGAGCAGTATCGTGCATCGTCTGATGGAGGATTATCCCGAGTTTCATCTGGCTTTCAGCGTCAGTGCCACCAGCCGTCCCCCGCGCGGCAAGGAGCAGGATGGGGTGGATTATTTCTTTCTCTCTCCCGAAGAGTTCCGCCGGCGTATTGACAGAGAAGAGTTTCTTGAATATGAGGAAGTCTATCCTGGGCGCTTCTATGGCACGCTCCGCCATCAGGTTGACCGTCAGTTGCAGGCCGGGCAGAATGTGGTGTTTGACGTGGATGTGGCAGGCGGGTGTCGCATACGCGAGATTTACGGTTGTCAGGCCATGAGTGTCTTCATACAGCCGCCCTCGTTGGAGGAATTGAAGCGCAGGCTTTGTTCGCGTAATACTGACTGTAAAGAACAGATTGCACAGCGGTTGGGCAAGGCCGCCCAGGAACTCACTTTTGCTCCGCGCTTCGACTACATCGTGGTCAATGACGATTTTCAGACCGCGGTGGAGCAGACTGCCTCGCTGATACGAAATTTCATCGGCCAGCCCTGATGATACGGACGGGAGTTTACGGAGGTTCGTTCAACCCCATCCACAACGGTCATGTGGGGCTTGCCCGTCAACTTATAGGGCAAGGATTGGTGGATGAGGTGTGGCTTGTGGTCTCGCCTCAGAACCCTTTCAAGGCCGATTGCCGGATGCTTGAAGAACAGGCACGCCTTGACTTGGCTCGGCTGGCGGTGCAGGGAGAGTCCGGCATAGAGGTCTCTGATGTGGAGTTCTCCTTGCCTCGCCCCTCTTTTATGTCGGTCACCCTGTGCACTCTTTCGTCCCTTCATCCCCGGCGTCAGTTTTCTTTGATTATTGGAGCCGACTGCTGGGAACGCTTCCCCCGATGGCACGAGGCAGAGTGGATCATGAACCATTATCCGCTTATTGTCTTTCCCCGACCTGGATATGACATGGGGACATTGCCTTCGGGTGTACAACGCGCAGAGACAACTCTTTTCGACATCAGTTCCACCCAAATAAGGGAACGGCTCGCTTCCGGAGGATATGACGGCGAAGGGCTCCCGCCTCATGTGTGGCAGGAAATCAAACTCAAAGGGTATTATCAACAAAAAGAATGGAGGGAAATATGAAAATCAAGGTAGGATTTGGCTATGACGTGCACCGCCTGGTGGAGGGCAGAGACCTTTGGCTGGGCGGAGTCAGGATAGAGCATGGCCAGGGGCTTCTGGGACACAGTGATGCCGATGTGCTGATACATGCCATTTGCGATGCCCTTCTCGGTGCCGCCAATATGCGTGACATTGGTTATCACTTCCCTGATTCCGATCCGAAATACTCGGGGGTGGACAGCAAGATATTGCTGCAGGAGACAGTTCGCCTGATTGCTGAGCGCGGTTGGCAGGTGGGTAATGTGGATGCCACACTCTGTGCCCAGGTACCTCGTCTCAGTCCTCACATACCGGCCATGCAGGCTTGCTTGGCCGAGGTGATGGGCGTGGATGCTGATGATGTGAGCGTCAAGGCCACCACCACTGAACGTCTCGGTTTTGTGGGCAAGCAGGAAGGCATGGCGGCCTATGCCGTGGTATTGATTCAGAAAGAAGCATAGCCCCACCCCTGCAGTTGCCTCCGTTCCAAGGTGCGGCGCACTGCATTAATCGCCGATTCTGGCAAGTGTTAAAAACGCAGAGGGCTTCATGTGCCAATGAAGTGCTCTCCGTTGGCACATGAAGCCCTTTTTATTTTTCATCGCACCGCGCTGCCTTTTTCCGGGGGGCCGTCTGCCAATGCGGTGCGCCATCCTGTCTGTGACATCGGGTTCATTCTCCTGATTTCTTCCTCTTGTATGCCTTAGCCCTCCGGTTTAGGGGGCATGCTAATCCATGGTCGGCCGGTTCTCCATCGCGATCACGCAGCCATGAATAAAAGCATGGAAATGTTTGTCCACTTGGGACTAATACTGTAATTTTGCAAGGAAAACGAACGACATGCGGCACACACACGACACATACCGATACCTGGGGCTTGCATCCTGTATGCTTATGCTGTGGATGCTTGCGGGATGGTTCCGTGCAGCCATAAATCCGTGTCATGCATGTCAGCAAGCCACATTAGTCGGCATCTGCTCCAGCAGCCTGGAGCACAAGGCAGACATCAGTGCCGACCAGGGTACCCACCATCAATATGCTCGCGCCGCCGAGCGCGTGACTCTCAGCGGGGAGCGCGGTGGCTCCAGCCTTGGTGAAAGCCAGGTACGCACCAGCGGTGGGCATCCGATGGCAGCAGTACGCTGCGCCTACGTGCAGCGGCAAGTCAGCCGCTGCTTTTCTTATCACTTCATGCTGGCATCGGCCGGCGTGGTCTACATTACGCCCAGGGCTTGTGATTACTATGTGTTTGCCCTGAGACGCATTTTGGATTAGCACTCCTTTTCCACTCTTATTTTATTCTATGTGTCCTCCACCGACAGGGAGGAGTTGCACGCCCTAGGCTTATGTCCATGCCAGGGCTCTGCACAGGCATGGGCATACCCCCGCCATTTGTGGTTCGGGGCAAGAGAATGCCATGTACGGGGGAACTGCATTACAATCCAAAGTTAAATACACAAACTCATAAGACACATGTACACACTCATACTTATCTGTTTCCTAGTGGGATACCTGTTCATCGCGCTGGAGAGCAAGACGCGGGTGGACAAGGGAGGCATTGCGCTCATCACTTGCATCATCTGCTGGATACTGCTGGGGACGACCGAAAGCCATGAGGCACTCTCGGCGGCCTTCTCGGTTCATCTGGCCGAATGCAGCCAGACGATTCTATTCCTGCTGGCAGCTATGATAGTCGTGGAACTGCTGGATTCCTGTGGCAGTTTCCGCTTCGTGGCCAAGCACATGCGCACCCGCAGTGCCAAGCGTCTGCTGTGGAAGACGGCAGCCCTCACTTTTGTGCTGTCGGCTGTGCTCGACAACATGACTACCAGCATACTCATGGTCATGATTCTGCGCAACATCGTGGCCGACAAGCAGGAGCGCGTGCGCTTGGCCTGCATCGTGATACTGGCTGCCAACGCGGGCGGAGCATTTTCGCCCATAGGCGATGTCACCACCATCATGCTGTGGATAGGCGGTACTGTGAGTGCTTTGGGCATCATCAAGGGACTGCTGCTGCCATCGGTAGCCTGCGTGGTGCTGCCCACTTTGCTGATGTCCACGCAAATACAAGGTGAGGTGCAGGGTACCGAAGAGAGTCCGCAGGACCATGAGTCGCCGCTTACCGACCGTCAGAGGCAAGTGGTACTGCTCATCGGAGTGGGTGGACTGGCACTCACGCCGCTCTTCCACAACCTCACGGGATTGCCGCCCTTCGTGGGCGTGTTGGCTGTCATGGCCGTGCTGTGGGTCACCATCGAATTGTTTGCCTACGGCATTCGCCGCCAAGGCAAAGAACCGATTAATGTGCCCCTGCTCTGCCGTCGCATTGACCTCCCCACCATTCTTTTCTTTTTGGGTATCTTGCTGGCCGTAGGCGCGCTCAAGGAGACCGGCATGCTCATGCAGGCTGGCGCATGGCTGGACAGCCACGTGGGCAACGTCTATGCCGTGGATGGCATCATCGGCGGTATCTCCTCCATCATTGACAACGTTCCGTTGGTAGCAAGTGCCATGTCCATGTACGCCATCGATGCAGCCGACAGTGCAGGCGTTTATTGCCAGGACGGCACTTTCTGGCATCTGCTTGCCTATTGTGCCGGCACGGGCGGCAGCCTGCTTGTCATAGGTTCTGCAGCCGGTGTGGTGGTGATGGGCATCGAGCGCATCACCTTTACCTGGTATCTCAGGCACGTCACTCCCCTAGCTTTGGTCGGCTACCTCGGCGGTATGGCCATCTACTGGCTACAGGCCGTGCTGTGAGTCACCGGTACTTTATACATACATATTATTACACGCATAACATTCACAAAAAAACAAGTTTATTATGAAAGAGAAAACCCAATACAGCGAACTGGACAGATTTTATCTTCACTCGCCCTTCATCCACAAGGCATGTGACCGCCCCCAGCAGGTTCGATTTAGCGTAGTCATGGCTGCAGGTCTCATGATCATGGCTCTGCCTCTCCTGATTAGGATAAGCAATGACTTCGTGGCCTTGCTCCTGACAACCCTTGGCCTGTTCCTTTTTGTCGGAGCGCTGGTACAATGTGTCAGAGGCTGCAACCGTCTCATGTACACCCCCACGGGTAAGCCACTCACACAGGGCGCAGTAACCTATGACCATGCCGCATGCCCCATGCTCAGAAGCCTGCTTGAGAAAGGGCGTTGCGATGAAACCAGCATCGCCATGCTGGCCAACCCTAATGGAGGCATTCGGTTGGAGTATCTCCTTTCACAGGATTATCAGATGCTGGCCGTCAACATCAAGCGATTTGAGAACCTCATGTGGCTTCCCTTCTCCGACTCGGTATACCTCTTCACCGGCACGGAGGCCGAGCAAGCCATCAAGGCACTTGGCATCGATTGACACCTAGCACTCACCTGCTGCCCAACTATCCATGTAGTGTGCAGCCTCAGTCGTGCCACTGCCCGCCATAAAGGGGCATGTGGCACGGCTTTTCTGCATCATGCGCCAGCACTGCCAGTACATGTCCACAAGGTTTCCTGCAGTATTCCGGGGTATTGCCGCTTGCCATATCTCTGTTTGCAACCCGGTTGCAGTGCTTTTCCTCTAACTTTGTATCACAGATGAGGAGAATTGACCATCTTTTCAGACACAGGCTGGCCACGTGTGTCATGCTGGTGGTGGTATTGTCCATGTTCACGCACATGGTGGTTCCGCACCATCATCATGCCCGTTACGTGGTGCTCGTCTGCCTGCACGCCCATCATGCCGAGGCTGGTGAGGACGCGCCGCATTGCCCCGATAGTGGAGTGGATTGCCAGCAGGAGGACGCTGCCGGCTGCCTTCCGTGCGACTCCCTGATGCTGGGGAACCTGCATTCCGCGCAGCGTAATCTGCATGCTCTTGGTTTGTTGCCTCCCCATCTCTTGTCTTGGCATTCTTTTCTTCCCTTGGGATGGCTTTTCTGTCCGGCCTCACTTGTGACGTACATCGGAATGGCCGGTCGGCTGCGTACTTTTCGAGAGTTTCTTCCCTGTTCATCTTATGGCCTTATTTTTGGACTTCGCGCTCCTCCGCGCGGATGCTGAGAGCGTTTTTGTCTCTTGTCTTCAGTAGGCATGTGACTGCATACTAAGTACTTATCGTAAAAAAGAAGTTCAAAAGGAAACAGAATGAAGTACAGAATCCAGTTTATGGCAACCCTGCTTGCTGCGGGGCTGACCGTATCTTGCAATAAGGAACATGAAGACGGCACTGATACTCATGAGCCGCATGCAGAGAAAATTACACTGACCTCATATGGACGTGTATTGGAGGTTTATTGTGAGGCTGACCCGCTTGTGTCCGGCAGTCAGTCGCAGATGTTGTTACACTTGACCCGTTTGTCAGATTTCAAGCCCCAGGCTCGGGCACGTGTGTCTGTCACCCTCAATGCTGGTGGCAGTAGGCTGAACTTGCAGGCCGACACGCTTGCCCGGCCGGGCGTGTGTGCTTTTGTTGTCCTTCCGCAGAAGGCCGGGAAGGGTGTCCTGACCGTTAATGTGCAGGGCGCAGACGGGCTGCATGAGCAGGTGGACATTCCCGTGCAGGTTCATGCAGATGCTTCTTCTGCCCACAGTACAATCGAGGCACAGAAACCTCAGGCAGGTGGAAACACTGTAGTGTTCAGCAAGGAGATGAGTTGGAAGGCTCGTTTCAGTACCGAGGAATGCCGCCGGGAAGCCTTTGGCTCTGCATTCCGTGTCATGGCTCAAGTGGAGCCGACCCAAGGCGAAGAGCATGTGGTGCCGGCTCAGGTATCGGGTGTCGTGCACATGGGAAGCGTTGTCCCTGTGGAGGGTATGGAGGTTCAGGCTGGCCAGGCATTGCTCAGCGTGAACGGAGGTACCATGGCTGATGGCAATTTGAGTGTGCGTATTCAGGAAGTTGAAGCCGCTTACCGCAAGGCCAAGAATGAACTGGAGCGCAAGGAGCCGCTGGCTAAGGAACGAATCGTAAGCCAGAACGACCTGCAGGTCACGCGTGCTGAATATGAAACGGCAAAGGCTCAGTATGAAAGTCTGAAGAGGTTTTCCAGTCACGGATGCCAGGTAGTCTCGGCTCCCATACGTGGCTATGTGGCTCAGATGAACGTGAAGAACGGGCAATACGTGGAGGAGGGACAGTCGCTCTTGACGGTCTCTGGTACTCGTTGGCTTACGCTTCGTGCCATGCTGCCCCAGCAATTGTGGAAGACGTTGCCTTGCATCCGCGATGCAAGCATCCGCCTGCCGGGAACGGATAGCCTGGCAAGCCTTTCCTCCCTTGACGGCAGCCTGCTTTCTTATGCACGGCAGGTCAGTTCGCAGCAGCCCTTGTTGCCGGTCTTGTTCAGGGTGCGTTATAATACAGCCATGCTTCCCGGCTCGTGGGTGGAGATGTATGTACGGAGCGAGACAAGGAAGCAGGCACTGACGGTACCTGTGGAGTCGGTCATTGAGGAGATGGGACTCCGTTTCCTGTATGTGCAGTTGACGCCGGAACTCTTTGAGAAGCGCGAGGTGACCACGGGCGCAACGGATGGCCGCCGCATAGAAGTGCTTACGGGCTTGAAACTCGGTGAGCGGGTGGTGGCCAGCGGTGCAGTGCTGGTGAAGTTGACGCAAGTCTCAGGGGGTGTGGACCCGCATGCCGGCCACATGCACTGAACTGTGTTTGTCAAGTATGTAACCTGAAAAGTAAGAAAGGACAAGCATGGACTTTATCAATCATATCATACGTTTTTCGCTCCACAACCGCTTGGTGGTGCTGTTGGGATTCGTACTCGTGGTCATCGGAGGCTATTATTCATCAAGGCAGATGGATATTGACGTCTTCCCTGATCTTACTGCACCCACCGTGGTAATGATGACGGATACCCGTGGCATGACTGCAGAGGAAACCGAGCGGCTGGTCACCTTCCCCATAGAGACCGCAGTGAATGGAGCCACGAATGTGCGTCGCGTGCGATCTGCCTCCCAGAATGGATATTCATTCGTGTGGGTTGAGTTTGACTGGGGTACGGACATCTACCGTGCTCGTCAGACCGTCAGCGAGAAGATGGCGGCCATGGGCGATGAACTGCCGGAAGGCATTACCCCCATCATGGCACCCCAAAGCAGCATCATGGGAGAGATTCTCTTTGTGAGCATGCAGGCAGGAGATGCTACCGACATGATGGAATTGCGCACACTAGCCGACTGGATGGTGAAGCCTGCGGTGCTGGCCACGGGCGGCGTGGCTCAGGTGACTGTGATAGGCGGTGACTTGAAGCAGTATCAGGTGATGGCCGATGTGGAGAGGATGAATGCCTATGGGGTGACCATGGCGGAACTGGAAGCGGCCGTGAGTGGGATGAGCATGAACAGCACCGGAGGCGTGGTGCGCCAATATGGAAACGAGTATGACCTGCGGGGTATGGGTCGCACATCGGACTTGCAGGAAATGGGATCCACACTGGTGAAGACAATGGATGGGCAGCCGGTGGCCGTGGCCGATGTGGCCAAAGTGCAGATTGGAAGTGCGGTAAAGATGGGCATGGCTTCACATGACGGGCATCCTGCCATCATTCTTTCTATTTCCAAGCAGCCGGGTATCAATACTTTGGACGTGACAGAGAAGATTGACCGGAACCTGCAGGACATCAGGAAGTCATTGCCCACAGACGTGCAACTGGACACCCATGTGTTCCGCCAAGCCGACTTCATACAGGCTTCGGTGGACAATGTGGGCAGGGCATTGCTTGAGGGAGCGCTCTTTGTGGTAGTAGTCTTGTTCCTGTTCCTAGGCAGTTTCCGCACCACGGTCATCTCCGTGGTGGCCATCCCCATCTCCCTGCTTGGCACTCTGATTGTGCTGCATGTCTTGGGCATGGACGTGAACACCATGACTCTGGGAGGCATGTGCATCGCCATTGGCTCCCTGGTAGACGATGCCATCATCGATGTTGAGAATGTCTACAAGCGGTTGCATGAGAATAGGATACTTCCCGCAGGGGAGAGGCGGAGTGCCATCTCTGTGGTGTATGAGGCTTCCAGTGAGATTCGCTCCGGCATTCTCAATGCCACCTTCATCATCATGGTGGCTTTCGTGCCTCTTTTCTTCCTGTCGGGTATGGAAGGGCGTATGCTCAAGCCTTTGGGTGTGGCCTATATCATTTCGCTTTTCATGTCGCTGGTGGTGGCCATGACACTCACTCCGCTCCTGTGTAATGCCATACTCGCCGATGACCGTTATCTGGAGAAGAAGCGGAAGGACAGTCCTGTCTCAGCATGGCTGTCCGGCATCTATTCCCGTTCTCTGTGCTGGATGCTGGCACATCAGAAGAGCGTACTTGCCGGTACGACCGGCATGCTTGTCCTGGCTGTGGCACTCCTGATGAACATGGGCAGCAGTTTCTTGCCGGAGTTCAATGAAGGAAGCGCGGTGGTATCGGCTGTGGCTCAGCCCGGAGTCTCGCTTGAAGTCAACGGGCAGTTGGGCAGGATGCTTGAGGAAGAGTTGCTCAAGATACCGGAAGTGTATGGGACAGCGCGGCGCACGGGGCGTGGCGAACTGGACGAACACTCCCAGAGCACGAACAGTTCGGAACTGGAAGTGAGGTTCCGCCTGGGTAAGCGAACCAGGGAAGAACTCTTCGCGGACATGCGTGCACGCATGTCCGCCGTGCCGGGAGTGGTGTGCACCATAGGTCAGCCCCTGGGGCACCGCATTGACCACATGCTCTCCGGCACCAAGGCAAATATAGCCATCAAGTTGTTTGGCTCGGATCTCAGCCGCATGTTCCTGCTCGGCAATCAGATAAAGAGCACCATAGAGAACATAGAGGGACTGGTGGATGTGGCTGTGGAGCAGCAGGCAGAGACTCCTCAACTGCAGATACGTGCCAACCGTCAGGCTCTGGCTCATTACGGCATCAGCATGCAGGACTTCAACCGGTATGTAGAACTGGCTTTCCCGGGCGTAAGACTGGCCGACATATATGAGGGGCAAAGGCGTTATGATCTGGTACTCCGCCTTGACAGCAACTATACGGCCACTGCTGAACAGATAGGGCGTTCGCTGATAGACACAGGGAATGGATGCAAGGTGGCGTTGCAGGACGTGGCCGACATCGTGTCGGCAGGAGGTCCCAGCAGCATCTCCCGTGAGAATGTACAGCGCAAGTTGGTGGTGCAGGCAAATGTCTCGGGACGTGATGTGGGTAGTGCCGTGGAGGAGATACGGCGCACGCTGGACAGGCAGATTGCCTTGCCCGAGGGTTATCGGATAGAGTATGGCGGTCAGTTCGAGAGTGCACAGAGTGCGCGCAAGACCCTTTTGCTGGCCACCTTGGGTGCCATACTGGTCATTTTCATCCTGCTCTATGGCGAATTCCATGACGTATGGCTTTCTGCCATTGTCCTCTTGGGGCTTCCCCTTGCACTGATAGGAGGCATAATGGCCGTGTTCTTCTCGTCCGCCGTGGTGAGCATCCCCTCCATCATAGGCTTCATTACCCTGTTTGGCGTGGCCACACGAAACGGCATCCTGCTCATCTCCAGGTACAGGCACCTTCGGCAGCAGGGCACTGCGCTTCAGGATACGGTGCTGTATGGTTCTGTTGACAGGCTGAATCCCATACTGATGACGGCTCTCACTTCGGCTCTTGCCCTCATTCCCCTGATAGTGAACAGTGAGGAGCCGGGCAATGAGATACAGAGCCCGATGGCCGTTGTGGTGCTGGGCGGGCTGGTTTCGTCCACCCTGCTGAACCTTTTCGTAATGCCTGTCGTCTATCGCTGGTATGCTGCACGTAAGTGGCATGGCCATACCGGTGACGTACTTGGGCAGTGATGGCATTGTCGGTACAGGCGCAGTATAATATATAATGTTAGTGCGTAAGCGAATGGTTGTTTCTTGAAATGAAAGAATGATGAAAAAGACAATATGTTTCCTCTGTGGCTTGATTGCCTTTGCTTTTGCCAGGTCACAGGATATATACACCCCCGTGTTGCAGAAAGTGGAGCAGGGCAGTGCCGCGCTGCAGGTGTTGAAGGGGCAGATGCATGCCAGGCAGGCTGCTAACCACACAGGTCTGACCCCTGCTGATCCCGAAGTGGAATTCGGTTATTTGTGGAGCCATCCGGCATCTGGCGGAAATCGCAAGGATGTGAGTTTCACCCAGCAGTTTGATTTTCCTACGGCCTATGCCGAGCGTGCCAGACTTGCTGGGGAGAATGACCGTGTGGCGGAACTGGACTACAGGCAGCAGCGGCAGCAGATACTCCTGCAGGCCAAGCAACTCTGTGTGGAGATGGTCTATCAGAACGCATTGCACGAAATATACCTCCGGCAGGCAGACTGGGCAAAGCAGACCGCTCAGGCGTGCAAACAGATGCTGGATCAAGGCGAGAGCGGGCTGATTGAGTACAATAAGGCCGTGCTGAACCAGATGGAGATGGAGAATCAGTTGAAGCAGACCGAGGTGACTCGCAGGCAGTTGCAGGCTTCGCTCTCTGCCTTTGCGGGTGGGCAGGACATTGTGCTGGATGCCACGGACTATGCCGGTCTGTCAGCCTTGCCTCAGGACTTTGATACTTGGTTCAGCCAGGCGGAGTCTGTTAGTCCAGCCCTTCAGTATCTGGGTGCACAGGTGGAGGTGAGCCGGAGACAGGTGAAAGTGACGCGCGCCCAGTCGCTTCCCAAACTGTCCGTGGGCTACATCGGTGAACTGGTTCCCTCGCAGAAGTACAACGGAGTCACCGTGGGGATGTCCATACCATTGTGGGAAAACAAGGGACGCATGCGCCAGGCGCGTGCAGAGGTCAGCACTGCACAGATGGCTGCTCAGGATGCCCGTGTGCAGTATTATACCCAACTCAGAAGTCTTTATGAGCAAGCCGTGCAGTTGCAGAAAAGCATCGGGGACATGGAAGTCTCCCTGAACCGGAATGCCGATGCCTCTCTCCTGCAGCGAGCCTATGAGGAAGGCGAGATAACTCTTCTCACCTTCCTGATGGAAAATTCCTATTATCTTTCTGCACGTACGCGTTTGCTGGAGACCCGCAGGGACTTGGAACTCATCCTGTGTTCACTCTTGGCCTGGCAACTGTAGCGGCTTGGGCATTGTCACGGGGAAGAGCGGAGCCTCCCGGTGCTCCCTGTGAGCAATGTCGATGAGTTGTGACAGGATGCCGGGATAGTCTTGGCTGAGGTCATGGTCCTCATGGATGTCGGTTCCCAAGTCATACAGGGCAGGCTTCCCGCGCTTGATGACCATCTTCCAGTTGCCGCGTCTCACGGCCACTTGATCCGTTTCGCCGAATTCCCAGTAGAGATGGTCATGGATGGGCTGCTCCATAGGGTGTCCCTCCAAGGTAGGCAGGAATGAGATTCCGTCAAAGACATCCTCCTCTCCTCGGCTGTAGCGTTGGCTGTAGTCATTGACTCCGATGGCCTCGCAAAGAGTGGGCATGATGTCCCAGAATGCCATCTGATGAGTCGTCACGCTTCCTTCTGCCACACGTCCCGGCCATCTGACGATGAAGGGGATGCGTATGCCTCCTTCGTGGCAACTGCGTTTCAGCCCTCGCAATTGCCCGTCCCTGCCAAAGAATGCGGGGTCGGCTCCTCCTTCCTCGTGCGGTCCGTTGTCACTGGAGAATATGACGATGGTGTTGTCGGCAAGCCCCTTTTCCTCCAGCTTCTGCATCAGTTGCCCCACGTAGCAGTCTAGGCGTGTAATCATGGCGGCAAACTGTGCATGGGTGTGCATGGTGGCATTGTAGCGGCTTCCGGTACTGCCCGGGTAGTTTTTGTCTTCCTTGAACTGCTTGATGTAGTGCTGCACGATGCTGTCATCGGGCTGCACCAGTTCCGCATGGGGCAGTGTGTAGGTCAGCAGTCCGAAGAACGGCTTCCCCTTTTCCTGCTTCTCCAGCCATTGCATGGCGTGCTGATGAATGAGGTCGGCGCTGTATTGTGCACGTTTCCTGTAGTCAGGACCGCTCATGGGGTATTGTATGTTGTCTGTCAGAACCTCCCGGCTGACAGACGTATCCCCGTTGGCACGGCTGTACTTGTTGAGGAAGTTGGGAAAGTAAAGGTGAGCCTGGTACTGGCAAATGTAGCCGTAGAACTCATCCACACCTCGCTTGTCGGGTGTGCTCACCGAACCTTCGTACCCTCCTGCCCACTTGCCGAACTGTGCCGTGCTATACCCCAGATCCTTCATGATTTCCGGGAGCACTACATGTGCCGTGTCCAGCGGGTGCTGCCCAGTGACTGCATATTCCTGGTTGATGCCATAGGTCACCTTGCCGCTCCAGTATTCCCAGTTGCCGCGTATGGCGCAGTGCCCCGTGTGCTGCCCTGTCATCAGGCTTGCGCGGCTGGGTGCGCTGACCGGGCTGCCCGCATACGCCTGTGTGAAGAGCATCCCTTGGCTGGCCAGGCGGTCAATGCAGGGAGTCTGTATGTACGGCTGTCCGTAGCAGGCCAGGTCGCCATATCCCATGTCGTCACACAGGATGAACAGGATGTTGGGCTTCTCTCCCCTGTGCTTCCCATTCTTTCCCTGTGCCTTTTGTGCCTGGCAGTTCCCGCCGGCCATCAAGGCCACGCAGAGTGCCAGAACCGGATGCATGCCGGCCGGCATGCACCTCTTTCGTGCATTAGTATTGTGCATAGTAGGCATTCTTCTTTGCCGGTACCAGGTCGGCAGGCCCCATCAGTACACTCATCACGCTCTTGCCCGGTATCTTTACGTTGGCCACCACGCCCTCTTCCTTGACGATGGATACCGCCTTGTCCTCATTGTTGTTGTTGATGAGCAGCGTTGCCACGGTGCTGTCGGGGTTGAGGAACGAGATGCTGTTGATGCCTGCGCAGCCTTTCACCTCTTGTCCTATGCGCCTTGCATCGGGCTGCACCACGGCACTGCTGTGAGCAATGATGTAATAGTGGCTGTTTCGCGTGATGGTCTTGTAGTTGTTCTGGTCAATGTCCACTGCGCCGTAGCAGGTGGTGCACCCGCCGTCCAGGTTGGGACCTCGCTGCAGGTCAAGCATGAAATTCCACACCATCACCGCCCGGCATTCCCTGCTTACGGTATTGTATACCAGTCGGTTCATGTCGGTTAGCAGTCTCTTTTCCAGGTTCCTGCCATCGTTCCATGTGCCTATGCTGGCTTCGGTGAAGATTACCTCCTTGTCCGGCAGTCTCTTGTTTATGTTGTCCAGTTCGCTCGCCTCGCCTCCGTAGTCGTGCCAGGCCGATCCCACAACCAGTTCGCTTCCCTCCATCTCTCCACTTAGTACGTTGAACACCTTTACGGGATAGTCCTGCTGGTCTGCCTGGTTGTCATAGTTCCAGTTATGGTCAAAGCAGTATATCTTGGTGCTCAGCCCGGCTTTCTTGAACGCTGGAGCCAGACATTTGATAAACTGAGCCTCTTCTGACCAGGGCAGGTACAGGCTGGCACAGTTGCCGTGGTTGAGTGGCTCGTTCTGCGGAGTGACGGCATGGATGGGGATTCCCTCGGCCTGGAAGGCTTCCACGAAGCGTACGAAGTATTCGGCATAAGTCTGTCTGTATTTTGGAGCCAGGTGCCCGCTGGTCCATGAGTCATGAGGCTTGAGCGAGGAAAGACTCTCCACCTTCATCCACTTGGGGCATGTCCATGGCGCAGCCATGATTTTCAGGTGCGGGTTGATGGCGAGTATTTCCTTGAGGATGGGGATTACGTAGTCTGTCTCGTCGCTGTAGAGGCGGAAGTGCTCCAGTCCCGGCTCGTCACAGAGTGAGTATTCCGTGCTGCTGAAGTCGCTGCATCCGATGCTGATGCGTACATAACTGACCCCAAGCCCTTCCGTTGGCGAGAACGTGTCAAGCAGGAAGGCGTAACGGTCCTTTGGATCCATCTTCATCAGGTTGTAGCATGAACTGTAGGTAATGGCATAGCCGAACCCGTCCATCGGCTGGTGCAGCGTGTCGGTGCGCAGGGTGATGGAGTTGGCCACCACGCGCTTGGTTGTGCTTACGGTGTGCCGTTCCAGTTTCTTCGTGCCCTGTGCCGTGGTTGTGTAGGTGCGCACGTTTTCGGCGAGGGTGGCAGATGTGCAGAGGAATGCCAGCAGCAGGCCGGTTCCGCATTTCCCGATGTTCAGATATATTCTCTTCATTTCCTTTCTTGTGTTATTGTCAGGTAATCAATGTGTTCTCATGAATGTGCAGATGTCCGAGGGCTTTTCCATCAGTGTGGTGGCACCGTGACGGAGCAGGAACTCCCTGTCCCTGAAGCCCCACAGGACAGACAGGCACGTCAAGCCGGCAGCCTTGGCCGTGAGTATGTCCACGTCAGAGTCCCCCACGTAGACGCTTTCTGCTGCCTCCACGCCCAGTTCCCTCATGGCCTCCATGACCATGTCCGGCGCAGGCTTGCGCCTTACTCCCGTGTGCTCGCCGATAGCCACCTTCACGTGAGGTGTGAAATGCTCTCTGTGCATCACGCTCACGCCGGCCTGCAGTTTGTTGCTCACGATGCCCATCAGGTAGCCTTCCGCATCCAGTTCGGCCAGCATTTCCCGTATGCCCGGGTAGGGGGCAGTGTGGTCCATGCAGTGCTTCACATAGTAGGAACGGAACTCCTGCAGGCAACGGTCGGCATCTTCCTGTGCAGTCCCCTCGGGCACGGCCCGCTCGATAAGCATCCGCACGCCGTTGCCTACGAATTTCCTTACCTCGTCCAGACTCCTTTCCGGCCAACCCATGAGCCTCAGCGCATGGTTCGTTCCCAGCCACAGGTCTTGCAGAGAGTCCGTCAGCGTGCCGTCCAAATCAAATATCAGTGCCTTGTATTTCTTCATGTCCATGGCGCGGGAGCAGTGTCCCGCTTGTTTCCTGTGGGCTAAGGTACTGCTTTTTCACGTGATTCCAATGCTGCCCGTGCGTTTTTTCCACTTCGCCCAGTTTCTTCTTCGGCTAGGAAATGCTCCCGCCAGCCTCCGGCTCACGACTCCTCCCACCTCTTCCTCCCTTCCCCCTCCGCTTTTTCCCTCTAGTTATACGCGCTTCCTGCCGGTGTGAATTTGTTTTTCTTTACATACTCAGGCATCTCGCAAACTACCCAATTTTATGTTTCCAGTTAGGAAAAAATTTTTCTCCAACTGGATTTATATTTTTTCCTAGGCAGGCACTTTTCGCACTTTTCGCACTTTACTTCTGAAATCTTGATAATATAAAGATGCAAGGGCACGGCATTACGGTGATGGTGGCAGGAAGCAAGATACTTCTGCCCCGGCACGTTGCGTACATGCTGCATATCTTTCACCTCCGTGTAAATACCTGCCTTGCCGGAGGAATTCTCTCGTTGAAAATGGGTAAATTTGCAGCATGACAGAATCATCTCACGCACATGGCAGACAGAGAACTGCCGCAATGCCCGGGCCGCGCAGGGTATTGCTGATATACACGGGAGGCACCATAGGCATGGGGTGCAACGCGCAGACCGGTGCACTGGAGCCTCTGGACTTCCGTCACTTGATGGACAACCTGTATGAACTGCGCTCGCTCAATACCGAGGTGGACACTTATTCGCTGCCTCACCCCATCGACTCCAGCAACATGAATCCCCAGCATTGGGGGCGTCTGGCACGCATCGTGGCCGACCGCTACAACGTGTATGATGGTTTCGTCATCCTGCATGGCACCGACACCATGGCCTATACCTCGTCGGCCTTGAGCTTCATGTTGCGCAATCTGTCCAAGCCTGTCATCCTGACGGGAAGCCAGTTGCCCATCGGCTTGCCGCGCACGGATGCCAAGGAAAACCTGCTCACCAGCATTGAACTTGCGGCTGCCTGTGACGATGAGGGGCGTGCACGTGTGCCTGAGGTGTGTGTGTACTTCAACGGGCACCTGCTCCGCGGCAACCGTGCAACGAAGCAGAATGCCGAGGGGTTCAACGCTTTTGAGTCGTTCAACTACCCTCATCTGTGCGATGCGGGTGTCTCCTTTACCTTCCGCACCCACCATATCCTGCGCCCGGATTACCATCTGCCGCTTGAGGTACTGACGGACATGAACCCTTACGTGGTGGTGTTCTCGCTCTTCCCCGGCATTCAGGAGTGCATTGTGAAGCATGTGCTGGACGCACCCGAACTGCGCGGCATTGTCATACGCAGTTTTGGGGCGGGAAACGCTCCCCAAAGCCCGTGGGTGCTTAGGCAACTGCGCAATGCCTCTGACCGTGGTGTGACCATTGTCAATATCAGTCAGTGTGAGACGGGTTGCGTGGAGATGGGGCTGTACACATCGGGCGTGCAGTTGCAGGAAGTGGGCGTTGTGAGTGGGTATGACAGTACGGTGGAGGCGGCCGTGACCAAGTTGATGCACCTGAATGCCCGCCATGCCGATGCCGACATGGTGCGCGCGCTCATGGGAAAGTCACTTTGCGGGGAGATAACCGCGCCGGAAGCATAGGCCAACAATACGGATATGAAAGGAGAAGGCATGGTAAGGCAAGAGTCGCTGGCGGGAATGATGGGTACGGGCAAGGGATGCGCCCATTGGACGTGGGTTCTGTTCGTCTCCGTGCTGTTGCTTGCTTCCTTGCCCGTGCAGGCGCAGAAGAGTGCCACGGCGCAGAGCATGGAGAAGCAGGGCATGGTGGACATTGCCGGGCTGGACAGCACCATACAGGTAAGCCTCATGTATAGCCGTGCCGACAATTTCACGGGGCAGGTGCTCTACACCGACCTGCGTGAGGCACTGCTTCATCCGCTTGCAGCCAAGGCTCTGTGCCGGGCGCAGCATCTGCTCAAGAGCCGCAGGCCCGACTTGTCACTGAAGATATTTGATGCCACACGCCCCATGTCCGTCCAGGCGAAGATGTGGCGCACGGTGGCAGGTACGCCCCAGCAGAATTATGTGAGTAACCCGAAAAATGGCGGCGGACTGCACAACTATGGCATGGCGGTGGACATCACGCTCTGTGACGCGCAGACGGGTGACACCCTGGACATGGGCACGCGGGTTGACCATTTGGGGAGCGAGGCTCATATCGACCAGGAGGATGCCTTGGTGCGCAAGGGCATCATCAGCCGTGAGGCACAGCAGAACCGCCTGTTGCTGCGCTCGGTGCTGCGTGAGGCGGGCTTCACGCCCCTGCGTACAGAGTGGTGGCACTTCAACCTCATCACCCGTGCCCAGGCGAGAGCCCGCTATAAGGTGATACGCTGAGCCCTTCCAGAGTGATTCCATGAAAAGCGTTGTCCTGCCAAGGACAGGCACGTGCGCATTTCCACTCAGTGCCCTTTCTTCACGAATTCCACACAAAGGTGTGCCACTTGTGCCTCCATGCCGCCAAAGCTGTGGACGGCTCGGGGCAGGATGGTGATGCGGCTCTTGCGGCTTTCTTCGTGGAAGCGCAGTCCGTAAGTGTAGGGCACAATGCGGTCGGCCTCACCGTGTATTACCAACTGAGGCCCTCTGTAGGTGCGTGCGGTCTCATAGATGGGTAGCGATACGGCTGTGCGCACGAACTCTCCTCCCAGCATGCGCCCGCCTCCCATCTGGATGCATTCAGGTGGGTCTTGCGGGTCATATTGTGCACCCAGGGTATTGCCCCGCAGGGCATCATCGCGCAGCACGGCGGCCGGAGCCAGCAGTATGCGGCCGGCCACTTGCCTTTTGCCCATTATGGCCGATGCCATGGCGGTTACCACGCCACCTTGGGAATGCCCTGCCAGAATGATTTTTCCCACCCAGGGAAGATTCTGTGCGTAGGCCACCACCCGCCTGGCATCCTCGATTTCGTTGGGCACGGTCATGTCCTGGAAACGCCCCTCGCTCTGTCCATGCCCGTTGAAGTCGAATCGCAGCGAGGCTATGCCGTTGGCCTCAAGGCTGTCGGCCAGCAGCCGTAGCAGGAAGCCTTCCTTGTCGGCAGTGAATCCGTGGCAGATGATGACCATGGGCATCCGGCCTTGCTTGTGGCTGTCCGGTTTCTGAATGACGGCCGACAGCCGTCCGTGGTGGCCTTGGATGTCCACGGGGATGAGTTCTGCGCGTGCCGTCGTGGCAAGGAGAATCAGGAAGAAAAGAAAGAAAAACTGCTTCATGTGTTGTGCTGAAAAAGTTTCGCCTGGCGGTTGACCAGGCGAAACGGGTGTGTCTTATGTGTGTACTGATTGGCTCGTCACTCTGCCAGAACGGTAAACTCTGCACCGCTGGCAAAGTCGTTGCCCTGATGGTTGGAGAGCGCAGTGAAGCGCAGGTACCGTGCCTGCTGAGGCTTGCTGAAGAGCACGCGTTTCTCCTTGAGGTTCTTCTCAAACGCCCCTTCGACCACTGTCTCTGACCAGTTCTTGCCGTCCATGCTCACCTGCACCTTGTATTCCTTGATGTTTCCGTTGCTTCCGCCGTCCTGCCTGGGCAGGTAGGTGAAGCCCTTGATGGTCTTCTTCTCCCCGCAGTCGAAGTCCACCCAGTGGGGGAATTTGGGCACGGTGATGCTGTACATCGTGTGCCAGATGGTTGAGGGGTCGCCATCCACCAGGTTGCTGGCCACCTCACCGCTCGGGTCTTCCTCGGAACTCACGTAGGCAACGGTCACCGGCACACTCTCCACGCGCTCGTAGGTGACGGAGGTCTTCAGTTTCTCCTGTCCCTCGTACCAGGCCGTCACGGTGCCGCCCTCGCGCATGTCGATGGTCAGGGGCTTGTCTCCGGCCTTGTGGGTGAGTACCTTGGCCTTGCCCTTCTTGGTGCCGGGTGTATCCAGGGTGTAGTGTATGTCGCTGGGGGTGGCGGTTTGCGTGTCGCCTGTCACCGTTGCCACGCCGGCACGGTCACGGGTGATGGTGAGCGGGCACTCTTGGCTGAGGGTCACGTGGGAGTTGTTTGCCAGGTCGGTGCCGGCCTTCACAGGTCGTATGATAAACTTCATCTGATGGCGGTCGCCCATCACCCTGTCACGCTCCAGAGGACCGCCTTGTCCGCAACTGTTGCCGCCAAGTCCGGTCACCTGGCAGTCCAGGTGCAGGTAGTTGGCATTGCTTTGGGGCAGTTCGTGCGGGTGTGCGGCCAAGGTCATCTGCAGCGCGCTCCAGGGAAGTGCAGAGGCGCTCATGTGCCCCGATGCTATGAACTGGACTCCTTGGTGGTTGCGGTCGGTGAGGGCACACCAGCGCACATCCTCGCGGTTGCCCATGCTCTGGGGCTTGGGGAACTGGACAAACTGCTCGTCCACCGTGCTCCGGTACAATCCCACGAAGGAGCCTGTCTTGCGGTCGGCGTAGTTGTTGAGGGGGCCGCGGCCGAAATAAGTGTAATCGGAATACTCCCTGGGCAACTTCATCACATAGCCCAGACGGGGGAGCACAAGCCCCGGGTCGCTGGACACAATGCTGCTGGCTATGCCAACGGAGCCATCGGCGTAAATGGTGTAAGTGAGCGTGCTGAGGAAATGGAAGTCGTTTTCTGTGAGTTCCCGCACATCCTTGACGGTAACGAAGGGGTTGCCGGCCTTGCCGGGACGGCGCTCCAGCCTGCCCTCATGCGTGCCTTGGCTCAGGATGCGGTAAGTGACGCTCACCGTCCCGTCCTGACCTTGCTGTACCACGGGCAAGCCTTGGGCGCGGTGTGCAAGGCAATGGAGTCCGTTCTTGAACCATGCATCGCGGGCCCAGTTGTCATTGTCGGTCGGAGCACGCAGGGCATCCAGTTGCGGACCGCAGCCCACGGTCAGTACTTCCTTCCCGCCGTAGGTCAGGCATCTGATGCTTCCACTGGCATTGTCCAACTGCACCCTGAAGCCTTCGCCGCTCACCTCAACATACTGGCTGTCCTGCTTAAGGTTCACGGGTTGACCTTTTCCTGCTGCATCGGCGATGTCACGGCAGGGTGCGGGAGCCTGGTAGTCACGCATGTCTATCTGCTCGGCCATCTGCTCGTAGCCCTTCTTTCCCCAAGGCATATCCTGCCTGAGGCAGAACTTGATGGTGGTGAGCGCATCGGGCATGGTGCATGCTCCGGCGGGCATGGGCACGGTTACGGAGTCGCGCGCGGCCAGTCCGCTCACTCCTTCCAGTTTGCCGCTGGCTATCTCGCGGCCGTCCACCTCGGTGCAGAAGGTCACGTCATAGTTCAGGGGCGTGAAGTAGTTCTTGTTGAAGATGACCAGTGAGCTACCATCGGATGTGGCGTGCACGCCTACGTTCTGGTACACCTTCTTCACCTCGTAATACTGTGGCTTGGGGCTGAGGTCGGGCAGCATGATGCCGTTCATGCAGAACATGCCGTCGTTTGGCCAGTCGCCATGGTCGCCTCCGTAGCCCATGTAGCGGGTTCCGCCGGACGTATAGGTGTCGATGGCTTGGTCTACCCAGTCCCAGATGGCTCCTCCGCACAGGAAGTTGGTGCTCTCGATGGCGTCCCAGTAGTCCACCAGGTTGCCCAACGAGTTGCCCATGGAGTGGGCGTATTCCGATATGTGGAAGGGATACTTCACTCCGCCTTTGCCCTTGACCACGTATTGCACCCATGACACGCTGGGGTACTGGTTGGAGCCCATGTCCACGATGGCGTTGTTGCGCTCGTATTGCACGGGGCGGCTTGTGTCGTAGGCCTTGATGGCCTCGTAGGCAGCCACGAAGTTGTCGCCCGGTCCTGCCTCGTTGCCAAGCGACCAGATGACGATGCTGGGATGGTTGACATGGGCATGCACCATCTCCATGTTGCGCGCCACGTGTGCGGCCTTCCACTCGGCCGGATGCGAGAGCGACTCCTTGCCGTAGTAATACTCGTGGCTTTCGATGTTGCACTCGTCCTCCAGGTAGAGGCCGTACTTGTCGGAGAGATAGTACCAGTAAGGGTCGTTGCTGTAATGCGATAGGCGCACGTGGTTGATGTTGCCCTGTTTCATGAGCATCACCTCGCGCTCCATCTGCTCGTGTGAGATTGCGTGTCCGGTGGAGGGATTCGTCTCATGGCGGTTCACACCTTTCAGTTTCACCGGCTTGCCGTTTACGTAGAAGTACCGTCCGGCCAGGCGGAACTCGTCTTCCTCGGCCTTTGTGTCGCGTATCTCCACGGTGCGCACGCCAAAGTAGGTACTTGTGCAGTCGAGCGTGCGTCCTTTCTTGTCCTTCAGCGTGGTCACCAGCACGTATCTCCAGGGCTCCTCGGCACTCCACATGCGCGGGTTCTTGATCACGATGATGCCGTCCTCGGCGATGTCTCTCGCAGAGGCTGCAAGGGGCTCCGTCTCGTCGGTATAGAGCCTTACGGGATAGACCTCATGGTTGATGGTGTATTCGGGAGTCTTCTTGCCCAGCGAGCGCACCTGCACGTCGACCCTGACTCTGGCCTCGCCGGCATCTGCGCGCTGTGTCCTCACTGCCATGTCGCGTATCTGCACCTCGGGCATGGCCGTCAGGTAAGTGCTGCGTATGATGCCCGGCAGGCGGAACATGTCCTGTGCCTCCAGGAATGAGCCGTCGCTGTTGCGGTACACTTCAACTGCCACTGTGTTCTCCCCTTTCTGCAGGTATGGGGTGACGTCGAACGAGGCTGTGTTGCGGCTGTTCTTGCTGAAGCCCACGTAACGGCCGTTGAGCCACAGGTAGAAGAAACTGTCCACGCCATCGAAGTTGATGTAGATGTGCCTGCCTTTCCATTCCTTGGGAACCGTGAAGGTGCGGCGGTAGGAGCCCACTTCGTTGCGGTGCCTGTAGGTGGTGTAGCGCTCGTCCTTCGGCTGTCGCATCACTCCCTCTTTCCAGTCGCCCTCCTTCACTTCATGGTAGAAGATGACGGGCTGGTTCACATATACGGGCACGCCCCACTTCATGGAGCCGTCCTTGCCCAGCCCTTGCACGTTCCAGCAGCCGGGCACCTGTATGTCGTCCCATGCGGAGGTGTCGAACGCGGGCTGGTGGAAGTCCTTTGGCCGCTGCTCGGGTGTGGCCACCCAGTGGAACTTCCACGTGCCGTCCAGACTTTGGTAGTAGGGGCTTCCTCCGGGAAGTACTCCCTTGGCCTCCTCCACGGACGCGAAGGGAAACATGTAGGCGCGCGGCTGCTCCTTGTTGAGCGACAGGCGCGAGGGGGCTTGCCACTCAGTGCCATCCGGGCAGGTGGCTTCTCCGTAGAGGAATCCCTCCAAGGGCTGTTCCTCGGCCATCAGGGCGACGGATGCCGCGATGGCCAGTGTTGTCAACAGTTTTCTCATGAATATAGTGTTGTGGAATTTGTTAGCAGATGCTTGCCTCCGGTCCTGCATCCCTGCGGGTTCGGGCGGCCTTATGCCCACAAAGATAGATATTTATGATGAAAGGAGGCTCATAATCCGGCGGGAAATCGGGCGGGAGGCGCGAAACTGTGCCTCGGCACCTCGCCTTTTGAAGCCCGAGCGTGGCGCGGATGCGGTTGGGCGGGTTCCGGGATGCAGGCGTGTGGCCGTGCTGGTGTCCGCCTGCATCCCCCGGGGCGTGGATGCGCGGCTTGGCGGATGGCGGCCGGCATCTTCCGGGGCGTGGCGGTGTGCGGCCAAATTTCCCTGCGGCGGGAATTAAGGCTGCAAAAGTGGGTCGCGTGTCGAATCTTATCGCTGATGTTGTCAAGCCGCGCCGTGGATTGCCTTGCCCGGCCCTGTGCCTCTGCAGGCACGGGCGCATGCAATGCCGGATGCACGGGCGGCATCCCCGGACATTCCATTTGGACAGGCATGATGAAGATAACCGTATGTGAGAACGAGGGCCGCTTCGACTGCACGGCTGCCTGGAGAATCGTGGGCCAGGTGCTGGCCAAGCCTGCCAGCGTGATTGGGCTCTCCACAGGGCGCACGACCAGGAACCTGCACTTGCAGGTGGGCAGGATGTGGCGGGAGATGTCCTTCGACGTGACGAGGGTCACGTTCTTCGGACTTGACGAGGTGGTCAACGTGCCGCGCACCTACAAGGGTGCCTGTTACCGGATGCTGCATGATGAACTGACCGACCACCTGGGGCTGCCCGACGACCAGTTGCTCATGCTCCCCACAAGCAGCAACGACTTCCCGGAGGCCTGCAGGCGGTTCCGTGCCGAACTGGCGCGGCGCGGCGGCGCGGACCTGCTGATGCTGGGGCTGGGCGAGAACGGGCACCTGGGGTTCAACCAGCCGGGGACGCCCTTTGAGATCGAGGCCCGGGTGGCGGAGATGGACGCGCAGTTGGAGGAGCGCATCCGCCGAGAGACGCAGACTCCGCCCGACATCCGCCTGGGGGGCGTGACGCTCGGGCTGAAGGACATCATGCATGCGCGCCGCATTGTGCTCGTGGCCAAGGGCAGGAACAAGGCGGACATCGTGCGGCAGATGCTGCGCGGCTCGGTAACCACGGACGTGCCCGCCTCCATCCTCCAGTTGCACCCTGCCTGCGAGTTCCTGCTCGACCGCGAATCCGCCGCCCTGCTCTGACGCATCCATACATTATATATATACGCATAAACCTGAAAACGATGACCGCAGAAACCAGACTGAACCCGGTGATGTCCCTGCTGGCAGCCGCCGTGCTCCTTTCCGCGCCCTTCCCGGCTGCGGCCGGCGCGCGCCTTTTTTGTACCCGTGCGGAATCCCGGCTCCTTGCCGAGCCCGACTCCGGCCGGGCGCGGCTGCCCCTCGTGCTGCTGCTCGACAAGTCCAATTCCATGGAGGCGCCCTCGCAGGGGCAGCCGGTCCTGGCCGAGGAGGTGCTGCCGCTTGACGGCTGGCGCGCCGAGGGGCCGGGGCAGTTGCTCCAGGGCGGGGAACTGCGGCTGCTGGTGCCCGTCTCCACGGGCAGGAGGGCAGTGGGGCAGCCGGGCGACGAGGGCTACTGCACGTTCGGCCAGGTGTCCGCCAGCAAGGACCTGCACGGGCGTGACCTGCGGCAGTTCAACAGGATAGCGATGGACATCCTGCCCGAGTGCAGGGGCACGGGTGTCATGAACCTGAACCTCCACCTGGGCAACCGCACCTACGCCGACGTGGGAGCGCACCTCATCAACCTGACTCCCAACGAGTGGAACCATGTGGAACTGGCCATGTCGGGGGCTTCCCCGCGAGAGTGTCCGCAGCCTGCGCCTGTAACCGACCTCAAGGGCCGCAATCTCTTCCTGGGCGACTCGCTGGCCTACACCGTGAGGAACCTGCGGCTGCCCAGGGTGGAGCACAGCGCGAAGGAGGTGGGATGGGACGTGGCGCAAGGGCACGTGGCCTATTCCATGTCGGGCTACTTCCCCGGCTCGCGCAAGACGGCCGTGCTGGGATTCGAGGCCGCGCGCTTCGAGGTGGTGGACACCCGCACGGGCAAGGCCGTGAAGCAGGGCAAGGTGCGCCTGGAGCACACCTCGATAGGCACCTTCAGGGTGGCCGACTTCACCTCGGTGCGCCGCTTCCCCACCTGGTTCAGCATCTTCAACGGCAACGAGGCGCTGCTGCTGGCCTCCGGCAAGGCGGCTGCGGTGCTGGGCAACCTGCTGGGCGACCGGGAACTCCTCGACATGGGCTGCCGTCAACTCTACTGGAGCGTGGGCGAGAATCCCTTCTGCCAGTCGCTTATCTACGGCGAGGGCCACAACTATCCCAGCATGGATAGTTTCTCGTCCGGCGAACTGACGGGCGAGATGCCCGTAGGCATACGCGCCAAGGGCAACGGCGACGTGCCCTACTGGCCGCAGACGAACAATGCCTGCTACAAGGAAGTGTGGGTGACCTCGGCCGGGAAGTGGATGTCGCTCCTGGCGGAGTACTGAGACATCCGGGCGGCTGCCATCCGTTTTTCCGCCCGACTGCGAGCCAGCAGCCGGGCGGCTGCTTTTCTGTACCTGCGCGGCTGCAAGTCTGCTCCTGCCGAGGAATGGATTCGCTCCTAGCGAGGAGTCCGCCGGCTCCTGCCGAGGAATGGATTTGCTCCTAGCGAGGAGTCCATCTGCTCCTAGCGAGGAATGGATTTGCTCCTACCGAGGAGTCCGCCGGCTTCTAGCGAGGAATGGATTTGCTCCTAGCGAGGAGTCCGCCGGCTCCTAGCGAGGAATGTATTTGCTCCTAGCGAGGAGTCCGCCGACTCCTAGCGAGGAATGGATTTGCTCCTAGCGAGGAATGCCTCTGCTCCTCTGCCATCGGCTCCCCCTCACCCCGGCATCTGCCGGCGCGCATTTTCCCCGGCACGCCCGGCGTAAAACGCAGGGATTCGCTTGGCCGAAATGTGAAATAACCTTAACTTTGCTCCGTGAGCCGCGCTTCCCACGGTTGGCACAGGGAAGTTTCCCCGCAGAAAGATTTTTGTTTCTTTATTTTTTCCTATATATGAAAAGAGTCCTTTTCAAGGCGGTGGCTGCGGCTGTGATGCTGTTGTCGGCCGCAAGCGCCTCGGCACTTGACCGGGAGGAGTGCGGGGAGCCGCGCGCAAAGTTCACCAACGTTGGGTTCGTGTACTCCCATCTCCGGCAGGGTGACTATCCGAAACTGCACAGCGACTTCGGCGCGAGTCTGTTCAAGGGGCGCACTTATTACCTGCACCGTCCGATTGCAGGCATGATGCGCTTCGGCATCGATGCCGTATGGTCTGACCTCAGTTACGTCAACTACAAGGTGAACGAGCATTACCCGCAGGAGTGGGGAGAGGAGGAAGTGAACCGCTTCAACATCCATGAGGTGGGCATCGGCATGCAGGTGGGTCCTTCGGTCACCGTAAACCTCTGCAAGAGGCTGCAGATGTCGGCCTACTTCCGTTACAATCCAACTCTCCAGTGCTTCTATGCGGACGAGTTCACGGCCGGGTTCGGGAACATGTTCACGGGCGGTTTCAGCCTGAACTACGGTGTGGTCGGGCTCGGCATAGAGACGCGCTTCGGCAAGTCGAAGACCAAGCGGCTGTTCAACTTCGGCAGTGGAGGTGACGATGACGACGACGAGGAGGACTACGGCTACGATGACGAGGAGGAGTCGCCCGCGCCCAAACTCTCCAGCAGGCTCACCTCCAGGCTCTCCGGCCTGAGGGCATACATCTGCCTGCGCTTCTAATCAGAAACTCCATAACCTTACTGAAATGAAAAAGATATTCAAGAGCATGGCACTGGCCATGGGCGCGCTGCTGATGCTGGCAGGCTGCGGTGAGAACGATGTTTACCCGGGCGGTTCCGGCGGATCAGGAAACGAGGGAGGAGGAGGCTCTGCCAGCGTGCCTGCCAACATGGTTGACTATGAGATGAGCGGCATCGTGACGGATACGGACGGGTACGCCATCGAGGGCGTGAGCGTGGTCTCCGGCAAGGAGTCCACCACCACGCTTTCCTCCGGATTCTTCACGCTTGACCGCTCGAACGAGCAATACGGGCACTGCGTGGTGAGATTCGAGAAGGCCGGCTACTTCCCGGTGACCAAGTCGTTCGACATGGCCGGGGACAGCCATGCCTGCAAGGTCGTGATGGCTCCCAAGGGCAGTTCTTCCAGCACCACGAGCGTCAGTTTCAACTCTGCGCAAGGGCGCACGGTGAACGTGGGTGGCCTGACCATAGGTTTCCCCGCCGGCGGCTTCAAGCGCGTGTCCGACGGGAGCCGCTACTCCGGCACCGTCAACGTGGACGTGCTGCACCTCTCGCCCGACAATGCAGGCTTCTATGAGATGATGCCCGGAGACCTCACGGCACTTGACGCAGAAAGCCAGTACAAGGCGCTCATCTCCTATGGCATGGCCAACGTGGTGATGACGGACGAGGGCGGAAGTCCTCTCCAGTTGGCCGACGGAAGCGAGGCAACAATCCGCTTCAAGGTTCCCGCATCCATGAAGGACGGTCCTGCCGAGATTCCCCTCTGGAGCTTCCATGAAGGCTACGGCGTATGGAAGGAAGAGCAGATGGCCACACGCCAGTCTGACGGTTCTTACCTGGGCAAGGCCTCGCACTTCTCGTGGGTGAACCTCGACTGGCCGGAAGAGATTGCAACCGTGCAGGGACAGGTGCGCAACACCCAGGGTGAACTGCTGCGCAACGTACGCGTCACGATAAACAACTTCATCCACGTCTACACTGATGCCGACGGATATTTCGCCAAGAGCGTTCCGAGCGGAGTGTCCTTCCCCGTGACGGTCCTGTCAGAAGATTACGGAGACTATGCTCCCGTGGTGACTGAGAACGTGGGGCCGCTGGAGGGCGGGGAGACGAGACACGTGGAGATTGTGCTGCCCCTGCGCTACAAGGTCTACGGACGTATTGAGGATTCATACGGCATCCCCGTACGCACAATCTACGACATGGAGTTGAAGCAGGGCGACCTTGTGCAGAAGACCTTCGACCTCGTCAACGGCAAGGACGGCAAATATGAGTATTATCTCCCCTGGGACTTCTCGGGTGAGGGCAAGATTACTGCCTATTCGCGCAATGGGAAAGCCGTGGAGAAAGAGTTCACCGTGCCGGAGGGCACGGACGTGGAAGTCAATGTGACCATCGGTACCGGTGGCAGCACCGGCGGCCCCGACATCACGGCCGAATGCCCGGGCGAGGACACCCACGTGCTCCGCGTGGTACGCCCCGGGAACACGACCTTCGGCGGAGTCATGATTGAAGACGACCGACTGATGGTGATGACCGAATATGACGACGAGGACTACTCGGACGAAGGAAACCAGTTCATGGTCTACGTGGATGGCTACAGCCCGGAGAAGACCGAGTACGACAATGCCATCGTGCAGGCGCAGGACGGCAGGAAGTCCGTCTACTCTCCGTCTGGTCACCTGACGGTCACCCGCAGCGGTGACTCTTATTACTTCACGTTTGAGGGCAGCGGCTATTATTCGGACGACGTGAACAGCGAGGACGACTGGAAGGAAGGCATCATCCGGGTGCACAACGTGGACATCATGCACCTGCTCACGGCCGAGACGCGCACCCGCTACACTCCCGCTGCGCCCATACCCTCGTTCTGCCCGCGCCTGTCAGCCCCGGCTCCGGTGGCTTCCGTGATTACGGAAAGCAAGAAGCTCGGTACGGGAGGAATGCTCTATTACAATGGAGGGAAAAGTGACTTCGTCTCGCTCTGCAATCAGGCTTCCCGCAGTGGCCTGACGCAGGTGATGTACGAGTTGGACGATGCAGCCGGTGAAGGCGAGGCTGCTTATCAGGGAACCAGGAAGGCTCTCATGATTGACTATTATGCTGATGCCGAGGAGATTGATGCAGACAGGGCAGTAAGGAACGGCCTGTTCGTTCCCTCCGTAGACGCTGAGGAAGACTACGAGATTGAAGCCCAGTTGTCAGTCATGGCCCTGCAGGGCGGCACGATGTCCTTCCTTGAACTCATGGCCGGCGATGATGATGATTACTCGGCTGCTGCCTATACGCCCAGCCTCATCCGCCGCAATGCGAAAAGTGCCAGGGCGCTGGCCAGGAAAGCCATGAAGCGCAGGTAGGCATTCCCTGCACCTATGATAAAGGTTGGCGAGGCAGTTGCACGGATGCGCGCAGTTGCTTCGCCAACCTGTTTTGTTTGCGACTGCGGTCTTGAAATGTCGGATTGGGTGTAAAGGGATTTCTTGCCGGGGGAGGGGTGAGGCGATGGCGGGGAAGCGAGGGCATTCCTCGGCAGGAGCAGACTTGCAGCCGCGCGGAAACGGATGATGATAGGAGTGTTACCCATGGTTATAGGCCTCAGATAATTTCTACTATTGTAGATGTAGGAACTGAACTAATTCCTGCCCATTTGAAGGAAAACAAAGTAACTATGAGGCAAAAACTACGCCAAAGCGTTCTGCGGACGAATCCTGTTATGGTCAGTTGAACATATGGGAAAATTTCTTTGGACTGCAGCGTATCAGGAACCTGCGCGTTCGGTTTCTCGAGAACGTGTCGGACAATCCTCTTGATGTCAAGGTATGCAGTGCAAATTTATCAAGTCATTTAAGGATGGCAACCAAGTCATTTGAGGGTTGGAAACAAGTCACTTGCAATCGTAATCAAGTCACTTGCAGGGGGCAAATCCGCTTCGGGACAGGGGGCGGAAGCATATCTGCGTAGGATATGACGGGTAAAACACCCGCTTCTTGAAAACTTTATTAGATACTACTTTCAAACCGTGCTTAATATTAAACACACTTTATTTTCACTATATAGTCACACTTTTTAGGGCAAATCTAAAAGGTGGCGCTGGCAGAAAGTTCTTCCTTTTCCGAATCGCTAACTTACACGCTTATCCCCCTAGATTTATCTGGTGACCTGGAATGCGGTCTTGGGGATACAAAAAGATGAGCGACTTCACAGCCGCTCATCTTTTCATAATCGTATGATTATTGCTGAGGAGTAAGTGCTTCCCGCTTCACAGCGGACTTTACTTTCTCTGCGTTCTTGCCTGGGGATGTCCTGCAAGGCGGGAGTCCCGGCTGCCGCTTCTCAGCGTATTGAATGTTTTGTAAGCATTTAATTGTTTTATATTTAGAAAAAGCAATAGAAATGATTCTGTTCTCAGCGTGTCTGTTCCAGCGTGTCTGCAGGCGCGGTGCCTGTCTGGAGTGACGCGGACTGCTGGTTGGGTATGGCCGTGTAGGCGTTTCCTTGGCTGTCCGGCTTTTGCGTGGCAGCATATTCGGGCTGGCTGTGCTCCTCGCCCTCCACCATGCTGTGCTGTGCGGCCGTGCCTATGGTGAGCAGCAGCGCCACAAGTCCCGCGGCTTGGTAGAGCGGGCGCAGGCGGTGGCGGAAGGTGATGCGGTGGGCTCGGAATGTCTCGCCTCTCAGTTCCTCTTCTTCCCCTATGCGCTCCAGCACCCGGCTGTCGAAATCCGCGGAAAGCCCCGGCTGCTTCTGCTCGCCTTGCAGGACGAATATGTCCCGGTAGGCTTCCAGGTGTTCGGGCAGGATGTCCTGGAGGAAGAATGTGCGCAGTATCTGCTCCTCTTCCAGCGTGGTCTCGCATGCCCAGTAGCGCTCCAGCAGTTGTTCTATGTATTTATAGTCCATATTTCTCTATTTGTTCGGCTTGTGCCCTGACTTTGCTTCTTGCCCGGTGCAGGTAAACCTTGACCTGTTGGTCGGTCAGTTGCAGTATGTCTGCTATTTCTTGGTAGGTTTTCCCCTCAATGTCGCGCAACTCCATGATGCTTCGCTGCACTTCGGGCAGGCTGTCCATCAGCCTTCTTATGAGCGCCAGCCTTTCCTGCCTGTCCATCTGCTCGCTGGGTTGTATGGCAGTGGTGTCGTGCCTGTCCAGGTTGAGTTGCACGTTTCCGTGGCCAGACTTGTTGGCGCAGTCGAGCGCCAGCCGGCGGCACACCGTGTAGCCGAATGCCTGGATGGCCTCTGTGCTCTCCAGCCTGTTTCTGCTTTGCCAAATCCTGATGAGTGTCTCCTGCACCACGTCTTCGGCTTCAGCCTGGTTCAGTGTGATGCGTAATGCCAGCCTGTAGAACTTGTCCTTGAGCGGCAGTACGTCTTTTCTGAAGAGGATATTCAGCATGGCTCTCTATTATGGATAAACGAATCAGGGCTGTATAAGTTACAGCCCTGACGTGTTAAAATTCTCTAATGTGCGTTCCTCTGTTGCCTTCGAGGTCTTCGGTATTGGTTATTACCACTTGGCTTACGCCCTTGTGTATGGCATCGAAGGAGTTCTCCAACTTGGGAGTCATTCCTCCTGCTATGACTCCCTCCTGCACATATCGGCGGAACTCTGCCTCGTTGATGCTCCTTATCACGCTTTCTTCATCGTTGGGGTTGCTCAGCACCCCTTTCTTCTCGAAGCAGAAAGTGAGCGTTACCTCATAATAGGGGGTGAGTGCGCAGGCCACTTGGCCGGCTATGGTGTCGGCATTGGTGTTGAGCAGATGGCCTTTGCCGTCATGGGTCAGAGGTGCCACCACGGGTACGAGTCCGTTGCTAACGAGGGTGGACAACATGCTTCCGTTCACTTGGTCCACGTCTCCCACGAATCCGAAGTCCACCATCCGCGTGCTTCCGTCATCCATTCTCATCTCCTTGGGCGGGCGCTTGTGGCTCAGCATCAGGTTCATGTCTGCGCCTGTGAGCCCCACGGCATTCACCCCTCTTTGCTGGAGTGATGCCACCACATTCTTGTTCACCAGTCCGCCGTAGACCATGGTCACCACCTTGAGCATCTGCTCATCGGTTACCCTCCGTCCGCCAACCATCTGCGTGTCAATGCCCAACGAGGCTGCCATGCGCGTGGCCGAACGTCCGCCTCCATGTACCAGAACCTTTGCCCCGGGAATTTGCGCGAACTTGTCAAGCAGGCTTGCCAGTGCAGAGGGGTCTTCCACCACGGCGCCGCCCACCTTTATCACATTGATGTGTTCCATGTCTTCTTATTCCAGATAAGTATATCCGTAGAGCCCGGCGCGGTAGTTGTTGATGAACTCCTTGCCTTCGCTTTCCGTTATCTTCCCGTCCTTGACAGCCTTGCTGACCCATATCTCCAGGCGGCGCACTAGTTTCTTCGGGTTGTACTGCACGTATTCCAGCACATCGGCAACGGTCTCGCCATCAATGACTTGGTCAATGTTGTAACCGTTCTCGTCCACAGAGATGTGAACGGCATTGGTGTCTCCGAAGAGGTTGTGCATGTTGCCAAGGATTTCCTGGTAGGCACCCACCAGGAATACTCCTATGTAATAATGCTCGTTCAGTTTCACGGGGTGCAGCGGGATGTAGTTGGTCTGCTGCCCGCCATTTACGTATGCCGTTATCTTACCGTCACTGTCACAGGTGATGTCCTGCAGGGTGGCACTGCGTGTGGGCTGTTCTGCCAGGCGTGCGATGGGCATGATGGGGAATAGTTGGTCAATTCCCCATGAGTCAGGCATGCTTTGGAAGAGGCTGAAGTTGCAGAAGTATTTGTCGGCCATCTGCTTGTCCAGTTTGCGCAGTTCGTCAGGCACATGCTTCTGGTGGTGTGCCAGTTCGGCCACCTCATGGCTTATGGCCCAGTAAAGTGACTCTATTTGTGCGCGTGTCTTCAGGTCTATGATACCATGGCGGAACAGGTCAAGTGCCTCTTCGCGTATGTCTTCTGCATCGTGCCAGTCCTCCAGCAGCGAGCGTTGTGAGAGTTTGTCCCATATTTCCGTGAGGTCGTGTACCAGTTGGTGGTCTTCTTTGCCGGGCGTGAAATCTTCCGGCATCTGTGGCGCACTCACGCTTTCCAGTACGTCTATGATGAGCACGCTGTGGTGCGCAGTCAGTGAGCGTCCTCCTTCAGTGATGATGTTCGGGTGGGGGATGTTGTTTTTCTCCGATGCTTCGGCCAGTGTGTACACGCAGTCGTTCACGTATTCCTGTATGCTGTAGTTCACGCTGCTCTCGCTGTTGCTGCTCCGCGTGCCGTCATAGTCCACACCCAGTCCGCCGCCGCAATCCACAAACTCAATGTTGAATCCCATGGCACGCAGTTGTACATAGTATTGTGCTATCTCACGCAAGGCTGTGCTGATACGTCGTATCTTGTTGATTTGCGAGCCGATGTGGAAGTGTATCAGTTTCAGGCAATCGCGCAGCCCCATCTTGTCCAGCAGTTCCAAGGCCATCAGCAATTCTGATGAATTCAGGCCGAATTTGCTTGCATCGCCTCCGCTCTCGCTCCATTTTCCGGATCCGTTGCTTGCCAGTTTGATGCGTATGCCCAGGTTCGGACTTACCCCCAGCCGCTTGGCTGTTTCGGCAATGATGGCCAGTTCGGGCAACTTCTCTATCACCAGAAACACTCTCTTGCCCATCTTCTGTGCCAGCAGAGCCAGTTCTATGTAGTTCTGATCCTTGTGTCCGTTGCAGATGATGAGGCTGTCGCTGTCCATGTTGGTGGCCAGCACGGCATGAAGTTCTGGCTTTGAGCCGGCCTCCAGCCCCAGGTTGTATCGCTTTCCATGGCTGATGATTTCCTCCACCACAGGGCGCATCTGGTTCACTTTGACGGGGAATATGATGAAGTGCTCTCCCTTGTAGTCGTATTCCTTCTCGGCCTTGCGGAAGCATTCGTCCGTCTTCTCTATTCGGTTGTCCAGGATGTCTGGGAATCGCAGCAGTACGGGAGCGGTCACGTGCCGCGCGGTCAGTTGGTCCACCACCTCTTTCAGATCCACCTGCACGCTGTTCTTCTTGGGTGTCACGTACACATGTCCCTTGTCATTGATGCCGAAGTAGTTTACGCCCCAGCCTTTGATGTTGTACAGTTCCTCAGAGTCTTCTATTCGCCATTTCTTCATTTTCAGTTCTGGTGTTTGCGTGTTTTGTCTTTGGGATTGTCGGGGTAGGGTAGACCTAGCGTGCTGCACAGGATGCGCACGCTGTCCTGTATCTTGTTATGGTTGTCAAGCAAGTCAACGTCCAGAATGTGCTTTGCCTGTGAGTAGAAAGGCTCTCTGCTTTTCAGTGAATGCTCAATGTAGTCCAGCAGTTCTTTCTCGTCCTTTCCTTTGATGAGCGGCCGTTCCACGCGTCCCATCTTCAGGTGTTTGGCAAGCACCTGCGGTGTGGCCTTGAGGTAAACGGTCTCTCCCTGCACATTCAGGTAGTTCATGTTGTCGAAGAAGCAGGGTGTTCCGCCGCCGCAGGAGAGCACGATATTCTCAAACTCTGCCACTTCGTGCAACATGTTGCGCTCCATCTCACGGAATCCATCTTCCCCTCTCTCGGCAAATATCTGGGCCACAGAGCATCGGTATCTTGTTTCTATGTACCAGTCCAAGTCGTAGAATTCCAGTCCCAATGCCATGGCCAGTTGGCGACCGATGGTGGTCTTCCCCGACCCCATGTATCCTACCAGTATGATTCTCTTCATCTCTCCTTTTGCCTTAAGCCTTGGCCTTGCGTGTGGATTTGCGATGGGTGCCCTTGGCCGGTTGCGTCTTGTCCCCTTGGGCATCTATGATGGCCTTGCATTCTTCATAAGTCAGTGATGCGGCTTGTGCCTGTTGTGCCTTGGGGATGCGGTAGTTGGTGCCGTTCTGCACAATGTAGGGACCGTATCTGCCATTTAGGATCTCCATGTTGGCATCTTCCTCAAATCGTTTCAGATGCCTTTCCTCCTCCTCAATTTGCTTGCGGTGCACCATGATAACAGCCTGCTCGAAGGTAATCTTCAGTGGGTCAATCTCTTTTGGTATCGATACATAGGAGCCATTGTGTGCCACGTAAGGGCCGTATTTGCCTGCGCCCACGGTCACAGGCTTCCCTTGATATTCTCCTAGTTTGTGGGGCAGTTGGAGCAGTTCCAGAGCCTCTTCCAGAGTAATGGATTCCATGGTCTGCCCCTTCTTTAGTTGTGCAAAGCGCGGTTTAATGTTGTCGTCGGTCTTTCCCATCTGCACCACCGGACCGAAGCGTCCTATCTTCACTGAGATGGGCAGGCCGGTCTTAGGATCGGTGCCCAGTTCGCGTTCGCCCACTCGTTTTTCGCCGCGTGTATTGATGGACTGCTCCACCAGTGGCTCGAAATTCTGATAGAACTGCCTGATGACTCCTGTCCATTCCTTCTCTCCTTCGGCTATCTCATCGAAATCCTTCTCTATGTCGGCGGTGAAGTTGTAGTCCATGATGGTGGGGAAGTTCTCTTGCAGGAAGTCGTTGACAACGATGCCTATGTCGGTTGGCAGCAGTTTCGCGCGTTCCGCACCCACTGTGGTCTTGTGCTGTGAATGCTCCAGTGTGTCACCTTCCAGCGTGATGATTTCCTGGGTACGCTCTTCTCCGGGTTTGTCACCCTTTGACACGTACTCGCGTTGCTGTATGGTGGTTATGGTAGCGGCATATGTACTGGGTCTGCCAATGCCCAGTTCCTCCAGTTTGCGCACCAGGCTGGCTTCGTTGTATCGTATGGGATGTTGTGCAAAGCGCTGAGTGGCGGTTAGCGTATTTCTGTTCAGTGGTTCTCCGGTTGTCAGTACGGGAAGGGTCGATTCCGTTTCGTTGTCTCCCTCATTGTCTCCTTCCGTCTCTTTGTATACGCGCAGAAATCCGTCAAACTTGATTACTTCGCCCTGTGCCACGAAGTAATCCTCCGTTCCATCCATGCTTATGGTCACTTGGGTCTTCTCTACTTCGGCATCGGCCATTTGGCTGGCTACGGTGCGCTTCCATATTAGGTCGTACAGGCGTTTCTCCTGCAGCGTACCTTCTATCTGCTGGTTGTCCACGTAGGTGGGGCGTATGGCCTCATGGGCTTCCTGTGCTCCCTTGGAATTTGTGTGGTACTGGCGGGTCTTTACATACCTCTCCCCCATGTTTTTTGTAATCATGCCCTTGCATGCTCCCAGGCACAGGCTGCTCAGGTTCACGCTGTCCGTTCGCATGTAAGTGATGCGTCCGCTCTCATACAGGTGCTGTGCCACCATCATGGTCTGCGCCACAGTGAATCCCAGTTTGTGTGCGGCTTCCTGCTGCAAGGTGCTTGTGGTGAATGGAGGGGCGGGAACTTTCTTCTGTGGCTTTATGCTTATTTCCTTCACACAGAACTTTGCATCTATGCACTTCCTGAGGAATTCTTCGGCTTGAGCCTCGGTGGTGAAACGCCGGTTGAGTTCTGCTTTTACTTCGTTGCCTTGTGCGTTGGTGAATACAGCCGTGATGCGGAAGTTATCTTCCCCCTTGAATTGCTGTATCTCTCTTTCCCGTTCCACTATCAAGCGCACAGCCACACTTTGCACACGTCCCGCGCTCAGTGCTGGTTTTACCTTACGCCAGAGTACGGGGCTGAGCTTGAAGCCCACGATGCGGTCAAGTACACGCCGTGCCTGCTGTGCATTTACCAGGTTGAGGTCAATGTCGCGCGGATTCTTGATGGCTTCCAGTATGGCGGGTTTGGTGATTTCATGGAACACGATTCTGCGTGTGTTTTTGCGGTCAAGCGCGAGCACCTCGCTCAGATGCCAGCTGATGGCCTCTCCTTCGCGGTCTTCATCGGATGCCAGCCACACCGTCTTGGCTTCCTGTGACTGCTTGCGCAGTTGTGCCACCACGAAAGTCTTGTCGGCCGGAATCTCATATTGTGGCATGAATGTTTTCTCGTCCACGCTAAACGACCTCTTCTTTAAGTCGCGTATGTGGCCGTAACTGGACATCACACAATAGTCCTCTCCTAGAAACTTCTCTATGGTCTTTGCCTTTGCAGGGCTCTCCACAATCACCAGATTCTCCTTCATCGCTCTTCTCCTTGTCTTTGTCTCAGATGTTTAATGGCGGCAAAGGTAATGCATTTTTTGTTATTCTACATTATATATATACGGTTTTTGGTGCCAGAGAGTCCTCGTGCCTTTTCAACCTTGCTGTTCCGATAGTCCTTTCTTGGCCATAAGAAGCCGGATTCCCTTGCTTATGGATTTTAGTCCAAAGTCTTCTGGCTGTAGGTCTTTCCACTCTTTCCATAGCAGTTCGTCCGCATCATCCATAGCAGTGGGAGTTTTTTGCTCCACCTTGCAGAGAAAGAACAGGTCAGTTGTGAATATGTCCATGCCGCTGTATGGGTACGCGTTGGGGAGTGAGAACAGGTATTTGACATCTGTCACCCTTAGTCCTGTTTCTTCCATCACTTCGCGCACCACGCCCCTTTCTGCTGTCTCTCCGCAGTCACAGAATCCGCCCGGAAGGTCCAATGTTCCCTTGGCTGGCTCATTTTTCCTTTTCGCCACCAGTACTCGTCCGCCCTCGTCCTCGATGATGGCCACTGTGGATGTCGCAGAGTTCATGAAGTATTCAAATCCGCAGTCTTTGCATTGCTTGCTCTTCTCGCTGTTGGCTTCAAAGTGCGCCGAGCCGCATACCGGGCAGTGGCTGAAGTGTTCCAGTGGGTGTTTCTTCGTGTTTTTGCTGTCCATTTTCTTTGTCGTGTTACAGATGTTTCCCCTTTGTTTTTGGCGGCCGGGTGCTAGCCTTTGCTTATACTTCTGTCAGCAACGCATTTTCATGAGCGTTGCGCAGTCTCCGCAACTCTTCCCATTCGGCGGGTTTCGTACGCCAGGTGTGCTGCGGGTTCTCCACTCCGTAACTGTCCATGCGCCGTATCACCATCTTCACGGTGAGGTGGCGTATGTCTATAGCCGGCAAGTAGTGGGCCGACTGGCTACTTTCGTTGCGCACTTCGGCCAGCAGTTGCATCTTTGTCAATTCCTGAAGCAGGTTGTGTACCACCGTTTGCGGCAGCCGTGTGTCCTCGGCCAGTGTGCGGTCGCTGTAGGGTGTCCCGCCCATAGAGAATCTCTTGGCTATGCGGCACATGAGCAGAAGGCAGATGGTGTCTCTGTATCGACGGCTCAGGTCATCGCTGTAGCGCTGGAAGGCATAGTTGTCCAGGCACTGGTTGGCATAGCATAGTTGTCCGCCTATGAGACATATGCACCAGGAGATGTTCATCCACAGCATGAACAGAGGCAGTGCGGCGAATGAGCCGTAGATGGCGTTGTAGTTGCTCAGTTTTATCTGGTAATGGAAGTAGAAGTACTGCACTGCCATGAAGCAAAGTCCTCCTGCAATGCCTGGCCAAAGCGTGTAGCGCAGTTTCACATGCGTGTTCGGCATCAGTTTGTACAACAGGACGAAAGCCGTGCATACCAGCACGAATGGGGATACCTTTACAATGCGCTCTGCCGTTTCGCTCAGCAGCGCGTAGTCAGGAAACAGGTCGCGCACGGTCATTAGGTAGATGTTCATGCTGCTGACCAGCACTATAGCAAAGGGTAAAAGGAGGAACACGCTGATGTAATCGGTGATTCGGCGGTAGATGTTGCGTGGTGTGTTGATGAACCACATGGTGTTGAATGCCGTCTCCACGTTGCTTGTCAGCGAGGTCAAAGTGTAGAGCAGGAATATGATGCCTGCACCTATGAATACCCCGCTGTGCGTATGCTCCAGGTATGAGTCTACGAATTGCAGTACGGTGTCGGTGATGTGTGGGCTTACCTGCAGTGAGTCCCTCAGTCTGTCCTCGATGAGGGAACCGAATCCGAACCCCCGTGCCACGGCAAATATAATGGCCAGTATGGGCACGGCAGCCAGTATGCTGCTGTAAGTGAGCGCCGAGGCATAACTCATGATGTTGTTTTTCGTTATGCTTTCCACCAGTATCACCAGCCTCTTGGTGGCTCTTAGGAGCCAGCGCCGAGGTGGTGTGAGTTTTTGTTCGTTGACGCTCCAGATGTAGTCCAGATTGGGCATGATTGTCATGTAGGGGCTACTCCCCTTTATATTTATTATAATGTGCGGTGCCTTGGTGGGCATTCCTGTGTGTCTGTGAGAAAAGGACAGCGGGCCTGTAAGCCGGGTTCTGTATGCCCCGCAGTGCAGGGGTGTCTGCCATTTATCCAGGACCTGCGTCACCGCAGGCCTCCATCGTTCCACCCTCCGGCTTGGGCGGGCCGCCCTCTCTTTGGGTCGCCGGTTTACATGAACTTTCAACTCCCGGGATGTACAGCACCAGTGTCGCCACTGGCCTGGTGGGCTCTTACCCCACCTTCTCACCCTTACCCCGCTGTGGCAGGGCGGTTGTTTTCTTCTACATCGACAGACTCTTGCGAGTCTCTTTCTGTTAGGAAGCGGGATGCCCTGTGTTGCCCGGACTTTCCTCTCGCCCTCCGCGCCATGGGCGCGTGAGCCAGCGGCAGACCGGCCTGCTGTCCTATTGCTGTTGGCAAAGGTACGAAGAAAAACCATTCATCCCCTTGGTGTACAGTGAAAAAGTTGAATCCTGAGGGCGATGGTGTTCACATCGGCTCTCTCCCGCTTTGATTATGCATCCGGCCTTGGTGTGGTTGCCTGGTTATTTTGGTCTGGATTTCTTGTATAAAGGAATGTGAAAAGTAATGCAAGGAGTGTTTAACAATGGTTAATGCATTGTTGTGCTCTGTTAAATAAATTCAAAAATCAGGTGCAAGTGTATTGCAATCAGTGTAAATTAGCATATATTTGCAATGCGGTTCGCTTAGGGCCGGTTTTTGAATGTTAACATATAAAGGAGATAAAGTTATGAAACAGACAACTAAGAACTGGCTGGGAGTGGCCGCGCTTGTGTTTGGAAGCAGTGCCGTGACCAGTGCTGTCATCAAGCGTAGTGAACCGGCTGCCGATCCTGTGCAGTCTCCCCGGCAGGTTCCCGTGGCCTCGGCTGCGGTTCCCGGCGGGCTCGTTGACCTCACTTCGGCTGCCGAGTCGGCTGTCAATTCAGTGGTGTATATCAAGGTCACTCAGGCCGGCAAGACCCAGAAGGTGCAGATGCGTGATCCCTTCAGTGACTTTTTCGGCGACATCTTTGGCTTTGGTGGCGGCCAGCCGCAGCAGCGCGAGTATAAGTCTCCCGACCGTCATTCTGCAGGAAGCGGTGTCATCATCAGTGCCGATGGCTACATTGTGACCAACAACCACGTGGTGGGTGAGGCCGATGAGATAGAAGTCAAACTCAATGACAACAGGGAATTCAAGGGACGCATTATCGGATGTGATCCAACCACCGACCTTGCCCTTATCAAGATAGAGGCCAAGAACCTGCCTGCCATTCCTATTGGGAGTAGCGATGACCTGAAACTGGGGCAATGGGTACTGGCTGTGGGCAACCCCTTCAACCTCACCAGCACCGTCACGGCCGGCATCGTGAGTGCCAAGGCGCGCACTCTGGGAGCCAATGGAATTGAGAGTTTCATACAGACCGATGCTGCCATCAACAGCGGCAACAGCGGTGGTGCGCTGGTCAATGAGCGTGGCGAACTGGTGGGTATCAATGCCATGCTGTATAGCCAGACGGGCAGTTACAGCGGTTATGGCTTTGCCATTCCCACAACCATCATGAACAAGGTGGTGTCTGACCTCAAAGTCTATGGCACTGTACAGCGTGCCGTGCTGGGTGTGATGGGTACGGATGTCTCCAACTATATTGATTCCGAGAAAGCCAAAGGCAATGATGTAGACCTCGGAGAAGTAGAAGGCGTGTACGTGACAGAGGTAAGTGATGCCAGCGCGGCTCAGGAGGCCGGGCTCAAGAAGGGCGATGTGCTTACCAAGTTTGACGGTAAGAAGGTGACCAAGATGAGCGAACTGCAGGAAGCCATATCGCAGCACAGTCCCGGCGACAAGGTGTCGCTGACTTACAGCCGCGATAAGAAGACCTATACCACGAGTGTTACCATGCGCAACAGCCAAGGTACCACCAAGGTGATGGAGGAAGTGGATATGGATCAGTTGGGTGTGTCCCTGAAACCTGCGGGCGATGATGTGAAGAAGCCCCTGGGCATTGACTATGGTCTGGAAGTGAGTGCCGTGCGCCAGGGCGGCAAGATGAAGGCCGCCGGAGCCAGCAAGGGTACCATTATCCTGCAGGTCAACGACAAGAAGGTGTCCACGGTGGGTGACTGGGAGAAGGCCGTGGAGGAGGCCAGCCGCAGCACAGACCGCACTCTTTGGATTAAGGCAATGACTCCCAGCGGCCGCAAGGTGAGCCTGGTGGTAGACTTGAATGACTGATGTGCGAGAGACGTTAGTTTTCTTCTGCACGGAACTGGTGGAAACAGAGTAAAACAGAATCCTCGGCAGGGGATGACAATTGCAAGAGCCGGCTGCAAGCCTCGTGAGGGGTGCGCGGCCGGCTCCTTTTTTACCCCAGCCTCATGGCTTCCTGGATGCTCCTGACAAATGTTGAAAACGCAGGGCGTTGCGTTGGTTGATGGGGCCCTGCTTCGTGAACTCATTTATAGAAGACCCAATGAGAATAAAACCAAAAATATTTGATAGTGCGCAAATGTACGGCGCATGAAAATACAAAAGATGCCTCGCGCGCGTATTAGGGTAATTCCCCAACTGGGAAAATATTTTTCTCTAACTGGAAAATTATTTTTCTCCAGTTGGGCATTTTTTTGTCTTTAACTGCCTAATTTCCTTCAATACGTTTCCCTCCTTGAAAAATCATTACAAGACTTGGCTATGTATGATCGGTGCAGGGAAGTTGTCCACAATAATTTTCCACTGAGCCCCTTTTTAAGGGGCGCGTATCTTAACTTTTGCGTGGTGAACTGGTGGGCTTTATGTTTGCGGGTTTCGTGGAAAGGTTGTAAATTTGCTCGTCCCAAAAGACAAATGTACAGGGAGAAAACAGAAAGTACAATACGAACCGAACGAGATGAAGAACAGACTTCAGGGGAGAGCCCTGCTGGCGATGATGCTGATGTTGGCATCCTCGGCCTTCGTGCTGCAAGCCAAGGTGGAGCAGAAACCAGTGTATATTTGTGGATATGCGGTGAACTTCACTGATTCTACAGCATATCTGACCGAAATACAGTGCATTGACACGGCTTACGTGGAGAGCAAGAACGGATTCCTGATGGACCGCAACCAGTACTCTGCCCAGTTGAACCATTACGTGAAGAAACTTTCAGGAGGCAGGAATTATACCTGCATGGTGCTTTTCGACAAGAAACTGTCTCGTCTGCAGAAGCGCGTGGTTAAGGTACGCAGACGCAGCGGGAACGATTCCTCGGTGCATCTCAAGTCGCTCTCTGCGAGCGAGTTCCAGTTCATAGGTGAGCAATATGTGGCTCCCGATGTGATGACGGCTCCTGATGAGTCATCCTCTACGCTTGATTCCCCTGTCCAGGCTAAGGACTCGCGGCCGATTGCAAAGTCGGGAGCGAAACGGAAAGGAGGCAAGGGCTGATGCCCCTGCAGTCCGAGACATGCTATAGGGTGGGTGGCCATCTGATGGTCATCAGTACCGTTGCAGAGTGGGACGTGGAACACTTGCTCCCTTCCTTTGCACCATTCCGTGTGCACTGCACGGACGAGACGCCTCTGTTGCGCGTGCAGGTGGATTCCGCTTCTGCTGTGGGCAATCCTGTCAGAGAAGTGGGACAGTTCGATTGTGGAGGCTGTGTCCATGGTGTTTTCCTCATGCCCGATGGCGGATATCTGTTTCATCTGCGTGATGCGAAAGGCATCCTTTGCTGCCTCATGTGCGCCACTCCAGATTTCCGGCAGTGCCGCGTCAGCCTTCCCCAAGACGATGAGGCTCAATGTGCCTTTGGGCTGAACAGCGCATTGATGATTGCTTACGCCTTTGCTGCGGTCGACCGCCAGACTCTTTTGATGCATTCTTCAGTCATACGCTGTAACGGGCGTGCCTATATGATGACGGCTCCCAGTGGTACTGGCAAGAGTACCCACACCCGCCTTTGGTACGATAATATTCCCGGCTGTGACCTCATGAATGACGACAACCCCGTGCTGCGTATCGTGGATGGGTGCCCCGTGGCATATGGTTCGCCATGGAGCGGTAAGACTCCATGTTACCGCAATGTGTCTGCTCCGGTGGGGGCCGTGGTGCGCATCCGCCAGTGCCCGGCCAACAGCATTCGCCGGCTCGGCCCTGTGGACGCACTCTCGGTGCTGCTTCCCGCCATGAGCAACATGAAGTGGGACCGGCGCGTGTACAGTGGCGTGCATGATACGGTGGCGCGCCTCATAGGAATGTGCGGCATTTACGAGTTGGGTTGCTTGCCCGATGCCGAGGCTGCTTTGCTCTGTCATGACACGGTGGCCATATGACCGGTACCAAGCGTTTGCTGAGGAAAGTCCTGCGCTGTACGATGGCTCCCGTGCGCCGGCACCGTGCACGCCGTGTCGGTACCGTGGATGCCTCTGGCCGCCACATGGTGCCCAATGACCGTTTCCTGCCCTTTGTGGGCGAGGTGCTTTCCGAGGGGCACACGGCCGTCATTTGGGTCAGGGGCTATAGCATGCGTCCCTTTCTGGAACATGAGCGTGACCGCGTGAAACTCGCGTGCCCGCAGCGTGTGGAGGTGGGAGATGCCGTGCTGGCCAGGTTGGCGCAGGGGCAGTATGTCCTGCACCGCGTCATACGCAGGGACGGTGACCGGCTCATCCTGCAGGGCGACGGTAACTTGCGGGGAGTGGAACATTGCCGGACGGATGATGTATGCGGGGTGGTCATTGAATACATACACCCCGGACGCACCATACCAGCCAGTGATGCCGGACTTCGCAGGCGCATACGCCTTTGGCGCGTGCTGCGTCCTGTGCGCCGTCTGATGCTTACCTTTTACCGCGCCATGCTGCCCTGAGCAATGCCTGTGTGCAAGAGTCCGGGAGGGTAGAGAACAAAAACAAAGACAATTCAACAAGCAAGAATATGAAGAAGAAAAAAGGATTTGAACTCCGTGAGGTATGTGGTGAACATGTCATCATGGCCTATGGCTTGGAGAACATAGATTTCAGTAAGATAATCTCTCTGAACGGAACGGCCGCTTATCTGTGGGATGCCGTGGGCGATGGGGAATTCACGGCAGACACTTTGGCCGACCTCCTGTGCCGGGAGTATGAGGTGGAACATGACAGAGCCTTGGCCGACTCAAGGGTTGTCCTGACCCAGTGGGACGAGGCTGGGCTGCTGTGCTGACTGAGGCCGTGTACGGGTAAACAAGCAAGAACTTACATACATGGACTGGATTATCGATATTCTGCAGGAGATGGGAGCCACGCTCAGGTTGCCTGTCTCGTTCGTGGTCATTGAGTTCATCGGCACATTCGCCTTTGCCCTGTCGGGCGTCCGCTTGGCCTCGGCCAAGCAGTTTGACATCTTCGGCGCATGGATAGTGGGCATGTCCACTGCCATCGGAGGTGGCACCATACGTGACTTCATGCTGGGCGTGAATCCATTCTGGATGACCAACAGCAGTTACTTCATCTGCTGTGCGCTGGCTGTGCTGGGCGTCATGTTCTTCGGCAAATATCTCATACGTGAGAACAACACCTGGTTTATCTTCGATACCATCGGGCTTGCCCTCTTCAATGTCATAGGTATCGAGAAGACGCTCAACATGGGTTTTCCTTACTGGACGGCCATCACCATGGGCTCCATTACCGGCGCGGCCGGTGGGGTGATACGTGATGTTTTCATCAATGAGGTGCCTCTTATTTTCCGCAAGGAGATATATGCGCTGGCCTGCGTGGCCGGCGGCGTGGTGTATGCAGGGTGTCACCGCATGGGGCTCACCGTGGAGGTGAATGCCCTGCTGAGTATTCTCACCGTGGTGGCCATACGCATGCTGGCAGTGAAGTATCAGTGGTCCCTGCCTATCCTTACGGGCGAGGACGGGCAGCAGAAATAGTTTACCCAGACAATACCGAGATGACAAGGACTGCAACATACTTCATGACTCTCTTCCTTGGCTTGTTTCCCTGGTGGGCGGCGGCACAGGAGCAACGCGTCTTTGACGAGACGGTGCGCACCCTGCAGGTGTGTGCCGATGGCAATCCCACTCTGCCGCCATGGCTGGCGCAGGGCAAAGGGCAGCATGTGGAAGTGTCGTGGGATCAAATGAGCCACGATTACCGCCGGTATATATATTATGTATACCATTGCGATGCGGACTGGAAGGTGAGTGACGGAATCTTTGAGAGTGACTGGCTGGCCGGCACCAACGGCTTGCCTGTGGAGGATTACGAGAAGAGTTTCAATACCACCCAGATATACACCCATTACCGCTTGACCTTGCCTAATAAGGACGCGAGCATGCTCTTGAGCGGCAATTATTGCGTGAGGGTATACCTTGACGGTGATGACCCAGAAGAGGATGATCCTGTGCTTGAGGCATGCTTCTGCGTGTACGAGAATAGCGTCAGCATCAGCCAGCAGGTAAGTTCCAACACTGATGTCGACTTCAACGACAAGCATCAGCAACTCACCTTGCGCGTGGGGTATGGCTCGCTGCGTGTGGTGGACCCCTTGGAAGAGTTCCGCGTCATGGTGCTCCAGAACCGCCGCTGGGACTCGGCGCTGACTGGTTTGAAACCCAGCGAGCGCAATTCCACGGGTATGGCCTTCACGCATGACCGCCGGCTTATATTCCCCGCAGGAAACGAGTTCCACCGCTTTGAGATACTGGATGTGCAGCGCGCAGCGACCGGTGTGGACCGCATGGAATGGTATGAGCCTTATTACCATGCCACCCTCCTTGACGACCGCCCTGCCCGTAACTATTCCTATGTGGAAGACCAGAATGGGGTGCGTGTCATACGTAGTCCTGAGGACGGAAGTGAGAGCACCACGGCCGAGTATGTGGTGGTGCACTTCACGCTCACCACTCCGCGCTTGCCCGGAGGCGATGTGTACGTGTGCGGGCTATGGACAGGACCGGCTTACGCTCCCGAATGCCGCATGGACTATGACGAGCAGGCAGGTCAGTATCATGTTGCAGTCTTGCTCAAGCAGGGGTATTACAGTTACCAGTACCGCCAGGAGGATGGCGGCACGCGGCGCACCGACGGTGACTTCCATGAGGCTGAGAATGAGTATGCCACCCTAGTCTATTACCGGGGGCAGGGCGGACGTTATGACCGTCTGGTTGGCTGTTCCACGGTGAGCACACGGCGGCGGTAGATTGGGCATGGTGCGTATTTCAGATGGTAAAAAACTAAGACGAATTTTATATATAGTGACCAAACAATGAAAACGAACAAACCATACACGTGGGTACCCAGTTTGTACTTGGGTGAGTCGTTGCCCTATGCGGCAGTCATGCTGATGTCTGTGGTGTTTTATCAGGAGATGGGACTTACCGACACTCAGATTGCCCTGTACACCAGTTGGCTTGGGTTGCCTTGGGTCATCAAGCCTCTGTGGAGTCCGTTCATAGATACGTTCCGCACTAAACGATGGTGGATAATCTCCATGCAACTGCTGGTGGGCGCGGCTTTGGCGGCCGTGGCACTCACTCTGCCTACTCCCGTGTGGATGCAGGCCACACTGGCTCTGTTCATGCTGGTGGCCTTTGGCAGTGCCACACACGACATCTCGGCCGATGGATTTTATATTCTGGGACTTTCTCATGTGGAACAGGAGTTTTACGTGGGCGTGCGCAATACCTTCTACCGTATAGGAATGGTGGTGGGACAGGGCGGATTGGTGGCTTTGGCCGGGTTGCTGCAGCACAGCGGCATGCATGTGAGTGTGGCGTGGTCACTTACTTTCCTGTCTGTGGCATCATTGATGTTGCTTCTCTGCTTGTGGCATTCACGTGTGCTCCCGGCTGTGGAACTTCCGGCACCACCTGTGGCACGCAGGCATATTTTGGCTGATTTCATGCAGACTTTTGTGGTGTTTTGCCGCAAGCCCCATATCGCCACGGCACTCGCTTTTATCCTTCTGTTCCGCCTGCCTGAGGGACTGCTTACCAAGATAGTGCCTCTTTTCCTGAAGCGTTCTGTGGCAGAAGGCGGCTTGGGCATGGACGATGTCACTTACGGCATGGTGTATGGCACCATAGGTGTGGGCGGTTTGCTGCTGGGTGGGCTGCTGGGCGGCTGGCTTGTGTCACGTCATGGACTGAAGCGTTGCCTTTGGCCGCTGGTGATTTGCATCACACTTCCGGATATCGTGTATGTGTACCTCAGTTATGTCCAATGCACTTCCACCTGGGCCGTGGCCTCTTGTGTCTTCTTCGAGCAATTGGGCTACGGACTGGGCTTCACGGCCTATACTCTCTATCTGGTGGCCTTTGCTCATGGCGAGCGCAGTACCAGTGTGTTCTCACTCTGTACGGCTTTCCAGTATTTGGGTGGAGTGATGTTGCCCGGTATGGTGAGCGGATGGATATCCGACAGCGTGGGCTATGTGCAGTTTTTCTGGATAGTGATGGCCTTCTGTCTGGTCACTTTTGCTGTAACGGCATTGGTACACCTGCCTGAGGAGGAACGCTGATGCGGCGCATGCTCATAGGGCTTGTCCTGCTGTTGCAGGCTGTTTCGTGCATGGCGGTGGTGTATGAATCGGAAGACAGTGTGCGCGTGGAGGCATTGCTCCGCAGCGCAAACCGCCTGTCCCGTGATTCCTCACTCATGCTTCACTATGCCCGTCAGTTCCTAGGGGTGCCTTATGTGGCACATACACTGGAGAGCAAGGACGGACAGGAGAGGTTGGTGGTGAACCTGCGGCAGATGGACTGCACCACGCTGGTGGAGACGGTGACGGCACTCACGCTGGCCTCAAGCCACGGAGGTACAGGATGGGAGGACTATTGCCGATGGCTCAAGGCTCTGCGCTACCGGCATGGGGAGATGGACGGCTATGCCAGCCGTAACCATTATTTCAGCCAGTGGGTAGAGTCGGCGCAGGGCCTGGGGCTGGTGGAGGAGGTGACGGAAGGTCGGGACTCGGATGCTTTTCCTTTTACGGCTACCCAGCACCTGCACCTCCATTACATGAGCCGCCATCGCACCGCCTATCCTGCCATAACCACTAATGACGAGGAAGCGAGGCGAGTGGCGCAGCATGAGAAAGCGTTCGCCGGGAAGCAGGTATGCTACATCCCAGCCGCTCTTACCGGGTGCAGTCGGCAGGAACTCTCATGCGTGCAGGACGGTGATATCTTGGCTCTCGTGACCAAGAAAGACGGACTGGACGTGAGTCATCTGGGGCTGGCTGTGTGGGGCGATGACGGCCTCCTGCATCTGCTCAATGCAAGCAGCATCAACCATCGGGTGGTGCTGGACAGCATGCCCCTCTGCCGTTACCTGGAGCAACATCCTTCCTCGGTGGGTATACGCGTTATACGGGTGTGCCGTTGACTTTTTTCACGAAAAGTGCGTACCTTTGCACAGGAGGGCTTTCTGCTCACAGAAGGTGCTTCCCTCCCTCATTTTATCATGACAGTATTATGGAAAAGCAGAACATTATATTGACCCGAAATCTGGAGCAGAGCCTGACGCAGGCTTTGGCAGGAATCTCCCATGACCGCCTTTTTATGCTCACAGACACTACCACCATGCGGCAGTGTCGTCCCTTGCTTAACGGTATCAAGTGCCTGGAAGGTGCTCAAGACATCGTCATACAGCCTACTGATGAACACAAGGACCTGGATACGCTGGCTTCTGTGTGGACGGCACTGCAGCAGGGCGGAGCCACACGTCACAGCCTGCTTGTCAACCTAGGCGGCGGAATGGTGACGGACTTGGGCGGTTTTGCTGCTGGCACCTTCAAGCGCGGAATACCATATATCAATATTCCCACTACGTTGCTGAGCATGGTGGATGCCAGTGTGGGAGGCAAGACGGGCATCAACTTTGGCGGCCTGAAGAACGAGATAGGCGTGTTCTGTCCTGCGCGTACCGTGATTCTTTCTTCCTGTTTCCTAGGTACATTGGACAGCAGAAACCTGTGCTCGGGGTATGCTGAGATGCTTAAGCATGGACTGATCAGTACCCGTGCGCACTGGAGGGAACTGATGGATTTTGACCTCATGCAACCAGACCTGCACCGGTTGCAGGACATGATTGCCGAGAGTGTGGCTGTGAAGGAAAGGGTGGTGGAGCAGGATCCCACGGAGAAGGGCATACGTAAGGCTTTGAACCTCGGCCATACCGTTGGCCATGCCTTTGAGAGCCTGGCACTGGCTGAGGGCAGGACTGTCTTGCACGGCTATGCTGTGGCATGGGGACTGATTTGTGAACTTTATCTGAGTGCCATGCGCATGAATTTCCCACACGATGTGTTGCAACAAACTCTCACGTTTGTCAAGGAGAGTTATGGCACTTTCCTCATTGACTGCAAGAAGTATGAACGGCTGTACGACTACATGACGCACGACAAGAAAAACCTCTCCGCCGGGCAGGTTAACTTCACTCTCCTGGCTGACATCGGTGATATACGCATCAACCAGACAGCCAGCAAGAAAGAAATCTTTGAGGCTTTGGACTTCTATCGCGACAGCATGGGATGTTGACATTCTCTCTGACGGGCTTTTCCCAAAGTGGAGATTGTGTGCTTGAAACTTCTTCACCCTGTGGTCGCATCGTGCTGTTCTTAATGTGAATCACCTGCCTGTCCTGTGGCTGCGGCGTTGACTTCTTGTGCAAAGAGTGCGTGAAGAAAGCGTTTTCCTGTTTGGGAAGTTTGTAGAGAAGTCGTAACTTTGTATGGTAGAAAACAATATATAATAATATAATGAAGAGGAGAGTAACTTTGTTTTTGAGTATCTTTGTTCTGGCTCTTGTGGCCATGGCCGAAGGACGTGCGAAGTATGTGTTTTATTTCATCGGTGACGGAATGGGTGTAAACCAGGTCAATGCCGCGGAGACTTATTTGGGTGCGCTTGACGGGCGCATTGGTATCACGCCGCTTTGCTTTCCCAGTTTTCCATACTCGGCTATGGTAAACACTCAAAGTGCCACTAATGGCGTGACCGACTCTGCTGCTGCAGGAACGGCTTTGGCTACCGGGCATAAGACTAAGAACGGTGCGCTGGGCGTGCTCAAGGACTTGACCACTCCAGTTTACAGTATTGCCCAGTGGGCGCATGACGCGGGAGCAGCAGTGGGCATTGCCACCAGTGTGAGCGTGGACAATGCTACCCCTGCGGCTTTCTATGCCCATGTGGGCAAGCGTGGCCAGACATATGAGATAGGGCAGCAATTGACCCAGTCGGGTTTTGACTTCTTTGCCGGTTCAGACTTTGCGTCTCCAAACAATCCGGATGGCGGTTCTGACCTCTATCAGCAGGCCAAGGACTCTGGCTACACCATTGCCCGTGGATATGAGAACTATCAGAAGCGAAGCCGAAAGGCAGGCAAGATGATTCTCCTGCAAAGTGAGGAGGCCAGCCGCAAGGATAGAGGAGGAATCCCCTACGCCTTGGACCGGGAGAAGGACGACCTTTCGCTGACCGACATTACACGTGCTGCTATCAACTTCCTCATGAAAAAGCAGGATGAGAAAGATGGGTTCTTCCTAATGGTGGAGAGTGGCAAGATTGACTGGGCATGTCATGCCAATGACCTTGCCTTCATCCCGGAACTCATAGATATGGACAATGCTGTGAAAGTGGCATACGAGTTCTATCAGCAGCATCCCGATGAGACTCTCATCGTGGTGTCGGCTGACCATGAGACAGGAGGAATTGTGTTGGGCAAAGGCTCCTATGACCTGAACCTGAAGATTGTGGCCAACCAGCGCATGAGCATCGCCAAGTTGGGCAGTGAACTGCACAAGTTACGTGAGAAGAACGGTGACAAATACACTTGGGAAGTGGCCAAGGCTTTCCTTACAGACAATTTCGGATTTTGGGATAAAGTGAACGTAAACGATGACCAGACGGCTCGCCTGCAGCGTTCATTCCAGCGTGTGCTCGATGGCAAAGGTATAGACAGCAAATCGCTTTATCAGAAGGACGATGAGTTTGCCGGTACCGTCAAGCGTGTAATGTCGGAGTGTGCCCTGGTGGGATGGCCAAGCGGAGGCCACAGCAACGGCTATGTTCCCTGTTTTGCTGTCGGTGCGGGAGCCGATTTGATACGGGGACGCATCGACAATACGGAAATTGCAGGCAAGATGGCCAAGGCTGCCGGATGGCAGACACGCTGATCCCGTTCAAATGACACCCCATTACATATACATTTGCAGATGAAAAGAAATATATTCCTTACTGTTGCTATTGTTCTGCTGCAGGGACTTTGCATGCAGGTTTCGGCACAGACCGAGAAGAGCCAGGTGCCTTTGGCAGACCCCTATATCCTGCTTGAGGGCGACACGTATTATGCTTATGGCACCAATGATGCCAATGGCATACGCTGCTATACAAGCACAGACCTCAAGTATTGGAAGTATCGTGGGCTGGCCTTGAACAAGGTCAATACTACAGAAACCCAGTGGTTCTGGGCTCCGGAAGTGTATCATGTGGGCGACAAGTACATCATGTATTATTCGGCCAACGAACACCTATATGCCGCTACGGCCAAATCTCCCCTTGGTCCTTTCCGCCAGGTGGGTTCTTATCAGATGGAAGGTTTGCTGGGCAATGAGAAGTGCATAGACTCGTCAGTGTTCTTTGACACTGACAGCACTGCCTATATGTTCTTCGTGCGGTTTACTGACGGCAATTGTATTTGGCAGGTGCAACTGTCTGATGACTATATTACTCCGGTGGAGGGGACGCTCAAGAAGTGTTTCTCTGCCACGGAAGAATGGGAACTCAGAATGGGCAAGGTGGTTGAAGGCCCCAATGTGTACAAGCAGGGAATGCGCTATTTCCTCACCTACTCGGGCAATGACTACAGGAGCCAGGACTATGCTGTGGGGTATGCCTTGACCACCAATATTTCACGGGGTAGTTGGTCAAAGAGTTCTTCCAACCCTTTCCTGCGCCGATGGAAGGGATTGTACGGTACCGGTCATCACTCTTTGTTCACCGATAAGGAGGGGCAGTTGCGTATTGTGTTCCATGCTCACGATTCTCAGGAGAGCGTCCATCCGCGTAGTATGTACATTGGCACGGTAATGTGCCGTGCCAATGCAATGAGGATGACTCTAGATGCGATGGTGGTTCCGGTACTTGGCACGGCTCCCAGTCCTGTGTCGGATGTCCCCGAAGCATCGGGTTCCTCACCGCTCTCTTATTATACAACGGACGGGGTAAGGCATGCTGTTCCCGTGGAGGGAATCAACTTGGTCAGTCAAGGCGGTAAGGTGAGAAAGGTGGTCAAGTAGTAATGTGTTTTTCTCGCATGTATATATGCGCGGACGGAATCACACGAACCGGCTTTGTGGTAGGAGGATTGTTGCTTAATCAATAAAGGAGGCTAAAGAAATGAAGAAAGTATTCCTGTTGGTGGCTGTTGTGGCCGCCGTTATGTTTTCTTCCTGTGGAGGAAGTACCGACAGCAAGGTTGCCGAGGAGGATTCGCTCCTCATAGACACCGTGGCTACTCTGGAGGAAGATACGGTTGAGGATTTGCAGGCAGAACTGACCCGTGAACTGCAGAGCGGTGATGCTGAGCAAATCAAGGATGCGATTGACAAGGTCGCTGACGAGGTGCAGAAGGCATTGGAGAGCGGTGACCAGGAGTTGGTTCAGAAGTATGCCAGCCAGTTCAAGGCTTTCATGGAAGAGAACTCTGATAAGTTGAAATCACTGGATGTGAACTCCGCTACGGTGAGCAAACTGCTGGATGCCGTGAAGAACCTGCCCTCTGACATGCAGGGTACAGCGCAGGATGCCAAGAGTGCCGCAAAGGCTGATGCCAATGCTGCCAGGGAAGCCGCTGCTGCGGCCAAGGATGCCGCCGAAGCAGAGGCTGAGGCGACTGCCGGCAAGGCCGTGGAGGATGCCAAGGCTAAGGTTGATGAGGCTGTGGATGATGCCCAGGATGCTGCTGACAAGGCTGTGCAGGATGCTGCCGCCAAGGCAAAGAAGAAACTGGGTCTCTGAAGTCTTCGGTTATGGAGGAGCCGAGGTAATGCTCCTTCCTGTCTTGCATATAGCCCCGGGACTGCTTACATGAGAGCAGTCCCGGGGCTATATGCTATATTTGAGTTTATTGCTGTCCGGTAAAACTCAAACGAGCCTGCTCCCCCTGTCCGAAGTCCCTTA
>JAHZGX010000015.1 GCA_019420585.1 Prevotellaceae bacterium
CTCAGTTGGTAGAGCATTGGCTTCCCAAGCCGAGGGTCGCGGGTTCGAGTCCCGTCTATCGCTCCACCAGGCCATGAAAGAAATATCGCACGCCACATGACATTTTCCCCCTTAGATTCCCTGCCCATTCAAAAAAAAGCAGTACCTTTGCCTGCGGTTTCGCCGATATGGCTCAGTTGGTAGAGCAACGCATTCGTAATGCGTGGGTCGGGGGTTCGAGTCCCCCTATCGGCTCAGCAAAGGCAGCAACTTGTTCTCGGGTTGCTGCCTTTTCCTTTTCCCCCAAGTCATGCCCTTCGCCGTAATGTCGTACCTTCGCGTCTTGATATTGTCAAAATTTTGGAAGCAAAATGCGAAAAAGCGCCTGCCCAGGAAAAAAAATAAATCAGGTGAGGAAAATTTTTTTTCCTGGTGAGAAACATAAAATCGGGTGGTTTGGCAAAAATGCGAATATGTAAAGAAAAAGGAATTCATGCCAAAGGAAAATCACTGTGCCGGTTTACACAATACGTTGCGTCCTTACCTTATCTTCTCATAGAACGTTCCTGCCGGCGAGAGGGAGGTGGTAGAATCCTCAATCGGCCATTAGGGTTCTGATACTTTTCTGTGCTGTTTTTTACACGAAGAGAGGGAACTGTCACCTTTTTCCCCTATTTTTGCAATGTACTAACACCTAACCATTCAGCCATGTGCAACATACAGGACAGATACATACGGTTTGACTGGGCCATCAAGAGACTGCTCAGGCAGAAGGCCAACTTCGACGTGCTGGAGGGCTTCCTGACGGTCTTCCTCAACGAGCCGATAAAGATTGTGGAGATACTGGAGAGCGAGGGAAACCAGCAGGACGCGGACGACAAGTTCAACCGCATGGACATCAAGGCCAAGGACAGCAAGGGGGACATCATCATCGTGGAGGTGCAGAATACCAGCGAGGTCTATTACCTGGAGCCCATCCTCTACGGAGTGGCAAAGGCCATCACGGAGCACATCGACCTTGGCAGCACGTACAGGGAGGTGAAGAGGGTGTACTCCATCAGCATACTCTACTTTGACCTGGGCAAGGGGGCCGACTACCTGTACGTAGGGCAGAACGTCTTCACGGGCGTCCACACGAAGGACCATCTGGTGGTGAGCACCCGGGAGAAGGATGCCATCCTGCGCAGGACTCCCTCCGAGATATTCCCTGAGTACATCCTCGTGAGGGTGAACGAGTTCAACCAGAATGCCGTGACTCCCCTGGAGGAATGGGTGAAGTATCTCAAGGACGGGGTCATCAAGGAGGACACCACGGCTCCTGGGCTGCAGGAGGCCCGAGAGAAACTGAAATACTACTCCATGAGCAAGGCGGAGCAGCACGCCTATGACGAGCACCTGAACGCCATCATGATACAGAACAACGTGATTGAGAACACAAAGAAGGAGGGGCTTGCCAAGGGAAAGGCAGAAGGAATTGCGGAAGGAATTGACCTTCAGAAGTTGGAGACCGCCCGGATGATGCTGGAAGACCGGGAACCTATAGAGAGGATCATAAGGTACACGGGGCTCTCCCGGGAACAAATAGAGGAAATTCGCTGATGCCGACAGTCTAAGCGAAACACTCCCAACCATCTTTTTCACTTCTCCTGCCGTCAGCACGGTTGAATCCTGCTGACGGCAGGATTTTTTATCCCCAATCGGCCGTTAGGGTTCTGATGTCTTTCCTGTGCTCTCTTTTTCTGTTTGCCACCAACTTCTCGAAGGCGTAGCGGGCTACGGCGAGAGGAGATGGGCAGCAAACAGGGAAAGAGAGTGCGGAAAACACAGAACAGAGTCTTTTGAGACAAGCAAGGGAAATATATCTCGGCCTAATGGCCGATTGGGGTTTATGGCAAGGTCTGCGCGATTCTGCTTCTGCCTTTCCCGGCAGTCACGCATGAGTCCTTGCTTCCTTAATATATGGCACCAGGAACCTTATGCTTTGTCTGATTCCATGTCCTTTCCTGCTGACTATTGTTGGTGGTGCATGACATTTCCTGCTCTCCACCAAGGCATGCAGTTCGTTCGGTATGTTGTATCTATTTGATTTTTAATATTTTCTGAGTTTATTTTTCCTAACAGATGCCCTTCCCGGGCGCAACTTTTCACATTAAGGCGTTTATGTTTAATCCCGGAGGCGCGGGAGAGGGGTCGAAGGACA
>JAHZGX010000016.1 GCA_019420585.1 Prevotellaceae bacterium
TCGTGGCTGCCGCGGTGACGCTCCCGTCGCCCTTCCACATGACGATGCCGGGCTGGCACACCCATCCATGATCCCAAAGACCGCCCTTTTCAATCTCGTTGCCGTAGACCTTTACCTGGATGCGGTATGTCGTCCCGTATTCCAGACCGGTGAACTCGAAATTTGCCTGTGTCGTGCGTGCAGGCTCTATCTCCACGAATGAGGTGCTTGACGATGAACTCCATGCCGTGTTGGAACCCTGCGGCTGCCGCCATAGTTGTAGCACCACCTTGCCTGAGAATGGCTTGCTGTCCTTGTTGCGGATGGCCACGGCTCCTGTGAGTCTCTGCCCGTACACCGTTCCGCTCACTGCGTTCTTGAAACTGAATGATACCACTGACAGGTTGGGTTTTGTGCCCTGACCTTTCTCTGCAAAGTTTATCTTGCCGGTTCCGACCTCGCCTTCTCCATTGCTTTCCGAGCATATCCACAGGTTATACTCACCGCCCTCGTCTGGTGTGTAGAAGAAACTGTATGTCCCTGTCTCGCCCTTCTTCAGTGCCACCATGGTGCGGCTCTCGGCATCCACCTTCACGTCTGAGGTGCTGGCAAAGAGTCGGAGTTCCTTGAGGAACTCATCTCCATGGTTGGTGAAGGTGACCTGAATCTCCTGCTGTGCCCCGGCCTCGCCCGTGCCGATGCACTTGATGGTGTTTATCCTTACATCCTGAATGGGCGTCACCAAGCGCAGTGTGGTGTTCTTCTCTGCGTCCACCACGGCCTCGATGTAGGTGTCGCGCATGTTGTATTTCGGGCGCCAGACCTTTGCGCTGCTCAGTTTGCTGGCTGGTGATATGTGCCAGGTGCCCTCGGGCAGCAGGCCGTTCACGTCATAGTTCTTATTGTACAGATAGTTGGGATTCAGCGCGAATGACTCGTATTTGCCGCCCACAGGCTCCAGTGAGCCGTCCTCCTTTTGGTATACGATGCCTGCGTTGAAGTTGCCAGCAGCACCTGTCCAGTTGATGTAGTTGCCCTTGATTGCAGTTCCGTTGATGGTGACGTCGTTGATGGTTAGGCATGCTGTGGGCTCGGATTTTACAGCATCTGGCAGGCGTACGTTCATCACGGCCGTCTCTCCCAGGCAGTAGCCGTCGCTGCTCGGGCTGGCTCCTATGCCGCTGTTGTCGCCCGGACTGAGCACTTCAAGCAGGAACCATCCGTCGCTTCCGCCGCCCCAGCCCCAGTTGACGTGGAACAGCCTCTCGCCGTCGAAGCCGTCCAGCACGAATGAGTGGCCGCCGCCGGTGTTCCAACCTGCGAAGTCTACGGGGTGTCCGGAGGCAATCTCCTCGTATATCAAGTCAAACCATCCGTCAATGGAGTATTTGTCGCGTGTGGCTATATAGGCTCCGTCATCATATCCGAAGTAGTTGACCAAAGCGTTGATTACGTTCGTGCTGACTGCTGCACCCGATGAGGAACCGTAGCCCATGCCTATGGCCTGACCCACATAATACATCAGGTTGCCCACGGCATCCCGCTGCTCCTGTGTCTCGTTGCCCGTGTAGTTGTCCACCATGTTGTCCCAGTCAATCTTGGTGGCGCGCCGTATGGCCTTGGTGGTCACGGTCTTCTTGGTCCCGTTGTCCAGGGTGTAAGTGTTCGTTATGGAGGGAATCTCTGCCTTGGTGCGTGTAGGGTGCTTGTAGAAATTCAACACTTGTGCCAGTGCTGTGGCTGAGCAGCCCGAAGCAGGCTGGTCGGTGGTGCCGTCTCCCTTGTAATACACGGGGCACTTGGAGTTGTAGGGGTCTCCTTGGTTCCATGTAGTGGTCATCAGCACGGGCACTGCGTGCTTGGTGGCCTTCAACTTGCGCCTTGCGGCGGCTCTCTGCCGGGGAGTGCTTCCCTTGATGTCGTTGTCGATGAGATACTGAATCTGGTGGGCGTAGCGCTGCAGCCATGACTTCATGTGCTCGGGCAGTGCGTCCTCGGAGTACGTCCCGTGGTCCACGTAGCCCAGCACCTCCTCAGTACGGTCGTCGCCGGACACGATTACGTATCCCTTGTCGTTGCCGGCATTGAACACGTAGTAATACGAGTCATCCTTCCCTGCCGCCTTCTTGCGAGGCGCGCGGTGTGCCGGTGCCGTCGTGGTCATGTCCACTCCCTTCTCCTGGAGGAAGAGGCGTGCGGTCTCTCTTGCGGCTTCCCGGTCCACGGGGTCTGCCCACAATGTCAAGCACGTCAGTGCCAGCGCGACCATTGTCAGTTCTCTTTTCATATTTGTGCGATTTTATATGTTAGGTGATTTCACAGACAAAGTTACTCTTTTTCAATGGAAATGACATGCGGAATCCCGGATTTTTTTCCCAGAGTTGAGATGGTTTTTCCAAATACAGCCCATCCTTTACCCCCAATCGGCCATTAGAGTCCTTTGGGACAGGCAAGGGAAGCAAATCTCGGTCAAATGGCCGAATCGGGGTTTGGAAACCTTCATGAGATGGAGTCAACGTGCCTTTTCCGTGCCTGAGATGCCCGCAGGAGGCTTCATTGGCTTGCAAATCCCGCAACGTCTGTTGGCGGGAAATGTAGTCCCACCGCGGTGAAACGGGCATCCTCGGCAGGAATTTACGTCAAAATGGATGTCTCACGCATGCTTTTTAATGTCTGCAGAAGGGCTTGTCTTGCAAAGTGCGTGCCTCGGAATCGCCGGCGTGGTCTTGTTGAAAATGTCGTACGTCATTGCTTTTTAGGGAATTAAGTCTATCTTTTCCTGTGTTTCACTTGGGGGTGGGCTGTCTCAAATCTCAAAATCTCAAATCTCAATAGAAAAAAAGAAGGGTACCACTTCCCCTTACTTTTATATTATATATATATTATAACTAATTAAATAATAATAAGATATATAATCTTAAAGAGAGGGGTACGTGTTTTTTTTGCATACCTTTTTTTCATTTGAGATTTGAGATTTTGAGATTTTGAGATTTTGAGACGGCTGGGAGAGAGTCGTAGGGACAGCCCTCACGGGGGAGGCCCTTTTCCTCCCAGGCCAGGGCCGGCAGAGAAAAGGACAACACAGAAGAGCATCAGAAGTTTAACCCAAATCGGCCATTAGGCCGAGATATGTTTCCCTTGCTTGTCCAAAAAGGCCCCTAAGATTAGGGTTTAATGAATGGCCGATTTGGGTTCTGTGCCAAAATCAATCTCTTTGGGGCGAATCCAAGAAGTGTCGCTGACAAGAAGTTCTTCCTTTTCTGAATCGCTGACTTATACGCTTGTTTTCCGCTAAGTTTCCGCTGATTCCTTTTTCTTTACATATTCGCATTTTTGCCAAACCACCTGATTTTATGTTTCTCACTAGGAAAAAAAAATTTCCTCACCTGACTTTTATTTTTTCCTGGGCAGGCGCTTTTTCGCACTGTGTCTCTAAAATCTTGACAATGCCGAGGGCGTAAGGATATTTTTGGGGAGAACAGGGTGGGGAATGGCAGTCCGTTCTCAGGCATGCCAGGGGAGGATCCACCGGGCTTTGCGGTGCGTTCCTCCCCTGCAGCCAGTCAGCTTACTTGACC
>JAHZGX010000017.1 GCA_019420585.1 Prevotellaceae bacterium
AATTCTCCCAAAGTCCTTTGTATAAGGCACTAACGAAAGTTTTCCAGAATTACGAAAAAACTCTTGAAGGCGAAGAATACTAAGGGAAATCACATGTTTTTCTTCAGAACAAGATCGGCCAGCAGCACGGCAGACTCTTCTTCTTCCTTGGGAGCGTCTTTAGATTTCCATGCCACGATAAAGCGTACGGATGCTGATGTTACTTCATATCCTTTTGCATTCCAGCCGGTGAGTGTTTCCTGCATCTTTTGGGATAACTGGGCAACGCAAAGTTGGGATGTGGCAGAATAAAGGAATGGGCTGTTGTATATCAGCGAATCACCACTTTGTAGAGCCAGGACTTCCCTTTTACATCGCTTGAAGAATCCAAGGTTTACATCTTTGTGTGAGAGTTGCAGCACCACCTCTTCCGGCATGGAATATATGTGTGAGTCTGTTTTATGTGAGTCTGCCTTGATTTCGTTAAACGTTCTTCCGTTAGTGTGGATGTGTAGGTTTCTCTTTGCTCTGGTGATTCCTACGTAGTCTCGTCGGTATAGTTCGTCATTTTGCTTGGAATTTTCAGTTTCCATGATGTATACATTGTCAAATTCGCGTCCTTTTGACTTATGTATGGTGGAGACGATGATTCCTTCTTCTGATATGTCGCAAAAGTCCTCTATGGACGATTCGAAAATATGCTCTTTCAGGTCGCTGATATATTTTCCCTTATTTGTCTCCTCGTACATTTCCAAGCATCGCCTTACATATGGCAGACATTTGCTGTTGGCATATTTGCCGTATGTCTTGTTTTTCGCATTTTCCCATTGGGAATCAGTGATGATGGGTGAATGTGGTTCTTGATTCAGTTGTTTAAGGAAGTAACGGATTTCTGCAAGGTTCCAGAAGCGGAATCCCTCCATAGACTGCACCAGTCTGCTTTTAATTCCATGTCTGCGCAGCAAGGCAACAAGGATGGCCGCTTCTTCGTTTGTTTGTGTGAGTACACAAGTATTGCCTTGTTCTTTGCTGTGTATGATATCTTCGATCAGAGGTTGGTAGATGTATGGCGATGTATGGTGGACTATTTCCACATGTCCGTCTTCTTGGAGCATGGGTATGATGAGGGATTGTTTCATTCTGTGCCGGATATTGTGGACGAAGGAATTGGCTGCATCCACAATGTGCCTGCAACTTCGGAAGTTCTCTGTCATTTCCATTAGTTCGGCACCGGCCTCTAATGTCAGTTCGTACATGTATTGAGAACGGGAGCCACGAAAAGCATAGATGTTCTGGTCATCATCGCCTACGGCAATGACTCTCATATCTTCATTCTTGTCCATCAATGCTTTGACTAGATTGAAGTCGTCGGCACACATGTCCTGTGCTTCATCAATGACCAGTGCGGCTTTGGCAATCTTGCTCGGCTCTACTTCCCCCGCATTTATCATTTCTGCGGATTTCTTCACCACTTCTCCTGCATCTTCTAGATTTCCCATTCTTCCCATGAGGTCAAAGCAATAGGAATGGAATGTCTTTATTTCCACATAATGAGCAGCATTCCCGATTAGTTCTATAAGTCTTTGCTTGAATTCTATGGCGGCAGCCCTTGAGAAGGTGAGCATGAGCAATTGCTCATGTTTGACATCTTCCATGATGAGCAGAGAAGCAAGTTTATGTACCAGGACTCTGGTCTTTCCGCTACCGGGTCCTGCTGCCACCACTATGCATCGAGAGTTTTTGTTGGAGATTATCTCCCGTTGTTTTTCGGAAAGTTGCCCCATTAACTGCTGATATTTCTTGGGAGATAAGCCACGCTGTATTTCATTGTTTCTTTCTCCCTTGAAGTACTTTGATATAAAATGTTTGTAGTCTAAGTTGAAGTAGTCGTGTACATAGAGGAGTGCAGCATTATAGTCCTTGACCATTAGGTTGGCATATTCCCCCACGATGTGTATTTGCTGCATCTTCAGCCTGTAGAATTCGTTCAGCAGTCGGTAATCCTCTTGCTTGAACTGCTGCCTGTTGTCCTTCAGTCTGCGAATGTCCATGGAGTTGTATAGCACGAGGAATCCGCCTTCCAGTTTGAGCGCATCTATTTTGGAGAGGTAGAGCAGTGCCTCTTTAACTTCTTGCAGTTGTATGTCGTCCGTATTGGAAAAGAGTGTATGGCTGTTTTCTTTTATTTGGTTCATAAGTTCCACTACAGAGAAACGTACACATGTTTCCCGAGTGTCCTCTGCCGTGTTTTCTGCGGCTTGTTTGTAGAGCCATTCCACGGCGAACCTACATATCGTGATTCTTTTTTCAAATCTTCTTGATATATGTTCGGCACTTTGCTGCCATGTGACTTCCACATTCTGTGAACCGTCAAGTCTCTTTCTGTGTATGTATTCACTGATGGAAAGAAAATAAAAGATGGTCTTGATGTCTTTTTCCTTGGCGGTTGTTATGCCGTCCATCACGGCTTGTTCGTTCAGTTGCTTGTAGGAGATACTGACGGAATTGTCTGGTATGTTTTGAATGATGTGCTGCTCCAATTTAGCAAAACGCTCCAGCATGAGTTTTGTCTTGCGTCCCGTGTTGTTTTCGTCAAGCAGATAGGCCGACATGTCTTGGTTGTCCTTGAGGATGCCTTCCTGGGTCATGCTTTCTACAGCCGTTATCACCTCTTTCTTGCTTATTCCAAGGGTGTCGGCCAGGTAGTCTATTCTGGATTCGGCCTCGGCATCGTCCTTGGATGTGTATTTCTTTGAGATGAGTGACTTGATGATTCTTGCGGCCTTTTCTGCCTCGTCCTTATCAAAGTATCTGGACATGGAGAGCCTCGTCCTGGCTTCGCCCATATTCTTCACTGTTATACCTGTGGCATATACATGAGGAACATTGGTGCCACGTTCCAGGTAACCAGCTTGCTCAAGTGCCGCCAATGCTGTGCGCACTCTGGTCTTTATTTCGCTTACAGAGTCATCCCATCCTGCGGCACGTGCTATCTCCAAGGCAGATTTGCATATCTTTATTCTTTGTTTGGTAAGTCCTTTTATGGCTCTCCATACTTGGTTTATTTCCTGTATGCTGAGTTTCGTTTGGTTAAGCAGAATAAAATGCTTGTCCAAATCATCATCTCCATAGAGGACAAAGCACCGGGCATTCAGATGTGGGTCTCTTCCTGCTCTTCCCGCCTCTTGAATGTAATTCTCCAGCGAGTCTGATATGTCATAATGGATGACCAGCCCTACGTCTTTCTTGTCTACACCCATGCCAAAGGCGGAGGTGGCAACGATGATACGTACACGGTCGTTCATGAAGTCATTCTGGTTGTCCACCTTTTTATCTGACTCCATACGTCCGTTAAAAGGAAGAGCCTTGAATCCATCCCTGCTAAGTTTGTCGGCAAGTTCACGTGTTCTTTTTGTCCGCGACACGTATACGATGGTTGGGCAGTCCTCCTCCGAAATCAATGCTCTCAGTTTTGTGTATTTTTCCTCTTCGGATTCTGTATGTATCACTGAATAATGCAGGTTCGTGCGTGAGGCTGAGGAAGCGAAAAGTTCCAGATGAAGCCCAAGGTTATGCTGAAAGTAATCTTTGATGTCCTGTATTACTTTTGGCTTGGCTGTGGCTGTGAAACAGGATACCGGTATCTGGCGGCCATGTCCTTTCTTGTCTTGGTATTCCTTGATGAAACGTGCGATGTACAGGTAGTCTACCCGAAAATCTTGTCCCCATGATGAGAAACAGTGTGCCTCGTCTATCACGAACCTTACTACATTGCGTACGGCCAGAATCTTTTTCAATGTTGGGGAACGTAATGTCTCCGGAGCAATGTATAAGAGAGACACTCCGCCATCTTGAACCCTTTGAATGCAGTTGGCTCGTGTTATAGGATCCAAGAGTCCGTTGATGGTTACAACCTCGGTAATGCCATGGTTCGTCAAGTTGTCCACTTGGTCTTTCATAAGTGAAAGGAGGGGCGATATCACTACGGTAAGCCCATGTACGGCATGTCCTTCCATCAAGGCTGGAAGTTGAAAGGTTAGGGACTTTCCGCCTCCTGTGGGGAATATCGCCAATAGCGATTTTCCTTCCACCGCGGCTCTGCAGGCACGCTCTTGCAAGGGTTCCCCTTCATAAGTGCGGAATTGGTCATAGTCGAAAAAGGATTTTAGGTTGCTGTGTATGTCCAACTTGCTTTTGCAGTAGGGGCAACCATTTTGGCAGGGCGTCTTCCGCAGAAGTTCCATTACATGTTCTACCGCCGGGTATTGGTGCAGAACCCATCCAGGAGTGACGGAACTGTAATCTGATGTGCCCGTCAGACTAAGTGCGTATGCCAGTTCACATGGGTATTTGCTGACTAACGATTTAATGTCTGCATTTGAACAGATGAGGCCATCGTAGACTGACTTGATAAGTTTCTGCAGGTCTCTGACGTTGCTTGACGCACCTACCATCTGCAGGAATCCTTTGAATTCGGTTTGTCCTTTGAGCAACTCTGTAAAGATTGCCCTATTCTCTTGAGGCAGGTTTGCCCAGGCTGCAATCTCTTCCATCAACAGAATCTTGGCTTTCTCACAGTCATTTACAGGATTGTTGGCCTGTTCTGATAGCAGTTTGTCATCCTTGAGCAATCTGTGGTAAGGACGTTTTGGAAACAGCAAAGGAGACATGTAGAGGGTGTCAACCAGTGTCCACTGTTTCTGTTCCTCATGGAAAAGATATTTGGTATCGTGGTGAATGATGTTGTGCCCGCACAAATAATCCGTACCTTGAAGAAATTGCATCGCGTCATTCCTCGAGGCAGAATGGTAGACGGCTCCGTCATATCGAAGTATTCCTATGTCGTGAATCTTATGGTCTTTCAGCCCTACTTCTGTGTCTATGATGGCATAGTGTATAGTTGCCATGTCGGGGATTGGCCCATCCTCCCCGAACTCCTCTATTCCCATAAGCCTCTTCCATATAGACATGGTTGTTGCGCGGTATGTTTATGGTTGCCTTCTTTTTGTTTTCATCCGTAAAGTTATATGTTTTGTGTGAGATGGATGGCCGTCTTGTTGCCTTTTTTATGCAGGCTGTTTCTGCGGTTGTGGGAGAGGGGGCCGGACGGGACTGCTCAGTCGGCAATCTGCTTGATGTCGTTGAGCGAGATGTCGCCGGCCACGTTGATGATGCTGAGTTCATTTTCTTCTTGAGAGAAGAGGACAAACTCCTTCTTGCCCTTAGGGAGCTTTTTGGCGTAGATGATGGTCTTTTCTCCCTTGTCATTGACGGTCATCAGAGTCTCGTACCCTTCGCTCTTGAAGCAACTGAGGGCAGCTGACTTGATGCCGGGGATGAGCGAGGAGTGGTCACATGTGAGAATCTGCACGTGGTCCAGTTCGCCGGCAATCATGCTGATGTCTTTGTCCACGAGTTTCATCTTGGGCATCAGGCTCAGGAGTGCCTTGGATATGTATACGGTGGAGACACGCTTGTCATTCTCATATTTCTTGAACAGGGTGTTCTGTGCATGCGCCATGTTGCCGGCAAGCATCATGATAATGATGGCTGATAGTATTTTCTTCATGAGGATTGTTTGTAGAGAATATTAGTGTTGCATTATTCTGTTGCCTGACTCACCTTGCGGAGTCCGCGGTTCAGGTCAGTGGAGAATTTTATCAGTGCCTTTTGGGCTTCTTCTGCGGCATCCACAGGGTTGGAGTAAGTGTCGGACATCGTCACAGGCACTTTTTCTTGCTCCATGCTCCCATGGTAAATGCCATAGGAGAGCAGCAGCAGGATTGAGGCAGCGATGCCGCCCCACCAGTATAAGGGTGCATGATGATGAGGCTGCATGGTGGCTTTCTCCTTCCTGCTCCAGAGGTCTATGCTCTCTGACAGGCTCTGCTGCAGTTCTTTCTCTGCTTGCTCGTCGGCATTGGGAACTTGCCCGAGTTCGTCCAGCGCGCGAAAGAACATCCGGTCTTCTTCCGGGCTTTCGCCTGTGTCCTTCCCGGAGAAATGCTTTTTCAGGAGCCTTTCCTCGCTGCGGGTTGTCTCTCCTCTGAAGAATCTATCCGCATATTCCTTTATTTGGTTGACTTTCATAGTTCATTAACTTCTTGAATTGTTGCCTGACTGTTGCCCTTGCCCTGCAGAGAAGGGTGCGTACGTTTGCCTCAGACAGCCCCGTCATGTCCTGTATGGCGTGGCTGTCAAGTCCTTCCACGTCACGCATCACCATCACTTGCCTTTGCTTGCAGGGAAGTTGCCCAATCAGTTCTCTCAGTCTCCTTCCCATGTCGGCCTTCTCTGCCTGTTGCTCGATGTCGGTGTCTGACACCGCAGGTATTTCCTCGCATGGCTTGTCGCATTCCTTTATCTGCCCCTGTCTCATGCTGTCATAATGGATATGCCTCATTGTGGTCAAGGCGTACCCTCCCGGTGACAGGCCTTGGGGGAGTTTGTTGCGGGAAGTCCAGAGTTTCATGAATGTGTCCTGCACAAGGTCTTCCGCAGCCTGCCGGTTTCCTGTCAGCCGCCATGCCATGCGGTAGAGTTGCCCGCTGCATGGGAGGAACGTCTGCTTGAATTGGGATGCGTCCATTTCGGATGTCAGGACTTCTGCCTTGGCTTCTTGGTTTGCTCGTCCACGAGTGTCTGGATGTCTTTCTGTGACATTTTCCCTTCTATGAGAATCATGACGCAGTCCTCGGCATCTGCCGTGAGGATGGCAAGCTCGTGTATCGTGTCGCCCTTGTCAAGCATCATGAGCTTGACTTGCTCGCCCTCGCTGTTTGCGGTCAGGAGTGGCTGGTAGCCGTCCTTTTCCAGGTTGTCGAATTTCTCGGCGAACCGGTTCTTGACATTTTGCTTGCAGTCACTCAGGCAGAGAATGTCCATGCATTTGATTTTCTTCAGCACCAGTTTCCCTGCTTCGTCCGTGTCGCTCTTCCTGGCTGCGATTCTTGCCAGTTTCATGAGCGTGGGGGAGATGTGGATGTGTTCTGCTTCTTCTGAGCGCTGGAACTCCTTGATGAGAGTCTTCGCATCCTTGCCCATTGTGTTCATGGCCGTCATCGTCATCATGGCCAGGAGCATGATTGCTTTCTTCATGTTGCTTGCGTTTTGTTTGGTTTTACACTTGTTCTTTGGAAGCCTCCGATGATGTAGACGCAAGATTCGGGCGCGATGTTACAGCAATGGGGTGTTTTTTTGAGAAATTTTGGTGGAAATGCTTGCTTTGGCCTTGCCGGGAAGGCAGGATTGTGCAATCTTGTCTCCCGCCAATCCGCTGAGACCGTAGCCTGCAGGATTTTGTCCCCCGCCAATCCGCTGAGACCGTTGCTTGCGGGATTTTGTCTCCCGCCAATCCGCTGAGACTGTTGCTTGCGGGATTTAGTCTCCCGCCAATCCGCTGAGACCGTAGCCTGCGGGATTTAGTCTCCCGCCAGTCCGCTGAGACCGTAGCCTGTGGGATTTTGTCTCCCGCCAATCCGCTGAGGCCGTTGCTTGCTGGATTTTGTCTCCCGAGTCCTCCCGCCTCACTCCTGTGCCTTGCCTCCGCTCAGGATCCTGCCCGTGGTGCTGATGCCCTCCACGCTTACGGCCGGCTCGCACTCGTGGCTGTTGCCCCACAGGGTGATGGAGGCTTCTCCGTTGCTGTCCAGTTTGAGGTCGGGATTCCAGTAGAGCGTGCGGCGGTAGTCGGCATGCCGGGGCAAGGGACGCTGCTCGTAGTGGGGGTGGTAGAAGTCTTCGCAGGTATTGTAGCCAGTCCTTACATACTGGCGGTCTCGGTTGGTGGGGCGCACCATGTTGTCTGGCAGGGCCACCAGGTTGACCGTTACGCTTGGCTGGTTGGTCGCCTGATAGCGGCGGTCACCTTCCAGGCGGGGCGAGTAATCGGTGTAGACGAGCACCTTGTCCAGGTTGCATAGGTGGTTGTAGCGCAGTTGTTCCCGGATGTCGGTGAAGAATGAGGCCGTGTGCCCGCTCCATCTGCGCTCCAGGTCATAGGCACGTGAGATGCCCATGTCGCCAATGTAGAGGCGTCCCAGGTTGAGCGAGAAGAACAGGGAGCCCGGTAGCCAGGCGGGCATGAGTCCCGCATCCACCACCTCGTTGTACGCCTCGAAGGCCAGCCGTTGCTCCACGCCGTCCACCCATGCACCACCTTCGGGATAGAGAGTCACCTCGGCATCGGGGCGCTCCTTGCGCAACTTGTAATATCGCCGTAGTGGGCGCAGTGACATCACTTGACTGTAGTCACCGGCCTCACCGGGCTTGTCGTAGACGGGGAACACCCGGCTGTAGAGTTTGTCGTAGTCACGGTAGAACTCCCTTGCCATGTCCTTGCTGAGGAACCATCGGCTTGTCGCCTTGGAGTGTGGGTGCTCATGCTCGCCCCAGTTGAGCTGCCAGCGTGTGTAGGCGCGCAGTTCGTAATAGCCCGCATAGGCAGTGTCGCTCAGGCAGAAGGAGCCGCTGGCCATGCCGTTGCACAGGCGCAGCGTCTGCCTTTCCACCATGTAGCCGTCCTGGTTGATGAGTTCGGCATAGAGCACGCCGCTGATGTCCGACGGTGCCATCTTTCCCTCTCGCAGCACATAAGCCTTGTACCAGATGGTGTCCCCCAGGAAGTAGCAGTTGTTGTCCATGTGCACCGACACAATCTCCTGTGGTGTCTTCCTGGCATACGAGGCCACCTTGCCGGCAAGCGTCCTCAGGGAGTCGTCTGCCATTTCCCCTTGCATGGCGGGGAACTGGCCGGGCGATGCCGGCATTTGGGCATAAGCCAAATATGCAGACATTCCCCATGCCATTGCTGTGAGAAGTTTCCTGTTCATCTCGCTTGTTTGTTTTATGGGACTTTCACTGATGCCGGATATTCTTGGCCGTTCTTTGACCCAAATTTATTGTCGCGCAGAGGGGGGGCAGCCAGAGGCATTCGGCGAATTTCCTTTTTGGCACATTCACGCCTTTCTACGAAATACCCCAATTTTTTCCCAGTTGGAAAAAATATTTTTTCTAGTTGGATTTTTAATTTTTTCCAGTTGGGGCAATTTTGCGAAACCTTTTTGGAAATCAAGACAAGTTCAGAGTCCGTTAAGCCATGTTTCCATCAGTTTGGGCCATTTTGATGCCGCCTCGGCCAGGTTGGCACGCATGCCGTAGCCGTGGCCGCCCTTTTCATAGATGTGCAGTTGCACGGGAATCTTGTGGTCGCGCAGAGCCTGGGAAATGACCAGCGCGCTGTTCCCGAAATAGTCGTCTGCAGTCTGGAACACGAAGAAAGGTGGTGTCTGCTCCGTGATGGTCAGTTCGGGAGTCAGCGTGCGGTTCTCTCCCAAGTCCATGTAGGCAGGATAGATGAGTGCGGCGAAGTCGGGACGGGCAGAGAGCGTGTCCGTGTCATCCGTGGCAGTGTATGATGGGGTCTGGAATCGGGTGGCCGCCCTTGCGGTCAGGCTTGCGCCGGCCGAGAATCCCATCACGCCTATCTGCTTGCCCGGGTTTTCAGCCCTGACCATCCTGATGGCTCTCTGCACGTCCTGCAGGGCACCGTCCCGGCAGTCCGGCACACGGTAGCGGAGTATGTAGGCCGTGTGCCCCAGCGTGTTCAGCCATTGGGCTATCTCTGTTCCCTCGTGGTTGACGGCCAGGATGCCGTATCCTCCTCCCGGGCAGATGATGATGGCTTTCCCCTTGGGGGAGTTCACCACAGGGAATTTCTGCAGTGTGGGCGTGGGCATCTGCTTTATGCGCAGTATGCCGTCGTCCCCCATCTCCTGCTGCATTTCCCCTTTTTTCAGCGTCACTTCTGCCGGTGTCTTCTCTGGCCAGATGGGCTTCTCCTGCTCTTGTGCCAGTGCGGGTGCTGCCATCAACATGGTTGATGCCAGCAGCATTGTTTTAGTTTTCTTCATAGGTTCTTTGTCTTCTGTATGTTGTAAGTAATCTTCTTTCATCTCGGTATCTCTATTACTTCCAGGTCCTTGAACGTCCCCTGGTCAATGGTCAGGCGCACCAGGGTGCGCACTTGGTGCCATCCCTGCAGGCCGGCGGCTCCGGGGTTGATGTGCAGCAGTCCCAAGTGTGGGTCTCGCTGCACTTTCAGTATGTGGCTGTGTCCGCTGATGAAGAGGGAGGGCGGGGTGGTGCTGAGGACGCGCCTGACGTGTGCGTCATAGTGGCCGGGGTAGCCTCCGATGTGGGTCATCAGCACATCGGCTCCCTCGCATTCGAAGCGCAGGTCGGCGGTGAACATGCGCCGCAGTTCGCCTCCGTCGCAGTTGCCATAGACAGCCCTCACGGGACGGAACTCCTGCAGGCGCGTGATGATGTCCATCCCGCCTATGTCTCCTGCGTGCCATATCTCGTCGCAAGGCTCGAAATAGCGCAGGTATCTGCCGTCCCAGTAGCCGTGGGTGTCACTTATCAGCCCTATCCGCTTCATTCTTGCGCAGTTTTGTGACCATGTACCACATCATGCCGCAGGCCGTAAAGAAACTGATGCTGTCAGACACCGGCATGCTCATCCACACGCCATCGAGTCCCCACCAGCGCGGGAGCAGTATCAGCAGAGGTATCAGGAACAGCAACTGCCGCGTGACGCTCAGGAATATGCTCTTGGCTGCATGGCCGATGCTTTGGAAGAAATTGCCGATGACCATCTGTGCTCCCACCAGCGGGAACATGGCCACTATGATGCGGTAGGCACGCACGGCCTTCTCCGTCAGTTCGTCTCCTGCGCCAAAGATGTGTATCACCTGTGTGGGCAGGAACTCGCCGATGATGGTGGCAGAGAGTGTCACCACCGTGGCCCAGGCTATGGTCAGGCGCAGCACGGCCCACACGCGGTGGTTCTTGTGCGCTCCCCAGTTGTAGCCCACAATGGGCTGCATGCCCTGCACGAGCCCCAGGACTATGGTCACGAAGAGGAATATCACGCGGTTCACTATGCCGTAGGCTCCGATGGCCATGTCGCCACCTATGTCCAGCAGGCGGCGGTTGATGAGCAGTACCACCAGGCATGCGCAGCAGTTCATGAGGAACGGGCTCATGCCGATGGCTATGCACTGCCTCACGATGTCGGCTCTGAGGCGGTAGATGCCTCGTCGCAGGTGCAGCAGTTCGGAGGGTCGGCTGAAGAGACGCAACTGTATGCTGAGTGCTATTACCTGTGAGAGGATGGTGGCCCAGGCGGCTCCCCGGATGCCCCAGTGGAAGGTGAAGATGAAGAGGGGGTCGAGTATCACATTGGCAGCAATGGCAATGAACGTGCAGTTCATGGCCAGTTGGGGATGTCCGGCACTACGCAGGATGGCGTTCAGGCCAAAGTAGCAGTGGGTTACCACATTTCCCAGCATGATGATTTGCATGTAGTCCCGGGCGTAGGGTAGGGTGGCTTCGCTGGCTCCGAACAGGTAGAGGATGTCATCGATGAACGGCCAGCACACTGCGGTGAGCGCAATGCCCAGCAGGAGGTTCAGTGTGATGGTGTTGCCCAGGATGTGCTGTGCGGCCTCGTATTTCCCTTGCCCCAGACGCACACTGATGACTGTGCTGGCTCCCACGCCCACCATTGCCCCGAAGGCTGCGGCCAGGTTCATGAAGGGACTGGCTACGGCCATGCCGCTGATGCCTATGTCGCCCACACCCTGTCCCACGAAGATGCTGTCCACAATGTTGTACACTGATGAGGCCACCATGGCCACGATGGCCGGCAGGGCATAGCCGGCCAGCAACTTGCCCACGGGCTGCTCGCCCAGTTCGGTAGGCACGTATGGCTGTTGGGGTTGGCTCATTCCTGCAGGGTTATGATTTTCAGATGTGCATCGTTGTTGTCGTGGTGCAGGCTCATGCGCAGTTGTCCCTGCAGGTCTCTGAAGAGCATCTGGTGCCCTCCGCCAAGGTAGAAGGGCTTTTCGTCATGCACCCACGGGCCGGTTATGTTGCCCGATGTGCTTACGGCACGCCCCACTGCATACACGCCGTCCACGAAGGAACTCCAGTAGCAGGTCAGTTGTCCCGTGCGCTCGTCTCTCCACAGGAAAGGGGCATCCACCACCAGGTCACGCTCCTCCTTGCGCTTGTTCCACTGCGAGTCACTTGCCTTGAACAGGCGTATGGGACTGCCCAGCCTGCCCTTCAAGTTCTTGCGCAGGCGCACAGCCCACGTCTCTCCTATCCCGTTCTGCACTTCTGCACCGTTCCATTCTGCACTGTACACCAGCCAGGGCTGCCCGTCGGTGTCGACAAACAGGCTGCCGTCAAGGCACTGCTGTCCCTCTGGAGTCAGGCTGATGGGCTTGCCTTCCACCCATGTGTCCCGGTACTTGTCGGTGGGCTTGCGGCCTCCGCGCAGCAGGGTGCAGAAGTTCACCCGTCCCTCCTGCTGGTTGGTCAGGGTGACTATGGTGTAATAGTGCCCGTGGTAATAGTAGGTGTCGGGTGCCCACCAGTGGTCGGTGCCGGCCTTTACGGTCTTCATCCAACGGTTTTCACCCAAGTATACGTAACCCATCTCACGCCACATCTCCAAGTCGCGGCTCTCGTATGCCTTCAGGGCCACGGCCTCTTCGGAGTGCCCGGCAGTGATGAGGTAGTACAGACCCTGCTTGCGGTCAACGGTGATGAAGGGGTCTCTCACGCGGATGCTTTCCTGCGGGATGGTGTATTCCTGTGCCGTGGCACATACTGCTGCCAGCGTGAGCAGCAGGGCGAGTGATAAGATTCTTTTCATAATGCAGATGCTTAATGTTCTTTGGCTTCCAGCGTACAAAGGTACGGAAAAAAGCCCTACTGCCCCTGCTTCTTCTCTTGTAAACTCTTGCCGGACGTGTTTTCGGGCAGAAGCAGGGAGGTCTCTCGGCCAAACTCAGCGTGGTGTACATCGGCGGGGCGTTCATGGAACTGTAGTTCATGAAGGTGCGTTCGCACACAGATTACGGGTATCCGACAAGAGAAAGGATGGTGGAAAAAATCAGACAAAATGGCCATGGGGTGCGTAGGGTATGTAGGGTGCGTAGAGTACTTTCCATAGACTTATATATATAGTAAAAATAAAGTGTGCTTAATATTAAGCACGGTTTGAAAGTAGTATCTAATAAAGTTTTCAAGAAACGGGTGTTTTACCCGTCACACCCTACGCAGACACGCTTTTAGGCAGGCAACAGATCTCGCCTTGCCTCCTTCCTCAAGTGACTTGTTTCCAATTGCAAGTGACTTGGTTTCAACCCTCAAATGACTTGGTTACCACCTTTAAGTGACTTAGTAAATGCAACAAGACAACCTACCGGGCAGCATGGTCAGCAAGCGTGACCCGGCCATGCCCTGCTTCCCCCGGCATGAAGGGAGCACATTGCGGATTCCAATCTCAGGCACAACCGACACGAAATGTTAATATATGCTAGTAAATCAACCTTAATTCCATCTAATTCCATTTAATTCGAGACTGCCCCTCCGCCTCTGCCATATCTTTGCACCGTGTCCAAAAGCCCGTCGGCACGTTGCCGTCACGGCCTGTCCGGGAGGCTAAGGGGACGAGAGAGGGCAGACATGAAGTACAACCATCAACAACAGTCAAGCACAATGATTCAGTATCAGTTGAAGCAAGACAAGAAGCGGAAGATGCCGCAGGCATGCGGCAAGTGGTACGCCGCTCCCGTGGTCCGCCGGATTGTGGACAAGGAGGGACTGGCCGAACACATGGCCACCTCCAGATAGCGGACGATAAAAAATAGCGTGGTTTCGCCGAACTCACGATATTTGTTGCTTTGTGAGATTAAACCGCGGGAATCCGGCAGTGTCATAGGAGTGTAGACAAAAGAAAACGAGTACGAATCTTAAATGAAAAAATGAAGATGAAGAAATTGTTGATTCTTGCGGCTCTGTGCCTGGTGGTACCGGGTCGGACGATTGCCCAGAATGCAAAGTCGGGCGAGGGGCGCGATGTCAAGCGCGCCGAGTTGATAGCCAAGTCCGGTGAGCGCCTGGCCAAGTCCTTTGGCTTGGAGAGTGCTGCCCGTGACAGTTTCCTTGCTGTTTATGCAGAGTATCAGGCAGAGATGTTTGCCACCAATGCAAAACGGAGCGGGCGCGGAACAGACCGGATGCAGGACGAGACTGGAAAGAAGGAGTTGACTGACGAGCAGGCTACGGAGCGCATAGAGGAAAACTTCAAGAAGCAGGAGGCTCAGGTGGAGCAGATACAGAAGCGGTTGGACATACAGAAACGTTATTACGCCCGTTTCCAAAAGATGCTCACGCCGGCGCAGATACTGAAAGCCATGTTCCCCCAGCGCCCTCGTCCACAGAATGGCGGACAGCAGAGCGGATCCAGTAACCGTCGTGGCGGATTTGGCGGTTCTGGCGGCCACGGTGGATTTGGCGGTCCAGGTGGATTTTGACACTATGCAGTGCGGGGCGGGAATGTGGTTCCTGCCCCGCATCTGTTTGAAACGGATTATCGTATGAAGTTCATGCGTTGCTGGACTTCTTTCTGTGGGTGAGCATTGCAGCCTGTGCCGTGCAGGTTCTTCAGCATCCAGGCCATGTTCTTGGCCATCGTGCGCATGGTCTGCAAGCCCTCCTGGTCCTTGGCCGTCTCGCCTGCGGCCGCTCCGTAGGCTATGTTCCAGTACTGGCTGGTGACCTGCGGCATGTTCATCATCTGGAAGGCCATGTTCATGGTCGTGAATGCGGCCGATGCGCCACCTCGGCGGCACACTGCCACCGTGGCAAAGGGCTTGAACTCGAAGTCCTTGCCTGCGGAGAAGAGGGCGCGTTGAACCACAGCGAGCAGGGCACCGTTTGGCTGGCCGTAAAACACAGGGCTGCCGAACACAAATCCGTCGGCCGAGCCGGCAGCCTGGCATAGGCGGTTGCACACGTCGTCATCGAATACACACCTGCCTGCTCCTGTTTTGCGGCAACCACCGCAGGCTATGCAGCCCCGCACGGGCTGGTTGCCCAACTGCAGTATTTCCGTGCTGATTCCTTCTGCCTGCAATGTGCGTGCCACCTCGCTCAGCGCAGTGAACGTGTTGCCTTCCCTGTGTGGGCTTCCATTTACCAATAGTACTTTCATGATAATTCTTTATTTGATGTTTGTTTGCCGTGTGATTTCACGCTTCAGCCTGCCCGAAAAAACATTGACCAATGAAGAGATCTTTATCGGCACATGCAGCACTCTGCGCTTTTAACACTTGTTGTATTCGTCTTTGGGAGCATGCGGTAATTCGGGCGAATCCTCGCATACCATTCCCTCAAACATGCCGTGCATCTTGTAATATTGTGCCGTGGCGTGTTGTTTGGTTCCGTGCTCCAAGAGCCCTTGTCTGTCCATTTCGTTGAAAAGCCTTATCAGCGAACGTCCTACAGCCCATGCGAGATTTACGGGTACGGCATTGCCGATTTGCTTGTATTGGGCAGACATGGGGCCGCAGAATTCCCATTCATCGGGGAATGTCTGTATGCGTGCGTATTCTCTTACCGTGAGCGGTCTGGTTTCCAGTGGATGGCACCGCTCGGTTTGCTTTTGTGCGGGAGCGCATGTCAAGGTCAGGCAGGGCTCGTCCATTGACAGCCTTCTGGCCATGCCCGTTTTCCCGCCTCCCAGGTGGTAACTGCCTTTCATGTAGTCGCGTGCTATGTCCTCGGGTAGGTCTCTCCAGTCGCCTCCCTCAGGCACCAGTTCCATCACCTTGCGTTTACTTTCCGGATATTGCTGGCCGGGAGACGGCGGAACATCTTTCTCATACAGGCTTCCCTTGCGGAACGCATCGCGCAGTGTCCTTATGCAGTTACATACGTCTGGCCAGTGGAACTGCACCTTCGGGGTAATGTCATTGCGAATGGCTATGAGGATAAGCCTTTCTCTCTTCTGCGGAACGTCATATCGCAGGGCCTTGAGCACGCGTGGCTCAACAAGCGTGTAGCCCAGTTCGGCTATCACATGTCTGATGGTGTCCATCGTGCGTCCCTTGTCATGTTCAAGCAGCCCCCTAACGTTTTCGCCGAGAAATGCCTTGGGCTGCACCTCCTTTACTGCTCGTGCCAGTTCAAAGAACAGCGTGCCGCGGGTTTCCTCAAAGCCACGCCGCTTCCCTGCATAGGAGAACGCCTGGCAGGGGAAGCCTCCCGAGAGGAAATCCACCCTGTTGCGAAATTGTGTGAAGTCTATCTCGTGTATATCCCCTTCGGCCACATTCCATCCGGGACGGTTCCTGCGCAGTGTCTCACATGCGTTGTGATCCATCTCGTTGAGCAGTAGGTGGTGGAAGCCGGCCTTCTCCATTCCTAGGGCAAGTCCGCCGGCACCGGCAAAGAGTTCGATGGATGTGTATGCGCGCGCTGGCGTGACGGCTTTTTCTTCCAGCCATTTCGTCTCGGTCATTTCCTTGACTTCCCTCACGCTGCTGAGTTCTGACAGCACAAAGTACTTTGAACCATCGGCTCCAGTGTGTATGGGATACGTTTTCCTGCGTATCCATGTGTCAATCGTGGCGCGTGACACGCCCAACAAATCGGCAAGGTTGTTGATGGATATTGTGTCGGTGGATGTGCTCATCTTATGTTTCTTGTTGGAATGTTGCCAAAGCCCTCGTATGTGGAGAATGCGAGCAGATACAGCGCGGCAATCATGTCTTGGTGCTCCTTGCCCAACTCTTGCAGCACGGTGTTCTGAAGTTTGAGTGATCCGTCGTCGTTGATGACGTCTTCAATGATTTGGGGCAATGCCGTGCATAATTTGTAGAAGGCTAAAGGGTCTTCGAATACAAGGTCATAGAACCTGTCCATGGAAATCTTCCTGATACGTTTGTGTGCGCATTTCTTGCCGTCAATGGAAATTTCCCATGTCGTATCTTGGGATTTCTTGGAGATTACCTCTACCAGATAACACACAGCCTCATCGTCTTCCAGGAGGCGTGACTGCATCTTCATGTATGTCTTTTGTGAAGAGGCCGAGTTCATGGTGTTGTGCTTGTTCTTCATCTCAACGTAGATATGTCGGCTCTTGTTCTCTACGTCGAATCCGCTCTTGGGTACTTCCCATCCTGCTCCAGCGTATTTGAACAGATATTGGTGGAAGTAGCCTATGGTGTTCCCGTTAGACTTGTCAATCTGTCTCAGACATTCATCGGCTATCGTCTGATTGATGTCCTTGCCGTATACCTTTGTGTCAAAGGTCAGTTTGATTGGGTCGACAATGTTGCTATTGAATTGCTCCAGAGTGATTTTCCTGCGGTATGACTCCACCGTATTCTTCACGTGGGCATAAATGTCGGCATCACTGATGAAGCCCAGATTGTATTTTCTGTGTTCGCTCATTGTGTACATTTTGCTGTTTGCCGTTCTTGTCGGGGGCAGGAACGGTTTCTCTCTCTTGGCAGGTAGCGTGTTCGCTTAATCTTCCCTGCAAAGGTAGTCATTTTTGCAGGAATGCAGTGGAACTTTCGCGGATTTTGATGAGGACGGAGGGGTGGGAGTGCAAGACTGCATGTCCGTGTTTCTTGTGCGTGGGGGAGGTTATTTACAGGTGCTCTGCAGCCTTCCCTGTGAAAGCCATGGGAAAGCGACGCATGAGCAGGTGGGTGATTCCCCAGCCCAATGGTGCCGAAAGAACGTCGAGCAGGAAAAAGCAGGGGTAGCCGCATGCGTGAGCCAGCCAGCCGCTCAAGGCGGCTGGAGGGATGAGGCAGGTGGCCACTAGGGGTATATAGAGAAGGTTGATGGTGTTGCGGTAACGTTCCCCCGAGATGTAGTGGACAGGCAAGCGGCAGGCGTATAGCCCAAGCCCAAAGCAGAACTGTGCGAGGCTGGTGCAGGCGCACACTGTCCACAGGGAGGTGGGCTGCGTGACAGTCATGTACAGGTAGGCCAGTGGTGAGAGCCCGAGCACAATCGACAGCGGGCGGAATGATTGGCGCAGGGATGTCCTGCGCAGGATGCGCCGCCCCAGGGTGAGGCCGAAGCAGAAGGCTATCACGCCCACCGTTCCTTGGGCAAAGCCTATTTCCTGGATGCTGCATCCCAGTCCTCCATGCGCGCGTGTATCATATAAATATATTGTGCGTGTGAAGAACATTAGGCTTTGTGGGAGCAACAGACAAAAGAGTGCAATGACGGGAGCCTGCCAACCCGGCTGCTGGCGTATGCGGTCAATGATATGCATCTCGGCTCGTACCGAACTGCTCATGCTGTGGTTCATGCTGTGGTTGCCCACTTGTGGCGAGCGCAGGACGGCCAGATGGTAAATGGCGAAAAGTGCGAAGCCCCCGGCCAAGAGGTAGCATCCCATGGACCAAGCATGGAGCAAATGGCGATAATAGACCTGTAGGCTGCCTACCACGATGATGAGCATGCCGTAGGTCAACACCACGGACATCTGCGAGAAGAATATCTTGGGAGTGGTGAACACGCGCTGCAGGGGTGGGCGCAGCATGCGCTCATAATACATGCGTGCAGCCAGTTCGTGGCATGCGCAGAGCAGGCTGGTGAGCATCAAGGAGGCGAAGAGCGCTCTCTGGCCATAAGGGAAACTCAGTGCCACCAGTATCAGTGAGAGGAAGAGCATCCCCTCTGTCAGGTGGAGCGTATGCCGGAAATGTCCCCGACGGCGTACCCATGACCGGATGAATGATTTCAGTGCCCAAGGCAGGAAGAGCAGTGCAGAGCAGAAGGCTGCCTTGGCCGGTGAAGCCCCGCATTGCAGGAACATGAGCAATGCAACAAAGGTCACCATGGCCGAGGGAATCTCCTCAGCTCCGAAGAGAGTGGGAACCCACGTCCATGGTGACCTTGTGTGCATGCTTTGGTATGAGAATCAGTAACTTCTGGCAATCAGTACACGTGCCACGGCAGGCTTTCCGCTTACCATGTCCACGCCGGGTGTCTGTTCCACGCCGAAGGGCACGCAGCGTATGGTAGCCTGTGTGTCCTCCTTGATGCGCGCTTCTGTCTCGGCCGTGCCGTCCCAGTGGCAAAGGAAGAAGCCGCCGTTCTTCACGCGCTCCTTGAATTCTTCGTAATTGTCGCATTCGTAGATGTGTGCATCGCGGAATTCCTTGGCCTTCCTGAAAATGTTCTCCTGTATGTCATCAAGCAACTGGTGCACGTGCTCCACTATGCCGTCCACGGGTACGTTCTCTTTTTCCAGAGTGTCTCGCCGCATCACTTCCACTACGCCCTTCTCCAGGTCTCTTGCCCCGAGCACAATGCGTACGGGCACTCCGCGCAATTCATAATCGGCAAACTTGAAGCCGGGACGCTTGTTGTCGTTGTTGTCATACTTCACGCTTACTCCCAACTTGCGCAATCCCTCGCTGATGGCTTCGGCCTTGCTGTCAATCGCCTCTGTCTGTCCGGGCTTGCCTATAGGTATGATGACTACCTGTATGGGAGCCAGTGCCGGAGGCAGCACCAGTCCGTTGTCGTCAGAGTGTGTCATGATCAGGGCACCCATTAGACGTGTGCTCACACCCCAACTGGAAGCCCATGCATATTCGGGTTTGTTTTCCTTGTTGAGGAACTGCACGTCGAAGGCTTTGCCGAAGTTCTGTCCCAGGAAGTGGCTTGTGCCGCTCTGCAGAGCCTTTCCGTCCTGCATCATGGCCTCAATGGTGTATGTGTCCAGTGCACCGGCAAAGCGTTCGGTCTCGCTCTTCACACCTTGCACCACGGGCACGGCCATGTATTTCTCTGCAAAGGTTGCGTAAATCTTCAGCATCTGGCGCGTGCGTTCTTCTGCCTCCTCACGGGTGGCGTGAGCCGTGTGTCCTTCCTGCCAAAGGAACTCGCTGGTGCGCAGGAACAGGCGTGTGCGCATCTCCCAGCGCATCACGTTGCACCACTGATTGACGAGCAATGGCAGGTCGCGATAGGAATGTATCCAGTTCTTGAAGGTGTTCCATATGATGGTCTCCGAGGTGGGGCGTATGATGAGTTCCTCTTCCAGTCTGGCTGCAGGGTCGACCACCACGCCGTCATTCGTTTCGTTGGTCTTTAGTCTGTAGTGTGTCACCACGGCGCATTCTTTGGCGAACCCCTCCACATGCTCGGCTTCCTTGGACAGGAAACTCTTGGGGATGAGCAGTGGGAAGTAGGCGTTTTGCACGCCGGTGGCCTTGAACATGTCGTCTAGAGTACGCTGCATCTTCTCCCAGATGGCATAGCCATAGGGCTTGATGACCATGCACCCACGCACGTCAGACTGCTCTGCCAAGTCGGCCTTCACCACCAGTTCGTTGTACCACTTGCTATAGTCCTCGCTTCTTTTCGTGAGGAATTCCAGTTCTTTTGCCATTATATGTCTATGTTATGTTAAATCCAAAAAGGGCAAATCCCGTAGGGATACTGCGGTTAAAAACACTTGCAAAATTACTAAAAAAAGCCTAAACTCTGAGCCGTGCCGTAGAAAATGGTTATCTTTGCCCTGTTTTTAGAAACCTTAATGTGGGATAAACCTATTTGAACAAGAGTTATGAAAGGAAAAAAGATTATGCTGGGCACTCTCTGCATGAGCATGGTGCTCACGGGATGTGGTTCGATGACAAATAAGGCCAAGGGCGGTCTTATCGGTACTGCTGCCGGCGGTGCTGCGGGTACAGGCCTGGGTGCAGCCATAGGTGCATTGGTTAATGGCAAGAAGGGAGCCAAGATAGGTTCTGCCATCGGTGCAGGTGTAGGTGTGGCTGCAGGTGCTACGGCTGGTACTCTGATAGGCAAGAAAATGGACAAGGCTGCCGCTGCTGCCGCTGCTGTGGCCGATGCCGAGGTGGAGAAGACCACCGATGCCAATGGCCTGGATGCCGTGAAGGTAACTTTTGACAACGGCATCCTGTTCCAGGTGGGCAAGTCTAACTTGCAGGCCGGTGCCCAGAAGTCACTCAGCCAGTTTGCGGCTAATGTGCTGAATGTGTACACTGACTGTGACGTAGCCATCATGGGCTTTGCCAGCAGTGACGGCTCTGAGCAGACAAACCTGACCCTGAGCCAGGCTCGTGCCAATGCCGTGAAGTCATATCTGACCGGTACTTGCGGCGTGCGCGGAAGCCAAATCAAAAGCACTGTGGGCTATGGCGAGGATCCCCAGTATCTGGTGTTTGATGCCAATGGCAAGGAAGACGTGAAGGCCAGCCGCCGCGTGGAGGTGTACCTGTATGCCAGCGAGGCCATGATTAAGGCTGCTAATGCAGGCTCGCTGCAGTGATAAGCATGGGTCTGCTCAAAAGAATACAGAAAATTGTGCGAAGGATTGTGCTCCTGTTCTTTGGGAGCACAATCCTCGCTGTTTTAGCATATCGCTGGATTCCAGTCTACGTAACCCCACTCATGATTATACGCTGCGTGCAGCAGGTTGGGCGCGGAGAGCGTATCAGGCTGAAGCATCACTGGGTGCCTTTGGACTCCATGTCCATTTACATGCCTGTGGCTGTGATGGCCAGTGAAGACCAAAGGTTCCTGGATCACAGAGGATTCGATTTCAAGGAAATACGCAATGCCATGGCAGAGCATGCCAGTGGAAAGCGTCACCGTGGTGGCAGTACCATTAGCCAGCAGACGGCAAAGAACGTGTTCCTATGGCCTCAAAGTTCATGGGTACGCAAGGGTTTTGAGGCTTATTTCACGGTACTTATTGAGGTTGCGTGGGGCAAGCACCGCATCATGGAGGTGTATCTTAATTCCATCGAGATGGGTGACGGCATCTACGGAGCCGAGGCCGTGGCACAGCAGCACTTCTCGCGCACGGCGGCGGAACTGACTCGTCCTAATTGTGCACTTATAGCGGCCACATTACCCAATCCGCTTAAATTCAGCAGTCAGTCGCCTTCATCGTATATGTTGCGCAGGCAGACTGCAATCATGAGTGAAATGCGCCATATTGATGTCTTTCCTCAAAAATAATGACCACGACAGTTACTTTTTGCCAAGTGTAGTTTGCATTTACTCCAAAAACGAGTATCTTTGCATGTGTTAAATAATCCTTTTGGGGTATGCTTGAAACCTTCTTTCGCACACATCAGTTTTTGGTGGAGCACACCGATGCCCCGGTGCGCAGAGCCTTGATGGGTGAGATGGACTGGAAAAAACGCCTGATAGGCATCAAAGGAAGCCGTGGTGTGGGAAAGACCACGTTTTTGCTTCAGTATGCAAAGGAGAATTACGGGTCAAGGAGTCGCAAGTGTCTTTATGTCAACATGAATAACTTCTACTTTCAGGGGCATTCTCTGTTCCGGTTTGCCGAGGAGTTTGTCCGTGAGGGAGGGCAAGTCTTGCTTGTTGACCAAGTCTTCAAGTACCAGAACTGGAGCCATGAACTGCGCATGATACATGACAAGTTGCCCCAGTTGAAGGTCGTATTTACGGGCAGCAGCGTGATGAGGCTCAAGGAGGAGAACGTGGAACTCAACGGCCTGGCCAGCAGTTACAACCTGCGCGGCTTCTCTTTCCGCGAATATCTCAACCTAAAGACAGGCAACGACTTCCGTGCTTACAACGTGAGGGAGATAGAGAACCGCCATGAGCATATAGTGAGGAAGGTCATGGAGAGGGTGAATCCCTTGGAGTACTTCCAGAGTTACTTGCACCATGGATACTATCCCTTCTTCCTTGAAAGTGCGTACTTCGAGGAAAATCTGCTGAAGACCATCAACATGATGATAGAGGTGGACATCCTGTTGCTCAAGCAGATTGACCTGAAGTATCTGGATAAGCTCAAGCAGTTGTTCTATTTGCTTGCCACCGGAGGCACGGGCGTGCCCAATGTGAGCCAGTTGGCTGCTGACATGCATACCAGTAGGGCTACGGTGGTGAACTATATCAAGTATCTGAGCGATGCGCGTCTGCTGAACATGATGTACCGCCCCGGTGATGCGTTTCCCAAGAAGCCGGCCAGCGTGATGCTTCACAATACCAACCTGCTTTATGCCATGGCTTTCCGGGGACTGGACAGGCAGACACTCATGAATACGTTTTTCCAGAATGCTCTGTGGGGCAGGCACAAGGTGGACGTGGGTGACCGCAGTTGCACGTTCGTTGTGGACGGCCGGCAGAAGTTCCGTATCTGCCTGGAGACACCACGCCGCAGGATGCCTGAGGTGACTTATGTCTTGGCTGACTCGTCTGCCGACCCCGGGCGTGATGTTCCACTATGGCTGTATGGCTTCCTGTATTGACAGGTCATGGAACCAAATCAAGGCAAGAAAAAGGCAAATGTTCTATAATTAAATATAAGTAAAATGGCAAAACAAAAGAAATTTGTGACATGGGACGGCAATACCTGTGCAGGACATGTGGCTTACATGTTCAGTGAGGTGGCCGCCATCTATCCCATCACTCCCTCGTCTCCCATGGCGGAGCATGTGGACGAATGGGCAGCCCAGGGGCGCAAGAACCTCTTCGGCGACACAGTGCTGGTGCAGGAAATGCAGTCTGAGGCTGGTGCGGCAGGTGCCGTGCATGGCTCGTTGCAGGCAGGTGCCTTGACTTCCACATTCACTGCCAGCCAGGGTTTGTTGCTGATGATTCCCAACATGTACAAGATTGCCGGTGAACTGCTTCCCAGCGTCTTCCATGTGTCAGCCCGCACCGTGGCCACTCATTCTCTCTGTATCTTCGGCGACCACAGTGATGTGATGGCCTGCCGTCAGACAGGTTTCGCCATGTTGGCTGAAGGTTCCGTGCAGGAAGTCATGGACCTGAGTGCCGTGGCTCATTTGGCTGCCATTGAGGGTCGGGTTCCCTTCATCAATTTCTTCGACGGCTTCCGCACCTCTCATGAGTACCAGAAGGTGGAACTCCTGGAGGAGGATGACGTGCGTGACTTGGTGGACATGAAGGCAGTGAGCGAGTTCCGTGCCCGTGCGCTTTCTCCCGAACACCCCCAGGCAAAGGGCATGGCCGAGAATCCCGAGACTTTCTTTGCCCACCGCGAGTCCTGCAACCGTTATTATGATGCCATTCCCGGCATCGTGGAAAAATACATGGCAATCATCAGTGAGCGCACAGGCCGTAAGTATGACCTCTTCTCTTATTATGGAGCAGAGGATGCCGAGAACGTGGTCATCCTGATGGGATCGGCCAGCGAGGCTGCCCGTGAGGCCATTGACTACGCAAATGCCAATGGGAAGAAATACGGCATGGTGAGCGTGCACTTGTACCGTCCTTTCTCGGTAAAGCACCTTCTGAAGGCTGTTCCTCAGAGCTGCAAGCGCATTGCCGTGCTTGACCGCACCAAGGAGCCGGGCAGCAACGGCGAGCCTTTGCTGCTGGATGTCAAGGATGCCTTCTATGGCGTGAAGAATGCTCCCGTCATCGTGGGCGGACGTTACGGGCTGGGATCTGCAGATGTTACGCCTGCCATGATTCTGGGTGTATACGAGAACCTGGAGTTGCCCCAGCCTAAGGATCATTTCACCATCGGCATCGTGGATGACCTCACCTTCACCTCTCTGCCTCAGAAGGAAGAGATGGCTCTGGGTGGCAAGGGCGTGTTCGAGGCAAAGTTCTTCGGCCTGGGTGCAGACGGTACCGTGGGTGCCAACAAGAACTCTGTGAAGATTATCGGTGACAACACCGACAAGTACTGCCAGGCATATTTCTCCTACGATTCCAAGAAGAGCGGTGGCTTCACATGCTCCCATCTTCGTTTCGGCGACGCTCCCATCCGCTCCACTTATCAGATCAAGACTCCCAACTTCGTGGCTTGCCATGTGCAGGCTTACCTGCACATGTACGATGTGACACGTGGCTTGCAGCAGAACGGGCTTTTCCTGCTGAACACCATCTTTGAAGGCGAGGAACTGGTGAACTTCATCCCCAACAACGTGAAGCGCTGCTTTGCCGAGAAGAACATCACTGTCTACTACATCAACGCCACCAAGATTGCTCAGGAGATAGGGCTGGGCAACCGCACCAACACCATCCTCCAGTCTGCATTCTTCCGTATTACGGAGGTCATTCCCGTTGACCTTGCAGTGGAACAGATGAAGAAGGCCATTGTGAAGTCCTATGGAAAGAAGGGCGAGGATGTGGTGAACATGAACTATGCTGCCGTGGACCGCGGTGGCGAGTACAAGCAGTTGGCCGTAGACTCCGCTTGGGCAAACCTGCCTGAGGATGAGAAGGTGGTTCGCGAGGAGCCTGAATACATTACCAATCTGGTGCGTCCCATCAATGCCCAGAACGGTGCTGACCTGCCTGTTTCTGCCTACAAGGGCATCGAGGACGGTGCTTGGGAGCAAGGCACTGCCGCTTATGAGAAGCGTGGCGTGGCCGGCTTCGTTCCTGTGTGGAACTCCGACAACTGTATCCAGTGCAACAAGTGTGCCTTCGTCTGCCCTCATTCTTCCATCCGTCCCTTCGTGATGAATGATGAGGAGGTTGCCGGATTCCAGGGCAAGACCATTGACATGAAGGCTCCTGCAGCCATGAAGGGCATGCACTTTGTCATTCAGGTGAGCGTGAAGGACTGCCTGGGCTGTGGCAACTGTGCCGACGTATGCCCCGGCAATCCCAAGTTGGGTGGCCCCGCACTGAAGATGACTGCTTATGATGACTCCTCTGAGGCCACTGCCAGGGAGGCTGCAAACTGGGAGTACTGCGTGAAGAACGTGGCCAGCAAGCAGGACTTGGTGGACATCAAGCAGAGTCCCAAGAACAGTCAGTTTGCCACTTCTCTCTTTGAGTTCAGCGGTGCATGCTCAGGCTGCGGTGAGACTCCTTACGTGAAGTTGATTGCGCAACTCTTCGGCGACCGCGAGATGGTGGCGAATGCCACGGGCTGCTCCAGCATCTATTCCGGTTCCATCCCCAGCACTCCCTACACCAAGAATGCCAAGGGACAGGGTCCCGCCTGGTCGAACAGCCTCTTTGAGGACTTCTGCGAATACGGCCTGGGCATGGTGCTGGCCACCAAGAAGATGAAGGCACGCATCACCATGCTGCTTCAGGATGTCATTGCGGGCGATGAGGCCAGCGCAGAATACAAGGCTGCCGCTCAGAACTGGATTGACCAGCAGAATGATGCAGAAGGCTCCAAGGCTGCCGCTGCGGCACTGAAGCCCTTCATTGCCGAGGGTGCTGCCTCTGGCTGCCCTGTCTGCACGCAGTTGAAGGAACTTGACCATTACCTGGTGAAGCGCTCCCAGTGGATCATTGGAGGCGACGGTGCTTCCTATGACATTGGCTATGGCGGTCTCGACCATGTGATTGGCAGTGGCGAGGACGTGAACATCTTCGTTATCGACACGGAGGTGTACTCCAACACTGGCGGCCAGGCTTCCAAGGCCACGCCTATCGGCGCCATTGCCCAGTTTGCTGCCAACGGCAAGCGTGTGGGCAAGAAGGACCTGGGCCTGATGCAGGCCACTTACGGCAACGTGTACGTGGCACAGGTGGCCATGGGTGCCGACCAGAGCCAGTGTCTCAAGGCATTCCGCGAGGCAGAGGCTTGGCACGGCCCGTCGCTCATCATCGGCTATGCTCCCTGCATCAACCACGGCCTGAAGGCCAAGGGCGGCATGGGCAAGTCACAGGCCGAGGAGGCCAAGGCCGTGGAGTGCGGCTACTGGCATCTGTGGCGCAACAATCCTGCCTTGGCAGCTGAGGGCAAGAACCCCTTCCAGTTGGACAGCAAGGAGCCCGACTGGGACAAGTTCCAGAGTTTCCTCGAGGGTGAGGTGCGTTTCCTCTCTCTGAAGAAGGCTGCCCCCACCGAGGCACAGGAACTCTATGATGCATGTAAGGAGGCTGCCAAGCGCCGCTATAAGACTTACATCCGCAAGACTCAGGAGGACTGGTCGCTTGACTGATTTCTCCCGGCAGACTGAACATCCTTAGGCCGCGATGCCCCACGGGCAGGCCTATACATAAGCAAGGGAAGTGCTCCCAGGCGGCAAGCCTGTAGGGCGCTTCCCTTTTTTTCTCCTTGCGTGTCTCTCGGGAAGCCTATTGCTACTAACGTGACGTGAGTTCGATGAAATTATGTTATAAAAATTCTTTAGCCAATAGTGTGTCAGGAACCTGTGCGTTTGATTTTCCGAGAATACACCGGGCAATCTTGTTGATGTCAAGATTTTGTCTTTTGCCTTGATTCTTGAAAAGGCCCTGCAAAATTTCTCCAACTGGAAAAAAATAAAAATCCAACTGGAAAAAATATTTTTTCCAGTTAGGAAATTCTCATGCACAAGACATGGTGTGAATCTGTCAAGAAAACACCAAGGGAAGCCCCCCAATCGGCCATCAGATTGAGATATATCTTCTTTGCCTGCCCAAAAGGACAAGGACAGTTTCCCTTGCCTGCCCGGAGGAACTCTGTCCTGTGCCATCACCATGCCTGCAAAAAGGGCGTATGCCCCCTCCGTGAGACGGGGTTTGTGTGCCTTTTCCGTGTCCGGGGAGCCCGTGGGGGCACATCATCCGGCGCAAATCCCGCGATTCCTGTTGCCGGGATTTGCGGGGCTCATATCGGGAAAACGGGCATATACGGCAGAAATCCCCATCAAAAAGTTGTTTCACGTGCCTTTTGACTCCCATTTTTGAGGAATTTTTGGAGGTAAATCCAGCCCCCGGCCGGGCTTGGACATCAGCGTGTGGTCTTGCTGAAAATGTCGTACTTCATTGCTTTTTAGGGAATTAAGTCTGTCTTTTCCTGTGGATGGGTTGTCGCAGCGTTTCAGTGTTTCAGCGTTTCAATAAAAAAAGAAGGGTGCCACTTCTCCTCCCCTTATATTATATATATATTATAACTAATTAAATAATAATAAGATATATAGTCTTAAAAAGGGGGTGATGGGTTTTGCATACCCTTTTGTTTTTGGTTGAAACGCTGAAACATTGAAACACTGAAACGGCAGAGAGGCACGGAGGCTGCCTTTACGGGAGACTCTCTCCCTCCCCAGGCTAGGTCATCCCCAGCGCCCCCTGCCGTGTCACCTCATCTCCTTTCCAGGCAAGCCACAACTTTTGTCATTCGGCCTGCCTGGGAATGTCTGTGCTTTCTTAGGACGTGTATCTTCCTGCCGGGGGCAGCCCGTCACTTGGCAGCCTCTTGGCTGTGGATGCATTTCAGGTTCTTGGCGAGTTGCTCGGTGGAACTGGTGCCCACCAGCACGCTCGTCACGCCCCTCTGGCGCAGTATCCAGGCCAGTGCCATTTCGGCCAGGCTCTCGCCGCGCCTGCCGGCTTCCTCGTTCCATGCTTTCAGTTGCCTCAGCAGTTCCGGGGTCAGGGCAGAGTGCTTCAGGAAGTGCTCCTTTGCCATGCGGCTGTCTGCGGGGATGTCCTTCAGGTAGCGGTCTGTGAGCAGGCCTTGTGCTAGGGGTGAGAAGGAGATGAAGCCGATGCCGTGCTCCCGGCAATAGTCCAGTATGCCCTCTTCTTGCGGTGCATGGTCCAGCATGTTGAGCCTGCCTTGGTATATGAGTAGCGGCACGTCTCGCTGGCGCAGGTACTCATCGGCGAACTTCAGTGCCTCCAGGGGCCAGCGGCTGATGCCGAGGTAGAGCGCCTTGCCTTGCCTCACGATGTCCACCATCGCCTGCAGGGTTTCCTCCAGAGGCGTGTTAGGGTCATAGCGGTGGCTGTAGAAGAGGTCCACATAGTCAAGGTGCATGCGCTTCATGCTCTGGTCCAGGCTTGCCGTCAGGTATTTGCGCGAGCCCCAGTTGCCGTAAGGCCCCTCCCACATGTCGTAGCCGGCCTTGGTGGCAATGAAGAGTTCGTCACGGTAGGGGCGGAAGTCATCCTCCATGAGCCTGCCCATTGTCTCCTCCGCACTGCCGTAGGGAGGCCCGTAGTTGTTTGCCAGGTCAAAGTGGGTGACGCCATGGTCAAAGGCATAGTGCGTGATTGCCCGGCATCGCTCGTATGGGTCCACTCCGCCAAAGTTGTGCCAGAATCCGAGGCTCACCTTGGGCAGCAGCACGCCGCTCCTTCCGCATCTGCGGTACATTGCCTCGCTCTCGCCATAGCGCTGCGCCGAGGCCGTGTATCTTCTTTTTAGTTCCATAATCCTTGAAGTTCACAATATGGTGATTCTTGCCTTGCTCACGCCGGCCATCTGCCTGCCGCGTGTGCCATGCTCATGCAAAGGTAAAGACTTTTGGGGAAAGCCGCAACGGGAAATGAAAAAGCCCACCGTTGAGGACGATGGGCAGAACCTGATGTTTTCACAACGGAATAATCCTTATTGTGATTTGCTCTAAATTCTTGTCACAAAGGTATCAAATAATGCTGGCATGGGAAAGCAATTCTGCATTTTTCCTCAGAAAAACCGTCCTCTGGGCCTTATTTGTGTGCTGAAGATTGCTGTTGTGTGTTGAAAAGCGTTATTTCCTGTAACTTTACCTGTGCGTGAGGCTTATTTTTCTTAAATTTGTAAAGCATCTTGCCTTTATGTGTGGGTGTACTGCTTTGGTGGATGTGCCCATGTGTGATATGCAGGAGACATCCCTGTCATGACGGCAGAATGAAGGACTAATAGCGAAGCAGCATTATGAAAACAATCTTGGGACTGGATTTGGGAACCACCAGCATAGGCTGGGCACTGGTCAAGGAGGCAGAGGAGCCCGGTGAGCAATCTTCTATTGTCAGGCTGGGAGTGAGGGTGGTTCCTCTCACCACAGATGAGCAGACTGATTTTGAAAAAGGCAAGAGCATCAGCACCAATGCCGGCAGGAGACTGAAGCGAGGCATGCGCCGCAATCTACAACGCTATAAACTCCGCAGGGCGCACCTTGTGGACTTGCTGCGTGAGCATGGATTGATTTCCACCGATGACCTGCTGTGTGAGGACGGGCCTGGGACAACCTTTGAGACTTATCGCTTGCGCGCGAGGGCGGCTACTGAGGAGATTTCCCTTTCGCAGTTGGCGCGTGTGCTGCTGATGATCAACAAGAAGCGTGGCTACAAGAGTAATCGCAAGATAAATGACGGTGATGAAGGACAGGCCATTGACAGCATGGACGTGGCCAGGGAACTCTATGAAACACACCAGACTCCGGGCCAGTATGCTTATGGGTTATTGTTGAAAGGACGTAAACGCTTGCCTGACTTTTATCCGTCAGACCTCAAGGAGGAGATGCGCAGGATATGGGAAGTACAGCGGGACTTCCATCCCGAATGCTGCTTCACCGATGAATTCTGGGAGGAACTGTTGGGTAAGAACGAGAGGCAGACCTGGGTCATTTGCTCAAAGAACTGGCCAATCAAGGGCGGGGTGAGCATTGGGCGCAGCCAGCGTGACAAGGAGCGGCTGTACCAATGGCGGGTACATGCCTTGGAGCAGGAGATTGGGCTGGAGGAACTTGCTGTCGTTCTCCAAAGGATAAATGGGCAGATCAGCGGTGCGAGCGGTTACTTGGGTGCCATCAGCGACCGCAGTAAGGAACTGGTTATCGGGCATCTGACCGTGGGTCAGTACCAGATGCGCGTGCTGAAGGACAATCCAAATGCCAGTCTGAAAAATATGGTGTTTTACCGGCAAGACTATCTGGATGAGTTTGAACAGATATGGGAAACACAGAAAACCTGGCATCCGGAGTTGACCGAGCAGTTGAAGCGCGAGGTAAGGGACGTGGTCATCTTCTATCAGCGTCCCCTACGCTCGCAGAAGAATCTGGTGGGCTTTTGTGAATTGGAAAGCCGGGAGCGTGAGGTCGTGGTGGAGGGAAAAACCAAGACCGTGACCATGGGGCTGAGGGCATGCCCCAAGTCATCGCCTCTCTTCCAGGACTTCAAGGTATGGCAGAGACTCAATGACTTGCGCATTACCGGAAAAGTACTTGTAACCAGAGAGTTGACCCTGTTTGGCGAGGAAGAGACAGTGAGTTATGGTACCCGTCCGCTCAATGCTGAAGAGCGTGACTTGTTGGCCGGGGTGCTGTGTTTCCGGGAATCTCTTTCCGAAAAGGAAATCAAGCAATTGCTTGCTTCCAAGGTTGAGGTGGAAAAGGTGAACTTCCCCAGGATAGATGGTAACCACACGCTCTGCAAGTTTTACAGGATTTATCAGGAAATCCTGTACCGTAGCGGACACGGAGAGCATGATTTTTCCCGGATGGCTCCTGACGAGGTGGCGGAGATCCTGACGGGCGTGTTTGGCACACTTGGTATCCATGCGGATATCCTTTCCTTTGATTCCACTTTGGAGGGCAAGGCATTTGAGAAGCAGCCTCTGTTCCGTCTCTGGCATTTGCTCTATTCCTATACAGGTGACAACTCCCGGACGGGCAAGGAGAAGTTGGTTGAGCGGATTGGCAAACTGTGCGGCATGGAACCAGAGTATGCCTCCCTGCTGGCCGATGTGACCTTTGACAATGATTACGGCAACCTCAGTGCCAAGGCCATGCGCCGCATCCTCCCTTACATGAAGCAAGGGCAGGACTATAGCCAGGCATGCCAGAGTGCAGGCTACCGCCATTCGTCCCGTTCCCTTACCAAGGAGGAAATCAATGCCAGGGAACTCAAGGAAGAGTTGCCGCTGCTCAGGCGCAACAGCCTGCGCAACCCAGTGGTGGAGAAAATACTCAACCAGATGGTAAATGTGGTGAATGCCGTGGTGAAACAATATGGCCGCATTGATGAGGTGAGGATTGAGATGGCACGCGAACTGAAGAAAGGTGCCAAGGAGCGCAAGGAGGCCACCGATGCAATCGGGGAACAGGAGAAAAAGAACAGGGAATATGCCGAGGTGCTTCGCAGTGAGTTTCACATTGCTCATCCTACAAGGAATGATATCGTGCGTTATCGCCTCTATTTGGAACTGGAGAGCCAAGGCTTCAAGACACTTTATTCACAGACCTACATACCGAGAGAAGAACTGTTCAGTAAGAAGTTCGACATAGAACACATTGTTCCTCAAGCGCGTTTCTTTGATGATTCCTTTGCCAACAAGACTTTGGAGTCGCGTGACGTGAACTTGAAGAAAGCCGACCACACAGCCTTTGACTTTGTTTGTGAGGAGTATGGTGAGGCCAAGGCTGGGGAGTACGAGTTAAGGGTGCAGTCCATGCTGAACGAAAAGAAAATCAGCAAGGCCAAGCATGACAGGCTGCTCATGAAGCAGGAGCAAATCCCCGGGGGATTCATTGACCGTGAACTGCGAGACTCGCAATACATAGCCCGCAAGGCGCGCGAGATGTTGGAGGCCATTGTGCGCGTGGTGGTGCCCACAACGGGTTCGGTGACTGCCAGACTCAGGGAGGACTGGCAACTGGTGGATGTGATGAAGGAACTGAATCTGCCCAAATATCATCGACTGGGACTGACGGAGGAGAGCCAGGACAGGGATGGCCGCAAGGTGGTGCGCATCAAAGACTGGACTAAGCGCAATGACCATCGCCACCATGCCATGGATGCCTTGACCATCGCGTTCACCAAACCTGGTTTCATCCAGTATCTCAACAATCTGAATGCCAAGAGTGACAGGAGCGGAAGCATTTACGGCATTGAACAGAATGAAACACACCGTGATGAGCATGGTGTGCGTCGCTTCAACGCTCCCATGCCACTTGGGAAGTTTCGCACAGAGGCAAAGAGCCAGCTGGAGCAGATACTGGTTTCCATCAAGGCCAAGAACAAGGTGGTGACCCGCAATGTGAACAAGACCAAATGCAAGGGAGAGAGAAGTGGGAGAGTGCGCACGCAACTCACGCCCCGAGGCTCGTTGCACAATGAAACTATATATGGCAGTAGCCTGCGTCCAGTCTCGAAGTATGGGAAGGTGAACGGGGATTTTGATGCAGAGAAGATATCTACCGTGACCTGCACCGCATATCGGGAAGCCTTGCTTAGACGGCTGGCCAGATATGACGGCAATGCCAAGAAGGCATTTACGGGGAGGCATTCTTTAGACGCAGAACCGGAGTATTATGACTGTGAACATAGAGTGCCATCTAAGGTGAAGACAGTCACTTATGAGCAGGTGTATACCATCAGGAAACTTGTATCTCCTGACTTGAACGTGGACAAGGTGGTGGATTGCCGTGTGCGTGAAATATTGAAGCAACGGCTTGCCGAGTACGGAGGCGATGCTAAGAAGGCCTTTGCCAACCTTGACGAAAACCCCATTTTGCTCAACAAGGAGAAGGGGATTGCCATCAAGCGAGTGGCGATAGAGGGAGTGAGGAATGCCGAGCCTCTCCATGCCAAGCGTGACAAGCGGGGGCTGCCGTTGTGCGGCACTGACGGCCGTCAAGTGCCATCAGACTATGTGAGTCTTTCCAACAACCACCATGTGGCTATCTTTAGGGATGCAGATGGCAATCTGCAGGAGCGAATTGTCTCGTTTTATGAGGCTACGGCCGAAGCCATCACGGGTGGCAGCGTGGTGGATAAGGACTTCAAGGCAGGGGAGGGCTGGAAGTTCCTCTTTTCCATGAAACAGAACGAGATGTTCGTCTTCCCCGACAAGGAACATGGCTTCGACCCCAAGGAGGTGGATTTGCTTAATCCAGACAATTACGCTGTCATCAGTCCGCATCTGTACAGGGTGCAGAAATTATCTTCTAAATATTATGTGTTCAGACACCATTTGGAGACAACCCTGAATGACAAGAAAGATTTGCAGGGCACGACATGGCGACGCATTACAGCCTTGAAGAATTTGGAGGGCATAGTGAAGGTGCGTGTCAACCATCTTGGTCAGATTGTTGCCGTGGGCGAGTATTGACATTTAGATAACCACAAAACTATGGAACCATGATAAAGAAGACACTTTATTTCGGTAACCCTGCCTATCTGTCCCTACGTATGGGGCAGTTGGTGATAAGGCTGCCCGAGGTGGAGAAGAACAAGGGGCTCCCCATCTCATTCAAGAAAGAGGCGGAGGCGACGCGGCCGGTTGAGGACATCGGCGTGGTGGTGCTTGACCACAAGCAGATAACCATTACACAGGGACTCTTGGAGGCTCTGTTGGAGAATAACTGCGCTGTGGTCACGTGCGACAGCAGAAGCATGCCCGTGGGCTTGATGTTGCCTCTCTACGGTAATACCACACAAAATGAGCGTTTCCGTTGTCAGTTGGACAGTTCTCTACCGCTGAAAAAGCAGTTGTGGCAGCAGACCATTAGGCAGAAGATTGCCAACCAGGCATCAGTTCTCTCATCATGTACTTCTGTGGAGACGTCCTGCATGAGAAAGTGGGCCGATGAGGTGCGCAGCGGAGACCCTGACAATTTGGAAGGGCGCGCGGCAGCCTATTACTGGAAGAATCTTTTCTCAGAACTTCCTTCTGTTTCCACCTTTGTCCGCGACAGGGATGGAGCCCCGCCCAACATGCTGCTCAATTACGGCTATGCCATTCTGCGTGCCGTCGTGGCGCGGGCACTGGTGTCCAGCGGCATGCTTCCTACGCTGGGCATCCACCATCACAACCGCTACAATGCTTATTGTTTGGCCGATGATATTATGGAACCGTACCGTCCTTACGTAGATAGGCTTGTATTCCAAATGCTGGACAAAAAGATTCCGTTGGCACCGGAACTTACCAAGGAACAGAAGGCACAACTGCTTTCCATTCCTGTGCTTGACGTGGAAATAGGTGGGCGCAAGAGTCCTCTGCTGGTTGCAGCCACACAGACGAGCGCATCGCTTTACAAGTGCTTCTCCGGAGAATTGCGCAGAGTTGTTTATCCCGAACTTTGACATCACCATTCCTAATTACAGTTAAACATGAATTGCATTAGCGCTTATCGAGTTATGTGGATACTTGTATTGTTTGATTTGCCTACGGAGACCAAGAAGGACAGGCGTGACGCAGCCAAGTTCCGAAAGAACCTCATAGAGGAGGGTTTCACCATGTTCCAATTCTCCATTTATGTACGTCACTGCTCCAGCATGGACAACTGCCTTGTTCATGTCAAGCGTGTCAAGGCTTTCCTGCCTGAGGCAGGGCACGTGGGCATCATGTCCATTACAGACAAACAGTTCGGCAACATCAGTCTGTTCGATGGTGCCAAGGCTGTAGATTTAATGTCGCCGGGCATACAGTTGGAGATGTTCTGACGGCTCATGTTCGTTGCTGGAGTTGTACACTGGATGTTTTTAGACCTCCGGATTGAGGCTTGGTCTTCGTTGTTCATGCTCTTCACCGTAATGTCGTACCCATGCGCCTTTATATTGTCAAGATTTTAGAGGCAAGGTGCAAAAAGCGCCTGCCCAGGAAAAAATAAAAATCAGGTGAGGAAAAATTTTTTTCCTGGTGAGAAACATAAAATCGGGTGGTTTGGCAAAAATGTGAATATGTAAAGAAAAAGGAATTCGTGCCAATGGAAAATTACTGTGCTGTTTTACGCAATATCTTGTCCTCTAATAGCATGTTCCTATGTCGGTAGGGGGTATATAATAGGAGAAAAGAAGCGGATGGTGGAGTATAGGTATCTTGCGTATGTGTTGTTCCGTATTGTTGGAATCTGTTTCTTTCTGTCTTCCTGCCAGAGCACAATGCAGAAACAGGAAGGATGAAACTCTCTTTTCTTTGAGTTTCATCCTTCCTGTTTACCATCTTTTTTGATTTCTGAAAATCTTTTCAAACATCTGTGTCGTAGCGACTTGTGCGAATTGTGATGGTTTATCTTCTGCAAAGATAATGAATTTAGAGCAAATCACAACTGTTCATTTTTGAAACTTTTTACGCATTTGATGGTTTATCTTCTGCAAAGATAATGAATTTAGAGCAAATCACAACGGGTTCAGTATGTCTAATTATATCACCCAGGATGGTTTATCTTCTGCAAAGTTACTACAAAAAAGTGAAATGCGGAAAGATATAGTGATAGAATTG
>JAHZGX010000018.1:0-38726 GCA_019420585.1 Prevotellaceae bacterium
AGAGGTGGCTCTGGAAAAAAGTTCTTCCTTTTCAGAATCGCTGACTTATACGCTTACCCCCCTAGATTATCGGGTGAGCCACGAAAGACGCGCGAGCCCATAGGCAAATTCTGGGGACGGGCAAGAAGGACAAAAAGAAGGCTGCCGCCCCGCTCTCCATGCTAAGCGTGACAGCAGCCATTAAGCCGCGAACGGCAAATAAGGGTCAGTTGGCGTAATCTGACAGGAACTGGATACGCACCAGCCGCACTTCCTGCTCCGTGTATTCACCTCCAAGTTCGTTCAGCGCATCATCCAAGTTGTCTGTCTCAGAATCCTCCAAGAAATAGTCATAAATATCCTGCATGTGGTCTTCGTCCATCACGTCATCCAGATAGTACTTGATGTTTATCTTGGTTCCGCTGTACACAATGGCCTCAATCTCGTCCAGCAACTCATCCATGGTGAGCCCTTGGACGTGCGCCAGGTCATCAAGCATGACGCGGCGGTCGATGGCCTGTATGATGCCGACCTTCTTCTTGCTTTTGTTTACCAGCGTACGCACACGCAGGTCATCAACGGGCTGTATGTCGTTCTCTTCACAATAGTCACGTATGAGCAGACAGAACCTCTTGCCGTAACGCAGAGCCTTGCCCTCGCCTACGCCACGCACGTTCTGCAATTCGCCCACCGTTATGGGACAGAAGGTGGCCATGTCCTCCAGCGATGCGTCCTGGAAGATAACGTAGGGAGGCACATTGTTCTCCCTGGCGATATCGGCACGCAAGCCGCGCAGTATGGTCAGCAGCCCCTCGTTCAAGACGGAAGTCCCGCCCGATACGGAATCATCGTTGCTGTCAAACTCGTTGTCCTCATACATCATAAACTGCGTGGGCTTCTTGAGGAATGCTCTGCCCAAGGGAGTCAAATGCAGCAGCCCATAGTTCTCCACTTCCTTGTCTATGTAGCCTGCAATCATGGCCTGACGTATGAGAGAGTTCCAGTAATGCGCCTCATGGTCATCACCACAGCCAAAGCAACCCAGTTCGCCATGGCGGTGAGCCTGCACCTCATCGGTTTCCCTGCCAACGAGCACGTCGGTCACATAACCGGCCTTGAACTTCTCCTTCAAGGCAGACAACACGGTGAGCACCTTGCAGAGGTCGGCAGAGGCTTCCGCCTTGGCACGCGGGTGGCGGCAATTGTCGCAGTTGCCACAGTTGTCACGGTCATACTCCTCGCCGAAGTAGTGCAACAGGAACTTGCGCCGACACACCGATGTCTCGGCATAGGCGGCTGTCTCTTGTATCAATTGTCGGCCGATGTCCTGCTCCGCCACGGGCTTTCCCTCCATGAACTTTTCCAGTTTGCGCACGTCCTTTGGTGAGTAGAAGGTGAGGCACATGCCTTCTCCACCGTCACGCCCGGCGCGCCCCGTCTCCTGGTAATAGCCTTCCAGACTCTTGGGTATATCATAATGGATGACGAAACGAACATCGGGCTTATCAATGCCCATGCCGAATGCGATGGTGGCCACAATCACGTCCAGCCGCTCCATGATGAAGTCATCCTGCGTCTGGCTTCTCACCTGCGAGTCCATGCCGGCATGGTAAGCACGTGCATTGATGTTGTTGGCACGCAGCACCTCGGCCAGTTCCTCCACCTTCTTGCGGCTTAGGCAATAGATGATGCCGCTCTTGCCCTTGTTCTGAAGGATGAAGCGTATGATGTCCTTCTCTACATTGGCACTCTTGGGACGCACTTCATAATAGAGGTTGGGACGGTTGAACGAACTTTTGAACTCCTCTGCATTCATGATGCCGAGGCTTTTCTTGATGTCTCCGCGCACCTTGTCGGTGGCAGTGGCAGTCAAGGCAATGACAGGCGCATTGCCTATTTGGTTGACCAAAGGCCGGATACGGCGGTACTCCGGGCGGAAATCATGTCCCCACTCAGAGATACAGTGTGCCTCATCGACCGCATAAAAAGAAATCTTCACCTTGGACAGGAAAGCCACATTCTCCTCCTTAGTCAGCGATTCTGGCGCCACATACAACAGTTTGGTCTGCCCCGAAAGCACGCCACGCTTCACAGCATCCACCTGTGCCCTGCTCTGCGAGGAGTTGAGGAAATGGGCAATGTCATCATTGGCACTCACCATGCGCACGGCATCAACCTGATTCTTCATCAAGGCTATGAGAGGAGAGATGACTATAGCCGTGCCTTCCATCAGCAAGGCAGGCAACTGGTAACAGAGTGACTTGCCGCCACCGGTAGGCATCAGCACAAATGTATCCCTGCCATGAAGCACATTCCTGATAATCGCTTCCTGGTCACCCTTGAATGCATCGAAGCCGAAATATCGCTTCAATTCGGCTGTAAGATTGATGTTGTCCATTTCCATCACGCAGTATTAGTCGCATACAAAGATAAGACATTTTGTGTATTATCCAAGTTCACAGCGGGGCATTTTTCACTATCCCTTTTGCATTTTGCAAGAAAAGGCGCAGGAAAGGTGCCGCATCAGCGACCCACACCCTTCCTGCGCCTTTTCTGTGCCCCTGCAGTCCTGGAGGTCAAGACAGCAGGTTTTGCGATTTCTCCAACTGTCGACGGGCATAGTCGGCAGTTATCAGCAGTTTCTTCTTCCCCTGCGAAGGAGCCTCAAACTGCGCATCCATCATGATGGCCTCCATGATGCTGCGCAGACCGCGTGCCCCCAGCTTGTACTCCACGGCCTTGTCCACCACGTAGTCAAACATCTCGGGCTCGAACGAAAGTTCAATGCCATCCATGCTGAAGAGCTTCACCTGCTGCTTCACTATGGAGTTCTTGGGCTCCGTGAGTATATTGCGCAAGGCTTGCCTGTCCAACGGATTGAGATAAGTGAGCACGGGCAGACGGCCGATAATCTCGGGAATCAGCCCGAAACTCTTCAAGTCCTGCGGCAGGATGTAGCGCATAAGGTTCTTGGTGTCTATGCGCTGTACGTTCTGCACGCTGTCGAAACCCACCACGTGGGTGTTCAGCCGCTGTGCTATCTTGCGCTCTATGCCATCAAAGGCACCACCGCATATGAAAAGGATGTTGCGTGTATCCACATGTATGTAGTCCTGGTCGGGATGCTTGCGACCTCCCTTGGGCGGCACGTTCACCATCGAGCCTTCAAGCAACTTCAGCAGTCCCTGCTGTACACCTTCTCCGCTCACGTCCCGGGTGATGCTGGGATTGTCGCTTTTGCGCGCAATCTTGTCTATCTCATCAATGAACACGATGCCTCGCTCGGCCTCGGCCACGTTATAGTCGGCCACCTGGAGCAGGCGGCTCAGGATGCTCTCCACATCCTCGCCCACATAGCCGGCCTCAGTGAACACGGTGGCATCCACAATGGTGAAGGGCACCTTGAGCAATTTGGCAATGGTGCGGGCCAGCAAAGTCTTGCCGGTACCCGTGGGACCCACCATGATGATGTTGCTCTTCTCAATCTCCACTCCGTCGTCCCCGCGGTCCTGCATGAGCCTCTTGTAGTGGTTGTACACCGATACGGCCAGATAGCGCTTGGCATCGTCCTGCCCGATAACGTACTGGTCAAGGTAGTCCTTTATCTCCTGCGGCTTGGGCAACTCGGCCATGTTCAGGTCTGCGGCCTTTCCCTTCCCCATCTGTGGGAAGTTGGCTGCAAGCACCTCACCAGCCTGCCTGATGCAGTCATTGCAGATGCAGCCGCCGTCGATGCCGCTCACCAGCACTGCCACTTCCGACTCCTTGCGTCCGCAGAACGAGCAATGCCGCTCGCCGCCCTTTGCTTTTCCTGCCATCTCCTTACGCCTTGTCGTTTTTGATGTAAATGCGGTCTATCATGCCATAGTCCAGGGCTTCCTGCGAGGTCATCCAGTAATCGCGGTCACTGTCGGCCCACACCTTGTCATAGTCCGTATGCGAATGCTCGGCAATGATGCTGTACAGTTCCTTCTTCAGTTTCTGTATCTCGCGGGCCGTTATCTCAATGTCGCTGGCCTGTCCCTGCGCTCCACCCATGGGCTGATGTATCATGACACGGCTGTGCTTCAGGGCTGCACGCTTGCCTTCCTTGCCTGCCACGAGCAACACGGCAGCCATGCTGGCGGCCATGCCCGTACATATGGTGCTCACGTCACTGCTCACGAACTGCATGGTGTCATAGATGCCAAGGCCGGCATAGACGCTTCCGCCCGGGCTGTTGATGTATATGCTGATGTCCTTGCCCGGGTCTACGCTGTCAAGGTAAAGCAGTTGCGCCTGCAGGGTATTGGCCGTATAGTCATCAATCTGCGTTCCCAGGAAGATGACTCTGTCCATCATGAGGCGGCTGAAGACGTCCATCTGTGTCACGTTGAGCTGGCGCTCCTCCAGTATGTAGGGGTTCATGTACTGGTTCTGCATGCTTACCACGTCATCCAGAACCTGGCCGTTCATGCCGAGATGACGGGTCGCGAACTTTCTGAAATCGTTGTTCATATAATGTGTGATGGTTTTATTTGGGCGTTGGGGACGGTTCCTCAGGCGGAATCGTCCCCAACGCTTCTCATTATATATTTATACGCGTGCGCGCACGCACGTAAGGCATTCCTTCCTTAGGCCTTTGGCTCACTCAGCATCTTGTTGAACTCATCCATGGTGATTTCCTTCCGGTTGAGTTTCATCACGGCCTTGGCCTTCTCCACAATCTTGTTCTCCACGGTGCGTGCCACCAGAGCCTCGGCCTGCTGCTCGTTCTTGAGCATCTCGTTGGCGTAGCGTGCCAATGCATCCTCGGGCACGTTCATCATGCCGTACTGGGCAAACTGCAGGCGGGTGGCGGTCTTGGCTGTCTCGAGCACGTCCTCCTGCTGTATCTTCACCTCCAGCTGGTCAGAGAGTTGTTCCTTTATGAGGTGCCATGTGAGCTCGTCAAGGCTGGGCTGGAAGTTGCGCTCGATGCTCTCCTCATCCTTGTCCTTGTTGTTGAGCCTCATGATGCGCTTCAGCATCTCCTCGGGATACTGCAGTGTGCCGATGCGCTTTGTGAGGTAAGCACGCAGGTCACGCGCGAACTTGTAATCGCTGTCGGCCTCAAAGTCCTTGGCCATGCTCTCGGCAATCTTGGCGCGGAACTCTTCCTCGCTCTTCACTGTGCCCTCACCCAGAATCTTGTCGAAGAGTTCCTGGTTGACCTCTGCGGGAACGAAGCGGGTAATCTCGGTCACCTGGTAACTGAAGTCTGACTTCAGGCCGGCAGCCTGTTCCTTGGTGATGCCAAGCAGGCTGGATACCTCCACGTCGTTGTTGTCGTATGCCTTGGCAGGATTGAAGGTGATGACATCGTTCACCTTCAGGCCGTTGAACTTGGCCTTCTCCTCCTCGCCCTTCATGTAGTCGGGCAGCATCACGGCATTCTCCTTCTGGATCCCGCCCTCCATGGGCTGTCCGTCCTCGCCGAGCTGTGCCAGTATGCCCTTCACCATGTCGCGGGTCTCGTAAGCGTCCACCTTGGTGTACTCGCCTGCGCGCTGAGCATAGGCCTGCACCTGCTGGTCAACCATGGCATCGTCCACCTTGATGGCATACACGTCTATCTCGTCCTTGTCGCTGATCTTGGCGTCGAACTCGGGAGCAAGCGCAACGTCGAACACGAAGGTGAAGTCCTCCTGGCTTGCGAAGTCAATGGCAGGTGTCTTCTCCTCGTTGGGCAGGGGCTCGCCCAGCACGTTGAGTTTCTGTTCGCGGATATATTTAGTCAGTTCCTTTCCCAGGAGCTTGTTCACCTCCTCGGCAGTCACCTCTGTGCCGAAACGCTTCTTGAGCAGAGAGAGGGGAGCCTGCCCGGGGCGGAAGCCCGGCAGGGCGGCCTTCTTGCGGTAGTCCTTCAGGGCTTTGTTAACGTTCTCTTCATAGTCTGCCTTCACCAGCGAGAGGGTCAGCAGGGCATTTACATTGTCTACTTTCTCGAATGAAATATTCATCGCTACTTTCTGTTTGTTATTTTCTTATGTCCTTACCTGTATTTGCAAAAATGCGTGCAAAGATACTAATTATATCCCATACAGACAACCTTAGGCATTACAATAATTGGCTTGCGCGCACAGGCACGCGCGGAGGCAGGGGCTCACTCCTCGCGTGCACGCTCCTCCTCCATCTTCCGGAAGTCCTTCATGCGGAGCACGAAACTGCGCGTCAGGTACTTGTCAAGCACCACGGGGTTGACGGCCAACTGCTGGGGCGTGCCCTCGAAGAGTATCTGCCCCTCGAAGAGCAGGTAGGCGCGGTCGGTGATGCAAAGCGTCTCCTGCACGTTGTGGTCGGTGATGAGCACGCCTATGTTGCGCTGCTTGAGCTTCCACACGATGAGCTGTATGTCCTCCACGGCGGTGGGATCCACGCCGGCAAAGGGCTCGTCGAGCATGATGAACTTGGGGTCGATGGCCAGGCAGCGCGCTATCTCGGTGCGGCGGCGCTCCCCTCCCGACAGCCTGTCGCCCAGGTTCTTGCGCACCTTCTGCAGGCGGAACTCCTCAATGAGGCTCTCCAGTTTCTCCTTCCTGTATGCCTTGGGCTTGCCGGTCATCTCCAGCACGCTGGCGATGTTGTCCTCCACCGTCATCTTGCGGAAGACGCTTGCCTCCTGGGCCAGGTAGCCTATGCCCAGGCGGGCGCGCTTGTAGACGGGCAGTTTGGTTATCTCCTCGTTGCCCAGGTAGATGTGCCCGGCGTTGGGAATCACCAGCCCCGTGGTCATGTAGAACGAGGTGGTCTTGCCTGCGCCGTTGGGGCCCAGCAGTCCCACGATTTCTCCCTGGTGCACGTTGAAGTTCACGTCGTTCACCACCGTGCGCTTGCCGTATATCTTCACCAGACCCTCACTGCGGAGCTCGAGCGGCTCCGTGGCGGGAGCGGGCTGCTGCATGGCAGGCTGTGCCACTATCGTGTCATTGTCCATATTTTCCCTGTTTGATGCACAAAAGTACGAAAAAAGGGAAAAACGGCATGCAACTGGCTCCCCTTTTAGGATTTATTGCGTAATTTTGCCGCCACAAGAAACCAACGAACCCGCGAAACATACATGTTGATAACCAAAGGCCTGGCCGGATTCGGCCGCTACCTGATGCTCATGGGCAAGGTGTTCAGCCTGCCCGAGAGGTGGAGGATGTTCATGAAGCAGTACGTCAAGGAGATGGCGCAGCTGGGTGTCGACTCCATCGGCATCGTGCTGCTCATCTCGTTCTTCATAGGCGCCGTGATCTGCATACAGATCAAGCTGAACATACAGAGCCCGTGGATGCCGGCGTTCACCACGGGCTACACCACCCGCGAGATCATGGTGCTGGAGTTCTCGAGCAGCATCATGTGCCTCATACTCTCGGGCAAGGTGGGGAGCAACATCGCGTCGGAGATGGGCTCCATGCGCGTCACGCAGCAGATCGACGCGCTGGAGATCATGGGCGTGAACTCCGCCTCGTTCCTCATCCTGCCCAAGATCATGGGCATGCTCACCATGATGCCCTTCCTGGTGGTCTTCAGCATCGCGGCGGGCTTCATCGGTGCCTATGCCACCGCGCTGGCAGGCATCATCACGGTGGACGACCTCACGCTGGGCCTTCTGCACGAGTTCAACCAGTGGTTCATCTGGATGTCCATCATCAAGAGCTTCGTGTTCGCCTTCATCATCTCCAGCGTGAGTTCCTACTGTGGCTACACGGTGGAGGGCGGCTCCATCGACGTGGGCAAGGCAAGCACCAATGCCGTGGTGCGCTCCAGCATGCTCATCCTATTCGCCGACATATTCCTAACCCCACTCCTCTCATGATAGAACTTAGACACCTCTACAAGTCCTTCGGGGACAAGGAAGTCCTGAAGGACATCAATGCCGTGTTCGAGAACGGGAAGACGAACCTCATCATCGGGCAGAGCGGCAGCGGAAAGACGGTGCTCATGAAGAACATCGTAGGCCTGCTGAACCCCACCAGCGGGCAGGTGCTCTATGACGGGCGCGACTTCGTGGGCATGTCCAAGAGGGAGCGGGTGGCCATCAGGCGCGAGATGGGCATGATATTCCAGAGCGCGGCGCTCTTCGACTCCATGTCGGTGCTGGAGAACGTGATGTTCCCCCTGGACATGTTCTCCGACATGAACGAGGCCGACCGCATAGGCAGGGCGAAGTTCTGCCTGGACAGGGTGAACCTGCGCGGCGCGGAGGAGAAGTTCCCGGGCGAGATAAGCGGGGGCATGCAGAAGCGCGTGGCCATTGCGCGCGCCATCGCCCTCAACCCCAAATACCTCTTCTGCGACGAGCCCAACAGCGGGCTGGACCCACAGACGAGCCTGGTGATCGACGACCTCATACATGACATCACGCAAGAGTACCAGATGACCACCATCGTGAACACGCATGACATGAACTCGGTGATGGGCATAGGCGAGAACATCATATTCATCTACCAGGGGCACGCGGAGTGGCAGGGGAGCAAGGACGAGATCATGGCCAGCACCAACGAGCGGCTCAACTCGTTCATCTTTGCCAGCGACCTCTTCCGCAAGGTGAAGGAGGCCAACCAGGAGTAGCCCACACGGCACCCTGAAAACCGGTACAGAGCCACCTCGGGCAGGTTTTCCGTAAGGAAAATTTACCAAAGGTGGCTCTTTCTGTATCTTTTTGTAAACCAAGTACTTGCAAAGGCCATCGAAAAGGCCGTGTCAATGTGCCACATTGTGCGCGTCAATGCGGCACATTGACACGCTCTTTCCGGCGAATCGCCGAAGCCTAGGCAAAACTATAAGCATTTTTTACCAAAGAGAGAAAAACCCGCCCCCGAGAATCCGGTGGGGCGGAGGGGCGGGGGGGGCTTGGAAAGACTTGCCATTCTGACGCGTCGGACTTGTCGGACTCGTCAGACATGTCTGACATGTCAGAAAAGAATCCTCCGAAGCCACTGCGCCGCACACGGAAAGGCCGGGCTGCCCTGCGGGGAAGGAATCCCGCCCGGGCAGCCCGGCCTCTGTTTTCCTGTGGCGCGGGTGGCGCGTCAGTCCTGCCCTGCGGCGGGAGACTTCATGCCCACCACCAGGCGGTTGCCGCTCCTGAACACCTTGCAGGCCATGGCCTTCAGGTCCTGCACCGTGACGGCGCGAACCACGTCCTCATAGCCGTCCACGAAGTCCTGCCCGTAGCGGGTCCTCCTGATGAGCGAGCCCTTCCAGTAGCCGTTGTCCTTCAGGTTCTCGGCGTGCGAGCGCAGCATGTACTCCTTTATCTTCTGCAGGCTCTCCTCGGTGGGGCCCTGCTGGCACATCTTCTCCACGCCATCGTAAATCACCTGCGTCATGCGCTCCAACTTGTCGGGGGCGGTGGGCAGCTGTATCTGCATGGTGGCGCGCTGCTCGGGATAGCTGCTCAGGCTGCTGCTCACGGGCACCGAATAGGCGCCGCCCTCGTCCTCGCGCACCGTCTCGGTGAAGAGCATCTGCATGGACTGCTTGAGCATGGACAGCATCACGGTGTTGCGCAGCGTCTCCTTCATGGGGGCGTGGTAGACGAAGAGGCAGATGGCGTTGGGCGTGTCCTGCTCCTTCTCGAAGATGCAGGTGCGCTCGCCCCTGGCCATGCGCTGGTCCACCACCTTGTACTTCTCACGCTTCCCGGCCGTGGGCAGCGCGCCCAGGTACTTCGTCAGGAGGGGAGCCAGGGAGTCGGCCTCCACGTCGCCCACGAAGTAGAACTCAAAGTCGGCGGCATTGGCGTACCTCTCCTTGTAGATCTGCATGATACGGTCGTAGTCCAGCGCGTCGATGTCCTCGGTGCGCATCCTCACCGCCCGCACGTTGTCGTCATACACCACGCGCGCTATGCTGTCACGCAGTGCCGTCACGGGGTTCAAGTCCTGGTTCTTCAGGCTGGCACGCGTGCGCTCCATCAGGCTCTTGTATGCCTCGTCGTCCCTGCGGGGCGAGGTGAAGCAGAGGTAGGTGAGTTGGAGCATGGTCTCCAGGTCCTTCTTGACGCAGCTGCCGTGCAGGGACTCCGTCATGTCGGCAATCGAGGGGCGCACGCTGGCCTGCTTGCCCGAGAGTTTCTTCTGCAGGTCGGTGGCCGAGAACTGTCCCCAGCCTCCGGCATCCACCAGCGTGGCATTGTCGGCCAACAGGTATTCCGAGTTGGGATAGAGGCTGCTGCCGCCCCAGCTCACGGCGCTCATGGATATGTTGTTGGGGCTGTAGTCGGTGTGCAGCACGTGCACCTTGATGCCGTTGCTCAGGGTGATGAGCTTGGAGCCATACACGTCGTCCTTCACCTTCTTCACCGTCACGCTGCCGCCCAGTTCGGGCACCAGCGGGTCGTTGCTGACCTCCTCGGCATACGCATCGATCTGCTCTGCGTCCACCGCCGCCAGGGCATCGCGCACCTGCTGCGCAGTGGGATACTCGATGCCTTCCTTCTCGGGCAGGAAGAAGGCCACGGCGCGATTGTCCTCAGGGATGCTCGCTGCCAGTTTGTTCACTGCCTCCAGGGGAATCTGCGGCACGAACATGTGGGCCACCTCCTTGCCCCACTCGATGCCGGGAGCCGGCTCGGAGTCGAGGAAGTGGCGCACGTACTCGCTCACGTAGTCGGTGTTGGCCACCTTGTCGCGCCCGTCATAGGCGGCATCTATCTGCGAGAGGTACTCCTGCTTGAAGCGCTCATACTCCGCGGCAGTGAAGCCACTGCGCTTGGCACGCAGCACCTCGCGGTAGAAGGCCGTGAGAGCCTCCAGGTAACGCCCTTCCTTCATGACCACCACGCCGTCGAAGGCATCGCAGGTCTTCGACACCAGGTAGTCGCCATAGTCGGCACCCGACATGGCAAAGGGCGCGTCACCCTTCTGCGCAATCTCCTGCAGGCGCGCGTCGAGCATGCCCGTGACGGCGGCCTGCAGGTAGCGCGCCAGCAGGTAGGTGCCCACCTGCTTCTGCTCGTTGGGTATGGCGGGCGTCTTGAAGAACATCATGGCCAGGGCCGAGGTCTGCTCCTTGTCCTTCTCTATGGACACCAGCAGTTCCTTGTTGTCGGCCACGGGGAAGTACTCGCGCACGGGAGCATCGGCGGCCGCGGGCTGTATGTCGGCAAACGTCTCCCTTATGCTCTGCTCCATGCGGTCGACGTCCACGTCGCCCACAATGACCAGGGCCTGCAGGTCAGGCCTGTACCAGCGCCGGTAATAGGAGCGCAGGTCCTCGTAGGGGAAGTTCATCACAATGTCCATGGTGCCGATGGGCATACGGTCGGCATACTTGCTGCCCTGATAGAGCGTGCCGAAGGCGCGCTCCTGCATGCGCATCATGGCACTGCGCCTCATGCGCCACTCCTCGTTGATCACGCCGCGCTCCTTGTCAATCTCCTTGTCCTCGAGCAGCAGGTCGTGGCTCCAGTCATGCAGGATGAGCAGGCAGGAGTCCAGTGCGCCGGGAATCTCCACGTTGACGTTGTTGATGTTGTACACCGTCTCGTCGAAGGAAGTATAGGCGTTCAGGTTCTCACCGAACTTCACCCCGATGCGCTCCAGGTACTGCTTGAGCGCATCGCCCGGGAAGTGCTTCGTGCCATTGAAGCACATGTGCTCCAGGAAGTGTGCCAGCCCGCGCTGGTTCTCCTCCTCCTGCATGGAGCCCACCTTCTGGGCTATGTAGAAGTCGGCACGCTTCTCGGGCCATTCATTGTGGCGGATGTAATACGTCAGTCCATTGGGCAGGACACCTGTCCTGACTGCCGGATCCAGAGGAATCCGGCTCTCGGTGGTCAGCTGCGCGGCCGTTCCCACGAAGGCGGGGAGCGCGCAGCAAAGCACGAGTAAAAGTCTCTTCATCATATTGTGTGTTATGTTTGCTTGTTGTCTTAAGCACCTGCGCCACCGCATCCCACTGCACGCAGGCACGGCGGGGCGGTGGCACGGCCTCATCTCATCTTCCAGCAGTCGCCCTCGCGCACCATCTTCAGCCCCACCTGCTCCACGGTGCTGTCGCCAAAGGTGACGTCCAGGAACACATAGGCAACGCTGTCGAGCAGGCTGTCCCGCGTGGCCACGACCTTTGCCAAGCCACCCTTCTCCTGCATCTCGGCCGCATGCTGGGCCACCATGTCCACCATCTGGCTCCGGTACGAGGGCGGCAGGCTGTCGGTGCCGGCCATTGCCGACACGAAGGCCTCATAGTCGCCGGCCAGCAGCAACCCATAATACTGCTGTGCCGCGGCCCTCACCGCCTCGTGCTCAGTCTGCCTGCGGCCGCAGGCTGCCGGGAGCATCACGCAGAGAGCCAAGGCGGCCACCCTGACCCACGCAGCCGCGCGTGCAGGCCGGCCATGACGTTTCTCTTCCATAGTCATACTACTCTGGTTAAGGCAAAAAGAATCCCGGCACCCATGAGCCATGGAGCCGGGTCCCCTGTCACTTCTGTCTGATGAATATGTTGATGGGAGTGCCGCAGAAATCCCACCGCTCACGTATCTTGTTCTCCAGGAAGCGGCGGTATGGCTCCTTGACATACTGCGGCAGGTTGGCATAGAACACGAAACTGGGCACGCGGGTATCGGGTATCTGCGCGCAGTACTTTATCTTGATGTACTTTCCCTTCATCGATGGCGGCGGGTATGCCTCTATGAGCGGGAGCATCTCCTCGTTCAGCCTGGCGGTCGACACGCGGCGGCACCGGTTCTCATAGACGTCCTTGGCCGTCTCCAGCACCTTGAAGATGCGCTGCTTGGTAAGTGCCGAACCGAAGACGATGGGGAAATCGTCGAAGGGAGCCATACGGTTGCGTATGGCATCCTCCATGGTCTTCATCACCTTGGTATCCTTGTCGGGCACCAGGTCCCACTTGTTCACCACCACCACCAGGCTCTTCATGTTGCGCTGGATAAGCTGGAAGATGTTCAGGTCCTGGCTCTCGATGCCGCGCGTGGCGTCAATCATGAGAATGCACACGTCGCTGTTCTCGATGCTGCGGATAGATCTCATCACGCTGTAGAACTCCAGGTCCTCGTTCACCTTGCTCTTGCGGCGTATGCCCGCCGTGTCGACAAGGTAGAAGTCGAAGCCGAACTTGTTGTAGCGCGTATAGATGCTGTCACGCGTGGTGCCCGCAATGTCGGTCACGATGTTGCGCTCCTCACCGATGAAGGCATTGACCAGGCTGGACTTTCCCGCATTGGGACGGCCCACCACGGCAAAGCGGGGGATGTTCTCATCAAGAAGTTCGGTCGATTCGCGGGGGAACCTTGCCATGACAAGGTCAAGCAGGTCACCCGTCCCGCCTCCCGTGGCAGCCGAGATGCAGATGGGGTCACCCAGCCCCAGAGAGTAGAACTCCGCAGCCAGGTACTGCTCGTTGTTGTCGGTCTTGTTGCACACAAGCACCACGGGCTTCTTGGTGCGCCGCAGTATGCCCGCAACCGCCTCGTCAAGGTCGGTCACGCCATTGTGGGCGTCCACCAGGAAGAGTATCACGTCAGCCTCATCGGTGGCCAGCGCCACCTGCTTGCGTATCTCCTCCTCAAAGATATCGTCTGAATTTACCACCCATCCGCCGGTGTCGATGACCGAGAACTCCTTTCCCGCCCACTCACACTTGCCGTACTGGCGGTCACGCGTCGTGCCAGCCTCGTCACTCACGATAGCATGGCGCGTCTGCGTCAGGCGGTTGAACAGCGTGGACTTGCCCACATTGGGACGTCCCACAATAGCCACTATGTTTGACATTCTTTCCCTTGTTAATCCAAATTATATCCGTATGCCTTCATGGCGCGGTCGCTGCTGCGCCAGTCCTTGTCCACCTTGACAAAGATCTCCAGATAGATGCTCTTGCCGAAGAAGCGCTCCAGGCTCTTCCTGGCCTCGGTGCTCACGCGCTTGATGGCAACTCCCTGGTGGCCTATGATGATGCCCTTCTGACTATCCCGCTCCACGTAGATGACGGCGTTGATGTGTATCTGACGCTCACGCTCCTGGAACTTCTCCACCACCACCTCCACGCTGTAAGGTATCTCCTTGTCGTAATAGAGCAGGATCTTCTCGCGTATGATTTCCGTCACGAAGAAGCGTGCGGGCTTGTCCGTCCACTGGTCCTGGTCGAAATAGGCGGGGTTCTCGGGCAGGAGTTCCTTGATTCGGCGCAGCACCACGTCCACATTGAAGCGGTGCAAGGCGCTTATGGGGATAATCTCCGCCTCGGGAAGCACGGCATGCCACTCCTCCACCTTGGCGGTCAGGCCCTTCTGGTCAGAGAGGTCTATCTTGTTGACCAGCACCAGCACAGGCACCTTCATCCGGCTCACCTTCTCCAGGAAGTCGGCATTCTTGTCCGGCTTCTCCACCATGTCCGTCACGTAGAGAAGCACGTCGGCATCCTGCAGCGCACTCTCGCTGAACTGCAGCATCTGCTCCTGAAGCTTGTAGTTGGGCTTCAGCACGCCCGGCGTGTCCGAGAAGCAAATCTGCATGTCGGGGGCATTCAGTATGCCCATGATGCGGTGGCGCGTGGTCTGAGCCTTGAAGGTGGCAATGGAGATGCGCTCGCCCACCAGCAAGTTCATGAGTGTGCTCTTGCCCACATTGGGGTTACCCACAATGTTTACGAATCCCGACTTGAACATAGGCTCTATACATTATATATTATACGTTGTCCTTGGCGGCGCGCAGGTCATACCACTCCTGGCGCGTCATGAGTCCCTCCTTATAGAACTGCGCAGGTTCCTTGGCAGCCTCGGGCGCTCCGTCATAGCCCCACACCATGTAACTGGCTCCCCACGTGAAGCCGGCTCCAAAGGCGGTGAATATGAGTTTGTCACCCTTGCGGAGGCGCGGCTCATATTCCCACAGGCACAGGGGAAGCGTGCCGCCTGAAGTATTGGCCATGTGGTCAATGTTAATCATCACATGGTCTTCACTGATGCCTATGCGCCCTGCCACAGACTTCTCTATGTTGATGTTTGCCTGATGGGGCACCACCCAGTCCACATTCTCCGCCGTCAACCCATTGCGGTCGGCAATGGTCTTCACGGCAGTGCTCATGTCGAGCACGGCGTGCTTGTACACTGCACGACCCTCCTGATAGACAAAATGCTCGCGGGCATCCACCGTCTCATGGCTGGGCATGCAGGCCGACCCTCCCGCTGCCATGTGCAGGTTCTGGTAGCCCTGTCCGTCCACGCGGTAATAGCCGTCCAGGAGCCCTACCTCTTCAGTGGTGGCCTCCATCATCACACAAGCCGCTCCGTCGCCAAAGATGGGACAAGTGTTGCGGTCCTGATAATTGGTCATGCTGGACATGTGGTCGCCTCCGCACACAATCACGCGCTTGTAGTGGCCGGAACGCAGATAGCCGGCAGCGGCCTCCATGGCATAGAGGAATCCTGCACAGGCGGCCTCCATGTCATAGCCGAACGCGTGGCGCAAGCCACAGTTGCCTATCACAATCGAGGCGGTGGAGGGGAAATGGTAATCGGGCGTGGTGGTGGCACAGAGCACCAATTCCACGCTGTCGGGGTCGACAGCCGTCTTGCGCAACAGTTGCTGCACGGCACGTGTCATCATGTAGGATGTGCCCGAGCCCTGTTCAGGCTTCAGTATGTGGCGTGTCTTCACGCCGATACGCTCCATTATCCATTCATCTGAGGTGTCCACGATGCGTGACATCTCCTCGTTGTCGAGTATGTAATCAGGCACATACCCTCCAACGCCTGTTATTACGGCATTCAATTTTTCCATTATGGTTGTTTGTGTTTGGCTCCGCGCACCCCAACCCACATGGAACAAGGCGCGCACGCCGCTATAAAGTTAAAGCCGCATTAGCCTCTCCCTGCAACAGAGGGAGAGACCGGTGCGGCCCAAATACGTTTCCGAGACGTTTATGCCTCTTTCTCGATAGCAACCTTGCCGCGATAATATCCACAGGCAGGGCATACGGTGTGGTAGATATGAAACTCTCCACAGTTGGGGCATACAGCCAATGCAGGCGCAACTGCTTTGTCGTGGGTTCTTCTTTTCAGAGTCCTTGTCTTGGACTGTCTTCTTTTTGGATGTGCCATTTTCTTGTTTATTTATTGTTATCTAATATTTTCTTCAGTTCGCTCCACCGCTCGTCCACGGGGGCCTCACCTTCCGGCTCGGGCTCATCGGTGCTGTATTCCCCCAGCAACTGTCCGGCCTCGCCCGGGCATTGCCCGTCGGGATGGATATGCCGCAGGGGCACCTCCAGCGAGATGAACTCGTAGATGTTCCACGCCACATTCACCTCTCCTGTGCCCTCGGGAATGGTGATTGAATCACCGTCATCCTCATATTCCTCGCCCCACCTGGCGGTCAGTTCCCTCTCCACGGAGACGGGTAAGGACACCGGCTCAAGGCAGCGGTCACACGGAACCTGCACTTCACCCTCAATGCGAAACAGCATCTTCACGGCACCACCCACCGCCCTGGCAGTCAAGCAGACGTCAAGTGACCCGGACAGGATGTCTGTGCTCCGGACATCCACAAAGAAGTCATCTTCCAGGTGCCACTCACGCTCCAGCATGCCTGTGGCCACTCCCTTGAGATCCACGTTGTATCTGTCCAGTCTATCCATCGGGCTGCAAAATTACGAATTTTTCGCCGAACAGGCCAACAAACGGCTTTAATTTTTGCTGGCTCAGTGCATTTTGAGTTCTATGCGGAAAGTGGTGCCGCGCCCCAATTCCGAGTTCTTCACGTATATCTTGCCGTGGTGATACTCTTCCACGATACGCTTTGCCAGCGAGAGTCCCAGCCCCCAGCCGCGCTTCTTGGTGGTGAAGCCGGGAGCGAACACAGTGCTGAACTTATTCTTGGGTATCCCCTTGCCCGTATCGGTCACCTCCACCACGGCCACAGCTCCCTCCGAACGAGCCACGAGGCTGATGCTGCCCGCACCATCCATGGCATCAATGGCGTTTTTGCAAAGATTCTCCACCACCCATTCAAACAGCGAAGAACAGAGCGGGAGAATAAGCGGCTGCTGGAGCACCCGGCAGGAGATGCGCACGCGGTTGCCCGCGCGGCGGCTTATATACTGCACCACGGCCGTGAGCACATCATTCAGACTCTCGGGACTGAGTTCGGGCAGCGAGCCAATCTTGCTGAAGCGTTCGGCTATGCGCTGCAACCTTTCCACGTCCTTACCCATCTCCGGCAGCAAAGCATCATCGGGATAAGTCTCCCTCAGCACCTCCTGCCAAGCCATTAGGCTGCTGATGGGCGTGCCCAACTGATGGGCGGTCTCCTTGCTGAGCCCCACCCACACCTTGTTCTGCTCGGCACGCTTGCTGCTCAGCAAGGCAAAGATGGCCACCAGCACGAACACGGACACCAGCCCCAACTGCACATACGGCCACCAGGCCAAGCGGCGCAGCAGCACACTGTCGGCATAACATATCTCCATATAGTCAGTGGACGAAAGGTTGACCCTTATCACATGCCCCGCATCGACCATGGAGCGCGCCTTGCGGCGCACGACACGCATTTGCCTCGCACCGTCAGCCTCATGCAGGGGAATGTTCCTGTAATCGCGCACCTGCCCGTCACGGTCAAGCACCACCACCGGGATGGTGCTGTTGCTGTTGAGCACGGTAAGCACAAGCGTTAGGTCGGTATACTCGTCGGCGCTGTTGAGCGAGCGCATGGCCTCGGCCCATATCTCCATCTTGCGCTGCTCCTCCCTCTTGAGGTCGCGCACCAGGAAATGAGAAATGACCAGCGACCCCACGCTCATGACCACAGCCATGACCACAAGCAGGATTTTCACCTGACGCATCCGATTGATCCACTGCATTGCTCTTATATAACGTGCAGGAAGCCGATTTTATTGCGGATGCAAAAGGCTTTGCGTGCCACACGATTGCCCGTCACCACCCGGGAAAGCCAGTTGAAAGGGCACAGGACAAGACACCCGGAAAAGAGGCAGAATAATGCGCCAACTGGGAAAAATTAAAAATCCAATTAGGAAAAATATTTTTTCCAGTTGGAAACTTTTTACGCCTCTTATTGGCCGCATTATCGTACCTTTGCAGTCATGAAGAAATATCTTGCACTCATTATATATATATGTATGCTCTGCTGCACGTCCTGCCGGGAAGGAAACCATGGCCTGCCCGAGCCCAAGCAAGAGGCAGAGCGCACGGTCATCGTATACATGGTGGCGGAGAACAGCCTTTCGCGCTTTGCGCTTTATGACTCGCTGGAGATGGCAAAGGGTGCCACGCAGATTCCCAAGGACTGCAACCTGCTGCTCTACACGGACGGGGCTGGACTGCCCACCATCACGCACATGAGCAAGAGGAACGGCATCAGGCTGTGGCGCAAGTACCCCAAAGACCTGGACAGCACCGACTCGCTCACCATGCTGAACACGCTGAGGGATATGACAAAGGCTTTCCCGGCAAGACACTACGGACTGGTGCTGTGGTCGCACGCCAGTGGCTGGATACCGAAAAGGAAGACTTTCGGGATAGACAACAACCGCAATGACCACTACTCCAACCAAGGCACGGAGATGGGCATCGCCACACTGCGGGGCGTGCTGGAGCAACTGCCCCACATGGACTTCATCCTGTCTGATGCCTGTTACATGCAGAGTGTGGAAGTGGCTCACGAACTGCGCAACGTGACCGACTATCTGATAGGGTCGCCCTCAGAGATTCCGGGAAACGGTGCGCCGTATGACCGTATCATGCTGCCCATGATGAAAGGTGACGCCACGGGCATAGCCGAAGAGTACTACCAGCATTACAGCAGCGGCATAGGAGTGGCCCTGTCGGTGGTAGACTGCCACAGGATGGACAGCCTGGCACGCGTCACGGCACCGCTGGTGGACAGCCTGTGGGCAGGGAAGGCCGAGGTAGACACTGAAAACATACAGCGTTACTGCACCTTCGACAACAGCCTGCACCGCCCCGAGGCACAGGACATCAGAAGCATGATGCACGCGCTGCTGCCCGACAGCATGTTCCGTGCATGGGACAGCGTGCTACTCAGCACCGTCATCTGGTGCAAGGCCACACCAGACTGGGAGAGCGTGTATGCAGGATACAGGCACCACACGCTCACCGACCCTGAACATTACAGCGGCCTATCAATGCACGTGCCATCAAGCAAATACGAACCCTATGGTTGGAATGGTGCGTTCCGCCAAACCTCATGGTACCGCTCGGCAGGGTGGACGGGCACGGGATGGTGAGAAGTTTCACCGCCCATGGCACGAACTTTTGGATTAAAAACATTAACTTTGCATTCTGACACACAAACTTAGCACACAGGCATCATGTTATTTGACAAGCAAACTTACATGCAGCGGCGGCAAACGCTGAAGGAGCGTCTGGGCAGCGGACTGGTGCTCCTGTTCGGCAACAACGACTCGCCGTCAAACTACCCGTCCAACGTATACCGCTTCCGCCAGGACAGCGCATTCCTCTACTTCTACGGGCAGCACCGCGAGGGACTGGTGGGCGTGATGGACATCGATGAAGACAAGGAGTACCTGATTGGGGACGACATCAGCATAGAGGACATCGTATGGTTTGGCCAGGTGGACAGCGTGGCCGACATGGCGCAGCAGTGCGGTGTGTCCGGCAGTGCCCCGATGCAGATGCTCCGGACACTCGTGGACAAAGCACACAAGCAGGGACAGCGCATACATTTCCTGCCTCCCTACCGCCACGACATCATGATTCAGATCATGGACCTGACAGGAATACACCCACGCGAACAAAGGGCAGCAGCCTCACTTGACCTCATCATGGCCGTCATTGACCAGCGTGCAGTGAAAAGCCAGGCCGAGGTTGAAGAGATAGAACGTGCATGCGCCATAGGACACGACATGCACACCACGGCCATGCGCCTGTGCCGCCCCGGAGTGACAGAGCAATACATCTCGGGAGTGATTGGCGGCATAGCCAGCAGCCACGGCTGCATGGTGTCATTCCCATCCATCGTCACCATGCACGGAGAAATCATGCACGGCTATCCCAGCCCCCGCAAGTTGGAAGAGGGGCGGCTGATGCTCTGCGATGCGGGAGCAGAGACCAACGAGAACTACTGCAGCGACAACACACGCACAACTCCCGTAAGCGGACGCTTCACGCAGCGGCAGCGGGAGATATACAGCATTGTGGAGGACTGTCATGACCACGTGCTGCAGGTGGCGGCCCCCGGCGTGAAATGGTGGGACGTGCACATGTCGGTATGCCGCATGATGACGGACAGACTCAAGGAACTGGGACTCATGAAGGGCGACACAGAGGAAGCGGTCAAGGCCGGCGCACATGCCATGTTCATGCCTCACGGACTGGGGCACATGATGGGCATGGACGTGCATGACATGGAGGGACTGGGACAGACCTACGTGGGCTTTGACGATGAGGTGCGCCCCAATCTGGAACAGTTCGGAACCAACTGCCTGCGCTGCGGCAGGCGGCTGCATGAAGGATGGGTGATGACCGACGAGCCGGGCATATACTTCATACCCGCGCTTATCGATGACTGGAAGGCAAGCGGGCACTGCGCCGAGTTCATCAACTTCCCACTGCTGGAGACCTACAAGGACTTCGGCGGCATACGCATCGAGGACGACATACTCATCACTGCCAACGGGTGCCGCTTCCTGGGCAAGGAGCGTATCCCCTACCACATGGACGAGGTGGAGCAATACGTCGCACAACATCAAGACAAATAGAAACCAAAAACATATCGTAACAAAACATTCACAATGAGAAAACTTATCATTCTGGCAGCGGTGGCTCTCCTGGCCTCACCTGTCATGGCAGAGAAGAAAAAGAAGGAGGAAAAGAAGGACACGCTCATCTTCACTACCGTCATTGCCAACCCCGTGACCAGCATCAAGAACCAGAACAGTTCGGGCACCTGCTGGGCATACTCCTCCCTGGCTTTCCTGGAGAGCGAGATACTCAAGAAGCACCCCGAGATGACAGACATCGACCTGTGCGAGTCATTTCTGGTGAGCAACACTTATGTGGACCGCGCCGACAAGCATGTGCGCACTCACGGAGATGCAAGTTTCTCACAGGGCGGCAGTTTCGAGGATGCCATCCACTGCATGAAGCACAACGGCCTGATTCCCGAGGGCATCATGCCCTACCCTATCACCGCCTACGGGGACTCGCTCTTCAACTTCGGTTCTTTCTTCCCTCCCATGGAGGCTTATCTGAAAGCAATCTCGGGAAGCAACGCAAAGAAGATCAATCCCGCATGGAAGAAAGACCTGAACCACATGCTTGAGAACTACTTCGGAACACGCCCCACCGAATTCGAGTACAAGGGCAAGAAGTACACGCCACAGTCTTTCGTCAAGGACTATCTGACACTTGACCCTAACGACTACGTGTCTATCACCAGTTACACACACCATCCCTTCTACAGCACATTCGCATTGGAAATCCAAGACAACTGGCGCTGGGCAAACAGTTACAACCTCCCCCTGGATGAGTTCATGCGTGTCATGGAAGAAAGCGTGAAGAACGGATGGACCTTTGCATGGGGTGCCGATGTAAGCGAGAATGGATTCGGACGCCACAGCAGCAAATTCAAGAGCGTAGCCATCGTGCCTGACACCAAGGAGACAGCAGGCGTGGGCAGCGACCAAAGCCGCTGGACAGGCGAGAAGGAAGGCGCAAAAATTTCAGAGGCTGACGGTGCCGGAGAAAAGACCATCACACAAGAAATGCGTCAAGTGGCCTATGACAACTGGGAGACAACAGACGACCACGGCATGCAGATTTACGGTATTGCCAAGGATCAGAACGGCAAGGAGTACTTCATGATGAAGAACTCATGGGGCGAGAGCGGTGCCTACAAGGGCTTCTGGTACGTAAGCAAGCCTTACGTTGCGTACAAGACCATGAACATCGTCATAAACAAGAACGCCGTGCCTGCTGACATCCGTGCCAAACTGGGCATCTGATTTCCGCAAGCCAACGGATAACCCATACCGGCAAAGAGGACGGGAGGGACAGCATCATACGATGGCCTGTCCCTCCCGTCCTCTTTATCCTTTCGCCTGTCAAGACAGGCAATCATGTACTTCCACGCCAACACAGCACGACATGCCTGGCAACTATCCTCCCTGCCTCCCGTATTGCTGTAGCGTAAGTCCTGCAAGCCTCTTGAAGAGCCGGGGCAAGAGATTTAGGACAGCCAGTCATTTAACAATAGACAAATTACCGACACTGTGAATCACGTATTCTTGTTGGCAATGCAACACACGGTTTTGCTTCAACAGGACGTGGTCGGCATTTCCGATATAAATGCCACAAGGATTTCCTTCTCCCATGATTAGGTTGTCCTCAATCCGTATTTGGTCATGCAGGTAAGACGAGCCGGTATCTTCTGCCTCAATGATGACGGCAATGCCGGATGCACCTCCCTGCCCACCGGCTCCGCTTCCGCATCCCGTCATGACGTTATTGGTGATAACCACGTCCTTGGAATGCGTTCCTTCATGCCAATAGGCCTCTGCCCCCACATGGATTGCAGTACCTGTTCCATTGCGGAAAACATTATTGTTGATCAGGGTGCTGCGTGTCTTCACCAGTATGCCTCGTGCCAGATGGCTGTTTATGACTGAGTTTTCAAATTCCAACCGGGGAAGTTTGGTAATGTTCATCAGATAATAATTCCCAAAATCAGCGGGAAGGTCATCCGAGAAGGTCACTTGCGAAGAGGTTGCAGGTGCCTGATGTGACACGGCAACCACCTGATAAGTGCGGACCGGTTTCAATGTCTTAATCTCCACAAGTTCCATCACGTCACCCACGCGCGGAACATCTGCCACCTGCGCATGGGTATATGTTCCGGCCTTCACCAGCAATTCCGCCTGATTGGAAGACGCAGAAACAATGCTCTGATAATAACCGTGCACATTCGTCGCATCATCTCCCTGCCCTTGGAAAGTACACCCCTCAAACCTAAGCAGCCCCTCGCAACAGGCAAAATGGGTGGCATCCGTGTTCGTGGAAATATAATATCCCGGTGCAGGAACAACAGCCAGACGCTTGATAAGAATATCTTTGCTGTCAAAACCGACAATTCCCATTCCTGCCTGCGAATGGATTGTAACATCCTCCAACTCCGTCTGCACACTCCGGTGAATCAAGATTGCCGGACGGAAATGGAAAGAATGCAGCACACCGGCATCTGCTCCCAGCAATTCTGCAGGTATCTTATGATGGAAACGAACCCGGTTGCCTCCCAGCAACTCACGTTTTGGGAAGTAGATGGGGTTGGGGTACATACGGTTCTTCTCTTTGTTCCAAATAGTCATGCGAGTGAGAGGCATCTCTTCCGTAATGGTTCTTTCACCAGCAAACTGCACGTCAAAACAGTCTGGCTGCACGGAAACGATTTCCCCGGAGGAGAAAGGCTTCCGCTTGTAATCAATGGTCAGCCCCTTAACTTTTACGCGAGTACAGTTCTCTATGCAGAGAGGCTCCATCCAGCCTTCACACAGCAAGGTGGCTCCTTCTGCAGAGAGAGTCAAATCTGTAGCCCCACCCAAATCAAGCCCTTTGGAATAAGGGTAATACGGAGTGAAGATGACAGACTCAGGATTTGCCCCAAACTTTCCGGCCAACACATCTTCCTCCAAACGCACGGCGGCATCATCTTTTAACCGATAAACTCCGGGAGGGAAATAGAGGGTACTTCCAGGATGGGTGCGACAATATTCCACGGCCTTGCGCAAAGCCTTGGTATCATCCTTCCCATCATTGGCAATGGCTCCGTACTTGGTCACATTCACAAAGTCACCGGCAGGTTTACCCTGTGCCGGAAAGAAGCAGGTGCAAGCGCAGAGGCAGGAGAACAACAGTTTCATATTCATGGTTTTACAGTCGATAATTTACTTTTCTTCAACAGGTTTACCCGGAAAGGCCTCTTGGCAACAAAGTCACAGAAGTCATAGTAAAGTTCCCTGTCTTCGGCATTTCCAGATTCCTTCAGGACATTAACTCCGCGATGCGCAATATAATATGCAATGGGAAGTTTCTCCCAAGAGCCGTATTTCTTGTACGCATCCATATAGCCTCTCAAACGATACCCCATAGACGGCTGCCCGTCCTTGCGCTCTGTAACAACCCTTTCGTCGAACTCAAGTTCCATGGCAAGGCCATAGTTAATGGCTCTCTGGCATGCCTTTTCCAGCCTCTCCTCGGGAAGGCTGGGATTGAAGAAATAGTTAGGTTGATACCACGCAAAGTCAAAGCCCTTGTCTTTCCACAGATTCCACCCGGGAGCAGTGTAATAGGGAATCCAGGTAAGAGGATAGCCCAGTGAATGGACATAGTCCGAGATGTTGGAAATAAGGTTCCCCGCATCTGTCGTTTCCTCTGTCACATAATAGAATCCTGCTATTTCAACATTCTTATATTTGGCAGCCTTGGCTCTCCTGAGAACCTCGTCTATATACCATTTACAAGCGTGAAAACGGTCTTCGCCTTTAGAGAAATCGCTCACCTTGCCATCCAAGACACCCCAATAGGTGGTGCCGCCTGTATTCTCGCGGGGCTGCCTGTATATAATAGGATTGGGAATGGAGATAATGACCTGGCGCTTGTAGCCCGGGTCTCCTATTCTCTGCTTGGCCTTTTCAACGGCACTCTCCAAGGCATCCAGGCAAGAGCCTTTCTCAAAATAATAGTCTATGAGTTTAAGCCAGTCTGCCTGCGTGGCCGAGGGGAAAATGCCTTTTGCATCTCTATGCCCAGGATCAAAGGCCACCCTGTCATCCCTGTCCATAATCTGGAGGAAGAGGAAACCATCGAAAAGCCAATGTTCCTTGCCATCGCGGTCCACGTAACTTACCAGTCCCTGCATCCAGTCTTCATCATAGAAACGGCTTTCATGTCCGCCACCGGCATAGACAAGCACATAGTCACCCGCAACCAGTTTCTTCAGTTTCTTCCCTTTCCCATGCCGGCAAACCTCAGGGCTCTTGATTTCTCCGGGAAGCAATTCCACAACCTTATCCTCTGCAAACACCCTTCTCGCCACATCCGGGAAGTCTGTCGTGAGCATGTCTATGCCGAGAGTTGACAATTTGCGCATCGTAGCCTCTTCATTCACAGTCCAGGCATTTACGCTGAACCCATGGTTCTTGGCACGCCTCATCCAGTCCGGATTGTCAAAGAAAGCCGGATAATACAGGTCTATGCCGTTCACCATATTGTCCAAAAGGTCTTCAAAGCCCACATTGGTATTGAGATACTGAACCGTAAATCCGGGAGCAGCCTCTGCAAGAAGGCGGCACTGGCGTATATGGAACGAGATGAACATCACCTTATCAGGAGAGAACATGCCGTATTTCTTCAACTTCTCAATAGTCAGAGCCACAGCCCTGTCTTGAAGTTCGTCCGTGATGTGCCCCTTCAGTTCATAGACCAACATGGGGAAATCCTTCTGAGCCGAAGCATACTCAAGAAAGTCATCCAAGGTAGGGATAGCCTCGCCGTTCTCAAGTCTGTAATCAGCAAAATCCGAGAATTGGGAATGGTCAATTCTCTTTCCACCGATTGCTTCGTCATGAAACACCGTCAGGACTCCGTCAGAAGTCATGTTCACATCAAACTCCGTGCCCCAGAAGCCGGCCTTGTGGGCAGCCTTGAAAGCAGCAAGAGAGTTACGTGCGTGTCCACCGTCATCACAATTCCAGTACCCACGATGGGCCACGATACCTATCCCGGCAGGATTGGCAGGAACATTTTTCTTTGCCTCACGTGCCATTCCGTCAAACGAGATCAGCAACAGAGCCACGGCAAGCAGCATACCAGCAAACGTCTTCATTCTTCTCATTATTTATAAAATAGTGTTTCAAATTTATAACTAATTATAAAATAAGCCAACAAGAAAAGCCATTAACTTTTTGGAAACCCAATACACGCCACCTTACAAGAACAGGACGTTTGTTCACCGGAAAGACATTCTTCTTCATGAATCTATTCACGGGGAACCTGGTATTGGAAGACAAGATTTCCAAAAATATTTAACAGCTCAAATATACGAGGAGTCTCTTCGCGTACGCTGTATCACGCATATTATTTTTCCAACTAGAAAAAAATATTTCTCTAACTGGAAAATTATTTTTTTCTAGTTAGGCAGTTTTTTGTTTCTAACTGCAAGAATCCCCTTCAAGCAGACCATTGGGAAAAATAATTACAGGATTTGATGGTTAGGCAATCATCACTCCATTCCCGCTGAGCCGATTTCCGGGGCACCCATTTCCCAAACTCACGCATTTGCCTCTTTTTGTTCCCTTTAGCCATTGTGCAATTCACAAATAAATCCTAATTTTGCCACCGCAGGCCGATTCGCAGAAGCCCCGGTCCGGGGTCAAGTGGGAAGGGATGCAATGAACTTACAATAAGAAAGCGTTTATCCGCGCTGGTTCTTGACGTTCTGAAATTCTCGCAAAGTTTCATTTAGAGTCAAGGATTAAGCAACGGTAGATGCCCGTGGATATGTAATTACGTCATATCCGGCACGGTATTTCGCAAGAAGTACGGCCGGATACATTGATTGCATATACAAGCGTGGGCTTCTGCGTTGCCGTCCGACTCTAAAAGGCAATGCGAGAAGCCTCAGAACGTAGGACGGTGACAGATACAGATTCCTACGCTTTTCCATTTTCAACCAACAGCCAACGAGAGGAAGACCGCGGCACCGTGACAAGATGCGTAACCTGACTACATTTATCCTCTTCCTGTTGGCCTTCACTGCCAACGCCCGACAGATTTCTCCCGATGAGGCCGCAGCCATTGCATCGGACTTCCTCAACTCATCATCACTGCAGATTGCGAACGCCAGGCGCATAGGCGTGAAGCGTGCCAGGGCAAAATCGGACACCGATGGCAAGTTCACTTCTCCTTATTACGTCTTCAATGGTGAGGGCAACCAGGGCTTTGTGATAATCTCCGGCGACGACAGGGCAAAGAAGATACTCGGCTATTCCGATGCCGGCAACTTCGACTTCGACAATCTCCCGCCGCAACTTGCCGCCATGCTTGACCAGTATGCCGAACAGATTGCCTCGCTCCCCGAATCGGCTGCGGCAGACCCGTCATGGAGCGCTCCTCCCCGCGATGCCTCCACCGAGGAAGGCAAACTCCTTGAAACTGCCAACTGGGGACAAGGCTATCCCTACAATGCCCAGTGTCCTGTAATTGATGGCGTGCAATGCCCTACCGGCTGTGTGGCCACTGCTATGGCTATTGTGATGAAATACCATAATTGGCCGGAGGAAGGTCGTGGTTTTTATGACCCACACGTTGATGAGTACATATATGTAGATGATATTCCAATATGGGAAGATTGTACCCCACTTTTACCCTATGATTTCAATGGGTTCAGATTCAAATGGGATTCCATGGATAATAATTCAGTTGCCAGAACTATGTTGGCTATAGGAAGAGTTTTAGCTACCAGATATAAAAAAGAGGAAAGCGGTGCAAGAATATATCCCATAGCAGCAAAGTTGCATCATTTTTTTCGCTATTCAAGCAATTGCCAATTGCTTATGAGAAGTAAATGGACTGCAAATGAATGGTTCTCAATAATAAAATCTCAATTAGACAGAGGGTATCCAATAATTTACTTCACAGAAGGCAGCCATGCATTTGTCTGTGATGGCTATAAAGGTAGAAATTATTTCCATTTTAATTTTGGATGGGATGGATTTAATAATGGCTACTACTTGTTAGATGAAAATCTTCCAACAATAGCAAACCCCAACCAAGATACAGGAATGATTATTAATATTATTCCCTCTGAGGATGACAAGGACGTTCCGTTGTTTACAGATCCTGGCTACATTCAGGAACCTTCATTGGTGGGGTATCAACCGGGGCAATTATATATTATTCGTAATGAAGTAGATCTCTCAAAGTGTTATTCGTCCGAATTTCATCTATATTCCCCTGAGAAATTTAAGGGCGAAATAGCTCTTGTCTCATGTGATAAAGATGGTAACATTAAGGACATCCTTTCTTCATTGCCTATTGATACAGAAATCGAACCTTTATTTAGAGAAAGGTTTCAGTTTAAAGAATTCTCTATAAGCAATGTCGCTAAAGAGGATAATTTTATGCTTGTCTATCGTAATTCAGGCAATTGGCATAGGATTCCTGGGACTTTAGAGGCTTCAACTTTGATACCAAACGATGGCTATATGCCGTTTGTCAACCTAAAGTGGAACGTTGACCCTCGTATAAATTTGAGTATAAGCAACTATGAGTTACCTCCATATATAAATACTGATTTGAGTAATGGCTTTCCTGAGAAGATGATAAAAGGAACCCGACTCTATTTTTTAGCAAAGATTCCACATGGGAAACAAGCATACGTGCATATATCATCCCAAGACGACATAGAAAAAGATCCCACATCTGGATTCCACTGCGGTCGCCTCCATGATAATCCTGAGATTATGGAATTTAATTTAAATTGCTCTGTAGATCGCGCTGTTACAATAAAAATCATCTCAGAAAGGGAAGATTCTTTGATAGTAAATAACGATTCTGATGATGACACGTACTTTGATAATTGGCCGATAGAGGACTTTGAACGCATAAAATATGCGAAATTTAATGGTCATATCGGATCTCATGAACATGCATTTCTTACTAACTGGGCTTTTGGTCTAAAAACATTAGACTATAGCGAAGCCAATTATACATCTGAAACATTTCCGGAATATGGATCAGTTGAATATTTACAATATCTTACTGAAATACAATATCCCAAAAACACAAAGCGAATACTTGGGGCATATACTTATCAGATGTCACAACTTACCACTTTTGTACTTCCCGAAGGTGTTCAAGAAATTGACGGTCCATTTTTGTATGGCAGGAAGCCCCGAATAATGGTATGCAAAGCCATAAATCCACCACAACTCATAGGAGATATTTTTGATTGGTGGGGTGGCAACAGCGCGGCTACTTCAACATTAATTGTTCCTAAAGGGGCTGGACATTTATATAAAAATGCAGACCAATGGTGCTTATTTGGAACAATCATAGAATATGAAGGCGATTGGAGAAATTATGTGCCAATCCTGGCTGAGTCACTGACACTCAGCCCTGACAGTTGGAGTGGAACAGAAGGTGAGACCTTCCAAATCACGGCTACGGTGATGCCGGATAATGCCACGGACAAGACCATTGAATGGACTACGAGCGATGCTGCGGTTGCGACCGTTGACAGTGACGGGGTGGTGTCGGTACTGAAAGCAGGTTCGTGCGTGATAACGGCATCAACCGTTGATGGCTCAGGCGTGAGTGCCGAATGTATCATAACCGGCGCATCGGGAATAGACAGCATGTTTGCCGACGGCGTGAAGGTTGACGTCTACAATGCCAACGGCGTGCTGCTGAAACGCGGATGTGGCAAGACGGAACTAAAGTCGCTTGCACCGGGAGTTTACATTGTCCGCGACAAGAAAAAGGCCAAGACAATAATAATTTATTAGGTTCCGGCATAGCAACAACCGGGTCACTTCATGGCATTGAACACCCATGCAGGACAACGTGCCCACGACTTTCAAAAACGCCTCGCCATAGAGTGACAGATGACGGATAAAAGTTTGCAGAAGCAGTATTTTTGTCTGTCATCTGTCACCTCCCGCACAGACTTTGCCTCCTCCCACAAGTGACTTGGTTACTACCCTCAAATGACTTGGTTACTACCCTTAAGTGACTTAGTAAATGCAACAAGACAACCTACCGGGCAGCATGGTCAGCAAGCATGCCCCGGTCATAACCGGTTATAGATATACGCAATAACATTCCAGCCGCCATACTTTCTAAAAATATGGCATTCACAACAGGTTGTTGGAAAATACCTGGCTTGAAATTTTGCATTATGCTACAAAAATATTATGTTTGCAGAGCATAATAGGCGCAGAGCATGAAATTCGTTGATAGAATAGAAGAAACAGCACGGCTGAGGGACGCTCTTTCAAGAGAAAAGTCCTCGTTGGTCGTAGTGTACGGCCGCAGACGGTTGGGTAAGTCAACGCTTACCAAAAGAGTGCTGTCGGACAGTGATGTATATATTATTGAACTAACGAAATAGGATTGGCAAAATCGAAGAACTTATGAGCGACGGATATTTTGATGATGGAGTGATACTCCTATCAAGAAAACAATATACGTCCAACACTCCTGACGACAAACAAATTCCAGTATTATAGAAGACAAGGGACGTGCACAGGCACATCACTCCCTCACCTTACCCAGCACCAGAAAGCGGCCATCCATGAGAAGTTCCTCGCGAGCACGCATGTAGTCCATGACCTGCTCCACCTGTATAGGATGCTCTTGGGGAAGGAAAAAACGGTCGGCTTCCAAGGGGACATCCTTCAGTTTGCTTATGATGGCCTGATGGATGCGATGGAAATCAGCATCGGTCAACTTGCGCTTGCTCTCGGCCAGGCAAACGTCACACACGCCACAGGAATCGGAACTTTGTTCACCGAAATAGCGAAGCAACATGGTGCTGCGGCACTGGTCGGTGGCAAGCACATACTCCTGCATGGCATGCAGGCGATACTCATAGGCACGCTTGCGGTCGGCATAAGAGGAGGCAGGGAAAGTGACATCGGAGCGCTCCGGCCGACGGGTGAGGAAGGTGATGCGAGGCACATGCTTACGGGGAATGTAACTGATTGCGCCACGCTTGGCATAGTCGGCCAGGCAATGATAGACATCATCTACGCTCAAACCGGTCTCGGAACCCACCAAATCCTCGTCAATGAACACATAATCAACAAATATGCCGCCGTAATTGCGCAGCAGGGAAACGAAGACCGGCTCACTGCGGGCATCGAGTTGGTGGAGCAATTCAGCGCGGGTGGCCGAAATGCGCACACGGCTCTGTCCGTCCTCGGCATCACGATAAGAGATGTAACCGGCATTGTCGAGAATGGCAAGAGCGCTTGTGAGCATAAGCGGGTGATAATGGAAAAGATGACAGAACCTGGCTACATTAAACTCCCGAGTTACCTGCCAGCCGTCACCCACGGCCAACTGGAAATAGCAGCAGATGTCCTCATAGACGTTGCGGATGTAATCCTCCTTGGGATAACGCATGCCCACACGCCTATAAGAATAGTCAAGTTCACGGCCATCAAGAATGATGACACTGCGTGCAGGCTTGCCATCACGGCCGGCACGGCCGGCCTCCTGGAAATATTCCTCGATACTGTCGGGGATGTCCATGTGAACCACCAGCCGCACATCAGGCTTGTCAATGCCCATGCCAAAGGCACTGGTGGCTATCATGACACGCACCTTGTCCTGCACCCACAGTGCCTGCCGCTCGTCCTTCTCGGGATGGGAAAGTCCCGCATGGAAAAATGCACAGGTGTATCCCCAGGAAGCAAGCGTGGCAGAAAGATCCTCGCACTCCTGTCTGCTTCGGCGGTAAATGATGCAAGAGCCGGAATCGGACTCAAGCACATGGCGCAGTCCCACCATGCGGGAATCGGCATAAAGCACCTGATAAGCAAGGTTGGAACGACGGAAACTCATGCGGAACACATTCGGCGCACGGAAAAGGAGCACACGCTGGATGTCACGCGCAACCTCAGGAGTGGCCGTTGCCGTCAGTGCAAGAATGGGACAAGAGGGCTTCATCTGCCTCAACCGGGCAATCTGCAGATAAGAAGGACGGAAGTCATGTCCCCACTGGCTGATGCAATGTGCCTCGTCTACCGTGATGAAACTGACCTCCATGTGCCTCAACTTGGCCATGAAGAGTTCGGAAGAGAGGCGTTCGGGAGACACATAGAGAAACTTATAGAAGCCAAACACGCAGTTGTCCAGCACCGTAAGCATCTCCTCATGACTCAGTCCCGAATGGATTGCAGCCGCACGTATGTGCCTCTTGCGCAGGTTAGCCACCTGGTCCTTCATCAAGGCCAGCAGAGGCGTGACCACAATGCAAAGTCCCTCCATGACCATGGCCGGCACCTGGAAAGCAATACTTTTGCCACCGCCCGTAGGCATCAGGCCAAGCGTATCCTGCCCGCTGCCGATGCTCTCTATAATGTCACGCTGGATGCCTCGGAACTCCGTATGCCCCCAGTACTTCCTGAGAGCCTCCAAGTAACGGTCTTTGGCCGGGACTGGCTGTTGGGCTGCCATAAATTGGATTCTTAATGGGTCAATGAAGGAATGCGTGCCTTGGAAAAAAAGGAATCAGCAAACACAAAGATGCTTGCGTCATTCCCGCTCCACGGGGCGTATGTCCTCTATCTGGAGTTGCACATCACCCCGCTTGTAAGTATTCTCCTCTATGGTGTAGACAATATCGAAAGCCTGCTTTGTCTTGATGTACCGTGCCTGCGAACTCTGCCCGAAGGCAATGCCGTTCATCACGTTGTTGCTCTTGCTGTCAACAAGTTCCAACTTGATGTGCTCCTGGTCACGTCCCACCACCTTGCTGGTTCCGTAGTCGTAGACACACTTGGTGCAGAACACGGGCTTGGGGTTCTCCGGGCCGTAGGGAGCAAACTTCTTCAGGTCGGCAAAGAACTTGCGGTTGATGTCGCGGAAATTGATGAGTGCATCCACAGTTATCGTGGCACAAGTTTGCTCCGGCAGTATATGCGACTCCACATAAGCCTCGAAGCGGCGACGGAACTCCGGCACGTTCTCCACCTTCATGCTCAGCCCTGCCGCATAAGTGTGCCCGCCGAAGTTCTCCAGCAGGTCACGGCAATAGGCCACTGCCTTATACACGTCAAAGCCAGGAACAGAGCGTGCCGACCCCGTGGCCATGTCATCGGTACAGGTCAGCACAACCGAAGGACGGTGGTAAATCTCCGTCAGGCGTGAAGCCACAATGCCGATGATGCCCCTGTGCCATTCCTCACTGTAAAGCACTATGGCCTTGTGCTTGTGCTGCAGGTCAAGGGTCTCCACAATGTGGTTGGCCTGCTCCGTCATCGATTTGTCCAGGTCCTTGCGCTGCTCGTTATAGAAATTTATCCTCTCGGCCAACTGCCTGGCCACCTTGTAATTCTTCTCCACCAGAAGCGAGACGGCCTCCTTGCCATTCTGCATGCGCCCGCTGGCATTGATGCGCGGCCCTATCTTGAAGATGATGTTGCTGAGAGAGATTTCCCTATCGGCCAAGCCACACACTTCCATCAACGCCTTCACACCAGTACTGGGTGCCGAATTGAGCTGGCGAAGTCCATGGCAAGCCAATATACGGTTCTCACCCATAATGGGTACGATGTCCGATGCTATGCTGATGGCACAAAGGTCAAGCAAGGGAACCAGTTGGGAGAAGTCGATGCCGTTGTTCATGGCAAACGCCTGCATGAACTTGAAGCCTACGCCACAGCCGCAGAGATGCTTATAAGGATAAGTATCATCCTCACGCTTTGCGTTCAGGATGGCCACGGCAGGAGGCAGCACATCGTCAGGCACATGATGGTCACAGATAATGAAATCGATGCCACGCTCACGGGCATACGCAATCTCGTCCACAGCCTTGATGCCGCAATCGAGCACGATAACCAGTTTCACACCCGTTTCCGATGCATAGTCCACTCCCTTGCGGGATACGCCATAGCCCTCTTCGTTTCGGTCGGGGATGTAATAATCTATGTTGGAATAGTATTGCTGGAGAAACCTGTACACCAGAGCAACGGCCGTGCAGCCGTCAACATCATAATCGCCATAGACCAGAATACGCTCTTTACGGCCAAGCGCCGTATTGAGCCGCGCCACGGCCTTGTCCATATCAAGGAACAGGAAGGGATCAAGGAGTCCGGAAAGTTGCGGCCGGAAAAAAGCCCGTGCTTCCTCTGAAGTATGTATTCCGCGATCCAGCAGGAGTTTGCCAAGCACAGGACTGATACCCAAAGACTTTGCTAACTCTGATGCCTTGGTTTCTTGTTCTTCTGAAGGTGCGCTATATTCCCAAACATAATTCATAGTTCGTAAAGTTACGACATTTTATCCGAAACTTTCCAACAGCGAACCCTTTTTAACAAAAAAGCAGGCCGCCAGAGCATGAGGAACCGTAGGGGCAAAGGATTCCTGCCATGCTGGCTGGCGGCACGCTATCTTCTCAATTCAAATCAGCCTTTCCAAAGTCCGTGAAGGTTGCAGTACTCACGGGCATACAGGTAACTGGAACTTGTGAGGAACACTGCTTCGGGCTTGTCCCCCGGCTTGAGTTCCTTTCGGAACACTTCGGTAGGAGTCACCAGTTCTATCCACTCAATAAAATGTTCAGGCTGCATGGGGTGTTCCACACTACCCACCGTCACACGATAGCCACCATCAATAGCCTCCACCACAGGTACATGTTTTTCCATTGCACCATCAGTGGTATTGCCCTGGAGCAACGTCATGGGCTTGCCACAGCACTGCATTACTGCTCCCGGGTGCAGTACCTCCACCACACCACCGCAAATGGAACAGCGATAGATTTCCTTTGTGTTCGTTGCCATACTGATTCGGTTTTTATAAGGTTAGACAATCACTGGAGACTTTGGCTCCCGACGTACGCCCCACCATACGGTCGGAGACCTTCAACTCCTGACCACAAAGTTAATGCATTTGCTTCATACGACCTTTCTTCATCTTACATTTGGAACTAATTTAGATACATATGGTTGAAAGAAACCAGCGAGTGCATATTATATAATGTGACAAGACACGGCTGCACGGTTCGGGGAGCAGGAACATCAGGGAGAGAAACGTCAACTGCCAATCGGTACTTTTCCGGCTGCATTTTGCAAAAAAGACTGGTTTCCGACTTAACTTTATGCCGCGCAAGCAGTATTACAGGTAGAATGACAAGAGAAGAATTTGAACATACGGCTCCCAACCTGCGGCTCGTCATGATGAAAGCCGGGCAGGACTTCTTCGGCAATCGCACGGATGCCGAGGACATTGCACAGGAAGGGCTGGTGCGCCTCTGGCATTACTGCGAGCGGCTGGACGCGGGGCGCAACCTGGAGGCGCTGGCGGTGAGAGTGGCCAAGAACCTTTGCGTGGAGCATTACAAGAGGAGCAGCGGACGGGCGGGCAACGCCCTGGCAGACTGCATCCCCGCTCATGCCTCCGATGCGGCTGAGGCCGGCCTGATTGCAGGAGAACTCCGGCTGAGGATTGACCATGCCATGGGCAAGTTGGGGCAGAGGGAGCGTCAGCTGGCAGAGGCAAGGCTGAGGGACGACAAGCCATCGGAAGAGATTGCGCGGGAGACCGGCATCCCACTTGCATCTGTAAGGAGCATGATTGCCATGGCAAAGAAGAAACTGAGGAAAGAACTTGACAAACAGCAACAGAGATGAGCAACTACGGACATACAGAAAACGAATACTACAACCGCATCATGCAGAGCCTTGAGGCGGGAGCACAGGAATACGACCGGCTGATGCAGGCAGGACTGGCTCCATCGAAGCGGAAAGTCCGGCCCAGGCGGTTGGCAGGAGCGGCGGTGGCTGCCGGAATTGCACTCCTGTGCCTGGGCACATGGATGCTGGCAACGGAGGACGGCACGGCACAGCATTATGCAAGCACGGGGCAGGAGGTCGTGGTGATGGCCGTGCCGGAAACCAAGGGAAAGGTCGTGGCCGTGCCGGGCTGCGCACCGGCAGGAGAGGAGCAGTACCCGGGACAGATGTCGGAAACAGCGCGGCGGATGCTGGAGGCCTCGGCCATGCTGGAATAAGGAGACACATTCACCAACTTAAATACATATCGTCATGAAACATTTCATCGCAGTAATCATTGCCTGCCTGTCATGGCTTCCCGCATGCAGCCAGCGGCAGCAGAGCCAGCCCACCCCGGAGGTCGTCGCGGAATATGCCGGTGGCATGGACAAGATGTACGAGTTCCTGAGAGACCACCTGCGCTACCCCCAAGCCTGTGAGAAGAACGGGGTGCAAGGGCGCGTGCAAGTAAGCTTCACCGTAGCCGCCGACGGGCAGCTGTCCGGCTTCAAGGTGCTCCAATCGCCCCACAAGCTGCTCTCCGAGGAAGCCCTGCGCGTGGTGAGACTCATGCCCCGCTGGACACCTGCCCGAGACGGCGGCAAGCCCGTAAGTTCCACGTTCACGCTGCCCATCTCGTTCCGTCTCCCGGGCGGGAAGGCGGGGAAAGAATCCTCCCCGGCCGCAGGCGGGCAGGAAAGTTCCAATGACGAGCACGTTTTCGTAAAGAGGACCATCACGAGGCCGAGCAACAAGCAGAAGGTCAAGGTGGTATTCGTGTATTACCCGAAAGGAACCTGGATTGAGGACAGCAAGCACGGCTCCTACCTTGACGATGGCGGCTATTGCAACGTCTTCCACGACAACGAGAACAGTACGTTCAAGCTGGACGGCAAAGTGCTCGACCGCGGGAAACTGCCCGAGGTGAAGGCAGCCCGCGTGAGCAAGCTGGAGATTGAGCGCAAGGGCGAGCGCGTCACCGTGAACGTGGTCACGCAGAAGGTCACCCCGCCGGCCACCGTCAAGAGCAACCAGCCCGAGGAGCAGACCATCTTCCTGTTCGGCAGGGGGAACCTGGGCATCACCAACCGCAAGGCCACGCCCGGAGACTGGATACACTACTCAATCACCAACTGGGAGAAGAACGCCTGGGGATACAGCATCAAGGACGAGCTGAAGGGCTCCAGCCTGCACCACAAGGTGTATGTCTACGCCAGCACCGAGGCAACTGCCCAGGAGATAGAGCGCGCCGAGGCACTGCTGCGCGGGCAGGGCATCAGCAACTACGAGGTGGTGCGCGACATACCCATCCGCCACTGGACAGATGCCCAGTACCGCGAATGGGCGGAGCGGCAGAAGAAAGCGCACCCGAAATATGACTACAACGTGCTCTTCGACGAACTCGCACCGGAGGGGGTGGACGGCAACGACCTTCCCGACAAGTGGCACATAGTCAAGGCCGTATATGGCGTGAAGTGAGGCGCTCCTCCCCGCATCCGCATCCACATGCCAAGCCCCGCCCCTCTGCCGGAAAGCAAGAGGGGCGGGGCTTCGCGCCATCTGCACCTCCGCCGGAAAGCACGGAAGGAAGCACTCCGCGCCATCAGCGCGCCAACCACCCGGAATCCCACGAGGCGCACAGTGGCACCTCACGCCCCAACGGTGCGTATCACCCGGGCCGGATTCCCGGCCACCACGGTGCCCGGCCCCACGTCACGGGTGACCACGCTGCCCGCGCCCACCACTGCGTTGTCGCCGATGCTCACCCCCGGCAGGATGGTCGCGCTGCCGCCAATCCACACGTTGTCGCCGATGCGGATGGGCCTCGCCCACTCCACGCCCGTATTCCTCTCCGAGGGGCTGAGCGGGTGGCAGGCCGTGTACATGCTCACGTTCGGCCCCACGAACACGTGACTGCCGATGCGCACCTCGGCCTCGTCAAGTATGGTCAGGTTGAAATTGGCGAAGAAGTCGCTCCCCACGTGGATGTTGCAGCCGAAGTCGCAGTGGAACGGCTGGTTGATGTGGCAGCGCTCGCCGCAACTCCCCAGCAGCCCGCTCATGATTTCCCAGCGCCGCCCCTTTGCAGAAGGGGGAAGGCCGTTGTACTCCCACAGCAGAGAGCGCACCGCTTCCAGGCGGCGGGCAAAGCCGGGATGCGCGGCTGCATACACCTCGCCCCGCAGCATCTTCTGCCACTCCTGTTCAAATATTTCCTCTTCCCTCATGTTCCCTCCTATTCAGTCAACTCAATCAGGTTCCCCTCAAATGCCTTGATGCAGCTCTCGTAATGCCCGTCTCCCGTGACGCGGGGGCCGGACTGCACCTCGTAGCCCCTGGAGGAGAGCAGCAGGCTCATGCGGTCGACTTCCTCCCTCGACCCCAGGCTGAGGCTCAGGTGGTGCAGACCGCTGTGTGGCACGGAGTTGTCCTGCATCTCCACATCCGGGCGGCTCATGATTTCCAGCCGCCCTCCAGCAGGGAAGGAGATGAAGTAGGTGCGCAGGCCGGTGCGTGGGTTGTGGTACATCTCATTGGCAGATGCGCCGAAGAACTTCGTGAAGAACGCCCTTGCGCCCTCCAGGTCGTCGACGAACATCGCCGTATGGTCAATTCTCACTCCGCTCATCTTCGTATATATTTTTCGTTATCCAATCACGATTTCCTGTGCTTCCGCAGGCCGGTTCCTCGGGAGATGCAGGCCGCTTCTTCGGCAACCGAGGGTTGGTCCCGCAGGAGCCTCGGGCGACCTTCCCCTGTTCTGCCCTCCCCACGTCCGGCAGGTGCGCGGGGGCTCCTCATGCGTTGCGTCCCCGCCGCCGCGCCCGGGCAGGCAGCCACAAAGATACGAAGAAAAACACGTCCGCCCCACCTTTTTCAGTATTTGCTGCCGATGCAGGCGGGGAGGCAAAGGGCTGCACGCAGGGGCTTCGGGAGCCACAGCCGCATTTGTCCGCGGCTCACGGCGGATTGCCGAGGAGGTGGAAGCGGGGAGGCGAAAGGCCGTGGCGCACCTTCTCCTGGGCTGCCCTCGCGCGCATGTATATATATAAAGAGTAAGTCCCGTTTCTGCAGAAGGGCGGATGCCGAGGAGCAAATCCATTCCTCGCTAGGATCCGGCGGACTCCTCGGCAGGAGCAAATCCATTCCTCGCTAGGAACCGGCGGACTCCTCGGCAGGAGTGATTCCATTCCTCGCTAGGAACCGGCGGACTCCTCGGCAGGAGC
>JAHZGX010000018.1:38826-42901 GCA_019420585.1 Prevotellaceae bacterium
CCTCGCTAGGAACCGGCGGACTCCTCGGCAGGAGTGATTCCATTCCTCGGTAGGAGTCGGCGGACTCCTCGGCAGGAGCGAATTCATTCCTCGCTAGGAGCAAGTTCGTACCTGTGCGGATGCAAGTTTGCAGATACGGTTCTGTAAGAAAACAGATATGGATGAGCAGCCCCGCTCCTCGGGAGGAATCTTCCCGAATCCCGGCAGGGGCAGCCCCGCCCATCGGGAGGAATCGGGCGACAACCCGGCGGGGGATGGGCTACTCCACGGTATGCCAGAGGAGGAGGGAGTCGGCGGCGGAATGGGTGACCGCGCCGCTGTCGGCCATCCAGGCCAGGAATGACCTCACGGTGGAGCCCACCAGCGCGTACTGGCCTAGGTTCATGTTCAGGCGGAAGTGCCGGAATACCTCGGCCAGGATTTGGTCGAAGGTGCGGGGAACGGCGCAGATGTGCCTGAGCAGCCGCTCAGTCTCGAATATGTTCTCGCGGTTGAGCGCGGCCAGGGGTGCGGGGTCGGCGCAGGGCTCGGCGTGGGAGGGGACGAAGATGCTGCCCGGGAGCACGGGGAGAGCCGCGAGGGTGGCGAGGTGCGCGGCCACGTCGTAGAGGAAGGGGATGCCGTATTTGCGGAGCGTATCCGGGCTGCAGAGGCTGTCGGCCAGGAAGACCGTGCCGTCGGGGGTGCGGAAGCCCACCATGTCAAATGAGTGCCCGGGGAGGGGGATGGCCTCTATCTCCCGGGGGAAATCCGGCGAGGCGAGGTCCTGCACGGCCGATTCCCTGGCCATGAGGAACTTGTTGCGCAGGGCCGCGCAGGGGTAGCCGCCGAAGAGGAAGGAGGGTTCCAGGAAGGGGTGCCCGGTGAAGCCTGCCTCTGCACCCGCACAGAAGATGGGGCAGCCGGTCTTGGCCTGTATGTGTGCATTCCCGCCGATGTGGTCGGCATGGGAGTGGGTGTTGAGTATGCCCCTCACGCTCCACCCGCGTGCATCCGCCATCCTGAGCACCTTCCTGGCCGCTTCACGGTCGTTGCCGCTGTCGATGAGGTAGATGTCCCTCTCCGTTTGCGCGTATATCCCTATCTTGGCCGGGCAGTCCACGTAATAGGTCTGCCGGCCCACCTGCCGCAGTTCGTACATTTCTTGCTTCTGTCTGAGTCTTGCCTTATTCCTGATTCTGCCCCGGGGTGCCCCGGGGGACGAGTGGCCGTGCCTCGGGGGCTTCCTGGGATTGCCCCGGCTTCCGCCTGGGCTTCGGATATGGGAGTTCCTCCCACAGCAGCCTCACGGCCTGCAGCACCCTCGGCAGGTCATGTAAGTCAAGCACGTAACTCAGCCTGGCTCCCTCGTAGGGGCAGGCCGTCTCGGCACCGGCCATCAACCGGTCCAGGCAGGGGTGCATCTTGACGTAAGCGATGTTGTCGCACGCCGTCACCACGCACTTGTCGTTGACGTAGATGACGTAGTCACCCATCATCTTGCGGGAACAGACTTCTCCCAGCGGAGCAAGCGCGCCGCAGACGAAGTCGATGAAATCAGAAGAACAGGCCATGCAGTCAGTCTTTTAAGTATTGAATCGTTTGTGCACATCAGTCCGGCCATCCGGCAGCACCGGCCATGCAGTCAGCCTTCCGGAAACAAGGCGCAGAAGCCCTGCTTGTTGAACCGGTAATACATCTCTATGCGCTCCGGGGTATCGTTCTCAAGCAGCAGGAGCATCTCCCTGGCAAACTCAAGCGCAGCCGAGCCGTTGGCCGTCACCATCCGCCCGTCTGCCACCGCCTGCGCACTGACGTAGCCCTCGGGGTTGGTGTAGTTCTCCCCGCCCCACGCCTTCAGTTGCTCCAGGCCGTTGCCGGTGTGCCTGACCGCATTGAGGAAGCCGTGCCTCGCCATGAACGAGGCAGCATTGCAGATTGCGCCCACGAGCCTGCCCTTCCCTACGGCTTCCCTGACAATCGGCACCACCGGCTCCGCAGCCGGGGTAGCCCATCCGAAGCCGCCCGCCAGCACAAGCGCGGCATAGTCGCCGGGCATCGTCTCAAACGTGTAATCGGGCAGAGTCAGGAATCCCCCGATAGACCTGACCGGGTCCGGCGTGGGGGCTACAATCTTGTTTACGTACTTGGGATTTGCCTTCAAGGAATGCTCATCGGAAGCAATTGCCTGCGAAAGATAGACAACCTCATGCTCCGCATAATCCGGCAAAAGGACATACAGGACTTCGTTACTCATAATATGTTTGTAAATGAATGTATTTCTGTCAGGCTCCCTCCGGGTCGGCAACATGGCAGGTGCGCTGCCCGATATTCTCCATGCCGGCACATCCCCTCAGCCAATTCATGGCGCAAAGTTACGACTACCCAACGATATTCAGCATAAATTCCGTATTTATTATCTTACACGACAAGCAAAAGCCCTTTTCCCGCGATTTCACACCCGAAATATGGATTTGGGCAAAGTACCGCTTTGTGCCTGTCAATGCAGAACTTTGCGCCTGCCTTTCCTTTACCTTGTGAAAGACAATGCCTCACGGCGTGAAAATCAAATGCTATCTTGTATGGAACAATGCAGCATATCCGCAAGAAGAAGACACCGCCGGGACATGAGGCAGATTCAAAAGATACGCACTGACACCCGAGGCCGGCAGACCGCACGGCACACCTCCTCCGCCCCGACAGAAAGGCAAAAACACGTCCCCAACCGATATTTTCCATCTCCACCCCTGCCCGGTTTCAAAGAAAACAAGTATCCTCGCACAGTCTTACACCTCCTGTCGCGCAGAACAGCAGGCACGGAGCGAAAGACACTGCATAAAGTAAAAGCGTCATCGATGCTTTGTTTATTGGCTGATAGAACCTAGGAAATTCCATCAGAGAAGTCAATGGCAAATGTCAGAAGTGAATGCTACGGGTATATTGTATCCCAGGGTGTGCCGAGAGGGTCGACTGTACCCTCACGCACACTTTCCCCGGATACGTGTGGGTACCGACGTGGGCAGACACTCAACTCGTCAACTTCTCAGGCTTTCCTAGGGCCGTATCAGCAGACGGGCAGGAGTGGAAGCCCACTCTTTTGCTTTTTGCAGTACCGACAGACAACTATTATTCTCTTGAAGGGCTTAGGGAAGGACATCCTTGCAATGCTCATGGGCAAGCGCAAGGAACTAAAGGTTGTGCCCGACACTCATCAGGGTAGAGAAGAATGAAAAAATCAAAAGGTGTTGCTTACCTGCTGTGGCTGCTCAGCATTTTCGGCTGGCTCGGTTTCCATCGCTTTTACCTAGGCCGCTGGGGAACCGGTATCTTCTGGATACTTACAGGCGGGCTTCTCGGAATCGGCTCGTTCATAGACCTCTTCACCCTGGGCGGCAAGGTGGAGACATACAACATGGAACTTGAAAACGAGAAGTTCAGGCGGGAGATGCGTGAGAACATGATGATGACCAACTCCACCATCTCGGCCTCCGCAGCCGCCATGGCCGCCTCACAGGTGTCACAGAACTCCAATTCAAAGTAGCGCTCCTCCCGCACCGGCAAGTAGAACCAATTGAGACACGGCCTGGCTCAAGAGGCTGGTCGAAATCCAATGCCCAAGACGGTTCGCTTACGTATCCGGCATATTTGAATGTACAAAGAACTGCCATCTCCCCAGTGAGCGGAATCCGTTTCCCACCCTCGGGAAATCACAAACTGCACTCCCCCAAGCCTGACAGCCAGGATCCACGGAGTGCAGTATCCTCTGCATGAAGCACACCTTCAAGGCAAAGCCGAGTCAGATTCCCCCTCGGCAGGGTCGCATAACAACAAAGACAGTCCTGATAATCTCCTGGCTGTCTTCCGTCAACGTGCGGGGAGGGCAACCCGCAACGGGGCTGATGTCCGGACCGTCGGCATGACAGGCCAATGCCCCAGCACCACGCCAAAGCCTAAGGAGAAGCCTTTCCGCCTCTATCATATCAGACCCTGTCTCAACATCCATTCCCTCAGTACCTGCACATCCCGCGGGAATCCCCCTGGGGATGTCGGGCATGGGAGGGAAAGAAAAACAGGAGGGAAAGAGAGGGAGAAGAAG
>JAHZGX010000019.1 GCA_019420585.1 Prevotellaceae bacterium
TTCTTATCCGTTGCCCATTCTCATGCGAGTTTCATATAATACACTGATAGTCAAATAAAATACTTCTGACTATTACAAATATAAGCAAACTTGCCGATTCATCAAAGCACGCAGAGTGGGCAGAGGCTTTTCCATGTCAATTATTTTGCAAGAACAATAAGTTTTTCTACCTTTGCACCACTCCATAGGCAGAAGACATGCCGGACACTAAATAATAAACTTTTGAACATAGCATTTAAGATACTTCACGCATTGTTTGATTTGCCCTCATCCATGAGGTGCACGCCCCATCCGCATCTCATCATGACCCTATTGGTGAAAGACGAAGCCGACATACTGGAGCAAAATATACTGTTTCACAAAGCAATGGGCGTGGATGGATTTATCATTACAGACAATGCCTCAACCGATGGCACTCCACAAATCATAGAGAAATACATGCGCAAGGGATGGGTGCTGGAACACATCCATGAACCGGGAACTGGATATGAACAGAAGCGATGGGTTGACCGTATGGTCTGGCTGGCCAAGACCCATTACCAGGCCGACTGGATTATAAACGCCGATGCCGACGAATTCTGGTTTCCTTCTACAGGCAATTTAAAAACAGAAGCATCGGTGACACATGCCAATGTGCTGGCTGCCGAGGTGAGAAATGTTTACCCGGAGGAAGGAAAGCCGTATCAGGAATGGGGAAGCACTGTGCGTGAGGTTCCCTGCCTTGATGATTATGGCCTGTCACCCTACAGCATCTTCTCCCGCCATTACAAGAAAGTCATGCACCGGGCATCCGGCTACATCCAGATATCCATGGGCAACCACAAAGTCACGATGCTGCCCCACTACTGTGAGAAACGCGGCTGCATTACCGTGTATCATTATCCCATGAGAGGGCGGGAGCACTTCATGAACAAGATGATAAACGGCGGCAAGCAACTGGAAACACACCGAGGGAAGCACGGCGGACGGCACTGGCGCTACTTCTATGCACTCTACAAGGAAGGGAAACTCAGCGAGGAATACAATCATGTGGTAGGACTCAACTGCAAGGAACGCCTCTTGCACGAAGGATACATCCAGCCGGACGAGCGGCTGCAAAGACTCTTCCTGCAACAAGATGACCTCTCACAACCGTCACGTTGATGCAGCCGTGCCCATCTGAGCACACATCAAGCACCATCTCATCCTGCATAAGGAACGAGACCATAAAGAAGGAAGGGCTCACCGGACAGGCCGTGGCGGCAACGTGCCAACGTTTTTTGTATGCAGCGCAAATTTACCAAGTCATTCAAGGGTAGCAACCAAGTCATTTGCAAGCGGAACCAAGTCACTTGCAAGCGAAACCAAGTCACTTGCAGATGAAAACAATGTGGAAATGGCTACTCGCATAGAACATGGTGCCAAGTGCCCTGTTGATATGCTTCCTCATACTTGGCTGCGACCGTTCTGTCCGTGCCAAATACATATAAGACACCCAATCGTTTGCAGTACAGAGATTTTCCCTGCAAGAGCCAATTTGTTGCCCTTGCCTTTGTCATATCGGGAGAAATGCGTAATTTTGCACGGTTTTACCATAAATGTGCAATTAACAAACACACATCATATATATAACAAGTATGAGCTTAAAGATTGTAGTGCTTGCCAAGCAAGTACCCGACACGCGCAATGTAGGGCCCGATGCCATGACTCCAGAAGGCACCGTAAACCGCAGCGCGCTGCCTGCCATCTTCAATCCTGAGGATTTGAATGCACTGGAGCAGGCTCTCAGACTGAAAGACCAAAACCCCGGAACCACAGTCACCATAGTTACCATGGGACCCGGACGTGCAGCAGAAGTCATCCGCGAGGCCATGTACCGCGGTGCCGATGGCGGCTATCTGCTTACTGACCGTGCCTTTGCCGGTGCCGACACCCTGGCCACCAGTTATGCCTTGGCCACGGCCATCAAGCACGTACAGCCCGACGTAGACCTTATCATCGGCGGACGACAGGCCATTGATGGCGATACGGCACAGGTGGGGCCACAGGTGGCAGAGAAACTGGGACTGAACCAGATTACCTATGCTGAGGAGATTCTCTCCTGCGAGAACGGCAACATACGCGTGAAGCGTCACATCGATGGTGGTGTGGAAACAGTGGAAAGCGCGCTTCCCTGCGTGCTCACAGTCAACGGAAGCGCGGCTCCCTGCCGTCCGCGCAACGTGAAGAGGGTAATGAAGTTCAAGCGTGCAAAGGCACCCATGGAACTCGCGCCCAACACTTCTTGGGCTGACCAGCCTTACTCAGAGCAGTATGACAAGAAGCCTTATCTGAAACTGGGGCAACTGAACTGCGCTGACGTGAATGCCGACCTGCAGCAGTGTGGCCTGGCAGGCTCACCCACCAAAGTGAAAAACGTGGAGAACATCGTCTTCAAGGCCAAGGAAAGCAAGGTGCTCACAGGAAGCGATGAGGACATTAACGCACTGGTACAGGAACTGCTGGCCAGCCACACTATCGGATAAAAAGGAGGGAAGGACACTATGAACAACGTATTCGTATATTGCGAGATAGAAGGCACCAAAGTGGCCGAGGTGAGCCAGGAACTGCTGACCAAGGGCCGCAAACTGGCCGACACGCTGGGCGTGCAACTGGAAGCCGTTGCTGCCGGAAGCGGCATCACCGGCCAGGTGGAAGAGCAAATCCTCCCTTACGGAGTTGACCGTCTGCACATCTTCGATGCACCCGGACTGACTCCCTACACGTCAAAGCCTCACACGGCAGTGCTGGTGAACCTGTTCAAGCAGGAACAGCCACAGATTTGCCTGATGGGTGCCGATGTGGTGGGTCGCGACCTTGGCCCACGTGTGAGTTCTGCCCTGCACAGCGGACTCACCGCTGACTGCACGGCTTTGGAGATAGGCCCGCACGATGACAAGAAACTCGGCAAGCATTATGACAACCTGCTTTACCAGATTCGTCCCGCCTTTGGCGGAAACATCGTAGCCACTATTGTCAATCCCGAAAACCGTCCTCAGATGGCCACGGTACGTAGCGGAGTGATGAAGGCAGAAGTGCTCGATCCTGCCTACAAAGGTGAAGTCATCATTGAGGATGTGGCCAAGTATGTGCCCGAGACAGAATATGTGACCCGTGTGCTGGACCGTCACGTAGAGGCTGCGAAGAACAACCTGAAGGGTGCACCCATCATTGTGGCCGGCGGATATGGCGTTGGCTCACGCGAGGGATTCGGCCTGCTGTATGAACTGGCTCATGTCCTGCATGCCGAGGTAGGCGCAAGCCGTGCCGCCGTGGATGCAGGTTTCTGCGACCACGACCTGCAGATAGGCCAGACGGGAGTGACCGTGCGCCCCAAGGTGTACATTGCCTGCGGCATCAGCGGAGCCATACAGCACGTGGCCGGAATGAAAGAGAGTGGCATCATCATAAGCATCAACAATGACGAGAATGCGCCCATCAACCAGATTGCAGACTACGTAATCAACGGTACGGTGGAAGAGGTGCTGCCCAAGCTCATCAAGTATTACAAACAGAACTCAAAGTAAAGCGTCATGGCCAATTACTATAGCGACAGGAAAGAAATCAAGTTTGAACTGGAGAACAGTCCACTGATGCAGCGCATCGTGGAACTCAAGGAGCGTTCCTATGAGGACAAGGACCAGTATGACGAGGCACCTCAGGACTATGCGGATGCCATGGACAATTACGGTCGTGTGCTGGATGTCGTGGGCGACATTACCGCCAACGTGATAGCACCAAACGCAGAAGATGTGGATGCAGAAGGTCCTCACTGTGAGAACGGACGCGTGCGTTATGCCAGCAAGACCTACGAGAACCTCAACACGATGGTGCAGGCCGGCATGAATGGAATGACCATGCCACGCCGTTACGGCGGCCTGAACCTGCCCGTGACCGTCTATACGGCAGCCAACGAGATTGTTTCCGCTGGCGATGCAGGTTTTGAGAACATCTGGTCACTGCAGGACTGCATTGAGACTCTCTTCTGCTTCGGCAGCGAGGAGCAGCGCAAGAAGTATATCCCCCGAGTGTGTGCCGGCGAGACCATGTCCATGGACCTCACGGAGCCGGATGCAGGTTCCGACCTGCAGAGCGTGATGCTCAAGGCCACCTATGACGAGGAGAACCAGTGCTGGCGGCTGAATGGCTCAAAGCGTTTCATCACCAACGGTGACTCTGACATACACCTGGTACTGGCACGTTCCGAGGCCGGCACGCGCGACGGACGCGGTCTGAGCATGTTCATCTATGACAAGCGTGACGGCGGAGTAGACGTGCGCCGCATTGAGAACAAACTCGGCATCCACGGTTCGCCAACCTGTGAACTGGTATACAAGAACGCCAAGTGCGAGATATGTGGCGACCGCAAGCTCGGCCTTATTAAATATGTCATGTCTCTCATGAACGGTGCACGCCTGGGCATTGCCGCACAGAGCGTGGGACTGTCACAGGCTGCATACGACGAGGCTGTGGCCTACGCACGTGACCGCAAGCAGTTCGGACGTGCCATCATTGAGTTTCCCGCAGTGGCCGAGATGATAAGCAACATCAAGGCCAAGTTGGATGCAGGACGCGCACTGCTTTACCAGACGGCACGCTATGTGGACATCTACAAGGCACTTGAGGACATTGCACGCGAGCGCAAGCTGACTCCCGAGGAGAGGGCAGAGATGAAGAAGTTCAGCAAACTGGCCGATGCCTTCACTCCCCTGGCCAAGGGCATGAACAGTGAATATGCCAACCAGAACGGCTATGACTGCATACAGGTACACGGCGGAAGCGGCTTCATGCTGGAATATGCCTGCCAGCGCATCTACCGCGATGCACGCATCACCAGCATCTATGAAGGCACAACGCAGTTGCAGACCGTTGCAGCCATCCGCTATGTGACCAATGGCTTCTACTCCACGGTCATTGAGGACTATGCCCAGATGCCCGTGGCACCGGAACTGGAAGGCATCAAGGCTCGCGTGGCTGCCATGGCCGAGAAGTTCAATGCCTGCGTGGCCAAGGTGAAGGAAGCCGAAAGTCAAGAGTTGCATGACCTGTGTGCCCGCCACCTCTATGAGATGGCTGCCAACGTGATCATGTGCCAGTTGCTCATGCAGAATGCCTCCAAGGCTCCGGAAATCTTTGCAAAATCCCTGCAGGTGTTTGCCAACCATGCCGAAGCAGAGATCTGCAAGCACGCTACTTTGGTGGAGCACATGAGCGCAGAGACGCTCGAGCACTACCGCCAGGCCTAAACCAAGTGCCATAACAGACATACATACAGGGAAAGGGGAGCCCACATCAGGCTCCCTTTTCCTTTGCCACTATCATTCCGTCACCACACACGCCACGCATGGTGACAAGAATACGTCCCAAGAGGCAGAGCAATAGCACACGGACAGCAGAAGACACGAAACAAGACAAAAAAAGCAAGGAAAACTGCAGTCACGTTAAACCCACGCACCAGGCTGCAGTCAGACTTGGGGAAAGCAAGATTATCACCTACCAATGGAAAGAAGAATCATAATGGCAGCCATGCTGCTGCTCATGCCCGTGCTGGCCTTGGCACAACGTATCACACTTACCGGAAATGTCACCGATGCTGCCGACGAATCACCATTGCCAGGCGCATCCGTGGTGCTTCTGAACCAAAAGGACAGCACACAGGTGACAGGCATATCAACCGATGACAATGGCAAGTTCCGCATGCCTGCCGTAAAGGCAGGGAAATACATCATGCGTCTCACCTTCGTGGGATACATCACGCAATGGAAAAACCTCACGCTCACCAAGGACAAGAAAGAGGTAAACCTGGGCACACTCAGCATGAAGGAAAACACCAGCCTCATGAAGGAAGCCGAGGTGATATCATCTGTGGCACAGGTGGAAATGAAGGCCGACACCTTCATCTACAACGCCGACACCTACAAGTTGCCCGAAGGCTCTGCGCTGGAAGAACTGGTGAAGAAACTGCCGGGGGCAGAAGTAAGCGATGACGGAACCATCAAGATCAACGGAAAGACGGTGAGCAAGGTGATGGTGGAAGGCAAGGAGTTCTTCGACAACGACACCAAGATGGCCATGAAGAACCTGCCCACCAAGATGGTGAAGAAAATCAAGGCCTACGACAAGAAGAGTGACTACACGCGCATCACCGGCATCGATGACGGCGAGGAAGAGACCGTGCTCGACCTCACGGTCAAGAAAGAGATGAAGCAAGGGTGGATAGCCGACATCGACCTGGGCTATGGCACAGAGGACAGATACACGGGCAAGGCCAACGTCAACAGGTTCCTTGACAACATGCAGTTCTCACTCATCCTGAGCCGCAACAATGTCAACGACAGAGGATTCGGCTGGGGAGGGCCACGCTGGGGAAGTGGAGGAGGCATCACCACCAGCACCATGGCAGGAGCAAACTTCTGGTGGGACAACGGAAAACGGGACTATACGGCAGGCCTCTTCAAAGTGGGCGGCAACATACGCTACAGCCACTCAAAGAGCAACTCCACATCGAAGTCAAACAGTGAGACGTTCCTGGATGAAGTACACTCCACCTTCAGCAACCAAATGAGCCAGAGCCTGAGCACCAGCAGCAATGTGAATGTGGGCATACGGCTGGAGTGGATGCCCGACAGCATGACCAACATCTTCTTCCGTCCCAGTTTCTCACACTCGCAGTCCAGCCGCAACGGATACAGCCAGAGTGTGACCTTCAACGATGACCCCTATGCCACCTATGACGGACTGGCCATGACCGACCCGCTCAATCAGTACAACCTGGAGGAGAACCGCATGATACGCGACAGCATAGCCGTCAACGACAACCTGCGCGAGAGCATGTCCGACAGCCACAGCAACAATGTGGAAGGCCGCCTGCAGGTCAACCGCCGCCTGGGCAAACCCGGGCGCAACGTGACACTCAACCTGGGAGGCAGTTACAATGACAGCCAGAGCGAGTCATTCAGCCGCTCGCTCATCAACTATTACCAGCGCGGTGGCAGTGATTTCACCAACCAGTACATCACCTCACCCAGCAAGTCTTACAGTTACAACACGCGCCTGAGTTACACGGAACCCATCGTGGGCGCGCTCAACATGCAGATGAGCTATCAGTTCCAGTACCGTTACAGCGACAACGACCGCAGCATGTACAGCATAGACAGCCTGCTGGCCAAGTTCGGCGGCTATTACACACAGGAGCAACTTTACCTGGGCTACATCCCCGGACTGGACTCCCTCAACTATTGCTACAATGCGGAAAACAGCCAGTACGCCACTTACCGGGAGTACAACCACGAAGCCAACCTCATGTTCAGGTACAATCAAGGGGAAAACAGGCTCAATTTCGGAGTCAGTCTCCAGCCGCAGACCACCCACATGGACTATGCGAAAAACCTGCTGGACACCACTGTGGTGCGGCACACATTCAACTGGGCACCCCGCATTGACTACCGTTGGAAGATAAGCAACACCAGTGAACTGCGTGCCAGATTCAACGGGCGCATGAACCAGCCCAGCATGACTAATCTGCTGGAAGTCACCGACAGCAGCGACCCTCTGAACATCAGCACCGGAAACAGCGGGCTACGCAGCAGTTGGCAGAACAATCTCGATGTCTTCTACAATGCGTACGTGACTGAAAAGCAGCGCGGATGGATGATGAACGCACGATACAGCCAGACACGCAACAGCATCAGCAGTGCCACCATATACAACACCGAGACGGGTGCACGGTACACGCGTCCCATGAACATCAACGGCAATTGGAACACGGGGGGAGCCATCATGTTCAACACGGCCATGGGCAGGAAGAAATACTTCAACCTGCACACCTTCACCAACCTCAACCACAGCAACAACGTGGGCTACCTGAGCAGCAACAGCGACGGAAGCAGTTGGGGCAACATATACCTGCCCAACGGAAGCGTGGACATGGACCACATCTTCAGCACCACACCGCTGCAGAAGGCCACCACCAAGACCACCAACGTGAACGAGAACATGCGCATCAACTTCCGCAACGACCTGCTGGAGGTGGGCGTGAATGGTGGAGTGAACTATCAGCATGCACGCTCGGCACTGCAGAGGAACGCCAACATGGACAACTGGAGTTTCAATTACGGAGGAAACCTTACCATCAACGCGCCCTGGGGAACAAGCCTCAGCACCGACATAGGCGAGCAGTGCCGCCGAGGCTATGAGGATGCAAGCATGAACACCAACGAACTGATATGGAACGCGCAGGTGAGCCAGTCCTTCCTGAAGAACAGGGCGGCCACCGTGAGCGTGCAGTGGTATGACATACTCAGGGAGCGCAGCAGCATCAGCCGCTCCATAAGTGCAACCATGAGAAGCGACTCATGGACAAACGCCATACACTCTTACGTGATGGTGCACTTCATCTACAAACTCAACCTCATGGGCAACCGCGAGGCACGCATGCAAGGCTTCGGAGGCAATGGAGGCCCCGGCGGCGGGAAGGGCGACGGTCCCGGCAGGAGAGGCGGAGGCCCGGGACGCTTCTGACCCGCCCCCGGCACCGCAGCACGCAGCCACGCGCGGCGGCACGGCAACAAGAGAAAAAGTCTTTCCCGACAACAGCGCGGCCCCGGATTCCAGCAATCCGGGGCCGCGCCATTCTCTTGCACGAGACGAAGGCTCACTCCACCACGCGCTTCTTTCCGCCGACGACGTAGATGCCGGGCGTGGGCTTGCCCTCTATCCTGCGGCCTTGCAGGTCATACGTGGAATGTCTTTGGGACTGTACCGGCATGAGCGTTGCGGTCACTGATGAAGGAATATCTACGTCTCTCACCTCCACTCTGCTGACAATCTCTCCGTGGCAAGGGATATGTAAATCAATGTCGTACCACACCGCACAACAACTGTGCATCGGTGTCGGGAGCACGGAAACCAAGGCAGTACCCTCGTGTATGTAAGACCAGGCATTCAGCCCGCCTCCACCGCCAAAACCATATACGAAACCGCTTATGTGCAGAGTGTCTCCATCCTGTTTCCACGCCAGAGAATCCCTTCCGTGCCATTTCTCTATAAACTCATCATCCGAAGGGTAACGGGGATGAATGCGAGTCAGAAAACTGCCCCACAATGGCATGCGGTCAAACTCAAAGACCTGGTTTTCCATCAGGCAGTTGAGCATTGCCACATGAGAGTATGACTGCAACAGGTCGGGGGTGAAGGGGCCGTAATGCCATGAGCCTACACCCTCCTGCCACGTGTCCTGTATCTGGGGATTATCCTTGCGGCAAAGGGTGAGCAGGTGGGTCTTGAAATTCTCCATCATAGGCAGATTCATCACGGTGTCCCTTGTCGAGAGTACTGTCCATACTGCGCCGCCGGGAACCGTGAACTCATCGCCGGCCTCCAGCCCGAAATCATAGCAGAGAACTTCCTGCTGCCGGTCCTCAGCCAAACGGTACACCTTGCCTTCTTCCTGACGGAAGTAGAGCGTGCCCAACCCTGCATCACCGGTTTTAAGTAACTTGTACTTCCTGCCATTCACCTCTGCCACCTTGTCGGTAGTAGACACCATCTCGACATACTTAAGTGTTGCACTGCTGTCCACAAATGCCATCTCGTAAGACTGATAACATCCGGGGATGAATGCGCTCACGTTCTGACCCTGTGGAAAGGCACCCATTGTGACTGCGGACATCACCGCCGCCAACAACATTATCTTTACTTTCTTCATGACGCTCTCCTTTTTATCTACTTTCTTTTGCCAATGTTGATTGAATTGTTCTTTTCATAGGCAATTCCTTGAGGCATTCGCGGTTGCGTTTTCACTTCACCACGCGCTTCTTTCCGCCGATGACGTAGATGCCGCGCGAGGGCTTCCCCTCAACCTTGCGTCCCTGCAGGTCATAGGTCTGTGCCGTTTCCTGTCTCCCTGCACTTATCGCGCGTATGGATGAGAGAATATCGTTTCCTCTTACCTCAACCTTCTTGATTTCCTCTCCGTGGCAGGGGATGCGCAGGTCAATGTCGTACCAGAACCACATGTAAGCATGGACGGGGACATCCTCCACATGAAGATCCACTGCGCCCTCGTGCATGAAACACCAGGCATTCAGCCCCGTGGTGCTGCTGCTGCGAACTACGAATCCCGTCACACGGAGCGTGTCGCCCTGCTGCGCCCATGTCAGCGAGTCCTTGCTATCCCACTCCCGCTGCCATTCCTCTTCAGTTTGCCCGTTCTGCAAATAGGGGACGTGGCTCCGCACCTCCCTCAGCATGCGGCTCCACAGCGGCGGGCGGTCGAACTCGAGGGTCTGATCCTCGGATATGCAGTTGAGCAGGGCCACATGGGCGAAGACTTGCAACTGATCCGGCGTGAAGGGACCGTAATGCCACGAACCAAGCCCTTCCTGCCACGTGTCTTGTATTCCGGGGTTATCCTTCCGGCACAGGGTGAGCAGGCGTGTCCTGTATTCGCCCAGCACGGGCAAGTGCATCACGGTGTCCCGCGCCGAGAGCACCATCCACTCCGTGCCATCAGGAGCGGTGAACTCCTCATCGGGCTTCAGTCCAAAGTCATAGCAGAGGATTTCGCCCAGCCCGTCATCGGCCAGGCGGTATACCTTGCCGCTCTCCTGCCGGAAGCGGAGCGTGCCCAGCCCCGCTCTGTTCGCGTTGAGCGTCTTGTACCTTCGGCCGTTCACCATCTCTTCCTCGGCCGTGCCGGAAATCAGGTTGATCATCTCGGCCTTCCTGCCGTCCTTCTCCACGAGCAGCATCTGGCAGGTCTGGCAACATCCGGGGATGAACATACTCACGCCCTGATCCTGTGGAAAGGCGCCCATTGTGACTGCGGACATCGCCGCCGCCAACAACATTCTCTTTACTTTCTTCATGACGCTCTCCTTTTTTATTTGCCTATTTTAAGCGTTCCGCCTTGTTCGCACCGAAAGTCATTTTTTATAACGACTCTCTTTGACGCTTTCACATCCAGTTTTGCTCCTTTTTCGACAAGTACGCCACCTTTTTCTTCTTGCGGAAGAACATTGCTGCCAATATAAACATTTTCTCCCTCTACACTCTTTCCTGTATTTGGCATTATTGTTTTATTCTGCAAATATACATTACTTAGCCCATATTCGTAAATGACAGGAGAACTATTACCCTTTTGCACAATTACTTTATTATAGTTTACGGAATCTGGCAGAACGACACTAGGACATAAAAGACGCACTCGATTATACGAGACACATTCTTTGGACTCATTTGTTTTCATGAAAATAACAGAAATGTCTGAAACTCCTTTCGCATCAATGTATATGCTGTCCATGCTACGCGAAATCTCCACATTCCTTAAATCTACAGGAGTCTCCACGGGGAAATCAAATGCAGGATCTCCAAACACATGAATAAGTGTTTGTTCGTCTATAGCCATCTTCCTCATGCCGTAATTCCTGAGCATTTTCTCAAAACCGAAGTCCATCATTTCTCCGATTCTAGAAGAAGGCATATAATTAAATTCATGAAGTTGAATATATCCCGGCCTATTCACTTGTACAGAAAGTAGGCTGTCTCTGAACATACACGAAAACAAGCACTCACCAAACGACTCAATAACAGGAACATGGCAAGCACCACTTGATGCTATCAACGCAGGCGACTTACATAAAGACAACATTTCTGTGGCAAAGCAGTCATTATCTGTGCCTTGTTTCCAGAAATACTTGACATCCGAATATCGACCGCCATGACAAGAAATGCAAAAACACACAGGGGTGCATATACTATCCGAAAGAAGTGGAATAGATTCTATCATAAAATCTAATTGATACATTCCCCTTTCAGTTCCATGCCCTTTATACAAAATGTAATCACAGCCATCAGACACAGATTTTATGATATCCTGTGCCTTGCCATCCCATTTGTAATATGGTTTTCTAAGTTCCTTCTCTACACTATCTCTATTTGTATATGTTGAGTTGTATTCTAGAGGAGTGGTTGTATCATTTGCCGAATATATACGTTCTACATCAAATTGATGTTTCAACATAAAATCTCGTACATCCTCCGAAAAAGCCACACAATTCTGTGTTTCCGTTTTTCCATTAAAACTATTAAAATAAGCTGCATGTACGCCTTTTCCGAAGAAATCGCGTTTCTTTTCCTTGCATATGATAAATTCCAATATCCGCGATAATTCTTCTGGAGAACTTACAGGAACACGTCCTCTAGCCATGTCTTCTATCTGGTCATTTTCGTCTCCGACACATGCGAAAAAATGGTCTGTCGCATAATTGGGTTCACTAGCCGTGTTTTCAGAACGCACATTGTGTGCGGGCACAATGGAGACTCCTCCTGCGATGAGCAGGAATTTAGGATCCACGGATGCCGTGTCTTTCCAATACTCCTTTCTTATACTATCTCTCACTTCGCTTTCATTCGACCATTTTTCTTTGGACAGGATACTTACGGCGTAGCCCAAGGAATCTTTCCATCTCGCAAAATCGGCAATGCTCTGAAGACATGCATTGTTTGTCACAATGATGTACTTTTCACGTTTCTTGGACACCGTGTAAGGCAAACTGTCTTTTTCATCTGGCAACGCCCCCGAAAAGTTACTCAGCGAATACCTTATATTCTTGTGGCAGCGAATAACACCCGTAACAGGGTTGTACTGAATCGGATTGACTCGGACAACAGCGATTTTCTGTCCCCTATAATCCTGCATCCCTTGCAAAGTAGCGACCTTTTCCGGAAAGAATTTGTTCGCCCCATACACGGACTCATCTTTCGTGATGTCGGAAATGCTGTCCATGACATTTGCCGTTCTCTGAGCGGGCAGCACGTTATATCCGGCATACTCGACATATCCGGAACTTTCCACGGACAAGGATGAATTTCCATTGACAGGAATGAAATCCGTATATCCGGGAAGTTGTGGCACACCAGGTTCTGCCTCTGTCCCGAAATCACGCACATGTAAAAGTGAAAAGGTGTCTTCACGTACGATGACATCATTAACTAATGCGTCCTTAAATGAATAAGTACGAATATAAGTCCCGCCGCTGGTTTTAGAAGTCGCGACTGGAGAGGAAATGTCCTTCGCTGTAACATGCCTTCGGGATTCGACAGAATGCTGCTGGAAATTGATTATGTGCTGGGCAAAGGAAGGCACTCCTGCCAAAAACAGGGAAAACAGGAATAGAAGTCTTTTCTGCATAACATCTGGCTGTTTAAGTAATCGGAGACATTTTAATTTCTCACCACCATCATCCTCCTTGTGGCGGCCACGGTTCCGTCCGTCACGAGGGAGTAGACGAACATGCCTTCCGAGAGGTCGGAGGCATAGACGGTGATGTCGGTCTCGCCGCGCTTGTCCACGGGGATGTTCTTCACCTGCTTCCCGCTGAGGTCATAGACGTAGATGGCGGCGCTCTTCGTGCCCTCGGGGATGCTGAGCGTTATCACGCTGCTCTCGCTGAAGGGGTTGGGCTTGTTCTGGCTCATTCGGACAATGTCCGTTGACTCGCTTTCTGATTCGATGGAGGTTGCCTTGGCGTTCAATTTCTGCGCTCTCCCGTTCTTTTCGCCCTTCAGTTCTTCCACCTCCGCTTTCAACTCGCGGATGCTCTGAAGCAGTAGGGGAACCATCTCGGAATAGTTGATGCTGTAATTGCCTTGTTCATCTTCTGCAACCAATTCGGGGAACACGGCTTTCAGTTGCGCACCGTCAAGGCCATAACGTTTTACCATTTCTGTTTCCAACGGGGATTCTTCCTCTATATTTATATTGTTTTCGGGGTCTGCATCTTCATCAAAAAGTTTGTCAGCGTTCATATCATCGCTCGCCAATCTGTTATTTATAGCCGTCTTACCTGCCAATTTATCAGAAGAAGCAGAGGGTTTCAAGCGCCCGGTTTCCTCTTCACGCATGAATTGGATGGTCTGCACGGAAAGCAACTTGTCACTTATCGTTTCCTCATCTTCCGACAAAGAAGACAACGTCTTGGATGAACTGGCAAGTGCTGAGGATGCAGTGCCGGTAGGGGAATAAAGAGTCCCGTAGAGTTTTCCGGTGACTTTAACAGGGCCGGAAAAGTATCCAGCATAACTTCCTACGGTATTAACCATTGAAGGAAAAATGCCTATACCTCCAACACGTCCAAACACTCCTGCGCCAAAAGATTCTGTGTCACTTGTCGGTGCTATACCTAATAAACCTATATTGGATTTAGAACCAGTAGCATCTCCATAAACACCAACAGAAGCATTGGACGGCAAAGTTGCAGTTGAATTTCTAATATGAGAATATACACCTATACATCCCCCACCATCTCTGGCAAGTGCCGTCACATCTATCCCCCTCATGGGATTAACATCTTTAGACTGAATACAATTTATGTGCAATCCACGTGATTCTCCATGATGGAAAATTCTCATGACAGCACTACCCGATCTCTTTCCACTAATACTTAACATTTCACTTGGCGTTTCCGTCCCGATTCCCACTCTCCCTAAGGAGTCCACAACAAGTTGTGCATTCACGTTAAACACGCATGCCAAAACGGCAACTAAGGTTATAAAGATTCGCTTCATAATAGTTGGTTTTTAGAGTTATTGATTCTGTTTTATGATGAATTGAAGCACCACGCTGCAAATATATGGAATTCCCAGAGAACGCAAAAAGAAAAACAGTTTTTTTATTATAATATGAAATATTGGCAAGAGTGCTGCGCACCCAAAGATGTCAGAACTCTAATGCCGATTGGGGTTAACTATCAAATCTCGTAATGATTTTTCATGGATATAACTTGCAGGAAGGGGATTGGGCTGTTGAGAACAAATAACTGCCCAGTTGGAGAAAAATATTTTTCCAGTTGGAGAAAATTTTTTCTCCAGTTAGGGAAATAAAACACGATGCATGGGCGCACAAAGAAGCCTTTCGTGCGCCACACCCATACTGTCAAACATTTTTGTTTAGCGACCTGGCTCTTGGGATTGCAATGATGCTCGTCTTCCTTAAGCAGTTTCTGCCCTCATCTGTTGCTTTCCCTGACGATGTGCGTGCCGTGATGAGCCAGTATACAGTGTACGGTGCCGCCTTGATTGCCGCCGGTGTTGCCGGAGTTGGCAAACCCTTCTTGCCGACAGCCTAAAGGAAAGGCTTTCTTCAAAGCACCGTCCATTCCCGGCAGGTTTTTCTTGGATTTCCCAAAATCCGGGCAGTTCCGAACCGGGAATGGCAGGATTGCAGCAATCCGGAGCCAAACTTTTCGGGAAGTGACAGGATTGCAGCAATCCTGCTCCAAACTTTTTGGAAAGCGACAAGATTGCTGCAATCCGGAGCCAAACTTTTTGGGAAGTGACAAGATTGCAGCAATCCGGAGCCAAACACTTTTGGAAGCGACAAGATTGCGGCAATCCGGAGCCAAACTTTTCGGGAAGTGACAAGATTGCGGCAATCCGGAGCCAAACACTTTTGGAAGCGACAGGATTGCGGCAATCCTGCTCCAAACTTTTCGGGAAGCGACAGGATTGCAGCAATCCGGAGCACGGCACGCGACAAGGGAGAATCTTGCGCGCACAACGAAGCCCGCTCCGTGACCCACAAGAAGTTTTCCCTGCACCATTGCCGGCAATCCGATGAATTTTCGTAAGTTTGCACCGCAAAACATCAACCGGGCGGGCAAAGGCACAGCCTCAGCCCGCACACAAGCAAAGACAAGGAGGACAAACAGACAAAACAGACACACAGAGACTGATATAGGACTTCAGACATTCTTTTCTCAAAATCCGAAACCGCCAATTGAAGTAAACGAGAATAAGCATGCAGGAAGTTCGCGTCCGCAAGGGCGTGAACTGATTGTACTTGTTCGTTTACGCGGTTACTTGGCGGTACCTGGATTTTGGATAAGTCAACATTCAGTTCCGCTCTTCTTTTTTTCATGCAACACATCGGACAACTCATCTCAGAAGAACTCACCCGCCAGGAGCGCACGCCGGCATGGCTGGCCTGCAAGCTGGGCTGCGACCGCACCAACGCCTACAAGATACTCAAGCGCAGCAGCATCGACACGGCACTGCTCATGCGCATCTGCCGCGTGCTGAGGCACGACTTCTTCCTTGACCTTTCCGCCTCGGCACGCTCCTGTGACAATCCGGCCACAGAATGAGGACAAGTCCGCCACAGGGCTTGCAGCATGCCCTCTGCCAAAAGGGATAACTTTGCAGCATGATTTACTTTGTCAATTTAACACCTATCAAATCATGTCAAGAAGAATCATCCTACTCTGTGCACTCATCGCCCCTGCCATGCTGCAGGCGCAGGTCATCCTGAAGTCGGGCACGCCCGTCCCCGTGACATTCTCCGAGAAAGTAACCGGCAAGAGCACGTCGGCCAACATCATTGTGTCCCAGGACATCAAGGTGAACGGCGTGACCGCCATCGCCGCAGGCACGCCGGTGCTGAGCCAGGTGACAGCCGAGAAGAGGCGCGGCTGCGGACGGCCGGGCTCGGTGAGCGTCTCCCTAATCTCCACCACCGCCGTCAACGGCGAGACGGTACGCTTCGTGGGAGCGCCCGTGACCAAGGAAGGCGCCAGCAAGAAAGGCAAAGCCATAGGGCTGGGCGTGGGGCTTGGCATCTTCGTGTGGCCCTGCCTGGGCTGCCTGGCCATCAAGGGCGGCGAGGCGGAGATTCCTGCCGGCACCATCGTGTCCAACATAATGACGGGCAACGAGGTGACCATCAAGTGACCCTCCGCCGCGGGGGAAACTTCCCGCAAGGCCATGACACCTTGCCGGACAAAGAGAAACGGGAAAGGAACCATGCCGCCATCACGATGGCATGGTTCCTTTCCCTTGATTCGTGCCATATGGCAGACAGGCAGCAAGACCCTCCGGGGGCAGAAAAGGTTCCTGCTTACGGCACCAAGTCCGGGCGGTGCAGGCCGTAAAGCACCAGGCCGAAGATGTCGGCATTCCAGCCCTGAAGCTGAAAGCCGAGGTTCTCACCCGTCTGCGATGAAATGTGCTCATTGGCGGCATAGTCTCCAGAATCATACAGGTCGGCCTTGGCCACGCGGCGGATGAGGTTCACAGCCTCGTCGCGGCACCCCATGCGCAGGCGGCTCCAGGCATCCATGAAACTCACCCAAGGCCACACGCCGCCGTTGTGGTATTCACCCGGGCGGTACCCGAACCCGGCAGGATAGTATGGCATGGTCTCGGCAATGCCGTAAGGTGTCAGGCTGCGCGCATTCAGTTCATCGAGAATGCTTCTCGCGCGGTCATCAGGTACCACTCCAAAGAGTATGCCGGCAGTCTGGTCCTGGAGAAGATGGTCATCGGCCCGGCCGTCATACCACTGCTGCCTGTAGAACTTGCCGTTCCACAATCCCCCTTCCGAATCCGCCGCGTTCATGAAGCGGTACCCCCGCTCATAGGCATCGGCATATTTCTTTGCGGCCTCATGGTCGCCAAGCCTGACGGCGGACTCCTGCATACGGGCCAAAGCGGCAAGGTACATGGCCGCCGAGAAGGGCGAATACTTGCGCCCCTCCACGCCCTTCACATCCTTCCAGTCTCCCCAGAATGACACCTGCACGGGAAGCCCGTCGCCCGTCACATCACGGGATATGAGCCAGTCAGCGGCATTCCTGAGTGCCTTCCAGTTGTCGCGGACAATGCTCCAGTCGCCCCTTCCCCGCGCATAGCGGGTGGCGCGCATGATGAAGAAGCAGTTGATGTCAATGTCATCATGCCGCTCAATCACCGGCAGGATGCAGGTGGGAATCTTCCCTTCCGGACTTTGGGCAGCGGCGCTTTCGGCAATCATCCGGCGCTCAAGGTCGGGAAAGAGAGCCAGGTGGAGCCATGAGGTCCAGTAACTGTCGCGCTGGTTGAGTTCGCAATACCCCATGGTCAGCACGTTGCCGTCGGCTGTGCAACGGGTGAGAGACAGGGCGGGCACGATGTACCAGCGCATTGCCTCGTCGATGTCCTCAATGCCAGATGAAGGGAGCGCGCGGTCGAACCCTCGGGTGAGTTTCAGCAACTTGTCCCAGTTGGCGAACACATGCCCGGCAACCAGTTCTGCCGAGCCGAAGTCGCGCACGGTTACCCACTCCTTGTCATGCAGAACCACAGCCATGCGCAGCCTCAGGCTCTTCCCCGGACGTACGGTGAGCGGTATCACCGCTTGGCTCCCCTGCACCTCCATCGGCACGCTGGCCGCGAGGAGGCGGTCGCCACTAGCCACGGCGCAGAAGTCCTCCCGAGCCTCCACCTTCGCCCCGCCGGGCTGCAGGTCAGCGTCCCACGCCAACTGAAACGCCTCCACGCTCTTCGTTGGATTCTTCACTTCCGCGTCAATCATGATGACAGGCAAGGCGGTGACGCTGACATCATTGACTCCCACGGGAGCCCACACCCTGAGACTGAGCGAACTTCCAATCACAGGACTGTCGGCATAGCGGGCTGTGACAAAGGGGAAGCGGCGATTCACCTCCTTGTCGCGGAAGTCACTCAAAAGCGCCGACCGGCCATCCTTGCACACACTGAGGGTCAAGGCACCGCGGTCATTAAGCCAGCCTCCCAGCCTGCCTGTATTCTGGAGGATCCGTCCGAAGAGCGACCCATCGGCACCCACGTTGGCCGTCACGCCGAAATTGGCAATGGGGTAACCATCCACGACCACCCGGGCATGGGCTTCTACAGAAACCAGAAGAGTAATGACGGATACCGCCAAGGAAAGCCTACGGCTGAGATTGATGCGTTTCATAAGATGACAAACAGTTATGCATAATTGGGAATACGAAGAAAAACGGGCAGGCAGACTACTCCAAATCACCCAAGTCCCTCACGATGTAATAAGCCGGCTTGGGCTTGTAGTCCTTGTCTATGAGCAGAGGATAGTTGTCCGCGCCCAGCCAGGAGTCATTGTCAGAGAGGTTCCAGAAAGTCACGTTGCCTATGACATCGCTGTGGCGGCGGAACACGTGGAAGAGCGAGGCATACTGGTTGTTGAAGCGCGTGAGGGTCTCCAGGTCGGGCATCCCGCCTTCGCCCCGGCTGAATTTCAGTTGCCCTCCCTTCTCATGGTTGGCCCTGACATCCAGTTCGGTGATGTGTATCACGTCCGTCACCTGCGAGAAAGAGTCAATGGCCGCCTCCAGCAGGGCGGCATCCGGCCAGTAAATGTTGTAATGTGCCTGCATTCCCATGCCGTGCATGGGCACTCCCGCCGCCCGCATCTTCCTTATCATGGCCATGATGCGGTCGCGTTTGGCCGGATCCACGGTACTGTAATCATTATAGAAGAGCAGGGCTGTGGAGTCGGCCTCGTGGGCAAAGGCGAACGCCTTGGCTATGAACTCATCGCCGCACAACTGGTAATGACGCGTCTGGCGGTAGGCACAGGCCACATCGGCAGGGCCGTCGGCAATGGCCTCATTGACCACATCCCAGGCATCCACCACGTCCTTGTACCGCCCCACCACAGCATGGATGTGCTCACGCAGGCGTGCATAGAATACCTCCTTGGCCACCTCATGTCCCCGTTCATCGGTGAACATCCAATCGGGAAACTGCTCGTGCCAGCAAAGGCAGTGGCCACGCATCCTCATCCCATGCTGCCGGCAGAAGTCGGCAATGCTGTCAGCCGCCTCCCAGGCGTACACTCCCTCACGCGGATGTACGGAGGCAGGCTTCATGGCATTCTCGGCAGTGGCGGTGCTGAAATTGGCCGTTATCAAGGCACGATGCCCGTCCTTGCCCACATTCCTGAGGTTGAGGCTCACCCCGACATCAAACTGACGGCGATAGGCATCTTTCAGTCCCCGGGACTGCTGAGCCTGGGAAAGGGCAGGGGAAACCGCACACAGGAACAGGGCACACAGCCCGCAGCGCACCAGGGCTGCCCTCAGAAGGGAGACGAAGCGGTGGAAAGAGCGAGGTCTGGCCTCAACGGTGCTTGGATGAAAGGTCATAAGGATGTGATTTCAGGTGGAAAGACTGTCAAGCGGGACGCGCCCTACTGGAAAAAGGAGAAATTCACGCTGCCGTAAGCACGGTGCTCCACGAAGCGCGGATGCCGGGAGAAATCATTGTGCTTGCCGTGTTCAAGCACAAAGAGTCCACCCTCGCGGAGCAAGCCACGCTCCATCACGATGTCCGGCATCCGGGGCAGTTCCTCCAGCACATAAGGTGGGTCGGCAAAGATGAAGTCGAACCGTTCACGGCAGCGGGCCAGATAGCGGAACACGTCGGCACGCACGGGGAAGGCTGCCTTGTCCTGCAACTTGTCAATGAAGCCGCAGATGAAACTGAAATGAAGAGGGTCATTCTCCACCGAAACCACATGGCCGCAGCCGCGGCTCAGGAGTTCCAGCGTGATGCTCCCCGTGCCCGAGAAGAGGTCAAGTGCCGAGGGCTCCTCATCGAAGTCGATGTATCCCTGCAGCACATTGAAGAGGTTCTCCTTGGCAAAGTCCGTCGTTGGCCTTGCCTTGAAGGTACGCGGTATGTCGAACCTGCGTCCCTTGTATTTTCCGGTGATTACGCGCATGTCTCCACGTTCATTATATAGTTCATGAGTTCCTTCTCCAGTGATGCGGCATCGCCCCACAGCAGGCAGGGTGTCCTCCCCGCATCCAGCCCCAGTGTGCGCCACGCGGCCATCAGGTAATAGATGCGGTCGGCATCGGCCGAGGCCGGATAGGCACAGGCGAAGCGCAACTGGCCACCCGTCAGCAGGCACACATGCAGTTCATCGGCATCCATGTGCACGTGGACACGATGCTCGGTGGCAGGCAACTTGCGGTCGTGCCCGGCAGCCTGCCCCACCAGTTGGCCAGCCCTGCCCGACATGTCCACCTGGGGATAGAGTTCTTCCACCACCCGGGCAAGGGGCTGCGGGATGGAGTATATCTCCACCACATCCATGCCGGGGAGTATCCTGTGGCGTATGTCGGCATTGTTCACCCGCACGTTGGAGAAGGTAAGCCTGTAGATTGAGGGCATGTCCGAACGGCGGAAGAGTTCCACGGGCACATAGGTGGAGGGAGCGTGTGACACCAGTTCCACCCGTGCATAGGTACGTGAGGACACGCGTGCATCAGTCAGCACAGCCCGCAGGACCTCGGCATGACTCTGATTCCCAGCCTCTACCCATGGCTTGCCCACCTGCAATATCTGCTGGCCGGCAAGGTCATCCACAGAGACAGAAAATCCACCCACGAGGACGTGGATGGACAATCTGTATACACTCCGGGAGCCTTTACTCCCAGTTGCCTGCATTATTGTTCCAGTTTGAACCGGCATCACCAATCTTCAGACCGGCGTAGGCACCCTTGGCATCAGCCTCCTCGGCACGGTTATAGATGAGACGCTTGCCGGCCTTGCCCATTCCCTTGAGGAAACTGCTGTCGGGAGCGTTGCACTCCATCACCTGCATGATGGTGCCGGAACGCGTGGTGTTGGGCACTGCCACCAACTCGAAAGTATCGCCCTGAGAGAAGGGGATGAATCGCAGTGAGTCTGGCTCAAAGCCCTCTTCCTTATAAAGAGAATCGCGAAGCGACACCCACACCGTGTCACGGCGGAAGTTCTGCAAGCCGTTTGCAATGATGGCTGCCTGGTCGCCGCTGTTCACGATGGCTGCGGCCGAAGACTCGGTCAGACCCTTGTCCATCTGGTCGTCACTGAGGTCTCCCTGCTTCATGACAATAGGCAACTTGCCGTTCTTCACGAAATCTATCAGCACAGACCAGTCGGCACAATAAACACCGTCATGCTGGCTCTTGAACTCTTCTTCAGCCTTACGGATGTCAATGAGGCGCGCCTTCACAACAGCCTCACGCTGGGCAACTTCTTCATCAAAGCCCATTGTGTCCGAGATGCTACGCCAGCAAATGAACAGCAGCAAGACGGCACACACGCCCAAGATAAGATTCACAATCTTCTTCTGTTTCATGTTGTATTTGTTTTTTATTTGTATATTCGCATTACAAAAGTAGGCTAAATAATTCACATAAAAGGTCTCTACGGGGATTTTTCTGCAAAAGAATGCCATTCACAGAAGATTTGGAAGGCTTGGTGCTTGCTCATTTCGCACACAAGCCCACGGAATGTCAGCAAAATGCCATACGCATGTGGGCTGACTTCATGTTGAGCGGAGAGGCCGACACGGCTTTCCTGCTCAAGGGATATGCCGGTACGGGAAAGACGTCGCTGGTGGCTGCCATGGTGCAGACGCTCTGCGAACTGAAGCAGCCCGTCATGCTGCTCGCTCCCACCGGGCGCGCCGCCAAGGTGTTCTCACTCTACTCCGGCATGCCGGCCTTCACCATCCACAGGAAGGTGTACCGGCAAAAGGCGCTCACCGAACCGGGCACGTTCCAGCCTAACATCAACCTGCACAGGCACACGACATTCATTGTGGACGAGGCATCCATGGTGTCCAACACCGGGGCAGAGGGAAGCGTGTCCTTCGGAACGGGACGCCTGCTCGATGACCTCATCCATTATGTGTACTCCTGCGAGGGATGCAGGCTGATGCTCATAGGCGACACGGCACAGTTTCCTCCCGTGGGCACCGAGGAGAGCCCGGCACTCGACCGGGATATGGTGGCCGGTTACGGGCTCACGGTATGGGAGGCGCAGATGACCGAGGTCGTACGTCAGGCCGACGACTCAGGCATCCTGTGGAATGCCACCATGCTGCGCCGCCTGCTGGCCTGTGGCGATGGCCGCATGTCCCTTCCGCACTTCCGCCTGCAGGGCATGCCGGACATCAGAGTGGTCATGGGCGATGAACTGATAGAGTCTCTGGAGAGCAGTTACAGCCGGTGCGGCACCGACGGCACCATCGTGGTGACCCGGAGCAACAAGCGCGCCAACATCTTCAACCAGGGCATACGCGCGCGCATCCTTTATATGGAGGAGGAACTGTGCGGGAGCGACCAGGTGCTCATTGCCAAGAACAACTATTACTGGACCGAAAGGGAACAGGACGAAGGACAAGAAAAGGAGAACCGCATGGCTTTCATCGCCAACGGGGACACGGCCATCGTGCGCCGGGTGCACAACTCCAGGAGTTTTTACGGATTCCGCTTTGCAGACGCCACACTCACCTTCCCCGACTATGCCAACCGGGAAATGGAGGTCACCGTGCTGCTGGACACCCTCACAAGCGAATCGCCGGCCCTCACGCGCCAGCAGCAGGAGGCTCTCTTCCAGGCCGTATGGGCCGATTATCCGGAGATAGGGAACAAGCGCGAGAGGATGAAGAAGTTGCGCCAGGACCCTTACTTCAACGCCTTGCAAATCAAGTATTCCTATGCCGTCACCTGCCACAAGGCACAGGGCGGCCAGTGGGATCACGTATACATCGACCAGGGCTACATGACCGATGACATGCTCTCGCCCGACTACCTGCGCTGGCTCTACACCGCACTGACCCGCGCCACCGAGCGGGTATTCCTCATCAACTGGCCGGAGGCACAGGTTGAGGAGTGAGGCTTTGCCTTCGCCATTCACGCCCTGCGCCTTATATTGTCAAGATTTTAGAGACCAAGCGCAAAAAAGCGCCTGCCCAGGAAAAAATAAAAGTCAGGTTAGAATTTTTTTTCCTGGTGAGAAACATAAAATCGGGTAGTTTGGCGGAAACGCGAATATGTAAAGAAAAAGAAATCTACGTCAATGGGGAATCACTGCGCCGATTTTGAAAGTATATCTTGCAAAAACATGGAAATATTCGCAAGTATACTTACAAGAAATGGCTTTATCCTGGAGACAGGAGCGTATTTTCCCATGCAGGAAATACCTCCACGCCACAGCGGTCAATGTGACTCCTGAGTTCTGCATTGTGTAAATGCTCATAAAGACAGAAGTCAAACTCATAGGGAAGCCCCAAGTCGTCCACCTCACGCATCACGCCCTGCAAGTCGGCAAGGGTAAGCGCGTCACCCATCAAGGCAATGTCCACATCAGAGAAAGGTTTGTTGGTTCCCTTCGCCCTTGAGCCAAACAGGACAGCCCGATGCACATGCGGGAAATGCGCCAGAACTTCCCGCAGTGCCTGCCATTCCTCTTCATCCAAGCCGTAACGCCTCATCAGTCTCCTTCAAATATCGCATTCATATGCTCGCTGAACCTCATGAAGATGGGCAGGAAATCGTTCACTATCTGACAAAGCACAGCCTGGAACTCCTCGTCATCATAGCAGTGAGAGGTAAGATTGCGGGATGCAATGGTATCCATCCACCTGGCATCGTCCACAAGTCCCATCTGCAAGGCACGGCGGATAGCGTCCCTTGACCCCTGCACATCAGTGTATCCTTGGTATTCCTCATAGTCCTTCATGACCTTCCAAGCCAGTTCCTGCGTATACTCAAAACGCTGCACCAGCCCTTCTTTCAGCAAGTCGTCCACCTCACTGCTCCCATGTTGCTCCGCAGCAATTATATCAACAGCCTTGCGCAACCTGGCCAAGGCCTTGTCATAATTTTCCAGCCGCTGTCTCCAACGAACATCCTGTTTCATTGCCATACTTCTTTATTCGCAAAGTTACAGTAAATGTGCGAGGTGCACAAACATTTACCGCGCCAACCGATTCCCCGTCTCTGCATCGTGGCCACTCAGAGAGAAAGGCGAGGACTTGCTCCCCGCCTTTCATTCTCAACACAAATATCCTTTCCTGAGATGGTGCTTACAAGTCCTCACCACTGGCATGGTTGTACTCGTTGTCGTAGTACATGACAATTGAATACATGCCATATGACTCAGATATCATAAACCATACGCTATTTTTACGTTTCTCTTCCATGGTTCTGAGAATATAATCCATATAGATTTCCGAACGCCTCTTATCTACAGAATCAGGAGGGGATAGGGGGTCGTATGGCTCGTCTGCTGAAGCGAGAGCATCTTTTATGTCCTCATCTGAATACTTCTCTCGAAGCTTCTTATATACATCATTCCATATTGCTGCAGAATCTACCGTCTCTGGAACTTGCGTAAAAGCAGCCTCGTATCGTTTATCATGCACCCTTAGTTCATAGCCAATCTCTTCAGTTGAGGGAATGATGTATGCAGAATTAGGGCTAACTGCCGAATACTTTTCACTATCCATCATCTGCTGGCACAACCTGTTGAAGGATATTCTTATTCCTGTCTCTGACCTTGTATCTGCAAATTTCACCATGATACGCCACACCTTATCGTGATTGGTTACGATATACACGTAAGCATTGTCACCATTGAATTCTCCCGATAATATATCAGTGGCAGCATCATAAGCAAAGCCTTTTCTACGAAGTTTCTGTATCATCTCCGCCTTGGTTCCATCCACAGGGATGCCGAGAAACTTGGTTACATCTCTTTGGGCACTGGCTGAGACAACCGTTGCAGCCAGGAGCAGTAATACTAACAGCCTTTTCATAATCATGTTCTTTATTTATGGTTTATACTGATTTCCTGCTTTCTGATGCCCGACAGAACATATCCGGCAGGCAAATCATCCTCAGGGCAAAGGCTGTCAAGACGCGTGCAGAATGCAAAAGGGGGCGCGATGCCCTTATTGCGTTCTGCGAGGTAGCGTAGGAATGAAACCTCTTCTCCTGCCAAATAAGTGCTCACACCCCGTAAGGGCTGGGCATCGATTATTATGGCAGGAGAGGGACTTCACCGTACAGGAATCCCTTACCTATTATCCTTCAGTTCTTATTTCACTTAAAGTTTCCTACGCTTTCAGCAGAACGCGAGATAATAGCCAATGCTTTCTTCTATTCCGATAAGATTCTCTTGGAACGGATGCCAAAGCATCCAATCCACCTCAAAGGTATCACTTTTATCCCAACAAAAGCACGCGCAGCAAACTTTTTCCAAAGAAAATGCCTTTCTCATGTCACTTTTCAGCACGCCGAAACGTTATTATCATGAGCAGGCTCAAGAAAAAGAATTATGAACTTAAAACAAAGATAGAGTATGGATACCCAAGTAACAGGCATGATAATATGCCTCGGATGCGGTGTGGTGCTGCCAACAATGATTGTATGGCTGCAAGCACGTGCCAAAGCACACAAGACCAACAAGAACGCGGAGATCATTCTGGCAGCCATGGAGAAGAACCCCAACATCGACATCAAGGAACTGATGAAGAACATGAGCCGGAAAGAGACAAACATCAAGGAACGGCTTTTCAAATACCTGTTCTACGGATTCGTGTGCATAGCCATCGGCCTGGGAATGGCAGGGGCTACGATATACCAGGGTATGACCACGGGCTGGCAAGAGATTCCCTTCATCATGACATGCACCAGCGTGCTCATGCCCTTGCTGGGCATTGGCTTCATCATGACCTATGTAATTGGCAAGCGCATGTTCCGCAAGGAACTGGAGGAAGGCTACCGAAAGGAGTAACGGAAGGCGGCACAGACGGATGGACAAGAATCGGTTTGCAGAACTGGCAGGGCGCGAGCAGGAGCAGTTGCGGCGCGTCCTGCTGGCTCTGTGCCTGGGAGACAAGGCTCTGGCCGATGACCTGGCGCAGGAAACACTGGTAAAGGCTTATCTCTCATGCGCCGCCTACAAGGACGAAGGCCGGTTCATGGCATGGATTTACCGCATTGCCTACCACACCTTCATCGACCACAAGCGCAGCCTCCGCCCCACTGCTTCCCTGGACTCGGCGCGTGAAGTGGCAGGAGAAAGCACAACTGACGGGGCCTTCAGGTATGAATCCCTGTATGCAGCACTCGCACTGCTGCCCGAGAAGGAACGCACCGCACTGCTGCTCTTTTACCTCAAGGGCTATTCGGCCAAAGAGATTGGAGGCATCATGGAATGCGGAGAGGATGCCGTGAAGAAGCAGTTGCAGCGGGGGCGTGAGCATCTGAGAACCAAACTGGACAATGATGGAAAAGGACTTTAGACTGGAAGAACTATTTGCCGGATATCGCCCACAACTGAGCGACAAGGCTGAGTTCATGGCCTCACTGCAGCGCAAGATAGAGGCTGTGGAGTACATACGCAATGAACAGGAGGCACAGATAAGGTATTACCGCAGGGCTGTATGGATTGCCCTGATGGTGGGACTGCTCACGGGCGGAGGGCTGATGGCAGCATTGCTGCTGTTGCCGGTGACTACCCCCACGCTCACCCTGAACCTGCCCGGCCTGGCTCATATCCTCACGCCCGAGATTGGCCACCTGGCCGACACGCTCATGATGTCGCTCCTGCTGGGCATGGTTACCATGGCCGTGGCCCATCTGCTGATGAATTTGCCACGCACGGAAAAGCACGCCATGGCATAAGCACACCGGCACAAAGGAAGCGCCACACGGACTGCATACAAAAGGAAGTTCCAGGCAAGAGAGATGTCTCCGGCCTGGAACTTCCTTTTATTTCAGGGTAGGGGCTTCTGCCCCATCACATTACCAGTTCTCGTCCCACAGAGATTTCTTGTTGAGAACCTCATCGGGCTCTGTAATGACAGCGTCTGAGCCGTTGTCTTTGTTTACCGGCAGGCTGGTGGCCAGCATCTCCGTGCAGGCCATGTCAATTACGGTAATCTGAGGCTTGATGTATGTTTTCATTTTTATCTGTTCATTTAAGAGTTAATATATGATTTTCTTGCCATTCACGATGTTCACGCCCTTCTGCAGATGCCCCACACGCTGACCAGCCAGGTTGTAGATTACAGCCTCACGGCCATCCTCGGTCGGTGCGATGGCAATGCCGGTTCCGGTGTTGTTGCCAATGCCGATGAAGGGCTTCACTCCGGCCTCATCACTTACCACCAGATAGCCTTTTCCCTGAGGCAGGGTCAATGTAGCAGCCGTGGGATAGAATCCCACACCGTTCTGCTTGTCACCCAGGACAAAGATGGAAGAGCCACCCTGCACGTTGCCGTCAGAAGCCTTCAGGTCATTCTGAGGCATGGCATCCAACTTCTCCACGGCAAAGGGTATGCTGTAAGTGCCGGCCTTGGCCTCCAGTACCACAGCCTCACCGGCGGGCACGTGGACCACGGGAGCCAGATGTACATATCCGCCAGCCAACTGTGCAGCGTATGCCTTCACGTCGGATGCACTGAAATCAAGAGGTTCTGCGGCAGTCAGGGTGGCATAGCCTGCCTGCCCAACGGTTGCTTCCTGCGCACTCTCTGCGGGCATCCAGGCCAGCACGGGATACTTGCCTGTGGCTATAAACTTCCAGTCGTTCTCCATGTCCCAATTGATGTTTCCGCCATAGAAACTCTTCACCTGCATGTCCTCATCGGGCGTGGTAAATCCATTATAGTCATTGGTATTGAAAGCATTTTCCCTCTCTCCGCTGCCAGTCTTCATCACCATGCTCTTGGCTACGTAATTGTAATCGAATGTTCCATTTTCAACGAGTACCTGATTCACGATGGGATAAATGTTTTCATTACCTCCCGCCGTGCTCAACTGTGTTGCTGCAATTATGTTATAACGTATTACAGGCTTGGCCGTTCCGTTGTCAATAAGGGACACCAGTCCGGTGGCATTGCTCCAGTCATTCTTTACCGTACCTGTGAAAAGACACTTCTCCAGTGTCATGCTCCCGCTGGTTGTACCCACAAGGCCTCCTGCCTGATGCTCGGTGGAGTGCACGTCGGCATTGGACAGGCAGTTGGCAATCAAGGTCGTCCCGTCAGTGTTGCCCGCAATGGCTGCCACATGGTCACGTGACTCGGCAAAGGAGTTCATTACCGCTACCCTGTTGACTCTGGTGTCCCGCATGTTGCCAACCAGTACGCCGCTGTTCTCACGGCTGGTTCTCACGCTGCACCCTGTCAGCCCAAGGTCATGGATGTGCGCTCCCTCGGTATTGCCAAACAGGCCACAGTTCTTTTCGGCAACGCTGATGGAGAAGTTCTTCAACCAATGTCCCCGGCCGTCCAGTTCACCCTTGTAAGGCACGGCATTTTCGCCATTGCCGAAACCGGCAAAGTCCGTGAGGTCAACGTCCTGATTCAGACGTATATTCACCGCTGCGTCTACATACCTCACTGTGGATGCCAGCCAGTTGAAATGATCCACACTGGTCGGTTCATACCATCCATCAACAGCGGTCATCCATCCGGCCTGCGGGAAAGCACAGCGCACACACAGCCCTTTCTCAGTATACTCATGTCCCAGCGCAGGTATCGTACCATTGTCACGCACCGCACCGCAATCCTTGCAGACGAAAGTCTTATGGCCTTCCACTGTGCAGGTAGGAGCAATGTCCTTACCCGTCTCCCACACATGAGGAGTCACCGTACCCACAAGAGCCACCTCACCCAACTGGAAGTAACCGCCTCCCTGAGTTCCTGTGACCGTGATGCGATAATACTTGTATGCCTCGTCCAGCGGATTATCCAGCGTGAAATAATAGGGGTAGTAATTAAAGTCCTGCATAACCTGGTTATCCGCCACACTGATTATTTCATGCCAATCGGCATTGTCATTGCTGCCCTCAATCTTCCAATTCTTAGGATTACGCCCGCGCCAGTCTTTATTGTCATTAGCTGTCGTGAACTGATACCCCGTGAGGTAAAGAGGCTCGGATGCCTCTAGGGTGACCGATGTGGGACAATTGCCCTCCCACTTTGCATCAGTCTTTCCATCGTATGCCTTACCATCGCCTTCCTTATAAGTGATGCCCATGGTAGCGGGAATGAGCGTGAACTCGCTAATCTGGAACAGTCGGCCATTGTTGATATTGGAGTCCTTGATGTGCAACTTGAAGTACTTGTATTTCTTCTTGCTGTTGCAGTAGACGGTGTAAGGGGTGAAGTTCTTGTCCTCGATGTAGTTGTCGTCTGCCTGGTAATAGATTTGCTCATAGGTGCCATTCTGCGTGTCACACCCACTCAGGATATACGTCTTGGGGGTACGACCTTGCCACTTCTCATTGTCATTGGCCGTTGTCATCACGAAGCCCTGGATATAAGTCGCCTCGGATGCCTCCAGCACCACATAGCAGTCCTGCTCCGTGTCCGATCCATTCTTGCACCATTTGGTGTTAAGATCTCCATCGCAAACTTTGTCGGAACCTTCATTTTCATTCCACTGCGAGCCCTCCACGGCTTTGAACGTGACTTGGGCATAACCCGAAGCCGACAGTCCAAGACCGACAAGCCACATAAGTAATGTCTTCTTCATCTTTGTTTTGATTAGGTAAAATAATAAGATCTACATTTTCATTAAGTCTAACTATACAAAATTACACATTCGTTAACAATTACCCCCCCCCCCGAGAAGTTAATTGATGTTAACAAACTGAACTTTCAAAACACTTTCTATCTTTTTACATATTAACATTGACCTTGTTTAGCAATACACACACTCATCCTTGTATTTTGGCAACATTGCCTCGAGCCCAATCTTGACAAGACTACGCAGCGAAACACGGAAAATACCAACGCAAAAAGAGCAACATGCGATACCAATAGCAAAGCCGCGACAGAGATGGATGTCCCCCGGAAATTCACAGTAAAAGCATGATTGAAAAACAGCATCTCTGAAATGTCAAAAACACAGTGCACTGCACTGGCCATCGCACCGCACTGCATCTTTCCGGCCGATATTCCGGCCTCGAAAAGGCAACTCTTCATCTTGCGAAAACCGTCCCGAAAAGTTGCTTTTCCCAAGTGACTACGTTAGGGGTACAAAGTAAGTCATTTAGAAATGCAAATGACTTGGTTAGGGATGCCAAACATGTCACTTGGATTCCCCCGTCCCAATGCGGGTGTTCTCAAAAAACAAGGAGCCCGGGGGCGGAGAAAATGAACTCCTGCCCCCCGGGCTCCTTATATATTATGCGGCTTGCTGTGGCAAGCCGTACGATGTCACATGGTGAGCAGTTCCACCAGTTTGTCCAGTGCGGCTGTCAGTCCCTCGGCATTGCGGCCTCCTGCAGTGGCAAAGTGAGGCTGTCCGCCTCCGCCACCCTGTATCAACTTGGCTGCCTCGCGTATGTTCTTGCCCACATGCACGCCCGAAGCCACTGCACTGTCAGAGGCGGCTGCAGTGAGCAACGGTTTGCCATCGCTCAGAGAGCCAAGCACGACAATGCTGTCGGCCAGTTCGGCACGAATCTGGAAGGCAAGGTCCTTGACATGCTCGGCAGGCAAGGGCACAATGCCCTTCACCACGTTCAGTCCGTTCACCTGCTTGGCCTTGGCCACCAACTGCTGCTTGATCTGTGCGGCCTTGTCCCTCATGAGGTTCTCCAACTGGCCGTGCAGTTCTCCGTTCTCCGACAGAGTCTTGCGCACGGCGGTCTTCAGGTCGGGAGCATTGTTGAATATGGAGCGCAACTCGGCGGCTGTGTCTATCACGCTGTAAAGCAAGTCCTCAACCTGCGCACCAGTAATGGCCTCCACACGACGCACGCCGGCAGCCACGCTACTCTCGCTCAGAATCTTGAACATGCCCAGCCTACCTGTGCTGGCAGCATGGCATCCTCCGCAGAGTTCCACGCTATGGCCAAACTGCACAACGCGCACCTTGTCGCCATACTTCTCGCCGAAGAGGGCTATGGCTCCCAACTTACGTGCCTCGTCGATAGGCATGTCACGGTGTTCCTGCAAGGGGATATTCTCACGTATGCGCGCATTGACGATGCGCTCAACCTGCCGCAATTCCTCAGGTGTCACCTTCTGGAAATGCGAGAAGTCGAATCTCAGTCCCTCGGGAGTCACCAAAGAGCCTTTCTGCTCCACATGCTCGCCCAGTACCTCGCGCAGTGCCTCATCGAGCAGATGCGTGCAGGTGTGGTTAGCCTCACTGGCATGGCGCAGGTCGGTATCCACACAGGCCATGAAGGGAGCCTTGGGATCCTGGGGCACCTGCTTTGTGATATGTACGGACAGATTGTTTTCGCGCTTGGTGTCGATGACCTCAATGGTCTCACCTTCGCTCACGAGCACGCCGCGGTCGCCCACCTGTCCGCCCATCTCGGCATAGAAGGGAGTGGTGTCAAGCACAATCTGATAAAAGGTCTGCTTCTTCTGTGTCACACGCCTGTAACGCAGGATGCGGCACTCATGCTCGGTGCAGTCCCATCCCACGAAGGATGTCTCGCCGGGCTGAACCTCCACCCAGTCATCATTCTCCACGGCAGCGGCGTTGCGGGCACGCTCCTTCTGCTTCTGCATCTCGGCATTGAACCCGTCCTCGTCCACAGAAAGTCCGTTCTCGTGGCATATCAGTTCGGTGAGGTCAAGGGGGAATCCGTAAGTGTCAAACAGGGTGAAAGCCTTCTCGCCCGAGATTACGCTGCTTCCCTCGGCCTTGGTCTGCTGCATGACTCCCTCCAAGAGGCGTATGCCGGTCTCCAGTGTGCGCAGGAAACTGTCCTCCTCCTCCTTCATCACCTTGGCAATGAGTTCCTTCTGTGCCTGCAGTTCAGGATAGGTGGCACCCATCTCACGGATGAGCACAGGCAGCAACCGGTACATGAAGGCTTCCTTCTGCCCCAGGAACGTATAGGCGTAACGCACGGCACGGCGCAGGATACGCCGTATGACGTAACCGGCCTTGGCATTGCCGGGAAGTTGGCCGTCGGCAATGCTGAAGGCGATGGTGCGCAGGTGGTCGGCCACCACGCGCATGGCCACATCGGTGTCATGGCTTTCTCCGTAGCGGCATCCGCTCATGTCGCCAATGGCCTGGATGATGGGCTGGAACACATCGGTATCATAATTGGAGTGCTTGCCCTGGATGACACGCACCAGTCGCTCGAAGCCCATGCCCGTGTCGATGACATTCATGGAAAGCGGCTCCAGATGCCCGTCGGCCTTGCGCTCATACTGCATGAACACGATGTTCCATATCTCGATGACCTGTGGATTGTCCTTGTTCACAAGGTCGCGACCGGGCACTCCGGCGCGCTCCTCAGGCAGGCGGTTGTCAATGTGTATCTCGGAACAGGGGCCACAGGGACCCGTGTCGCCCATTTCCCAGAAGTTGTCATGCTTGTTGCCGTTGATGATGTGGTCGGCAGGGACATGCTTGAGCCAGTACTGTGCAGCCTCATCATCGCGCTCCAGGCCTTCCTCCTTGCTTCCCTCGAACACGGTGACATAGAGGTCGTCGGGGTTGAGCCCCAGCACGCCCACCAGGTACTCCCACGCCATGTCGATGGCTCCCTGCTTGAAATAGTCGCCGAACGACCAGTTGCCAAGCATCTCAAACATGGTATGATGATAGGTGTCATGTCCCACTTCCTCCAAGTCGTTGTGCTTTCCGCTCACGCGCAAGCACTTCTGGCTGTCGGCACGGCGGCGGGGTTCGGGGTCACGCGTACCCAGTATGATATCCTTCCACTGGTTCATTCCGGCATTGGTGAACATCAGTGTGGGGTCGTCCTTAATGACCATAGGTGCAGAGGGCACAATGGTATGACCCTTGGACTCGAAGAACTTCAGGAACGAGTCACGTATTTCGTTTGCAGTCATGATAATGATGTTTTATTCTGAGAATCTCTTTGAGAAACAGTTGCAAAGGTAATTTGTTTTGCGTATTTTTGCAAAGATTTTGGATATGAAAAGGGCTTCCCACTCAGATTATGGCACTCAACAAAGACAAGAATCTCAAGAAATACTTCTCCATCAGCGAGGTAGCCACGCAGTTTGGCGTGGCTGAGTCTGTGTTGCGATTCTGGGAGAAGGAGTTTCCCAACATACGTCCGCGCAAGACGCAACGCAACGTAAGGCAATACACACGCGAGGACATTGAGGAAGTACGTACGGTGTACACACTGCTCAAGGTGCGAGGAATGAAGATTACGGCCGCACGCGAGATGCTCTCCAAGAACAAGAAGGGAGCGGCCAACATGACTCTGGTGCTCAACAAACTGGAGTCCATCAGGAATGAACTCCTGGACATCAGCCGGGAACTGGCCGAACTGTGACTGACCGCAAGCCGGACACCCGGCAGTGCCACCGCACTCCCCGGGTAGCACAAGAAGACAGCGAAACCCAAGGACAGCAGTAATCCCCCGACGAAGACAAGACTATCGCCGGGGGATTACTGTATGCCGCCACTCTAATATGGGAAAAGAAAGGAGGAGGCACGGGCAGCATAATGCACTCTCCCACCCACGGTTCAGAACCGCACCACGTCCTCGATTTCGGGAATGCGCTTGAGGTCGCGGCAGATATCCTGCACGTCACTCACATCATGCACACCGAGGCGTATCTCACACTCAAAGATGCCGTCATGCGTATCCACATTGAGGTGCTGTATGTTCACGTTAAGCTGTTGAGAAAGCACACCGGTAATCTGATGGAGCACTCCCACGTGGTCAATGCCATTGATGTGGATGGTGGCGGAAAAAAAGAGTTTCTTGTGCGTGTCCCAGTTGGCCGCCAAGATATGGTTGCCGTCACTGGCCTTCAGTTTGGCCGCAACGGGACACTGCCTCTTGTGTATGGTGATGCTGGTCTTCCCGTCGAAGTATCCGAGCACATCATCGCCCGGGATAGGATGGCAGCAATTGCACATGATATAGCGGCCGATAGTTTCCTCATTGAGTATCAACGGTTTCTTCTTGTCGATAACCAAAGGCACAGACTCGTCCTGTTGCTGCTCATCGTCTGCATTGTCATGGTGACGCATGAAGAAAGTAAGATACCTGCTCCAGCCTGTGCGGTCGGGATTCTTGCCATGCACAACGGCCACATCGGCATCCCCCAGCGTGACCACCCCGCTCCCCAAGGCCGCAAAGAACTCCTCACGTGTGCGCATGTTGTGGAAACTGCGCAGCCTGTCCACGTTCACGCTGTTCACATCCAAGTCCCTCTCACGGAAGAAATCGGCAAACATTTCCTCGCCTTGCTTCTGCTTCTCACGCTCTTCGCGCCGCAGCACAGCCTGTATCTTCCCTTTGGCCTTGGCTGTGGTCACGAAACCCATCCATTCCGGAGCCACCCTCTGGCTCTTTGAGGTGAGTATCTCCACCTGGTCACCACTCTGCAGCACATAACTGATAGGCTCCAGTTTATGGTTTACCTTGGCTCCGATACAGTGCGTGCCTAGGAAAGTATGTATGGTAAAAGCGAAATCCAGCACGGTGCTGTCGGCCGGCATAGTCTTAAAGTCGCCCTTGGGAGTGACTACGAATATCTCACTCGCATACAAGTTGAGTTTGATGGTGTCCAGAAAGTCGATGGCGTTAGGCTGGGGATCATCAAGTATCTCCTTGATGGTATGCAGCCACTTGTCCAGTTCGTTCTCGCTGTCTTCCGTGGTCTTCCCGCCTTCCTTGTACTTCCAGTGTGCGGCGAAGCCCTGTTCGGCCATCTCATCCATGCGCTGGCTACGTATCTGTACCTCAATCCACCGCCCGGTGTGGCTCATGAGCGTGGTGTGCAGAGCCTGGTAGCCGTTGGCCTTGGGATGGGAGAGCCAGTCACGGAAACGCTCGGGATGGGGCTTGTAAATGCTGCTGGCGATGGCATATATCTGGAAACACTCGGCAATCTCGTCCTGCACCCCCTCGCCTGAGAAGATGATGCGCACGGCCAAGATGTCATATATCTCATCAAAGCCGATGTGCTTGTTCTGCATCTTCATCCAGATGCTGTAAGGTGACTTGATGCGTGCCTTTATCTCGTATTTCAGCCCCGTCTCGTCAAGCCGTTCCCTGATGGGAGCCGTGAACTCGTCGAAAATGGAGGTCAGATGCCCCTGCATGTCGGCCAGTTTCTGCCTGATGTCCCGGTACTCCTCGGGATGCTCATATTTGAAACTGAGGTCCTCCAGTTCTTCCTTCACCTTGTTCAGGCCAAGTCTGTTGGCCAGGGGAGCATAGATATAGAGTGTCTCACCCGCTATCTTGTATTGTTTGTTGGGCAACTGACTGCCCAGAGTGCGCATGTTGTGCAGGCGGTCAGAGATCTTGATGAGTATTACCCTGATGTCGTCACTCATGGTGAGGAGCAGTTTCTTGAAGGATTCCGCCTGTGCCGAAGCCTTGTCACCGAAGATTCCTCCCGATATCTTGGTCAGCCCGTCCGTTATCTGCGCAATCTTGGAACCGAAGATGTTCTCGATGTCCTCCACGGTGTAGTCCGTGTCCTCCACCACATCATGCAGCAAGGCAGCACATATGCTGGTGCTGCCCAATCCTATCTCCTCGCAGGCAATCTGCGCCACGGCTATGGGATGCATGATATACGGTTCCCCCGAAAGGCGGCGCACCCCCTTGTGGGCCTGCCGTGCGAAGTTGAAGGCTTTCTCTATGATTTCCGTGTGCTTGCGGTGGCGTGACTGTAGATACGTGTCCACCAGGTGGCGGTAAGCCGCCTCCACCATGCGCGCATCTTCCTGTTCTCTGCTTGTCATCTGCTCCATAACTTCCGCCTTATAGGTATTCTTAATTATATATAGAACGCGTGCATGCGCGTTCATTCTATATTATCCCTCACCTGACTCTGAGTCGCTGCCCCGGGTTGATGCGGGTGCTCCTCAAACCATTAAGCCGCTTTATCCTGTCCACCGTAGTATGGTTTCTTTTGGCTATGGCGCCCAATGTGTCACCCTTGCGTACCCTCACTGTCTGCGAACGCGCGGCACTTGCCGAGCGTGACTTGGACTCTGTCACGGGCACCTCCACCACGGGACTGAGTTTCTCGTCCTGCACATAGATGCTGTCTCCGGCCTCCAAGAATGCATTCACCTTGTCGCCAGGCATGCGCAGGATGCAAGGGCGTGCCTCACCGGGAATCAGGCTGGTACGGTACTGGGGATTGAGAGCCCGCAGTTCGTCATGCCCTATGCCGCACACCTGCTCTATGCGTTCCATGCGCACGTTGCGCGTAAGCAGAAGCGTGTCTGTGGGCTGTGGAAGCGTGGTGTTCACGGGGCAGATGTTATGGTCGCAGTAATAGTTCATGATATAGTTGGCTGCGATGAAGGCAGGTACGTAACCCTGCGTCTCCCGGGGCAGGTAAGAATAGATGGACCAGTAGTCCTTGACTCCGTTGGCACGCTTGATGGCCTTGCTCACATTGTTGGGGCCACAGTTGTAACTGGCTATCACCAACGTCCAGTCACCGAAGATGTCATAAAGATCCTTTAAGTAACGTGCGGCCGCATAACTGGCCTTCACCGGATCCCGCCGTTCATCGACCAGGCTGGTCACCTCCAGTCCATACTGCTTGCCTGTGCCTATCATGAACTGCCAGAGTCCGGCTGCCCCCACCCGGCTCGTGGCTCCAGGATTGAGTGCACTCTCAATCACAGGCAGGTATTTCAGTTCAAGTGGCACCTGGTAACTTTCCAGAGCCTCCTCGAAGATAGGTATATAAAAGTTGAAAGCCCCCAGCATCACGCTCACTGAGCGGCGCAGGCGGCCTCCGTACTGGTCTATGTACTTTCTCACCACGTCATTGTAAGGCATGTCCACCACGTTGGGCAACCTGCGCAACCGTGACTGGTACACCTCGGGGGCATAGGTCACCACCTCGCCTGTGGTGTGGCATTCCTCATTGAAGGAAAGATTGTTGCGCACGGCCCAACTCTGCAGCAGGCTGTCCATCTCCTGTGTCTGCATGCCCTCGGGCAACACCAGTGAGTCATCTGCCGCACCGGCCAGGCTGTCGGGAACTGCTTCCTGCGCCGTGGCCTGCACGGTGCCTGCCACCAACAACATTGCCGTCAGCGCAGCTGTATGCCATATCATGCTTGTATGTTTCATTCTTTGTCTTGTTTTCCTTAGAAGTTCAGGCAGAACTGCAGAGCCGGCACCCGTTGGCGCGTACGCCCTCCTGCCATGTACGTTTCCATCATCACGGGTTCCATGTGCATGCTCAGGTCCTCACTGATGTCAAATGAAGAAAGTTCCGCATCCACGTAGGCATCCACCACCGAGAGCAGATACACGCCGGCAAAGGCAAATATACTCATGTCCCTGAAGCGGCGGAAGTGATTCTTCTTGTTCTTGAATATTTCCTTGAAGCGCTCCTCCTTGCCCGTGATGTCATAGCCCATGGGGAGCATCTTCTCGTAACTCTTCGTGTTGGGGTCGCTGTCCATGATGTCAAGATAGGCCTGCGAGTAGTCCTTCAGCATCTGGTTGTTCCAGGTGAGGGCATAGGCACAACCTAGGTATCCACCATAAATGATGGGCAGTTTCCAGTACTTGCGGTTATATATCTGCCCCCCGCCCGGGAACACGAGCGCAAGCCACATGGAGCGTATTGGGTCTGGGCGGAAAAGGACAGGGCGCCTGTAAGGCTCAGTCTGCCGCAGCAGGCTGTCGGTCACCGCAGCCATCGCGGCAGAGTCCGGCACGAGCAGGGCAGCCACAAGCGTGTCGGCCGCACCTGCAGGCGCGACAGCAGTATCTGCAGGTACAGGCTGATGCACAGAATCAGCAGGCAGATCGGGAAATTCCCGAACTACCTGCGCGCGCAGCAAAGCACCCACACTCCAGCAGGCTACGGCAATGCACACGGCCAGCAGCCTGATACCAGATATATACCTGCGCGGCATCAACTCTTCAGGTGGTCAAACATTTCCATGATGCGTTCCAGTTCCGCCTCGTTGGCAAAGGGGATGCTTATCTTTCCCTTACCCTTCTCCGAGCAGGTCAACTGCACCTTGGTCTGGAAGAACTTGCTCAAACTATCACGCAGCACGTTGTACTCCGTGCTCAAGGTGGAGCCCTTCTGGCGTATGCGCTTGCCGTCCTTTGCCTTCACGGTACCTCCCTCGGAGAGTTCCTTGACCATCTCCTCCACACGGCGCACACTCAGTCCGTGAGCCACCATCTCCTCAAACACGTGCAGTTGCGCCTTAGGATCATCCAGTGCCAGCAGGGCACGGGCGTGCCCCATGTCTATCTGGCGTTCCTTGAGCGCCACCTGTATGGGTGCGGGCAACTTGAGCAGACGCAGGTAGTTGGTCACCGTGGCACGGTTCTTGCCAACCTTCTCGCTCAGTTGCTCCTGCGTGAGTCCATACTGTTCAATCAGATGCTGATAGGCCAGAGCCACTTCCAAGGCGGTCAGGTCCTGCCTCTGGATGTTCTCCACCAGCGCCATCTCCATCATGTTCTCGTCATCCACCGTACGTATGTAGGCGGGTATGTGGGTCAGGCCCGCCATCTGGCAGGCCCGCCAGCGCCGTTCTCCGGCAATGATTGTGTAAAATCCGTCGGCTGTGTCACGCAGGGTGATGGGCTGCACTATGCCTATCTGTGCTATGCTGTCGGCCAGTTCGCGCAGGCTATCCTCGTTGAATTCCCTGCGCGGCTGATCGGGATTGGGCTTGATGAGCAGCACGTCCACCTCGCCTATGCTCGACGATCCTCCGGTGCTCACTTCGCTGTTGTCCAGCAGAGCATCCAAGCCCCGACCCAGTGCCGGAGTACCATATTTCTTCTTTATAGTCATGTGTGTCGGTCTTTAAGCCTCGTTCTTGCTGACCACCTCTTCGGCCAGGCTCACGTATGCCTTTGCTCCTGCCGAGTCGGCATCGTAGAGTATGGCAGGCATACCATGCCCCGGAGCCTCGCTCAGTTTCACGTTGCGCTGTATCACGGTCTGGAACACCAAGTCACGGAAGTGCCTCCTCACCTCGTCCCTCACCTGGTTGGCCAGGCGCAGGCGACCATCATACATGGTCAGCAGGAAGCCCTCAATCTCCAGTTCCTGGTTGAGGCGTGACTTCACAATCTTGATGGTGTTGAGCAACTGACTGATACCCTCCAGGGCAAAGTACTCGCACTGCACAGGTATGATGACGCTTTGCGCAGCCGTGAGGGCGTTGACCGTGATGAGCCCCAGACTAGGACTACAGTCTATCAACACATAATCATACTCGGCTTTCACATCGGCCAGGAGCCTCTTAAGGACGGTCTCCCGCGAGCGCATCTTCAGCATCTCAATCTCTGCACCCACCAGGTCCACGTGCGAAGGAATGATGTCCAGCCCCTCAATGTCGGTCGTGTAGATGGTCTCGCGTATGGGCATCTGTCCGGTCAAGGCATTGTAGATGGTACTGTCCACCTGCTTGCTGTCCACACCGAGCCCACTTGAGGCATTGGCCTGCGGGTCTGCATCAATCAGCAGGACTTTCTTCTCCATGGTGGCCAGCGATGCTGCCAGGTTCATGCTGGTGGTGGTCTTGCCCACGCCGCCCTTCTGATTGGCTATTGCTATAATCTTGCTCATTTCGGTATGTCCCTTTCTGTTGTTTTATCAGGTACAAAGGTATGCTTTTTGAGGCGAATACGTCATGGCCATAGGAGCGAAATGGAGAAAGTTGTGGATAACTCCTACTTTTTGTGGATAACTTGCCCTCCGCTTTCCGTTGCGAAGATAACATTTTCTTTCCGAACGGCAGGCACCTTGACCGAAATTCGTACCTTTGCAAAGCAAAAAAGGACTGATTTATGACTGAAAGGCCCCTTATTCTCATCTCCAACGATGACGGAACGGAAGCCCAAGGCATCGGGGAACTCACCCAACTGATGTTCCCGCTGGGCGACATTGTGGTGGTGGCACCCGACAGACCGCGCTCCGGAGCGGCATGCTCCATGACCGTGACCGACGACATCACACTCTGCCTGCTGGAACGCAGCGCGGAACTTACTCGGTATGCATGCAGCGGCACCCCCGCCGACTGCGTGAAACTGGCACTTGAACGAGTGGTTGACAGGCGACCGGCACTCGTGGTGTCGGGCATCAACCACGGCGACAACGCATCGGTCAACGTGCATTACAGCGGCACCATGGGAGCCGTGATGGAAGCATGCATGAAGGGCATCCCGGCAGTGGGATTCAGCCTGCGCACCCGTGACAAGCAGTGTGACTTTGCCCCTTACGGAAATGCCATACAACGCATTGCACAGCATGTGTTGCACCATGGCTTGCCACAGGGTACATGCCTCAACGTCAACTTTCCGCAGGTAGAGGCGCTGTGCGGCCTGCGTGTGTGCCGCATGGCACGTGGGGCGTGGGAATCAGAATGGGAGGAGGCAGACAAGCCGGGCACATTCAGACTCACGGGACGCTTCACCTGCCTGGAACCCGAAGCCGAGGATACTGACTGGTGGGCACTTGACCACGGCTTCGGGGCTGTGGTGCCTCTGCAAATAGACATGACCAACAGCGGTTACCTGGCCGCACTCAAGCCACTCGAACAGGAACCATGAGATACTATCTGATTGCCGGAGAGGCCAGCGGAGACCTCCACGCCAGCCACCTGATGGATGCCATCAGGCAGGAAGACCCGCAGGCAGAGTTCCGCGGCATAGGCGGAGACATGATGGAGGCACAGGGAGCCACGCTCATCCGCCATTACCGCCAGTTGGCCTACATGGGCATACTGCCCGTTCTGCGCCACCTCCCCACCATACTGGCAGGCATGAAGGCATGCCGTTCCGACATACCGGCCTGGCAGCCCGACGCACTCATCCTGGTGGACTACCCGGGCTTCAACCTGAGCATGGCCAAGTACGTGCACACGCATACACGCATTCCCGTGTTCTACTACATATCGCCCAAGATATGGGCATGGAAGGAGCACCGCATACGTGACATACGGCGGTATGTAGACACCATGCTCAGCATCCTGCCCTTTGAGGTGGACTTCTACGAGCACAAGCACCACTACCCCATCCACTACGTGGGCAATCCCACGGTGGACGAGGTGGATGCCTACCTGCGCAGCCACCCTGCCGATGCACGCTCCTTCTGCCTGGACAACGGGCTGGACAGCCGCCCCGTGATAGCCCTCCTGGCTGGAAGCCGCCGGCAAGAGATACGCGACAACCTGCCTCGCATGGTGGAGGCGGCACTGTCTATGGCAGACCACTACCAACTGGTGGTGGCCGCCGCACCGGGCATCCCCGATGATTATTACCATGAGGTGCTGGCAGACCAGTACAAAAGACTTAAGGACGGACAACGCCCGGGCATGGTGCGCAACCAGACTTACCGCCTGCTGCAACACAGCGCTGCCGCGCTGGTGACCAGCGGGACGGCTACGCTGGAGACGGCCCTACTGAACGTGCCACAGGTGGTGTGCTACTACATGTGGGCAGGACGACTGGCCTCACTGGCACGAAGACTGGTGCTGAAGATTCCTTTCGTCTCACTGGTCAACCTGGTGGCCGGCGAGGAGGTGGTGCCCGAACTGGTGGCCGAGCAGATGAATGTGCGCAACCTGGAGCGACACCTGAAGGCCATACTGCCCGGAGGTGATGCCAGGCAGGCACAACTGGAAGGCTACAGACGCATGGCAGGCAAACTGGGAGAGCCCGGTGCACCGGAGCACGCGGCACATATCATAGCCGAACGCCTTGCTTCCACCCGCTGAGGAAACCTCCCCCAAAAGACCCAGAAAAACACGCTTTCCAGACACACTGCCGCATGCCTCAAAACAGGCACTGCGGTGCGATGGCCAACGCAGAGCGCTTCATATGCCAATGAAGAGCACTTCGTCAGCGTCGTCAGCCAACGCAGCGCTCTGCGTTTTTAACACTTATTAGGTGTCATAGCGAGAGCACTGCAGTCCACGGCACATGCCTCTGCCTCTTCAATGATGAAAACTCACTAGCATCCCAGCAAACAAAGCGCCTTTTCTGGAACAGGCATACGCCCCCATACGGTTCAAATTATGCCCTACAGAGGCAAGTTTTCGCATAATCCTTTCCATGTTCACGAACTTCATTGTAATTTTGCATCAAGTGCGTTGCCACTTCCTGACTTCAGCCGGGATATGGATACCGCACAGGGGAAGTCCGTGTGCGCGCTACGGCCATCGGGAGCGATTGCATGCCGAACACGGGGAAAGGCTTTCCGAAAAATTGCAAAAATAGAAGGCGTTTACAAAAGCGCTTCGTTCGTGACTCTCTGAAACTTCGCAAACTTTAGAAATCGTCAGGAACAAGAGCAACGGTAGATGTCCAGGGTGTGGCCATGTCACACCCCTGGGATACGTGTACACCTATCTGAGGTACATGCCCTAGGGGGATTGTGTACATCCCATATCGGCGTGGGCTTCTTAGCGTTGTCTGTTCATACGGTTTCGGGCAATGCGAAGGCCTCAGAGAGTGGAACGGACGGCACATAGTGTCCACGCTCTTTCGTATACGCATGAAAACATTTTACACAACACTGCCACAGACTGCCTGCACAGCGCGAGTTTCTGGCAACCCTAAACCACAGACGCAGATGACCGACAGACTGCTCTTCAGAATCTATGGCGAGATGTACCTGGTAGACCTCGCCTCGGTGCTGTACTTCAAGGCCGATGACCATTATACCCACGTCTACTTCACCTCGGGAACCCACATGGTGATGCCCTTTGGGCTGAGCAAGGTGGAGGCCGCCATCGCCCAACACACATCTGGCAGCACCTCACTGCTCAGATTGGGGCGTACCTACATCGTTGATGTGAAGCGCATCTACCATGTCAACATGCTCAAGCAGACCATCCTGCTGGCAGATGACCATGGCCAGGTACACCCGCTGCGTTTTTCCAGACAAGTACTGCAGTCGCTCATGGAACGCCTGGAGCGCGACTGCCACCCCACACCTCCCGGCACCCTCTAACATCTCCCGGCAACAACTTCCGCCCAACACGCCCATGAAAACTCACGAAAAGAACGCATGGATTCACGAATAACAAGATTCCCATCCATACACGCAGTGCCCTTTGTGATTAATTTTGTCCAAAATTGAACGTGCACGCAGAGCACACATTACTTAACAGCACACACGTGACACTAAAGGCGAACTTAAGAAAATCAAACATAATTAGCAACTAAAAAACTTGAGTTATGGACAAGAAAGTACTCGTTTCCATTCTCGCCATGACCTCGGCGCCTTCTCTGACGGCGTGGGCCGATGCGAACCTGGACAACCTGAAGACTGGTGCAATCAGCGATTGGGGCATTACAGATCCGAACAGCAATATAACGCTGGGACAGGACGGACTAATTATCTCCCCCGACGGAGTTTCCATCAGCCGTTCCATCACACTGGCTCCCGGCACCTACACACTCAGTGCCGCTACAATGACCAACGCAACCATCTTGGTTGACGATGCAGAACCGAAAAACGGGCAGTTCGTGGTAACAGGGGATGCAGTGAAGAATGTGAAAGTAACCCTGAAAGCAACCCGGGCGCAGACACAATTCCAAGTGGGCGGCTTGGAACTGATACTGGTATACGATTTCAACACTAACCGAGCAACACTGGAAACCATGCTGTCCGCAGCAGTAAACAAGATTTTCGGTGATGACGAGGCTGCACGTGCCCTCAAAGATAAGAGCGCAACAATCGCAGAAAAACTTGCCCGACTGGACAACAATAACAAAGTAGACACAGAGACCGGCAAGAACGATGCCTACGAAGCTTATGTGGAATACAAGATGTGGCTCGGCGCAACCGGATGTACCCTTGCCACGGATGACATAGCCGATTTTAACAAGGCCGTAGATGCTCAGGCAAGCAACACGAGTGCCTATGACAAGGCCATGGCACTGGCAAACCAGCAGCAGGCAAGCCTTGACGCTTTCAAGAATATTTTGGCCAACTACGAGGATAACGAGACACTGGCAAAAGGTACATTCGACTATGCAACCAAGGTTTCTGCAGCCAAATTGAAGGCGGCACAAGACTTCATTGACGCTTATAAGACAAAAGCCGAAGAGGCATACAAGGCCGGTGAAGCCGGTTCTGTGATGACAGACGAAGTGAACAAGGCGTTCACCGATGACACAACGGACAAAGATGGCAACGTCACAAGCAAAGGTGCCACCACACTTGTAAACGAATTTGGCACAGCCGTAACTGCTGCCCCGGACGACCACAAGGCATACCTGGAGATTATTACTAGAGCAACCGCCCTCAAACAACAGGAGGAAGCGGCCCTGCAGGCTATCTACAAGGTGCTGAGCGACAAAGATGCCAATGGCGAGGAAGTATACATAGACACGCGCAACGAGGCTCAGGCCGAGTTGAATGAAGTGCTGATGGACCTCAACAAGATTGAAGGGCAAAACGGTAACGAGAACAATCATGAGGGTTCGGCCGCTCTATATGAGGAAAAACAGGATGACTTGAAAATAGGGGGCACGTTTGAAACTCGCATCCAAACACTCCAAAACAAATGGACTCAATATGCTAGCGACAACAAAGCAGCCTATGCCGATGCCAAAGGCAAAGTGCAGGCTCTGCAAACCCAGTTGGATGAACTGACCAAGATTCAGGCCATCAAAGACAAATGGGCAGAATCTACAACGGCCATTCAGAAGCAGATTGACGACCTCAAGGACAAGATTGAGAAAGACAATAGAGCACACAAATTTGCCGATGACGCCTACGCAGCAGACTGCGGAGAAGTCACAACAGCACTGGACAAATTGAATACAGATGCCAAGTTTGACATCGACAACTACACTGCACACGAGGCAGCCGCGAAGGCCGTGGCAGATGCCCAAAAGGAACTGACCAAAGCCATCAAGGCCGTCAGCGAGTTGAAGGGCGAGGGTGACATTGAGTACTCCTCTGCAGGCAAGTATACCCAAACGGAGACTGACCTCCAGAAAGAACTTGACGACATCTCGACATGGATTGAAAACAACTTCAAGGGACTGGGTAAAGACGGAAAACCTGTGATGGTGGACGGCAAGGAAGTTCCACAAACCTGCGATGGCGTAGATTACGGGATTGAAAAGTTCATCAGTGAAAAGGTTAATGTTTATCAGACAGACGCAGAGACAGCCCGTGACAACTATGTTGAGACCAAGAAAACATTGGCCGAGTACGATGCTTCTTTGAAAAAACTGACAGATAAGGTCACTGACCGTGAGGTTTGGGTAGGCGAATCATCAAGCGACACCTACGGGAAACACATTAATGCCATTCAAGGCAAAATCGATGCTATAAAGAAGACGTTCAATGATGCCATTGCAACCACAGACAACAAGTACAACATAGGACTGCAGAACGCAAAGAATCAACTGGCCGATGGATCAGACATCGTTGAAGAAGTGGATGCCTTGATTGGCACATACGATGCAGACAAAGAAAAATATGATAGAGATATCGTTGATCAGGCCATTAATAATGTTCTCCAGGAAGCAGCAAGACTCATCAATGCTACAAGAGAGAAACTTGATAATATAAGTATTGAGGCTCTGGGACTACGCAGGGATGATATTGAAGGGCGCAAGAGAGACATCGGCGCAGATATTGACAAACAGGAAAAAGCAGTAGAAGATGCCAAGACCACAGACAATAAGTCACAGGCATTGGCTGCCCTGACCAACATCAAGACTGCTCTTGAAAAGATTGACCTTAACATTGAGGCTCTGATAGAAGACGTAAACACTATCGCAGGAGAAGTTAAGGCCAACAACGACAAATACGATGAACTGACAAAGGTACAGACAGGAACCCTGGCTGTCATCCAGGCAGACATCGACAAAATTCTCGACACCTACAAAGATGACGAGAGAACGGATGAGTTCGAAAACAAGAAAGAAGCACTGCAGGATGTGTTTGATGCCTTGAATCAGAATGTTCTTACATCATACGGTGCAGAAACCCTAATTAAGGATCTCGATGATGTCATCAAGGACGGAAAGATTGAGAAGGAAGGTTATACTACACGTATAAACAAACTCACGAATAACGTTCGGACTGCCATTGACGAGGCAACAGCCTGCGCAAAAAACAGAAAAGCTTGGGACGATGCCAAAGCAGAATACGACAAAGCGGCTATTGCAACGGCTATTGCAACGGCCAAGTCCAATATTGCCAAGGAAGAGAACGGTGGCAATTACGCCGATGCCAAAGTTCATTACAATGGAGTTCTGGATGGGTATACAAAGGATAACGAGACAATCAGCACCGACATCCAGAAGGCATACGAAGAAAGAAAGAGTGCCGCACAAGAGGAAGCTCTGAAGGCACGCATAGCAGAACTGCTTGGCAAGGTAAACGCTGTCGCAGGCGAAGCCAAGAATAACAAGGTTGCATACGAAGCATTGTGCACTTCATACAGCACAATATCCGATTACTGGACCAAGGTGTACACTCACATCTATAATGATGACGAGTCATCTCTGCAGAAGGAGTATGTGGCCGAACTTACGGCCATCAAGACAGACCTCACCACAACCAAAACGCTTATTGACGAACAGTTCAACAATGGCAAATATGGAAGTGACAAGAGCCTGCAGGCTAAGAATCAGGAAACCCTCAACACATTCGACACTCGGATAAAGAATCTCGAAAATGCTCAGAAGGCAGGCTACGATGAGTTGATTGCAAAGGACAACCAGAATCGCCACCAGAAATTCCTCGAAGCCTTAACAGAAGCACGTCTTGACTTCACCAAGGCTGTAGACATCATTGGTCAATACAGCAGCCTCAGGAATGAAGAACTCCGCAACGTGGCTGAAGGTGAGGTTCGAGAGGCCAACACTGCCCTTAACGAAATCCTTACAAAACTGAATGACATTCAGACAGAAGAGGGACTGAAGTTCCACGAGATTGAGGCTCCCGCTCTGTTCGACAAGGAAGAGAGTTACAAGAAAAACGTCGAAGCACAGGGTCAAGCAATCCTCAATGCGCTGAACACACTAGACGACGCTGTTTCCGGCAAGGCAAGAGTCCTGTATAGTGACGCCATAAACACTGCCGAGCAGGCATGCGAGACAGCACTTGCATCCATCAAGGGTATTACCAACGAGGAGAAAGAGGCAGACGTACTGAAGGCCGCACAAGATTACAACAGTGCCGCAGACATCGTGAAGAAAGCCAAAGAAGCCCAAATCGGTAAAAACTTTGCACTGGTAGCCGATGCTCAAATGCTGGAACTGGAGAAAGTAGACGGTCTCCTTGCCTCCGGTAAGGAGCAAGCTGCAACCAAAGAATGGTCTCTCTGCTATGATGCCGCCTATGCAGCCAAGGGTAAAGAGGAGGCCGATTTGGACAAATTCGAATATATTTCCGGTGTAACGCGCGATTTCAAGAGCGAATATGCTACTGCATGGAAGGGGTCGAAAGATGGCACCAACAAGTTGACAGAACTGAACTCCCAGGCTACCGACTACAAAAGCAAGAATGAACTCTTCGCCAACGTGGTCTCCCTGAAGGGCAATCTGAACAGCGCAGCAACAGCGGCAACAGCGATTTACGAAGCAGCCAAAGAGGCTTCCGGCGACAATACTAAAAACGTGGAGGCTCACGACAAACTGGTAGCAGAAGTGGCCAAGTTGCAGGAAGCACTGAATGCAGCCAAGACTTACACCGAGGCCTATGCCGTAACTTACCGTGTGGCAGTCTATGTAACCACGCAGCAGCAGAAAATTGACAGAATCAACGAAGATTTGGAACACTGTCTCCAATACGGTGGCTGCACGACATACAAAATTGAGGATCACATCAACGAAACAGACATAGAGAGCATCTATGGCGCAGCAAGTAAGGATGAACTGAACTGGCTTGTAGTACAGGCTCAAGGCCTGGACGGTGATTATGTGAAGGCTTACGCTGCAAATGCCGATGCCGCAACGCCGTACGAGGAGCAGAAAGACAAACTGCAGGAGAGCATCAACAAGTATGTCATCGATGACAAGAAGAGTAACGAGGAGATTCAGGAAGCACTTTTGGCTTTCGAGACCCAAATTTACACCCTGCGCTCAGAACTGGCACAGATTTACAATGCAGAACTCGAGGCAACCACTTATGCCGCATTGAACGAGTCACTGGCTCAAATAAGAACCATATACGAAACCGTAAAGAGCCAGTTGGACGTTTGCCGCGAGGCAGCCAAAGAGATGCATGGGAAACAACTGGAGGCAGTTGGGACGTCCATCGAGAATATCCAGAACAACATCGAGGCATACAACAAGGAGGCAGGCAAACTCCTTCTTTGCCAGGTAGAACTGGAAAACGCCATCAGCAATATAGACAAAGAACTGGCAGCGTTGAAGAAACTCGTCGATGTGGAGTACGCTCGCTATACAACCAACAAGGCCGCCTACGAGAAACTATCAGCAGAACTCACAGGCTACACCAGTAATTTGGCAGAAACGGAAGCCACTATCAAGGACTTCACGAAGGTTGAGAAGGAAGACGCTGCCGATGACATTGAAATCATCAACAAAGCGATTGAAGAGTGCAGAAAGGAGTTGGATGCCAGCAACAAACAGATGAATCTGACTGCGGACTCCAAACTTACAGACTTCACATCCGAGGACTTCTCTGCAAACATTGCCGCGCTCTTGAAGAGGTACACCCATCTGGAGAACCAGGGACTCATCAGCGACCTAAAGAAATCCATTAACGCTGTCCAGGAGACACTGACCACCACGGGACACGTCATGGATAAAGAGAGCCTGACAGAGGAAGCCAAAGCCCTGAAGGAGCAAGCAGACAACCTCAGCACATACAACGATGCTGCAAATACAGGCAAGATAAGTGCCGACATTGACGGCAATGAGTTCAAGGAGCCGAAAGACATCGATTACATGAAAGAGGCCGCACAGACAATTTCCAATCGTCTCAACACCTTGAAACAGGCTCTCAGGACACTGAACCAGTCAATAGAGGACAACACCTACATCCCCGGTGATGCCGACGGTGACGGCTACGTGCAAGCAACCGACTACATGCAGATTATAAAATACGTTCTTGGAATGGACAAACTGCCCGAGGAGAACACCGTGGAGTTCTTGGCTGCAGATGCCAACGGCGATGGCAGGATCAACTCCGGAGACATCGTGAATGTGGTGAACAACATCCTAGGTATCCGTACAGTGGACGCTCTGGAAAGAGTGATGACAACTAACTCCATGGAGTCAACAGGCGAGATGCAGATGACACTCGTGGAGGGTCAGGCCGGCAAACGTTTGGCCATCCGGCTCAACAGTGCCAACCTTTATGTTGCCTGCCAGATGGATGTAAAGGTACCCGAGGGCGTGACCGTCATGGGCGAGTCAATCGAAGGCATGGGCGAGCACAGCCTGTATACAGCCAAGCATGCCGACGGCACCCTAAGCCTGGTGATATCCTCACTAGAAAACGCAGTGATAGACACCAAGGGCAATGCTACCATATACTTGGACGTGGAAGGCAACGGTGCCGAGTCCATCACCGTGAGCAACGTTACCGCAGCCGATGCTGCAGGAGCTACCTACAGCATTTTGGGCAAAAATGAGGCCACCGGAATTGACGGAGTGAATAGCACCAACAACTCCAGCATGGGCCTGAAGGAAAGAGTGTACTCTGTGGGCGGACAAATGATGGATTCCTTGAAGAAGGGCATCAATATCATCCGCAACAGCGATGGAACGGCACGTAAGATTCTGAAAAAGTAAGACCAAATACTCTATCTCTTTTTATGGAGGCGTGACATCACACAGGTGTGAGCGTCACGCCTCCTATTAAAATTCATACAAACAATTAACAAAGGACATGAAACACAATAACCAGAAAAAGGCCGGACGACTGTCAACCTATATGACCATCGCCCTGCTGGCAGCCTCGGGGTTCTGCTCCAATGCATGGGCAGAAAACAAGGTTGTCATACAGAATGTCAGCATTCAGGCTGAAGGGGAAGCCGCCATCACCGTAAACCTCGAGAACGAGGATAACCCGATGGCAGCACTTCAAATGGATGTCATCATCCCCGAGGGTTTGGAAGTCAATGAAGAATCAATCAAGTTCGTTGGAGACCGTATTGACGAGGAGGACTTCTTCCTGTTCATGCAGCAGCAGGCAGACAAGGATGCCAAGAAAGTATACCGCATTCTCGTAGTGCCTCAAGGCCTCACCAATTTCAAAGGAAACTCAGGAGCACTACTTCAATTCACGGTCACAGCTAACAGTTTGCTGAAACCTACTCAGGAAATCATAGTGGAGAGAATCGTAGGAAGTGACACAGATGCCAAACGCTATGACATGGTAAATTTCAAGGTGAACGTGTCACAGATGGTAGGATCTTTCACCGCCACTTCCGCCGAAACCGACAGCCTCCTGCTGAAGCCCGGAGAAGAAAACAACAAGAAAAGAGTGAGTGTCTCCCTGAACAACACCATTGAGGTGCGTGCCATGGAAGCCATAATTACCTTGCCCGAAGGAGTCAAGCCAGAGATGAACGAGAAGGGTGAAGTATTGTTTGAACGCAGTTCTCGCGTACCTACCAACTTAAAATTCTCAAGCACCATCAAGAACAACACCGTCAAAGTTATACTCTCCGGTCTGACAACAGACATTCTGAAAGGTAACGAGGGGGAGGTCTTCGCCTTCTATGTGTCCGGAGACGAGGTGCTGGAAGAAAAGACGGAACTGGCTGTCAGCAACGTGATTGTAGCCAACAATGCATCCAATGCCTTTGACGTAATTGGCACCCAAAAGGTGAAAATCGTGAACATGGACAAGGTATACTTGGCTCCTGCACAGGCCATTGTTACGGCTTTGAACGATAGCCTGACCGCGGTGGTGGAAACCATCAGCAAGGAATGTATCTATGTGAAAGACAGCACGGTGGTAACCGACTCCATAGAGGCCGTAGCCAACCAGATAGCAGAGTTCAGCCAGGCCATAAAAACCGCCTATGCCGATGAGTCTTTAGCATCAGACTACAACAACAAAGTGGCATCCAAAAATAGTCTTGAAACTGCTATCGGCCAGTTGTTGGAGTTCGCCAGACTGGCACAGAAAGATTTCGATGAACTCAATGCTGCATACGCTTATTCCATGCAGCAGTTGGATTCACTGAACAAGAAATTCACGGATGCCGTAGACACCATCAGCACGAACTGCCCCGATGTAAAGGACAACGAAGACGTGAAGGCTGCAGAGGAGAATGTGAAGGCGCTGATAGAGGCACTGAAACAGGTCATCGATGAAGCAAAAACCGATGGTTCTCTCATCGACAAAAAGGATGAGTTCATGAGCAAGAAGGAAGATATCGAGACCGCAATCAGCAAGATGGTGGAAGACGCTGAGCAGGCACAGAAAAACTTCGAGACAGAACAGGCACTCAATGCCGCATACGCCTATGCCATGCAGCAGTTGGATTCGCTGAACAAGAAATTCACTGATGCCGTAGACACCATCAGCACGAACTGCCCCGATGTAAAGGACAACGAAGACGTGAAGGCTGCAGAGGAGAATGTGAAGGCGCTGATAGAGGCACTGAAACAGGTCATCGATGAAGCAAAAACCGATGGTTCTCTCATCGACAAAAAGGATGAGTTCATGAGCAAGAAGGAAGATATCGAGACCGCAATCAGCAAGATGGTGGAAGACGCTGAGCAGGCACAGAAAAACTTCGAGACAGGAATTGAAAGCATGGAAGACTCAGAGGAAATCAGCCAAATATTCACTCTATCCGGACTACAAGTGGAATACATGCAGAAGGGAGAAGTCTATATCATACGCTATAAGAACGGAAGCACTAAGAAATCAACGGTAAAGTAAGTCTAATTTTTAATGTAGTGCAAGTGGGTGCCGTGGGACGAGAGTTCCACGGCACTTTTTTCTCCTTCACCCCTCTACACAGCGGGCTACCAGCCAGCCTGTTCGGCAATTGGTGCGGCCGCGTGCTCCCGGGCAGTATGGCTTGCAGATGCCGCTCTTGGTCGTGCATATTCATCTGCTCATCCAGTGGTTCGGGCACTATATCTTTGCAGGCGAACGCCTTGCCTCCGCCCGCTGAGGAGACCTCTCCCCCAAAAGAGCCAGAAAAACACGCCTTCCAGACACACTGCCGCATGCCCCCAAACAGGCAGCGCGGTGCAATGGCCAACGCAGCGCCCTGCGTTTTCAACACTTGTTAGACATCTTTGCGAAGGCACCACAGTTCATATCACAAAACCTCACATTTCAACGGCAACGGCAGCCCTTCAGCCCAACGAAGAACAGAGTCTGCCAACCCTTTTCAAGAAAACATTTCACGTGTAGAAAAGCCGCGGCATTCTTCACCTATATCCATAGAGAAGGGCTAAGAGCGGTCAGCCCGCGCGATGGCGGGTGAAAGCAAGTGCCAGCAGTGCGTACAGGCCGAGAAACACCACCAGCATTGTCTGAAGGGTGTGCACGATAAGGACGAAGAAGACAGCCTCGGTCTGCGGCACGGCATAAAGCACAAGTACGCTCTTGACTGCGAAATGCCAGGGACCTGCACCATTGGGCGTGGGAACAAGCACTGCAAAGGTGCCCACCACAAAAGCAATAAGGGCAGCCATGACACCCAGCGAAGAAGTGGCCGGGAAGCAGAAGAAGGTAAGATAAAAGTGCAGGAAATAACACACCCAGATGCCCAGGGAATAAAGGAGGAAAAGCGCGGGGCTGTCCACCTGGCGGACAGAAAGCAGTCCGGAACGCAGGTCACACAGCACGGCACGGGTGCGCGAAAACAATCCCATACGCCTGAGCAGGAACAGGGCAGCCAGCAAAAGCGACATACCACAGACGGCCGTCACAGCCCACCCCGCGGGCGAAAAGGAAGAGAGAAACCCATCGAGAGAGACACCCGTGGTGTGGAAAAAGGTGACAAAGACAGGTATCTGATACAGAAAAACGCCCAGTGAAAGAAGCATGACAAGCATCATGTCCACCACCCTTTCCGTGACCACCGTGCCCACAGAGCGGCTGAAACTGACACCCTCATAGCGCGTGAGCACCCCGCAGCGCAACACCTCGCCTATGCGGGGCACCACCAGACTGCTGGCATAACTGAGAAAGACGGCATTGATGCAGGTATGCACACGGGGATGTATGCCCAGCGGGCGGGTAACCTGCTGCCAGCGTACGCCGCGCAATACCTGTGCAAGCACGCCGAAAGGCATGCTGAGCAGCATCCAGGTCCAGGACATGTCGCCGGAAAGGACTTGCCACAACTGCTCCCACTGCAGGCCGCGGTACATCCACAACAAGATGGCGACAGCCAGCAAAAGAGGCAAGAGCACCTTGGCAAAAATCTCTATCAACTTATGCATCGTACTGCAAAATTATGAAGAAAATAGGGATTCAGCCAGCCAAAAGGCAGGAAAGCGCACGGGAGATGTCGTGAAAGGTGCGCTCAAAATCGCCAGTATACCAAGGGTCGGCCACGTCACGGCTCTCCCCGGCCAGTTCCATCAACAGGGAAGCCTTGCCGTCACGGTCGGTCCATCCCGATGAAGTGCGGTGGAAAAGGTCGGGCATGAGACGAGAAAGCCAGGCATAGTTGTTGTTATCCATCAAGAAGATACGATCATAATAAACGTAGTCGGCACGTGTCATTTGCCGGGCCTCACGGTGTGAGAACGGAACACCGTGCCTACTCAGGCAAGCCCGTGCGGGCGGGTAAACATCATTGCCCAGTTCCTCCGTGGACGTAGCCGCGCTGGCTATCTCATATTCCCGTTGCAGCCCGGCACTCTGCACCAACTCCTTCATGATGAATTCCGCCATCGGGCTGCGGCATATATTACCGTGACAAACAAAGAGTATCTTCTGTTTCATGGGGCAAAATTAAGGATTTTCGAGCACTCGGGGAATCTGTTTCCCTGCATTTATGCCCCTTGTCCTGTGCATGAGCCTCAAAAGCCCCCGGCATGCCCGCACAACGCCCGGAAACAGGCATTTGCCAACCAGTTGGGTTTGAGATAAGAATTATTTCCTTAACTTTGTATTTGGTTTGCCATGCCCGGCCTGCCCAGGCAAAAAAGGCACAGAACCCACCCTAAACAACATGCAGAAACAAGATTTCCTCACACGCGCTTTGGCCACCGCAATCTTGCTGGTGGCCGTCACGGCGACAAATGCCCGCAACAAATACCTCTTTGTATACTTCACGGGCAACGAGCCCCAACAGGAACAAATCAGGTATGCAGTAAGCGACGATGGGTTCAACTACACTCCACTCAACGGGGGCAAGCCCATCGTGGCATCCGACTCCATAGCACTTACCGGCTGTGTGCGCGACCCGCATATCCTGCATTCCAAAAGCGGAGAATATCTCATGGTTGCCACCGACATGCGCTCTTCGCTTGGATGGGCAAGCAACCGAGGAATCGTACTCCTCAAGTCACACGACCTCATCCACTGGCAACACCACACCGTGCATTTCCCAGAAAAATATGCGGGAACAGCCTTTGCCAACGTGACACGCGTGTGGGCTCCGCAGACCATATACGACAAGCAGGCAGGAAAATACATGGTGTACTTCTCGCTCCTCACTGATGACGGGACGATTCCTTACGACCGTGTATACTGGGCCTATGCCAATGCCGACTTCTCGGACCTTGAAGGCGAGCCTCAGGCACTCTTTGACTTCCAGGCTCCCGCTATAGACACGGACATCGTGCAGGACAGGACCGGCGAATACCATCTCTTCTTCAAGACGGAACAGGAGGGCGCACACAAAGGCATACGCCAATATGTGTTCCGAGACATACACGCTCCCGAGACATGGACATTGCTTGACGGGTTCTGCGAACAGACTCAAGAGAACGTGGAGGGAGCGGGAGTGTTTCCGCTCATCGGCGGTGGCTGGTGCCTGATGTATGACTGCTATATGTCCGGCCACTACCAGTTCACCCGATCGACCGACTTACGCTCATTCCGTTTGATGGCGGAAACCAAGACGGCGGGAGCCTTCACTCCACGCCATGGAACCGTCATCCAGATAACGCCTAAGGAATATAAGCGGCTGCGGAAGGCGTTTGCCGGCAGCGAAGCAAAAGTCCGGCAAAAGTGACACAGCCATGAAGGCTGGTTTCAGAATCCAAGAGGGCATCACACTTACCAACGGAACTTCAACAACCCAAATATGAATCAAAAAAACGTTTACCTGGCCTCGAAGCCACGCTATGAAATCCTTGACGGCCTTCGCGGAGTGGCTGCCATGGTGGTCATCCTGTTCCATTGCCTGGAGACCTACATTCCCGTATTCGGCACCCAGCACATCAACCACGGTTACCTTGCGGTGGACTTCTTCTTCATGCTGTCCGGCTTTGTCATAGGATATGCCTATGATGACCGGTGGAACAAGATGTCTACCTGGAACTTCTTCAAACGCCGCCTCATCCGCCTGCACCCCATGGTCATAGCAGGAACTCTGTTCGGGGCATGCATGTTCTTCTTTGCCGAAGGTGACAACTTCCCGCTGATAGGCCAGACTGAGCCGTGGAAGTTCTTCCTGTGCATAGTCCTGGGACTACTGATGATTCCCGCCGGGACCGGACTTGACATCCGCGGCTGGGGAGAGACAAACTCACTGAACGGCCCCAACTGGTCACTCACCTTTGAGTACATAGGCAACATCCTGTATGCCCTCATTCTTCGCCACCTCCCCACCGCCCTTCTGGGCATACTCTGTGTGGCCAGCATCTTCCTGACGGCCAACCTCACGCTCGGATGGGACGTGTTTGCCGCATTTGACCAAGCCAAGTATGACCTGATTGGTGGCTGGAGCCTGACACCCGCCCAGATGTGCGTAGGATTCAGCCGCCTGCTCTATCCTTTCCTCTGCGGTCTGTTCATCTCACGCATTCTGCCCAAGCACATGACTGAGAAGAACCCAAGCGGCAGCCCGTTGGGGATGAGAGGCGGTTTCTGGTGGGCATCTCTGCTGCTCGTCATTCTCTTTTCCATTCCGCAGATAGGCGGGAAGCCTTGCCTGGCCGATGGCATGTATCAGGTGTTCTGCATAGTAATCATGTTCCCCATAATCGTGCTGATAGGTGCAGGAAGCAGGACTACCGATGCCAGGAGTGCACGATGGTGCGAGACGCTGGGCAACCTCTCATACCCACTTTACATCACCCATTACCCTCTGATGTACGTACAGATGGCCTGGGTATCGACCCATCAGAACGCTCCCGTCTGGCATCATGTCATGCTCAATATTGGCCTGGTGACTGTTGCCACAGGTATTGCCTGGGCATTCCTGAAACTCTACGATGAACCAGTAAGAGCATGGCTGAAAAGCAGGCTCTACCCCTCACCTGCACCGAAACGGCCGTAACGGCTTTTTCCCATTCAGGATAAATCCCAATCGGCCTTATCGGAACCGGGTGTTTTTCCGTGCTCCCTTTTTCAGTTTGCCACCAACTTCCCGAAAACGCAGCGGGCTACGCCGGGAGGAGGTGGGCACCAAACTGGGAAAGAGAGCGCGGGAAACACAGGACTCTATTCAAAGCAACGCATAAATCGGCATAAGCAAAAAGACGCAGTGGTCTTCCTTGGGCATGGATTTCTTTTTCTTTACAAATCCACATCTTTGCCAAACCACCCGATTTTATGTTTCCAACTAGGAAAAAAATTTTTCCTAACCAGGCTTTTATTTTTTCCTAGGCAGGCGCTTTTGGGGCTCACCAGATAAATCTAGAGAGGAAAACGTACAAGTTTGCGATTCTGAAAAAGAAGAACTTCTTGTCGGCTCCATCTCCTGGATTTGCCCTAAAGAGTCGTTCCTCTGTCCCAAAGCGGCCTTGCCTCCCTCGCAAGTGACTTGTTTTTCATCTGCAAGTGACTTGATTACTACCCTTAAGTGACTTGGTTACTGCCCTCAAGTGACTTGATAAATTTGCACTGCATACAAAAAGCCCGTTGGCACGTTGCCTCCACGGTCTGTCTGGGGAGGCCAAGGGGACGAGAGAGGGCAGGCATGAAGTATTACCATCAATACCAATCAAGCACAATGCCCCAATATCAGTTGTACTTCATAAAAGCACCCCCAAAGTTTTTTGCCCAACTTTTGGGGTGCAGTTCAAGTACGGACACAGCCCCTTTCACTTCCGGGAAGCATCGGGAGCCTGTGGGCGATCCTCTTCAAATGCAGTGGCATCCGTGGCAGAAACCTCCTCGTAGGGTCTGTCATCAATGCGCCGCAGCCCTCCCTGCCCTTTTCCCGAAGTGCCCGAATTAGTGCGAATCTTATCCCCACAGATTGCCAGGTCCCAGTCTGTACGGTCTGCCCATTGAGCATCCGCATCAATGTCACCATACGGAGAGGTTCCCATCACGCTGTTGGTCTCCAGCGAGATGTAAGTCCACTGGCTGTCGGAAATGCCCGAGACTGTAATCTCCGCGTCGGCCGGCGGTAATTTGCCCCCGCCACCGCCGCTATCAGACGTACATGAGCCAAGAACCAAGCCTGTCATGATTACAAGAACAAATGCGACTGGAAAGTATGTCAAAGGTTTCATAACTTCTGATGTTTAATGGTTAACTTGCCCGACCTGGCATCATAGCCATTCACCTGGAACTTGCGTTTCTGCCCTTTGGCAGTACTTATCACGAATGTGGAAGGCCTGGGGGCAGATGTTCCGGGCACAAGCCACAGCCACGGACTGCATGACGAGTACACCGATACCGGAGTCCTGCCGGTGGTCATGACTATCTGCCCGCCGGAAAGGTCAAGGTTATGCTGGGTGGACTTATACTCCATCCCACTCACAAGGTCAACCACACTGAACTCCACAAGTTTTCCCTTGCCCCGCGCAGCCACACGTCTCACGGTAAGAAAGAACTTAGGTTCCCGGAACGTGCAAACCCGGTCATAGTAACGGTCAAAGCAGAAGGCAATCTCAATATCCTCTGGTGCATTATATCCCTGCATGGGATTGGCGCCTCCCTGGTTATTCATCAGCGTCGGTGACATCTCATACAGCGGCAGGAGGGCATCTGCTCCATCGGACACGCCAAGCATCAGCGACAATTCATTACGCCGGTTATACTGCATCTTCACCTTGAACACCATCTTCGGAGGCTCAAACGAAGGTTCCACCATATAGGCATCAGCATCGCCCTCAGAAAGTCCATTGTCATCAGGAGCGGCCAGCACCACGCTGTAAGGGAGGTAGCACTTCCCGGCAGTTCCCCAGTCCTCGCCCCAACTATTGATGAAAATCAAGGCACCACGCTCATCATCACTTATGGTACCATTGCCGTCAAAGTCATACTCCACCGTATCATCATAGCCAACAACCGTGATGGCATGCGGCCCATCGGTGCCCTCCTTGGTCACAACCGACCGGATGTCCGTCAAACGTGGTCCGGAATAGACCTTATAACCCCAGTCATCAGTCTTATAGGAGATGGTAACCACGCCTCCGCTCGCATTTCCCTCGCCATGATCATAAAGATAGCGGCGCAGGCGATTTAGCCCGTCACGAGTCTTCAGATTTATCTTGGAATAGCCTTTGACACGGAATTTCATGGCATCAATGTAAGTCTGATACCCTGACAGCCACTGTGTCTGCTGCGCATAAGAGTAGGCCTGATCCGGCATCTGCACCAGATTCAAGGCTCCGCACTCCTTCATGAGGTCATACCCAAGGAAAGCATGAGACCCTTGATTCTCACCGTCATTGAGGAAATTCCAGGTAAAATGATAGCAGAACACATTGGCCGGGTCTGAGGCATCCCGGTCAAGAAGACGATTCACCTCATAGGAATAGACGTACCTCACGCCCGATGCCTGGGAACAGGAATTATTGGATCCTTGGTTAAAAACCTGAGGAAAATACTTCAGAGTAGTATTGTCAACACACACCGGAAGAGGTTCCTCACCGGCACGGGCTGCAGGTCTCCACTCGGGAATCAAGCGGAGAGCCTGCCTCTGACTCTCGGTAAGAGGCTTCAGACGAGGCGTGTAATCCTGTGCACAAAGCAACACAGGGCTTCCTGACAGTCCAAAAGCAAGTGCCACAACCAACAAGCGGGCACCAGCCTTTATATTATCAAAGTTGTTGAGCCTATTCATCAAGCCTTATTTTTTAATTCCCTTGCGATTATCCTCTATGCGGTTATAAGTCTTGAGTGCCATTTCCCGCACCTGCTGCGAACGTTTCCTGTCCTGACTCATGGCCAGTGCCACCTTGCTGATGTCGGCATGCCGGAACGATGAGCGGAACCAGCCTAAAGCCTCCAGCAAATCCACAGCGACATCATCATCGGGACATGACTGCACATACTCCAGCAATTCATCAACCTTGTAATGCATGGTAGAATTGCGGAACGTGCGTATGGCCTGCTTGCGCGCCTTGACCGTGGCCGAATCATTGTGGCACAGAGTCTCGACATCCTGCAGACGATATGAATTGGCATACTTGTCAAGCGCGTGAGCAACATAACCCTTTACAGCCTCTCCCTCGGAATAGTCCTTCGAATCAAACACACTGTCAAGCCCGGCAATGAGCATCTCGGCCGGATAAAGAGCAGCAGCCTGGCTCACACCGAACTCAATGCGCTTTCCGGTATTGTTGCGCTTGGCCAGTGTTATGATTGCAGGTACAAGTTCACGGTCACCACGCTTGGCAATAAAATTAAGGCCGTAACGCTGTATCATCTCATAACTGTCATAAGGTATCATTGACAGGCATCTGACAAAGTTGTCATCGTCATACAGCGAAAGCAAAGTCATGGCCTCCATACGCACTACCTCCGAACGGTCATTGGTATAGATGTCAAGCAGGCGGTCAGAACCAATCAAATTGTTGTCGACCAACTGGCGCATGGCCATCGCACGCACAGCAGGATACTCGCTTTCCAGTTGGCCAGCCCACCAGGATGCAGGACGATTGAGCATCTCATTTGCGTCAAGCCCGTCAACAGCAGAGCGGAAATGAAACGCAGGATCACCAATGCAGTGACTCTCAAGGTATGTATTGTACTTTGGCAGGTTGCCTACACGCATGCCCAACCCCAGCATGCCGATATAACGGTCTGACCATTTGTCCTGCAACACATTGACACTGTTGGCAATCGTAGCGGCGGTCATCCCCTCGTCAAATATATAAGAACCGGCTATATTGCGAGGCAAGTGGAATGACCCGTTGAAGCAGGCATCGAGTATCACGAGACGGCAATTGGGAGTAAAGCCGGCAAAATCCTCTACATAAAGATTAAGTTTGCGGTTCTCTATAGAGTCATGCATGCGGTGTTCCTCACTCTCTTCGTCCTGGAACCACTCAAGTGGAACGCCTCCAAGATTGCGGGATATATTAGCCTTGAGGCTGTCATCCGGGGTACCCTTCCCGCGGTGGCGCCGATAGACATGGCTTACATAGTCCTTAAGCAGGTGCACCATCTCTGCCGGAGTTTCCGGATCCGGCTCATCATTGAGATATTCAATCTGGTCAAGGCCATGATGATGCAGCAGGGCCACATCCAGGTTGCGCCGCTGCAATTCGGTCATGAGTCGGTTCTTCACCGATTTGTCACGCTTGTGGTCAATATACTCAATACCCTGTACGCGCGTCTGCATCCAAGGGAAATTCTGCAGATAGGCTCCCTTCTCGTCTATGCGTGCAACGATAGACTCAGACACGAATCCGTGCCCGGCAAAGAACAGCAACTGGTCCAGGATGTTATTCTCGGCACGCAATTTGACGATCTTGTCCAGATAGCGGCGCAGCAAAGTGTACTTGTCATCAACCCCATTGTCTATTGCCTTGATACGGCCGGAATAGATATCGGGAGAGAGATACTGGGGAGAGTCGGCCCGCAACGAGTAATAGAAATACAGCGGACTGACAGAATCCTGCCTCAGATAATCAAATTTCAGGTCAAAATCATCATAAAACCTATCGCTCGGTACCGATGACTCCTCCCAAGGAAAGGTGGCCTGATTCATCTTGAAAGCCGATGTGAGATGCTGGGCATCGCGTATCATCGGAATAGGAATGTCGCCAATAAAGACCGCCCCCTCAATGGGATTCTTCTTGTCCCGGTATAGTTTGAGCAACTGTTTCCTTATCTTGTCGGGGCTGTCTGTGTCGTCCTTGATGATGATTGGCTTTAGCCCATCTTCGGCAATTGAGTGGGCATAAGCCTCAACCTCACCGGCTGCCTGAGCATAACTCTCAGGGTCGATGACAATGGCAAATCCACGTGTAATACCATGAGCCGAGACCATGGATCCTATCACCATGGCTCCCATAAACAGATACTTTTGTATTCCCATGACTCTTTAATATGTAATATCTATATATACTCTGTATTATTCCTTAAACGGTCAGAAGATGAAACCCACACGGGCACCGGCATAATAACGATTCCCGTTACCGAAATCACTATTATGGATTTGGCCCACATAGCCGCCCTCCAAGGACATCTCCAGCCAGGCTCTGTATTTCATGAAAACCAAGGGGAACGCATATGTGACCTCTGCACCTGCCTGACAGCAGTCTGCAGTGAGCACACTAAACTGCGGGCTGGTATACAGCCCCATGACCTTGTCATAAGTAGCAGGCATATTCGAGATATCCAGTTTGTTATCAAGTGCAATTCGGCAACCGACGTTTACCCTGGGGGCAAGCCACCCCTTCTTTATGGGGAAACGCCTTGTCACCGAAGCAGCCACAAGGGCGTTTGTGTAAGATTCCTTGGCCGCATATATCTTGTTCGTTGTCTCTGAATTATCGACATCAGCAGTAACCTCAGCCTGAAAAACAGGAAGTCCGGAAGCGTTAATCCGGTCAAGACGATAAGCCACGCCAGCCTGCATGTAATTACCTTCAAGGTGGTCTGCTTCATTGATGACATCATATATAAGATTGCCATCGGCATCCGTGCTTGAACGCTGGGTGTACCAGCGCCCCTTGGTATTGACCATGGACGCATGAAGCGTGAAATTATGTATCATACGGCCCGAAGTCCTCAGCATCAGACGGTCGGTCACCGTGATTCCGCTGCCCCGATAGCGCCCTCCCTTATATTTGAGGCTTGACCCGCCGTCTACGGCATCCTCATGTTCGCCAAAATATTCTATCTGCAAGAAATCTGACAAACGGGCATCGGCTGTATTATTGAGCGAATACTGCAACTGCACACCATATCTGGTGCCATTATACTTACGCGTGTATCCCAACGCATCTTTTGTCTCATAGACACCAAGTCCCTGGAAAAGGAACACATATTGTTTGGTGGTGGTACGCAATACCGTATGCGACACCTGCTCGGAGAGCCACCTGACATTGGCCGAAGCACCCACAGCATGACGCCCCATACGGTACTCCACACCAGGTGCAAGGTTGAATCTCATCCCTTTGATTTCAGGGCGTGGATCCTTTTGCGTTGCCGAACTGCCTACATCATATTTGGCTCGGAGTGCAAGTGTAAGCCTGTCATTAAGCGCATATGCCGCCGCCCCATCAAGGCGAAACACTTCATTGCCGAACTTGCTCTTCAATGAGTCGGCTATAATATAAGGATTGTTTGGAGAGATGAACAAGGTATTGTTCCAGCAACGGTCCCTAAGGGTTGAGTTCTCATAGACAAGTCCGCCGGCAAATGTAACCTTGCTCACACGCTTCATTCCTGTAAACGAGGCGACCCATGAGTTGAGGCGGCCTGGTTCATCAACAAGATGGAAATCACCGCCCGCATGCCGGTAACCCACATGGATGTCGGCAATGTCAGTAAGCGGCATGTACCGAAGTGACACTGGACTCTCACTACCATACGTGACGTTGCCGAGATACTGACGGTCACGATAATCAGCCTTGGCATAATCCTGAGCCTGTGACACAGCAGCCGTAGCACAAAGGAGTGCGAGTAATATGTATAGACGGTGACTCATATACTTGCTTTTATAACTTTGAATTTCAAAACCCGGATTTGAAATGATGTGAGAAGTAAGGATAAGCGGGAACCGCATGGCAAGTTCCCGCTTATCATGTAGCAACGAAAGAATGTCAATCTGCCACAGAAGGGATTACGCCCGGAGTGGGTGTACTGCCACCTACGATGAAATCATTTGAGGAGTTGTTCGTGTCCTTCAGGATTGCCTTTCCTGCGGCTGTAAAGCCTGCAACCTTGCGGCGAAGGCTCTTGCCCGAATAATCTCCGTTTGAAACACCATCGGCACCGGTGTACCAAACCATGCCGGCATCATCCTTTGCCTCAATATGCTTATAATGACAAGCAGCATCGGCCGGAACTATGTCAATTGCATCAAGGATGCAGTCAGCAGGAATCACAAAACAGTTGGTGGTACCACCCGGCAATGGAACAACACTGGTGGGATCAGCGGCATAGTCAACAGGTGACTGGCCATCCTTCAGGCGGGCAATCACAATGGCTTGACCTTCTGTTGCAGGCATCATCTCACGGCCAAAGTTCTTCCAGAGAAGAGTCATGTTGGGAATACCCTCAATGCGGGTATCGGCCGGGAAGGCATTGTCGGCATAGAGTTGCCAGTCGGCATTCTCAAGATTCACAGGTGACTGGACGTCACCCTCTGACAATTCGCGTGCGCTATGGTTAATGGGATTGGAAGCCACGACAATGCTGGTACGAGGCTGAATGGGGAACTGAGTGCCATCGCCGGGGAAGCACTGCACGTGGGAAGTCAAGGGATATTTGCCATTGGTATACTTGCCATTGGTCATCCACACTGATGCCTGATCCTTGTTCCATGTTCCAACAGCCATACCATAGTCCACCACGCCCATGATGATTCCATCAAGATACTGCACCTCATCGGTGTTGTTATATATCTCATAAAAGGCATCCTGGAAATAGAAGTCAGGCACACCCGAGAAATACACCTCCTTGAAGACGAGTGTACTGCCCACTGTGGCAATAAGATCAATCTCAACAGTTTTATCGGCAAACACGTCAACGCCGGTCTGCACACCATTGAGATTGAAATCGGCGGTCTCACCTGACACCGTGAAATTATAAGTACCGGGAGTCAAAGTCACCGTGGCAGTTCCGTCCACAACCTGAGCCACGCTTTCCTGTGATGTAACGGTGTTGAACACAGTAACAGCCATTGAGGTCACATCGCTGAAAGATGACACCTCGGATGGAAGTTTCACATTGACGGTAACCGTGTGCTTGGCAGATGGGTCATCATTGTTGTCACAGGAAGCAAACCCAATGAACATTGCCAAAAGAGGCAACAAATAACAAATCTTTTTCATTGATTGAGAATACTTTAATATAAACTAATAAAAAACAGATATCTTTCTTAGAACTTTAACTTGACTTCGGCACCGAAGTACATTGGAATCGTAATATCACGCCACCCTGTAGAGGTCTGCAACTTGTGGGTCTTTATAAGTTTCAGGAAATTGTTGGCCATGAACGAGAGTTCAAAGATACGCCCCAACTCCTTTGTAAGCCTAAAGTTAAGAATTGCCGATGTTGGCAGCACCTCTGTACCGAAAGCGCGGGGATGGGCATACGTTGCAACCATATAACGATATATGCCATCATTCTGGAAACCAGGCTGCCATGAGATAAACTCACCGTTGGCATCAAGGAAACCAACCGGATTGACAGCAGATACCTCACGCCCTGGTGAGAATGGATCCGGAGTCCTATACACAAGATTACGGCCGCTGCCATCCTCATATATGGCACGGTATGCCTCTCTCCAGATCACTTGCAGAGTGGTTGTGAAAATCATCTGCAACTTCGGGATATGAGTTATGAAACGAAAGTTAGTGTTGAAGCGCGACGATACGGTTCCACTACCACCGGGCATCAGCGGGATATAAGGGTAAATGTCCCCGTTGACTGTACTTGAGACCGGAGCGTAATAATCCGCCACAGAACGGCGCTTGATGTGTATATAGGAACCATCGGCCGAAATGCCGGTCTTGATGGCCTGTATCTGAGCAAGGTTCAACTGATACTCTATGCCCCATTTGCGAGTCTCCGCGCTATTGGACGGCATCGCATAAGTGAAAAAATAGTTCCGTGGCACTACTGCCGCATCACTCCATATGCCAGCAGACTCATATTGCACGCGCCCTTCACTGTAACGCACCCCATCAATATTGTCAGGGGTTGTATAGCGGTTGGCATGCATCAGCACTGGCTGTGCCACATAACCAAACTCATTCTTGCCGCGCTCATTAAAGTAATTCACCATGCCGTTGACACGTCCTATGCGGAATGACAAACCTGCCTCAATCTTATTGCTGCGTGCAGGTTTGAGATGAGGATTGGCAGTATTGTCAATCACCTTGGTTGACATGACCGCGATTGACTTACCCTTATCCCCCGAAACATCATCACGGAAAAGCATGGTGTATGAAGTAACGTCAAAATATGCTTTGTCTGGATAAAACTGCATCATGGCAGGTGCCTTCATTGCAATGCCATATCCACCCACCACATTCAGTTCCTGAAACAGGCGGTTGTTGGCTGGATTGAGTATATTATAGTCAATGTTCACACGCGGTTCCACACCGGTCATATTGCCACGAAGTGCCTGCACACGGTCAATAAAAGTGGTTGACAGGCGGGCTCCTGCCTGTGCTGTGAGTGAAGTGGTGCCAATAGGTGTGGTATACTTGTCTTCGACAAACCAGGCAAGGACGTTCATAGCGGGAATTGAGCTGAAGACTCGAGGACGTATCGACTGATTATTGGTAATCTGCGGAGGTCGTGTCTGGTCAAATGTCATGCCGGCACCGTAGTTCTTGTTCATACGCCACTCTGCACCCGCTTTCAAATTCATAAATGCGTCATTGCCCAGCACGAAAAGTTTGTTTCCCTTAATCTGAGCATACAGGTCAAGTGGCCGCCCACTGATACGGCTCCAGGCATAATAAGTGGATGACAGGTAAAAGGTCTGGTATTCTGAATCAACCGTAGCATTTCCCACGGGCGTTATGCCAGACTGGAGTATCACCTGACGGTTGGCATAATCGGACTCACGGAGGAAGTTGGCCGATGCGGCATACGTCAGAGAAGAAATCCACGGCAGTTGCAGGTTCCAGTTGCCCTCTACTGACAAGCGTCCGCCTATAGTCTTGTTATGCATACGCTCATTATACGTGAGTTCCGGATCCGTGCGCTCATTGTTAAGACTACTGAAGAAAGAGAGATGTGCACTGAACGACATAGGTCGTCTGCTCTTCATGAAGACATTACTGTATCCACCACCAAAGGTAATACGGTCATAGCCTATATACTTCTTCCTTATATCACTGTATGACTGTGAATAATCTGCAGTAAAATTGAAGGCACTACCGTTGCGGAGAGAAAATCCCTTACCTGCGTACACAAGTTTGGAGTTAGGGTCAGCCTTCAACTTCACCTCGAGCGGAGTGGCACCGACACGTGACTTCACGATAACGGCACCCGAAGTCAAATTGCCATATTCTACAGAGGGGATACCACGTATGACCTCAACAGACTCGATATTATCCGGAGACACAAGCCGAAGGTCAACCCCTTTGCCTGCAGTAGACTGCACAGGTGTGGTTCCCGCCTTGCTTGTACTCAATGTCTGCATATTGGCATCATTAGACATTGGGGTGCCATCAACAACCACCAGCGTTCCCATAGCATTATTGGCATTGCTGCCAATCTCCCTGATCTGAGCCTGCCCTATGCTATTCAAGTCTGGATTCTTGGTGACATTGCCTGGCACAAGTTGCATAAGATCCTCCAGGCTTTTAGGTTGGATATGCTGTACGGCCGTTCTGTCTATCTTCGATATTGCCCCCATCCGCTTGCTCTGAGCAGTCACCGTCACCTCGTCAAGCGAAAGACTCAGTGGGCTAAGTTTAATAAGAAGTGGCTTTGGCGAAGTGGTTACCTTTACGGTATGGTCATAAACCTGGTAGCCGGTATATCTTACCTCAATATTATATGTACCCAGACGAAGGTTGCGTATTGAGAACTCACCTCTTGCATCAGTCTCGGCCCAAATGTTGCGATCGGGAAACAGCACCCTGACAAACTCAAGAGGCTCACCTGTATCTGCATCGGTAACACGCCCGCTGAGCGTCAGTGTATCCGGCACCGCAGCAACGGCACGCAAATTGCTGGCACAACACAGCAATAGTGATAAGACAAGAAAAATTGCATAAAACGGGGTATCACTACCCTGTTTTAGGTGAGAGGTAAAAAGCACAGCCTCAGAATGGCTCAAGAAAACGCGCAATCTATTGATCATTATACAATATAAATTCACTTCTTGACAGCGGAACTACCACATGCCACACAGAGACAGCGTAAAACCGATTCAACAAGTTTCTGACCACAAAAATACGCATAATTCTATAATGCACCCCTATCAAAAGGACAGTTATGTCAATCAAAGCAACTAAAATCACATCATTTAGGTAGCATTTCCACTCAGAATAGATAACAATTATTCAAAAACACTTTATTTTAATGTGAGTTTGACGAATATCAGTGCTTAAAAGGAAAAACATATTCCAATCATGGTTTAAGTTGGTTGACTTCTGCTTCTGTACGGTTATTAATCATACACATGTACAGTTATCATCCGTACAGCCGTACGATTAATAACCGTACATACATATTATATAATATAACTCCGCATGACTTAACTATGGCTGAGACTGTCTGGCAATATATAAAGAGTATTTTCACTAGGTAATGGACAGAGCCAGGCCTGCTTTATTGGATGCCCTACATACAAATCCCAAAGATGCAATTCATCAAATCCACATCATTTTCAGATATTTACATAAGAAACAAGATAAATAATAAGACGTGGTAAAAACACATATTCCCATTCTATATGAGATGGATGTTCTGAACACAAGAGTCATTACCAAAAACACGACCAAAATGACAGACTACTTTTCAGGTGCACACGACTTAACTAGAATATTTACAAAAAAGAAGCCGCCCCTTATCCTTCACGGACAAAAGGCGGCTAACGAACTATGCAATTTAGAATTATTCGGCTACGGGCTCTGTTGCGGGAGCCTCTGCTGCAGGAGCCTCTGTCACAGGTGCCTCTGCTGCTGCCTCAGCATTCTTCTTTGAAGAGCGACGTGTGCGCTTTGCTTTCTTGGCAACCTTAGCCATGTTCTCATCGAAGTCAACGAGTTCGATAAAACACATTGCTGCGTTGTCACTTGCACGGAACCCCGTCTTGATGATGCGTGTGTAGCCACCGGGACGGTCGCCAACCTTCTGAGAGATTACGGTGAACAACTCAGTGATAGCCTTCTTGTCCTGCAAGTAACTGAAAACAACACGACGTGAGTTAGTGGTGTCCTGCTTACTCTTGGTAATCAGAGGCTCCACATACTTCTTCAAAGCCTTGGCCTTGGCGAGGGTCGTAGTGATTCTTTTGTGCATGATCAGAGATATTGCCATGTTGGACAACATAGCCGCTCTGTGGGATGCAGTACGACCCAGATGATTGAATTTCTTATTATGTCTCATCTTCTTTTAATCTTTATCTAATTTATACTTGGAGATGTCAGTTCCAAACGTAAGATTCAGACTCTCGAGCAAATCATCAAGCTCCGTGAGCGATTTCTTTCCGAAGTTGCGGAACTTCAAAAGATCTGTCTTGTTGTACTGAACCAGGTCGCCCAGTGTGTCCACATCAGCTGCTTTCAGACAGTTGAGTGCACGCACGGAGAGATCCATATCAGCCAACTTTGTCTTCAAAAGTTGACGCATGTGCAGGATTTCCTCATCGAACTCATCATTATCGGCATCACCGCCATTCTCAATCGTGATTTTGTCATCAGAGAACAACATGAAATGCTGGATAAGTATCTTTGCAGCATCCTTCAGAGCCTCCTTCGGATGAATGGAACCGTCTGTCGTAATCTCAAGAATCAACTTCTCGAAATCAGTCTTCTGCTCTACGCGGAAATTCTCGACAGAATATTTAACATTTCTGATAGGAGTGTAAATCGAATCAATGGGAATGACATTAACATCGGTGCAGAACACACGGTTCTCCTCCGCAGGAACATAACCACGTCCCTTGTTAATGCCAATCTTTATTTGCATCGTTGCTTTTGCGTCTAAATGGCAAATAACCAAATCAGGGTTTAACACTTCAAATCCAGTCAGATACTTGTTGAAATCTCCTGCCTTGAACTCTGTACAGTTCTCTACAGTGATATCCACGTTCTCGGTCTCGAATTCGTCTACTAACTGCTTGAACCGAACTTGCTTCAAGTTCAAGATAATGTTGGTGACATCTTCTTTTACACCAGGAACTGTCGCGAACTCATGCTCGACACCAGCAATAGCCACAGTGTTGACTGCAAAGCCATCCAGCGACGAAAGAAGTATGCGGCGCAAAGCATTGCCTATGGTGGTACCGAAACCACCTTCAAGCGGGCGGAACTCGAACTTGCCGTACTTGTCGTCCGCCTCCAACATTATTACTTTATCGGGCTTTTGAAATGCTAATATCGCCATTATCAATTATTATTTAGAGTACAACTCAACGATCAACTGCTCCTTGATATTCTCAGGAATGTCAGCACGCTCAGGCTTATGAAGCAACTTACCAGACTTCTGATTCTCATCCCACTCTATCCAAGGATACTTGCTGTGATTAAAACCAGCCAAAGCATTCTGGATAACCTCAAGGCTCTTGGAACGCTCTCTCACTCCTACAATCTGACCGGGAGCCACGCCATATGATGCGATGCCAACTACCTTGCCATCCACTGTGATATGCTTGTGGTTAACCAACTGACGAGCAGCAGCACGTGTGGGAGCAATACCCAGACGATAAACTACATTGTCAAGCCTGCACTCCAGATTCTGAAGAAGAATCTCACCAGTAATTCCACTAGTGCGTGCTGCCTTCTCAAACATATTGCGGAACTGCTTCTCAAGAACGCCATATGTATACTTAGCCTTCTGCTTCTCTGCCAGCATGACACCATACTCAGATGTCTTACGGCGACGGTTGTTACCATGCTGCCCAGGAGGGAACTTTCTCTTGGAAAGAACCTTGTCAGCACCGAAAATAGCTTCGCCGAAACGGCGGGCAATCCTTGACTTAGGACCAATATATCTAGCCATATCTATTCTGTTTTTACAGACACGTTATTAACAACATTATTATACTCTTCTTCTCTTGGGAGGACGGCAGCCATTGTGAGGCAGTGGAGTAACATCCACAATTTCAATAACCTCAATGCCTGCGCCATGCACAGTACGGATAGCAGACTCACGGCCATTGCCGGGACCCTTCACATAAGCCTTCACCTTGCGCAAGCCCAAATCGTAGGCTGTCTTAGCACAATCCTGAGCAGCCATCTGAGCAGCATAGGGAGTATTCTTCTTGGAACCACGGAAACCCATCTTTCCTGCTGACGACCAAGAAATAACCTGTCCCTCACTATTTGCCAAAGAGACAATAATATTGTTGAACGAGCTGTGCACATGAAGCTGACCCATTGCGTCAACCTTGACAACTCTCTTTTTTGCAGCAACAGTTTTCTTTGCCATATCTCAATTGTTATTTAGTAGCCTTTTTCTTGTTTGCAACAGTCTTCTTCTTACCCTTGCGTGTACGGGCGTTGTTCTTGGTGCTCTGACCACGAACAGGAAGGCCATTACGATGACGAACGCCACGATAGCAACCGATGTCCATCAGTCGTTTGATGTTCAGAGCAATCTCGGAACGAAGGTCACCCTCCACCTTATAGTTTGCTGCAATAATCTCACGAATCTTACCAGCCTCTTCATCCGTCCAGTCAGACACACGCTTGTCCTTGTCGACACCTGCCTGCTCCAAGATTTTGGCTGAGCTACTACGACCTATACCATAAACATAGGTCAAGGCGATTTCACCCCTTTTGTTCTGGGGCAAATCAACACCAACAATTCTAATTGCCATATATACTTATCTTTTCTTTTTCTCTTAAAGACTTACCCCTGGCGCATCTTATACTTGGGGTTCTTTTTGTTAATCACATACAGACGCCCCTTGCGACGAACAATCTTGCAGTCTGGGGTACGTTTCTTCAAAGAAGCTCTTGTTTTCATATCTGGTTTTATTTATATCTGAATACGATTCTACCCTTTGTCAGATCATAGGGACTCATTTCCACCTTCACCTTGTCACCAGGCAAGATTTTAATGTAATGAAGCCTCATTTTACCGGAGATATTGCAGATTATCTTCTGCCCAATCTCAAGTTCTACACGGAACATCGCATTGGAGAGTGACTCCACGATGACACCGTCCTGTTCTATCACTGCTTGCTTTGCCATATTCTCTTTTTCATTCAGTTCCGTTGACTCTCAATTCTCTCAAAGGAAGAGAGGATGTCGGGAGTGCCATGGTGAATGGCTATCGTGTGTTCGAAATGTGCCGCAGGCTTAGCGTCCCGCGTTTTAATGGTCCAACGGTCTGGCATCATATAAATCTGGGGAGAACCCATAGTAATCATCGGCTCAATAGCAATGCACATGCCATTCTTTATCATGACACCGTTCCCCTTACGTCCATAATTGGGCACTTGGGGATCCTCATGCATCTCCTTGCCAATGCCATGTCCCACAAATTCACGTACAACACCGTAGCCAGCACCCTCACAATGTAATTGTATAGAGGCTCCAATGTCTCCCAGACGCTTCCCTGCACATGCATTGCGTATCCCTTCATAAAGTGCCTCCTTGGTCACCTTAAGTAGGTTCTTGACATCCTCGCTGACTTCTCCCACACAAAATGTATAGCAGGAATCGCCATTAAAGCCATCAAGAAGCGCTCCGCAGTCCACGGACACTATGTCACCATCCTTAAGCACATCCTCACCAGGAATGCCATGAACAACAACATCGTTTATCGAAGTACATACCGAACCCGGAAACGGCCCTCCATAGGGATTAGGAAAACCCTTAAACGTAGGTATCGCCCCGTGGTCTCTGATATATTCCTCTGCCACCTTATCCAACTCTGCAGTTGATACACCCGGTCGAATGATCTTCGCCAGTTCGGCCAAGGTATCAGCCACCAGCAAGTTGGCAGCTCTCATCAACTCAATTTCGTCCTCTGTCTTGAGAAATATCATCAAATGAATCTTTCTTCATCAACTCTTAACGAGAGACAACACCTGAACGGCCATGTATACGCCCCGAACTCAGCAGACCATCATAATGCCTCATAAGCAAATGGCTCTCTATCTGCTGGAGCGTGTCAAGCACCACACCAACCAAAATCAAGAGCGATGTTCCACCAAAGAACTGGGCAAACTCCTGCTGAACCTTCAACAGACCTGCGAATGCAGGCATACAGGCAATCAAAGCAAGTATAAGCGAACCAGGCAGGGTGATGTGATCCATTATACGGTCAATGAAATCTGCAGTATCCTTGCCTGGACGCACACCTGGAATGAAGCCATTGTTACGCTTCATGTCCTCAGCCATCTGAGTCGGATTCAGCGTAATGGCCGTATAGAAATAGGTGAATGCAATAATCAGGATTGCAAAGACAATGTTGTAAGCCAAACTCGTATGATCAGACATTGCCATCAACACAGGAGAAGCAACCTCACCATTGGAGAGGAAACCCAAAAGTGTGACAGGAATGAACATGATAGCCTGGGCAAAGATGATAGGCATAACATTCGCAGCAAAAACCTTCAAAGGAATATATTGGCGAACTCCACCCACCTGCTGTCCGGCATACATGCGCTTTGCATACTGCACAGGTATCTTACGGGTTCCCTGTACAAGCATTATGGCAACGAGAATAACCACAAAGAGCAGAAGAAGCTCTATGAGGAACATCACGAGACCGCCACCGCCAAGATTGTTCAATCGGGAAACAACCTCCTGGCCAAAAGCCTGGGGCAGACGGGCAATGATACCCAACATGATGATGAGGGACACACCATTGCCAATTCCTTTGTCTGTTATACGCTCACCAATCCAAAGAACGAACATACTGCCTGCTGCCAAAATAATGGTGCTAGCAATTATGAACATCGTCCAACTAAGGCTAGGATTCAATGCACCGCCCGACTGTATCCTGAGATTAATCAAGTAACCGGGAGCCTGGAAAAGAAGGATGAAGATGGTTAAGTAACGTGTGTACTGATTCATCTTCCGGCGACCGCTCTCACCCTCACGCTGTAACTTCTGGAAATAAGGTACAACGAAAGCGAACAACTGAACCACAATAGAAGCGGTGATGTATGGCATGATTCCCAGCGCAAAGATAGATGCGTTGGAGAATGCGCCACCCGAGAACATATTCAACAAGGACATCAGTCCCGTGTTGGTCTGCTCACGCAAAGCAGCCAAACCCGCGGGGTCAATACCGGGAAGTACAATAAATGAACCAAAACGGTATATAGCCGCAAAGGCAAGCGTGATGAGGATTCGAGTCTTCAAATCCTCAACACGCCATATGTTTCTCAGAGTCTCGAAAAATTTCTTCATCTGAATTACAGTTTAGTAGCAGTTCCACCTACATTCTGGATAGCATCTTCAGCAGACTTAGAGAAAGCGTTTGCAACGACCTCAACTTTGGCAGTCAACTCGCCATTGCCAAGAACCTTCACAAGCCCCTTCCTTGCATTTACCAAGCCTGCAGCCACCATATCCGACACAGCAATCTTAGTCAAACCGCTCTTCTCTGCCAATTCCTGAATAGAAGAGAGATTCACTACTTGATACTCAATGCGGTTGATGTTCTTGAAGCCGAACTTGGGCAGACGACGCTGCAGAGGCATCTGACCACCTTCGAAGCCAATCTTCTTTTTGTAACCAGAACGTGCCTTAGCACCCTTATGACCACGTGTGGAAGTACCACCCAAACCAGAGCCCGGTCCACGACCAAGTCTTCTGCGACTATGTGTAGAACCACAAGCGGGTTTCATATTATGCAATTTCATAACTTGATACATTTAATGTTGATGTACTTGATTAGTCTATCACCTCAACCAAATGATGCACAGCCTTGATCAAGCCACGGGCAGAGGGAGTATCCTCTATCTCCACCACCTGATTGAGTTTTCTAAGACCCAGAGTGTCCAATGTGGCCTTCTGGGTATGGGGAGCATGGATTCTGCTCCTCACCTGCTTAACCTTTATTGTTGCCATATTCGAACCTCCTTTATCCTCTGAACACTTTCTCCATACTAATGCCACGGTTGGCAGCCACGGTCTTGGCATCACGCATCTGCGCCAATGCTGCAATTGTAGCCTTCACCAGGTTGTGGGGGTTGGAAGACCCCTTAGACTTAGCCAGACAGTCTGTCACACCAACACTGTCAAGAACAGCGCGCATGGCACCACCGGCCACAACACCAGTACCGTGAGAAGCAGGCATAATCAGAACACGAGCACCACCAAACTTGGCTTCAGCCTCATGAGGAACCGTGCCATTGAGTACAGGCACACGAACCAGATTCTTCTTGGCAGACTCAACACCCTTAGCAATAGCAGCGGTCACTTCACCAGCCTTACCAAGTCCCCAGCCGATGATACCATTTTCATTACCAACGACTACAATAGCAGCGAAAGTGAAAGTGCGTCCACCCTTTGTAACCTTTGTTACTCGATTGATGGCAACAAGCTTGTCTTTAAGTTCGACATCGCTACTTACCCTTACTTTATTTATTGCCATATCTATCTTAGAATTTAAGTCCACCATTACGTGCAGCGTCAGCCACTTCCTTCACTCTACCATGATACAGATAGCCGTTGCGGTCAAACACAACCGTGGTGATACCAGCCTCAAGAGCCTTCTTTGCAACAATCTCACCCACCTTGGCAGCCTGTTCCTTCTTAGGACAAGGCTCCAGCCCGAGAGAAGAGGCTGATGCAAGCGTGACACCGCTTTGGTCATTGATTATCTGAACATATATTTGCTTGTTGCTTCTGAAGACCGTCATACGGGGACGCTCTGCAGTTCCAGAAATCTTATTACGGACTCTGTACTTTATCTTGATTCGTCTTTCTATTTTAGTTGTCATGATCTTACGGATTTGAAATTACTTGGCTCCTGCAGACTTACCAGACTTCCTGCGTATTTGCTCTCCAACGAACAAGATACCCTTACCCTTATAAGGTTCAGGCATACGGAAAGAACGAATCTTTGCACATACCTGACCCAGGAGTTGCTTGTTGCAAGACTCCAGAATAATCATAGGATTCTGGTTACGTTCAGACTTGGTTTCCACCTTTATCTCAGGGGGGAGTTGCAAGACAATAGGATGAGTGTATCCCAAAGCAAACTCCATGAGATTTCCTTGATTGGATACGCGGTAACCCACGCCTACAAGTTCAAGTTCCTTCTTATAACCTTCAGAAACGCCAACAACCATATTGTTGACCAAAGCACGGTAAAGTCCATGGAAGGCCTGCTTCTGCTTCCTGTCAACGCTGTCGTTGTTCTCATCAATATTGAAGGTAACTACCCCATCCTCAATCTTCACATTGATGGAAGGATGTACAGTCTGAGTCATCTCGCCGTTTTTACCCTTGACGGTAACCACATTTGCATCACTTACAGTAACGGTGACACCTGCGGGAATATTTATTGGCAATTTTCCTATTCTAGACATATTTTACCTCCTACATTAATATACATAACAGAGAACCTCGCCGCCAATCCGAAGGTCAGCAGCCTCTTTGTTTGTCATAACTCCCTTTGACGTGGACAGGATAGCAATACCCAATCCATTGATAACCCGGGGCATATCCTTATAACCAGTATACTTACGCATACCCGGCTTGGATATTCTGATTAACTTCTTGATAGCATTTGCCTTCTCAACGGCATCATACTTCAAAGCAATCTTAATAGTACCTTGAGGACCATCCTCCACGAACTTGTAGTTCAAGATGTAGCCCTTTTCAAAGAGAATCTTGGTAATCTCTTTTTTCAGATTTGACGCAGGCACTTCCACAACACGGTGCTTAGCCATGATTGCATTGCGCAGTCTTGTCAAATAATCAGCTATTGGATCTGTCATTTTATAAAAGATTTAATTAATCGGGGCTGTCCCGACAATATTAAAGGATTTCTTACCAACTGGCCTTTCTAACACCAGGAATCAAACCGCTGGATGCCAACTCACGGAACTGAATACGTGAAAGACCAAACAAACGGATATACCCTTTGGGGCGACCTGTAATCTTGCAACGGTTGTGCAAGCGGATAGGATTGGCATTGCGAGGAATTGACTGAAGTTTCTGTGCAGCCTCATAAGCCTCTGCAGGCTCACCGGTGCTGACGATTTTCTTCAGGGCTGCACGCTTCTCAGCATACTTGGCCACCATCTTGGCTCTTTTAACCTCACGAGCCTTCATTGATTCTTTTGCCATATCGATTAATCGTTTTTAGCGTTTTTGAAAGGAAGGCCAAATTCCTTCAGGAGTGCATAACCCTCCTCATCAGTCTGTGCCGTTGTGACGAAGGTGATATTCATACCCAAGATACGATCAATGGTGTCAATGTTGATCTCGGGGAAAATGATCTGCTCCTGGATTCCAAGAGTATAGTTACCACGTCCATCAAATTTACTTTCAATGCCCTTGAAATCACGGATGCGAGGCAAAGCCACACGCACAAGTTTCTCAAGGAACTCATACATTCTCTCACGGCGCAATGTCACCATAACACCGATGGGCATCTTCTTACGCAACTTGAAGTTGGCCACGTCCTTCTTGGAAACAGTAGCCACAGCCTTCTGACCGGTAATGGAAGTGAGTTCGTTGATAGCAACCTCGATAATTTTCTTATCTGCAGTAGCCATTCCCAACCCCTCGTTGATGACAATCTTCTTGAGCACAGGAATCTGCATGGGAGAAGAATAGTTGAACTTCTTCATCAAAGCAGGTGCAATGCGCTCGGAATATTCTTTCTTAAGGCTTGCTGTATTTGCCATTATTCAGTCTCCTACTTATTTTACTTTTACATTCCTGGGCTTACCATTGGAACGGACAACCTTTCCGTCCACTACAGGGTTAAGTTTTGAAACTTGGATAGGAGCCTCCTGCTTTACAATGCCACCCTGAGGGTTTTTGGCACTGGGCTTTTGGCTCTTTGACACCATGTTGATACCCTCAACTATGGCGCGGCGCTCCTTAACAAGCACCCTTAATACCTTACCTGTCTGCCCCTTGTTGTTGCCGGAGTTGACATATACGGTATCACCCTTCTTTACGTGTAATGTATTCATTACTTCAATTCTTCTTAATAATGATTAAAGAACCTCAGGTGCGAGAGAAACGACCTTCATGTTGACGGCACGCAACTCACGAGCCACAGGACCGAAAATACGACTACCACGCAATTCGTCTGCATTGTTCAAGAGAACGCAGGCGTTATCATCAAAACGAATATAGGAGCCATCAGCACGACGGACTTCCTTCTTAGTACGTACAATCAGGGCCTTTGATACTGCACCTTTCTTAATATCACTTGACGGGATTACGCTCTTGACAGCGACGACAATCACGTCACCAACCGAAGCATAACGACGGCGAGTGCCACCCAGTACACGAATACACATGCACTCCTTAGCACCGCTGTTGTCCGCTACGACCAATCTGGTTTCTGCCTGTATCATAGTTTACTTAGCTCTTTCTACGATTTCTACTACTCTCCATCTCTTTGTCTTGCTCAGAGGACGAGTTTCCATAATCAGCACGGTATCACCCTTGTGACAATCGTTCTTCTCGTCATGTGCATGGTATTTCTTCGTCTTGGCAACGAACTTACCATAAATGGGATGCTTCTCCTTGAACATGGTAGCAACAACAATGGTCTTGTCCATCTTGTCGCTCACCACGACACCCGTTCTTGTCTTTCTTAAATTTCTAACTTCCATGTCTAAGACCAATGTTATTTGTTAAGTTCTCTCTGACGAAGCACCGTCTTCAGACGAGCAATATTACGACGCGCAGTTCTAATCTGAGCACTGTTCTCAAGGGGAGAGACGGCATGGTTCAACAACATCTGCTTGTAGTTGGCCTGCTCAGTCTGTATGCGCTCTGCCAGTTCGGCAGTGGTCAACTCCTTAATTTCTGCTACCTTCATAATTATGCGTTTTTGTCGTAATCACGTCTAACAATGAACTTCGTGGTCACAGGAAGTTTCTGTGCAGCCAATCTCAAAGCCTCCTTGGCAATATCATAAGACACGCCTTCAATCTCGAATATAATACGTCCGGGAGTGATGGGGAACACATACCCTACAGGATCACCCTTACCTTTACCCATTCGCACGTCAGCAGGCTTCTTGGTAATAGGCTTGTCCGGGAATATGCGAATCCAACTCTGTCCCTCACGCTGCATGTAACGAGTCATTGCCACACGGGCAGCCTCTATCTGACGGGCTGTAATCCAATGCGTGTCCAAAGACTTAATGCCGAAAGAGCCGAAAGCCAACTGGTTTCCACGCATGGCGTTGCCCTTGCAACGACCTTTTTGCGGTCTTCTATATTTGGTTCTTTTTGGTTGTAACATAATAATCCGTGTTTTTAGCGATTATTGTTTCTCTTACGACGGAAGTTCTTACCTCCATTGTTGCCGTAATTGCGACCGCTCTCCTTCTGCTGAGCGAAATTAGGAGCCAAGTCCTTCTTGCCATATACCTCACCACGGCATATCCACACCTTTATGCCAAGGATACCCACTTTTGTCAAAGCCTCAGCCTGGCAATAGTCAATATCGGCACGAAGTGTATGCAATGGAGTACGACCTTCCTTAAACATCTCTGAACGTGCGATTTCAGCACCATTCAAACGGCCGCTAATGAGAACTTTGATGCCCTCTGCACCAGCACGCATTGTATTGGCCACAGCCATCTTAATGGCACGGCGATAGGCTATCTTGCCCTCAACTTGCCTTGCGATGTTGTTTGCGACAATCACTGCGTCCAACTCAGGCTTCTTCACCTCATAGATGTTAATCTGAACATCCTTCTCTGTGAGTTTCTTCAACTCCTCCTTAAGGTTATCAACCTTTTCGCCACCCTTTCCGATGATAAGACCCGGACGAGCCGTACAAACAGTGATAGTTACCATTCTGAGGGTACGCTCAATAACGATTCTTGAGATGCTGGCATCACCAAGACGAGCGTTCAAGTACTTACGAATCTTACTATCCTCAAGGATTGCGTCACCGAAGTTCCTGCCACCATACCAATTGGAATCCCAACCACGAACGATGCCCAGACGGTTACTTATAGGATTTACTTTCTGTCCCATACTCTTCTAATCTTAATCTTTCTTAGTGTCGACGAACAAAGTCACGTGATTTGAACGCTTGCGGATTCTGTAACCACGACCCTGTGGGGCAGGTCTCATACGCTTAAGAGTTGTACCCTCATCCACGAAAATCTTTGTGATGTAAAGTTCACCATTCTCAGCCTTACGCTCATGCTTCTGCTCCCAGTTTGCAATGGCAGAACGGAGGAGTTTCTCCACGTCTGCGCTTGCAGCCTTCACACAGAACTTCAGCGTACCGAGTGCCCTGTTCACCTCCATACCGCGAACCAAGTCAACCACATATCTCATCTTGCGGGGAGAAGAAGGCACGTTCCGCAATTTTGCGAAACTTACATCCTTGCGTGCTTCCTTTCTACTGTCGGCAGCTAATCTTTTTCTCTTTCCCATTATATTATTACTCTTATTTTAACGACTGACGCCTGATTACTTCTTCTTGTTACCGGCATGGCCTCCGAACTTACGCGTGGGAGCAAACTCACCCAACTTGTGTCCTACCATATTCTCAGTAACGTAAACAGGAATGAACTTATTTCCGTTATGAACGGCTACCGTATGTCCCACGAAATCGGGAGAAATCATAGAAGCACGAGACCACGTCTTTACAACGTTCTTCTTACCACTCTCATTCATGGCGAGAATTCTCTTCTCGAGTTTAACCTCTATATACGGACCTTTCTTCAATGAACGACTCATACTTGCTCTAACTGACTTTAAGGTTACTTATTGCATCTTTCGATAATATACTTGTTGGACTGCTTCTTAGGAGCACGAGTCTTAAGGCCCTTTGCGTACAAGCCCTTACGTGAACGAGGATGTCCACCAGACTGACGTCCTTCACCACCGCCCATGGGATGGTCATGCGGATTCATGACAACACCACGGTTGTGAGGACGACGACCCAACCAACGAGAACGACCGGCCTTACCGGAACTCTCAAGAGCATGATCAGAATTGCCCACGCTACCCACAGTAGCCTTGCAGGCACTGAGAATCTGGCGAGTCTCGCCAGAAGGCAACTTAATCACGCAGTAACGACCCTCACGGGAAGTAAGCTGAGCAAAGTTACCAGCGGAACGAACAAGGAGCGCGCCCTGGCCGGGACGGAGCTCAATGTTATGGATTACTGTACCCACTGGAATGTTCTGCAGAGGCAGAGCATTACCTACTTCGGGAGCAGCGTCAGGACCGCTCATCACAGTGGTCCCCACCTTCAATCCGTTGGGAGCAATAATATAACGTTTTTCGCCATCTGCGTAGAACAAAAGAGCAATACGAGCCGAACGGTTCGGATCATACTCAATTGTCTTAACCACAGCAGGCACACCATCCTTCTCACGTCGGAAATCCACAAAACGGAATTTGCGCTTGTGACCTCCACCGATATAGCGCACTGTCATTTTTCCGGTATGGTTACGACCACCCGTAGAGCGCTTACCGTAAACGAGAGACTTCTCAGGTACCGATGCAGTAATCTCTTCGAAGGTACCTATAATCTTGTGTCTTTGACCCGGAGTTGTGGGCTTAAATTTACGTACTGCCATCTTTTATTTAAATATTGCTATAGAAATCGATAACATCGCCTTCCTTGAGAGTCACAATGGCTTTCTTGAAAGCGTTGGTACGGCCTTTAATCAGGCCAGAGCGCGTATAGCGGCTTTTGTTCTTGCCAGCATAAACACAAGTGTTCACAGCGGTAACGGTTACATTGTACTGAGCCTCCACTTCCTTCTTGATTTCAATCTTATTGGCATCAGGACGCACAATGAAGCCGAACTTGTTCTGCTTCTCTGTCATTGCGGTCATCTTTTCAGTGACCAGCGGCTTTATGATATATCCCATAATGTTGTTTCGACTCTTTATTTATCCAAATTACCGTCAACCACACTAAGCGCACCCTCTGCCATAACCAGCACATCAGCATTGAGCACCTTGTAGGTGTTCAGTGCAGCAGCAGGTATAACATTGATACGCTCTATGTTACGAGCAGACAAATTTACAAACTTATTGTTACTTGGCATAACGAAAAGCACTTTCTTGCCAGCAACTTTAAGATTATTTAAGACTTCAACCATGGATTTTGTCTTCGGAGCCTCAAAAGTGAAGTCCTCAACAACCATGATTGCATTCTCCTGCGCCTTGTAAGAAAGGGCAGACTTACGTGCCAATACACGTACTTTCTTGTTCAACTTGAAGCCATAATCGCGAGGCTTAGGACCAAACACACGGCCGCCACCTACCAGCACAGGTGAATTGATGTCACCACGGCGAGCACCGCCACCACCTTTCTGACGTCCCAACTTTCGTGTAGAACCACTGACCTCGCTTCTTTCCTTAGATTTGGCTGTGCCCTGACGCTGGTTGGCCAGCAGCAATTTCACATCCAAATAGATAGCGTGGTCGTTGGGGGTAATGCCATAAACGGCTTCGTTCAGAGAGACCTTACGACCAGTCTCCTGACCCTTTATATTCAATACACTAACTTCCATTATTTGATAACGCTTACGATTGAACCTTTGTAACCGGGAACACTGCCCTTGATAAGAAGAAGGTTGTGCTCGGGAATCACCTTTAACACTTGCAGATTGTGTGTAGTCACACGGTCGCAGCCCATATGTCCACCCATGCGCATGCCCTTGAACACCTTTGCGGGGTAAGAGCAGGCACCGATTGAACCCGGCTTACGCAGACGGTCATCCTGGCCATGAGTGCTCTGGCCAACACCGCCGAAACCGTGACGCTTCACTACGCCCTGGAAACCGCGGCCTTTGGAAGTAGCAATAACATCTACATACGCAGTGTTCTCAAAGATGTCAACCGTAACGGTATCACCCAGATTCAGTTCCTGCGCAAAACCTGTGAACTCGGCCAAGTGTCTCTTGGGTGTCACACCAGCCTTGGCGAAGTGACCCTTAAGAGGAGCAGTAACGTTCTTCTCCTTAGCGTCTTCAAAACCGAGTTGGATAGCATTGTAGCCATCCTTCTCTACGCTCTTCACCTGAGTGACAACACAAGGACCCAATTCGATAACAGTGCATGGTACATTCTTACCCTCGGCACTGAAAACGGAAGTCATTCCGATTTTCTTTCCTAATAATCCTGGCATTTCTCTTATTGTTAATTAAACCACTTGAATATTACACCTTAATCTCCACTTCCACGCCGCTGGGCAACTCCAGTTTCATCAATGCGTCCACAGTCTTCTCAGTTGAACTGTAGATGTCAATGAGGCGCTTGTAAGAGTTCAACTCAAACTGCTCACGGCTCTTCTTGTTTACGAAAGTTGAGCGGTTTACCGTGAAGATTCTCTTGCGTGTAGGCAGAGGAATAGGACCGCTGACAATTGCGCCCGTCAATTTCACTGTCTTCACGATTTTCTCTGCTGATTTGTCCACCAAGTTGTGGTCATAGGATTTCAGCTTAATCCTGATTTTCTGACTCATTTTGTATGTTTACAGTCTAAATGATTGTTAAGGAGAGGGATGCCCGTAAAGAGTCATTCGCTTACCGACTCCCTCTCCTTATTTATTTTATTATACCAAATCTACGCGACCCTTCATCTCCTCAAGCACGGTCTTGGCAATGCTTGAACTTACAGGAGCATGGTGATCATAGGTCATAGAACTTGTAGCACGGCCCGAAGTAATGGTACGCAACGCGGTCACATAGCCAAACATCTCCGACAGGGGAACCATGGCCTTAACCAAGCGTGCGCCCGTACGAGTGGTATCCATGCCTTCAACCTGGCCACGGCGCTTATTCAAGTCACCAATCACGTCACCCATGTTCTCCTCAGGAGTAACAACTTCCAAGCGCATGATAGGTTCCATCAGCACAGGCTTAGCCTTGGCACAGCATGCCTTATAAGCCATTTGGGCAGCCAGTTCGAAGGACAACTGGTCAGAGTCAACAGGATGGAAACTACCGTCCAGCAACTCAACTTTCAGGCTATCCATGGGGAATCCGCCCAGTATACCATTCTTCATGGCGTTCTCAAAGCCCTTCTGCACAGAGGGAATGAACTCCTTGGGAATGTTACCACCAGTCACCTTGTTGAGGAACTGAAGGCCACCCTCCTTGTAATCCTCGTCTACGGGACCAAGGTTTACAATGATGTCGGCAAACTTACCACGGCCACCAGACTGCTTCTTGTACACCTCACGGTGGTTCACAGTTGTGGTCACCGCCTCCTTATAGTTCACCTGAGGCTTACCCTGGTTACACTCAACCTTGAACTCACGCTTCAAGCGGTCGATGATGATATCCAAGTGAAGCTCACCCATGCCAGAAATCACGGTTTGGCCACTCTGCTCATCCGTGCGCACAGTGAAGGTAGGATCCTCCTCTGCCAATTTGGCGAGTCCGTTGCTCAACTTATCCAAGTCCTTCTGTGTCTTGGGCTCCACGGCGATACCAATCACGGGATCGGGGAAATCCATTGACTCCAGAACGATGGGTGCATCCTCATCAGCCAGCGTGTCACCGGTGTGGATATCCTTGAAGCCTACACCTGCACCAATATCACCTGCGCTGATTAGATCAACAGGGTTCTGATGGTTAGAGTGCATCTGGAACAAACGGCTTACGCGCTCCTTCTTGCCCGAACGTACATTATATATATATGAGCCGGACTCCACCTTACCAGAGTAAACGCGGAAGAAGGTCAGACGACCCATGTATGGGTCGGTAGCAATCTTAAACACCAAGGCGGCAGTCTTCTCATCCTCGCTGGGCTTGCGGTCCTCCTCCTCGTCTGTATCGGGGTTCTTACCAACAATATTGGGAGTATCCAAAGGAGAAGGCAAGAACATGCACACGTAGTCAAGCAACGTCTGCACACCCTTGTTCTTGAATGAAGAACCACAAGTCATGGGCACGATGTCCAACGACAAAGTACCTTTACGAACAGCCGCAACAATTTCCTCATTGGTGATTGAGTCGGGATCCTCGAAATACTTCTCCATCAAAGACTCATCCTGCTCGGCAGCCTGCTCCACCAGTTTTGCGCGCCATTCATCGCACTCATCCTTCAAGTCTGCGGGGATGTCATCCACCTCATAGTCAGCACCCATAGTCTCATCGTGCCACAGGATAGCCTTCATGCGGATCAAGTCTACGATGCCCTTGAAATTCTCCTCAGCCCCGATGGGTACAGCCAACACGACAGGATTTGCACCCAAGACATCCTTCATCTGGCGAACCACCTCAAAGAAGTCTGCGCCAGAACGGTCCATCTTGTTCACGTACCCGATACGGGGTACATTGTACTTGTCAGCCTGACGCCACACAGTCTCAGACTGGGGCTCCACGCCACCCACTGCACAATAAGTGGCCACGGCACCGTCCAGCACACGCAATGAACGCTCCACCTCGGCGGTGAAATCCACGTGTCCCGGAGTGTCAATCAGATTAAACTTGTACTTGCTGCCATTATAAGTCCAGTAAGCCGTTGTAGCAGCGGAGGTAATGGTAATACCACGCTCCTGCTCCTGCTCCATCCAGTCCATGGTGGCTGCGCCCTCATGCACCTCTCCGATTTTATGAGTCTTTCCCGTATAGAAAAGAATACGCTCCGACGTGGTTGTCTTACCGGCGTCAATATGCGCCATAATGCCGAAGTTACGGGTCAAATGAAGATCTTGCTTTGCCATTGTATGAACTTATATGAGATTAGAAACGGAAGTGTGCGAACGCACGGTTAGCCTCAGCCATACGGTGCATGTCCTCTTTACGCTTGTATGCCCCACCCTGCTCGTTGTATGCATCCATAATCTCTGCAGCCAACTTGTCGGCCATGGTCTTGCCACCACGCTTGCGAGCGAAGGCAATCATGTTCTTCATGGAAACGCTCTCCTTACGGTCAGGACGGATTTCTGTGGGAACCTGGAAAGTGGCACCACCGATACGGCGGCTCTTCACCTCCACCTGAGGAGTAATCTTGTCCAATGCTTCCTTCCAGATTGTCAGCGAATCCTTCTCCTCGCTGGCCATCTTGTTCTTCACAATCTCCAGAGCACCATAGAAAATCTCATAAGAGATGCTCTTCTTACCATCATACATCAGATGGTTCACGAACTTGGATACCTTCACGTCTCCGTAAACGGGATCGGGAAGCACCACACGCTTCTTTGGTTTTGCTTTACGCATTTCTTGATTTGTTTTTGTGTTCAGGGCTGCATTCTCGCGTTCTTCAACCATCCCCACCGGGCGGTTTACTCAACCTACTCTACAAGCCAAAAACAAAGTTAAAAGTTTCTTTTCTTTCCTTACCGGCCATTATTTCTTGCCAGCCTTAGGACGCTTGGCACCGTACTTGCTGCGGCGCTGTGTTCTGTTAGCCACGCCTGCGGTATCCAAGGTGCCGCGAACGATGTGGTAACGCACACCGGGCAGATCCTTCACACGACCGCCACGCACCAGCACAATGCTGTGCTCCTGCAGGTTGTGTCCTTCTCCAGGAATGTAACTGTTGACTTCCTTGGAGTTAGTCAGACGTACACGCGCGACTTTTCTCATCGCAGAATTAGGCTTCTTGGGTGTAGTGGTGTACACACGTACGCAAACGCCGCGACGCTGAGGGCAGTTGTCCAAAGCGGGGCTCTTGCTCTTGTCCACCAATACAGTACGGCCTTTTCTCACCAATTGCTGAATTGTAGGCATTTTGTTTTGTTTTATTTATTATTATTGATATTATAGTCTATAATTTGCTCACAAACGGGTATAGTATGCCCATTCGGGGTGCAAAGGTACTAATTTTCCGCATTTATCCGTATATATTTCACATGAAAATTGTTGTTTCTCAGAGAAATTTGTGTATTCATGTACAATTATGCTTCACGTTCATACCTAAGGTACCTAAAAACAGATTTACCAAGAAGACAAACGGCACAGTGCAGTTACTCATTATATATATTATGCGCGTGCGTGCGCGCGTATGATTATGCAATGCTGCACTACTTCATTGGCAAAGTAAATACTACTGCTTCAAATCACCTATCCCTTTAACGGAGGGTAGCATCACACAAGACATAAGAACAGCGGCACCCCAAAAACCTAGGATAATGCTTTGGGGGTGCCGTTCTACACAAAGAGGGAATCTTATTCCTTATAGTCTATCCAGACTTTCATCTTGCCTGCCTCCCTGTTGTCCCATGCATAGTACGGAATAAAATGCAGAGTGCCTTGCGTGCTTTTGGCAGTCACCTCCACCACGCCGCCCAGCAGGTTCGGCCGGAACTTGAAGGCATACTTGGTCTTGTCATCCAACCGGGCAGATGCATAGTCTGCCTTGTTGTCTGTTTCCTCAATGCAATAAACCAGCGGGCCACGCTGAATGGCGCGCTTGCCGACATTTTCCTTCACACGAGGGTCTGCGGCAACCACTTTCACCGGCATGTCCATGTGCAGGACCACTTCCATCCGCTTCTTGCCATTAGGCTCTATGGTGGCATACCCCTTTTCCTGCTCTGCGGAAATCCCTTTCCCGTCAACCTTGAGATTGTATTTGTCACACCATGCCGGCACACGTATCTTTAATTTCTGAGAGAGCGGATGTTCCGACTCCACGGTCATGCGTACCTCTCCATCCCATGGATATGTGGTCTTTTGAGTCACCTTCAACCTATCGTCGCCCATGGCAATATCTGCACTCCCGGCAATAAAGAGGTTCACATACACGGCATCCTTCGACGTGCCATAAATATAATTGCCGATGGAAGGCAAGAAACGGGAAATCTGGCTGGGACAGCATGCACAGCCATACCACTCCTGCCGATGATGGCCGCCGTCTGACTCCAACGGATTTACATAAAAAAATTTGTCACCCTGCAGAGATATACCGGCCAAGGCACCGTTGTACATGGAGCGCTCCATCACATCGGCATATTTCGCATCGCCCGTGAACTGATTCATACGCTGATTCCAATAGACCATGCCCACAGAAGCACATGTCTCACAGTAAGCCTCCTTGTTCGGCAAATCATAATCTGCAGTAAATCCTTCGTTGTGACGGGAAGACCCTACGCCTCCGGTAATATACATTTTCGTGCCCACCACATTGTTCCACAAGCGGTTCAAGGCATCAACATAAGATGTCGTTGAGTCCAGCGCTGCCACATCCGCCATCCCGGTAAACAGATACATGGCCCTGACGGCATGGCCGTTTATCACCGACAGTTCACTCACCGGCATTTCGTCCTGATAATAAAGAGGTTTCCATTGTCCGGCGATGCCTGTTGAACCGTACCCACGTCCACGCTGCTCCAACAGATGGTGAGCGAAGTCCAAATATCGCCTGTCCCCTGTTGCCAACGACAACTTCACCAAAGCCAATTCTATTTCCTCATGCCCGGGAACCCAATGCCCCTTGCCGACATCGAAGAGCGACATGGCATGCTCCGCCATACGCATGCCCACGTCCATCAACTTGCGCTTGCCGGTGGCCTGATAATAGGCCACGCCGGCCTCTATCATGTGTCCTGCACAGTACATCTCGTGCTTGTCCATGTCCGTCCAGCGGTTCCGCAGTCCTGTGAGCGTATAAAACGTGTTTATGTACCCGTCAGGCTGCTGGGCTGCGGCAATCTTATCAACCCATTCGTCCAGTTTCGCTTCCAGTTCTGCGTTTCGGTTAGTGGCCAGGGCATAAGCCATACCCTCCATCGCCTTATAAACATCCGAATCGTCAAAGAAAATGCCGCTGTGCTCGCCCCTTCCCAATGCCGCACGCTCAAAATTGCGTATCCTGCCAGTCCTGTTCTCTATCTGGTCTATGCAAACCGGCAAGGTAACACCGAGATGCTTCTCCAGACGGGGCGACCAAAAGCCGTCATCAATGTGCACGTGTGCGAAATCTACTTGGTTCACCAATTTGATATTGCGAGGGGATTCCTGGCAATTCAAATAACCATGCACGAGACACAGAGCCAACCCCAGTATCACAAATCGTATTTCCTTCATATTACATGTATTATGGTTTTATATAATAACCCAGCAAAACGCCTCTTTAGTATTCCGGAGTCAGCTTTTTTTCCTGTTTTTTTTATCGTAAACGCCCCCAATTCTCTTCTTCACCTTATACAAATCCGGTCCGATACCGCTTTTTTACAAAATTGCCAGCCATATAGCACATAGGCCTGCCATTGAAATCCCAGCCCGTCTCATCATTTAAGTCCCAATCCATGACACACCTTCCCAGCAATTTGATGTGCAAAAGGTTGCACCGGATATTTCTCTAACTGGAAACTTTTTTTCTCCGACTGGCAGTTTTGGGCTTTTAGCCGCCAAATTCCTTTCACATAGATGATATTACAAAAAATCATTACAAAACCAAATGATTAAACAGTCCGAAACCTGGACAAGGAAGTTGTCCCCCACTACTTTTCTACAAAGCCGACTTTAGGCTTCCGGCAACGAGCGCAACCCTGCAGATCATCAGCAGTAACCTCTCGGCCAAACTCAATGCCGTGAACCTTGGCAAGGCCATGGTGGAACTGGGCTTTGAGAGGGTCAGAAGGGAACAAGTGCGAGGCTTCATCGTGGTTCCGAGGTCGGGCAACGGGATTGCGGACTTCCAAAAACGCCTCGCCATAGAGTGACAGATGACAGATAATATCTGGTTTT
>JAHZGX010000002.1 GCA_019420585.1 Prevotellaceae bacterium
GAGAAGTGTCAGCCCTAATTCGTATACGTCACAAAACCTTTACCGGACAGCAATATTATAAAAGGAAATCGGAACAAGAGTGTGTCCACCATCTGAAAGGGATTCCCGAGCAACCAAATGCCAAACTACCGAACAAATCCGTGCAAAATTACCAAATTCCGTATTGCTTGATTACCTTTGCAGATGCAAACACTCTGAATCATGGATGGCTTGCCGGCAAGGAAACTGCAATTCTTCTGTTGTCTATAAATGATATTATAAGTGCCCCGATATTGCGAAGATTTTGGAAGCAAAGCACAAAAAAGCACCTGCCCAGGAAAAAATAGAAAGAAAGCATCAAAACTGGATGGAGTGTCACACCTCAAATGGCGTCCTTGATGTTTTCTTGACATATTCGCCCTTTTCTGCTTTTCGCCGAAATACCCTATTTCAACTTTCCAATTGGGAAAAAATTTTTTCCTAGTTGGATTTTTATTTTTTTCCAGTTGGCGCGTTTTTTTGTGGAATCTTCTCAAGAATCATGGCAAAAGGCTCTTGCAGGGAAAAATATACCGTATCTGAGACGCGGATTTCCATGCTTCTTTGGGGACAACACGTATTGCTTGGCCGGGACATGTATGTTTCCGGGGGCAAGGAATACGTGTTGCACGAAGAGCGATGCCGGACAGTTCGAAGCAATCCCAGGCATCACATAAAGCATAAGAACAACAACGAGGGATTACGCCTATTTCATTATGGAACACCCTCATATATAATAATATAGTTTCGCCACACTGCCTCATGACGGGCAATGTGGCGAACTTATGTTTCAACAAGTCATTTCCACTCGGGCACGCCCGTCCCACTCTCATACACCCCCATCATGTGGATGCGGAAGAGCAGGGTGCTGTAAGCAGGGATGGCCGATGAGGCCTCTCCCCTATAGGCAAGTTCGTTGGGAATGTACACCATCCAGTCATCCCCCTTGACCATATACTGAAGTGCCGTGCCAAACCCTTCGGTGAAAGACTTCACGGCACCCACCTGCGGCGATGCCGTAAGCGGGTTATACTCGCCATAATACGTCTGGGTGAACACAGCCATGCGGCTTTCCAGCGTGCCGTCCTCCTTCAGGTACTCAGTAGGCATAATCCATCCGCGGAAACTGAGGCGGACGCTGTCGGTAAAGGCAGGAGAGACCAGCCCGTCCCCACGGTTGACTATGCGGCAGCAGATACTATCGGCAAGCGGGCCTTGCGTGTCCGTACTGCGCTCCAGAGTCTTGTACATGCGCCACTGGCAATGTTGCTCCCAGTCGACACCATACTGAGCCTTGGCCTGGCTGATGGCCGTACGGGCTGAGTCTGCCACAGTGGCAAACCACTGGTCGTTCCTGGCCTGCCAGTTGTAGTAAGGATTCCACTCATCAGTGGTCTCCTCACACGAAGTCAAGAAGCACGCCACTCCCACGAGGGCGGCCATGCAGAGAGCCCAAGCCCTCAAGCGGCGATGTACATATACCATATCAGGAATGTCTTTATGCAAGTTTCTTGAGCAAGGACTCTATGCTCACTCTTTCCTCCACCAGACTCTTCAGGTCCTGGATGCTCACACGGGTCTGCTCCATGGTGTCTCGGTCACGCAGGGTAACGGTGTTGTCCTCCAACGTCTGCTGATCTACAGTCACGCAGAAGGGGCAACCTATGGCATCCATACGGCGGTAACGCTTGCCTATCTGGTCTTTCTCCTCATACTTGCAATTGAAGTGGAACCGCAAGTCATTGAATATTGCCTGCGCCTTCTCGGGCAGTCCATCCTTCTTGGTCAGCGGGAAGATGGCAAGTTTGATGGGAGCCAGGGCTGCCGGCAGATGCAGCACCGTGCGGGTCTGACCGTCGGGAAGAGCCTGTTCCTCATAGGAATGGCACATCACGGACAGGAACATGCGATCCACGCCGATGGAGGTCTCTATGACGTAGGGAGTGTAACTCTCGTTGGTCTCAGGGTCGAAGTACTCAATCTTCTTGCCGCTGTACTTGGCATGGCTGCCAAGGTCGAAGTTGGTGCGTGAGTGTATTCCCTCCACCTCCTTGAAACCGAAGGGCATACGGAACTCTATGTCGGTGGCGGCATTGGCGTAGTGTGCAAGTTTCTCATGGTCATGATAACGATAGTTCTCTGCACCGAAGCCCAAGGCCTGATGCCAGTTCATGCGCACCTTCTTCCAGTTCTTGAACCACTCAAGTTCCGTTCCCGGCTTCACGAAGAACTGCATCTCCATCTGCTCAAACTCCCTCATGCGGAAGATGAACTGACGTGCCACTATCTCATTACGGAACGCCTTGCCTATCTGTGCAATGCCGAAGGGGAGTTTCATGCGCCCGGTCTTCTGCACGTTCAGATAATTGACAAAGATGCCCTGAGCCGTCTCCGGGCGCAGGTATATCTTGCTTGCGCCGTCTGCAGTGGAACCCATCTCGGTGCTGAACATCAGGTTGAACTGGCGCACCTCTGTCCAGTTGCGCGTGCCGCTGATGGGGCAGGCAATCTCCTCGTCAAGGATTATCTGGCGCAGTTCGGCCAGGTCTCCGGCATTCATGGCTTGGGAATAACGCTCATGCAAGGCATCACGCTTCTGCTGATGCTCCATCACGCGGGCATTGGTGGCGCGGAACTGTACCTCATCGAAAGCATCCCCAAAGCGCTTGCGTGCCTTCTCCACCTCCTTGTCTATCTTCTCCTCGTACTTGGCTATCTGATCCTCAATCAGCACATCGGCACGATAGCGCTTCTTGGAATCCTTGTTGTCAATCAAGGGGTCATTGAATGCATCCACGTGTCCGCTGGCCTTCCAGGTGGTGGGGTGCATGAAAATGGCGGCATCCAGCCCCACGATGTTCTCGTGCAACTGCACCATACTCTTCCACCAATACTGCTTGATGTTGTTCTTCAGTTCCACACCGTTCTGGCCGTAGTCATACACGGCGCCCAGTCCATCGTAAATCTCGCTGCTGGGGAACACGAATCCATACTCCTTGCAGTGGGACACTATCTTCTTGAATACATCCTCTTGCTGTGCCATATCTCTATGTATAATATTGAATGTTTATGTCTTGGATGCAAAGGTACGGCTTTTCTGCCAATGGGACAGCCCGTTGGTATACCGAAAATACTTACCTTTGCAGAGAAAAAAGAAGAACAGAAATATACGAGAAGACAGAATTATGGTTAAACACATCATTTTATGGAAATTGCACGAGGAACTGAGCACAGAGGAGAAAGAAAAGGTAAAAGCAGGCATCAAGGCCGGACTGGAAGGACTTCAAGGCGTGGTGCCGGGACTGCTCAGCGTGCATGTGCAGACGGAAGGCGTGCTTGACTCGTCCACAGCCGACGTGATGCTTGACTGCACACTGGAGTCTGCCGAGGCACTGGAGATTTATGCCCAGCATCCCGCACACGTGGAAGTGGCCAACACCAAGGTGCGCCCCTATACCTCACTGCGCACCTGCCTGGACTTTGAGGCATAATCCACACCGCGATACGAGATTGTTTCCCCGAAGCCTTCATCGGTGATGGCTTCGGGGAAAACTATCTTGTCGCGGCTATCATTTCTTCATCCTCACTATCCTGTAGACCGCCAGTTCGTCCATCACGCTGAAATCCATCTTCATTTTATGGGAAAGAGCCACCTCTCTAAGGTTCTTGCAGCCATAGAACATGTCGGAAAGGAAAGTGTTCTTGAGTGGATAGGCACGGAGAACATACCTGTCGGACTCGCGCGTTATGCGGTGCCCCTTAAACGAGGTGATACCATATTTCTCCTCCATATCCTTCCATTGAGCATCGGTAATCCCCTGAGCAAAGCGGAAGTCACCCGTAGTAACAAAGACATCCATCAGTTGCTCATATCCATGGGAGAAATCCTCCGCCATGGCACGGACTTCTTTCAGACTGTTTTCCGAATAGCCAAGGTAATATTGTGCTCTGTATTTAGACACTTTTTTAGGCACACCATTCCAAAGTTCATGTGGCGTAGATGCAGACGCAGTCTCCCTGTATCTGTCAGGCACGGCTGTTCCCGCAAGCCGGCACTCCGCCGCGTCCAAAACCATGAAAGGTTCCTCGTCCTTCACAAACTTTGCTTTGCGCAAGTCCAGCGCAGCCAACTTTCCGCACTTTCCGTTCTCCTCATACCCTGCCATGTGGCGCAACACTTTGATGTCTGCAGAGTTCAGCCTCCCCACAATGGCCAACGTGGTGCAGGTATCCTGCTGCTCTCGAGTAAGCAAAGACGAAAGAGTTCCTGCTTTTCTCACCCTTACGGTCGTCATGGCAAAGGTACCCGCCACGCACAACAGTGTGGCAAGCATCATTGCAAATCTATTGTTTATTCTCATAGCCGTCATTATGCACACACAATTCTATTTGCTCATAATACGCAGAGACCAGCAACTTAATGCCCACGACATCAGGTTGTACTCGGGATGAGTCCATCCACAGGACTTAAGCAGCGGGGATGCACCACCGCCCCAAAATGTCTGTATGATACGCACGCGGTTCTTCATCTTCATGGCTGATGCGTTGTTTGTGATTTAAGGCAACACCTTCATCTTGTTTCCATAGCACACTGCATCGTCGCAGACAATAATCGATTCATCCAAAGATACCTTCTTGGCCAGCATCACCATTTTAAGGTGAGGACACTTGTAGAAGAAATCGGCAGAAAAAACGTTTTTCTTCGTGCTGCAATAGAGTTTATACCTCTCACCATCCTTCTTGAGCTCATGTCCGGGAAACTTATGCAAACCGGCATGAGTCAGTTTGAGCCACTCCGCGTCCGACACGCCTCTGCGAAACACAAACTCGTCCCTGGAAACAAGTGTTACGCATCCTTCCAACTCAATAATGCCATGTCGACTGGCCTGCCCCTCGAACATACCTTTTCGACTGGGCGGAAGTGACGATACCACGTTCGTTTCCCGCATAAGATATGCAGGACGTACCACCGCATATTTTTCGTCAGAACGATAGTTCAATGCATACGCAGGGGCATACTTTTGGACTTCACGAATCTCCTCATGTCGCGTAATCCCATACGACCTCATCCTCACCTGCTTGGCGTATGCCGCACATACCAGACATTCGTCCGCTGCATCTAAAACTAGATAAGGTTCGTAACTGGATTCTATCTTGGCCTTTGACAAATCCAAGAGCGTGAGCCGCCCTACACGGCTCTGCCCACCTTCACTCCAGCCCGCCATGCGTCTGAGCACCTTGATGTCGGCAGAATTCAATTTTCCTTTGATAGCCAGTGCGGAGCAAGTATCCATCTGCGCCGGCGTGAGCACAGAGCCCAGAGTACCAGGCCTGCCAACCCGAACAGTGGTCATAGCCAAGGCGCTTGCCGCACACATCAGCGCGGCAAGTGTCAACACAATCTTAAGGCTTGCTTTCATAGCCATCATCAACGTGATAGAATTCTGAAAATGCGTCATATATTAAACCCTCCATAGTCTATTACCAAGTCATAAACAGACAAGGATATCTGTACTCGTATCCGCCACTATCACCATACCTTCCGCATCCCATAACACATCCTCTCCTGACAATGGAATTTAACCTTGGACGTGAAGCGAGAAGCCCTGCACCATCTACAACAGTCAACGACTCACTATTCTATAGCAGGCAGTATCGTCCATCACGCTGAGGTTCTGTTTCATCCTGCAAGGAAGCACCACCTCCCTCAAGTGCTTGCAGCCATAGAACATATCGGCAGAGAAAACATTCTTGAGCAGATGGGCGTGAAGTACATACCTGTTGCCTTCGGTACGCGTTATGCGGTGTCCTTTGAACGAGGTGACACGGTACGTCACGTTCATCTCGTGCCATAAGGCATCTGTAATCCCCAATGCAAAACGGAAGTCACCCTCTGACTCTTTGTCTACCATCAGGGGAGCATACGCCTTACAATCATATTCTACAGCAGGAGCTGTCCGCTCCGTGACTGCGTCCTTGCGTGAATAGCCCAGGAAGAACTTTGGTTTATATTGAAAAATGGAACGTTCACCATTCCACAACTCCGATGGAGCAGAGGTGACATTCGGGAAATAGCGGTCAGGAAGAGCAGTCCCTGCAAGCCCACATTCCGCAGCATCCAAAGACATGAAAGGGTTCTTGTCCTTCACAATCCGCGCGTCAGTCAAGTCCAAATATGTCAATTTGCCCTCACCTTTCCCTTTCGATTCACAATACCCTGCCATGCTACGGAGCAGCCTGAAGTCCGACGAATTCAACTTGCCCTTGATGACCAACGAGGTACACGTGTCCTGCTGCTCCCGAGTAAGCAAAGACGAAAGAGTTCCTGCTTTCTTGACGTGGACTTCAGTCTGTGCGCAGAGACTACCCACGAAAAGAAACAAGAAAGTCTCAATCAAAAACCACCTACAAGCCATAACTATATCCTTTGGTCTATTTAGACTTTAACTGTCACGGAATCGCTATTATTCACAGCAGAATCGCCGCTTCCCAAAACATACAATATCTCCAACTTTATTGTATAGGCCGAATCCCAAGATATAAGAATTTGCTTCACGGTAATATTAGGATCCGTTTGCGTAATTGACCGAACTTCAAACCGGCTCATATCATTATTACCTTTTATTGTTGAGCCTGCACTCCAGTGCACATCTACCCTAAAATGTTCCGTATCTATCATAGTCGACCCCGCTTCTATATAAGCAATCACATCTGACCCGCTGCCACTGCCAGAGCCACTGCCAAAATCACTTCCGCTACCAGAAGACCCACATCCTGAAGCATCAGCATTTTCTTCCGCAGAGGACCTGCGGTATTCACAGACACTGCCGAACGAAACATAACCACCAGGCCAGTCTCCTCTGGCATGCATTTCGTTATAGGCTGTCTCTGAAAATGGATTACTTATGCTTCCCAAGGAATCTTTTCCATAATCCTTTTCTATGTGGCCGGAACTTGTAATGTATACAACATCTCCCGCCTGCATTACCCAGCCCCCAAGCCAGTTTAAACCTTTAACCATCTCATCATATTCTTCCCAAGAATACGGATTTTCTTTTGTTCCTCTTGCATCCATTTTTTCTTTCATTTTAAGTTAATAATGCGAACTATCTCTCTTGAACTATCAATATTCTCGCTTTAGCCATGTAAGTTATCTCCTCCAGCACATAATCCCGTACCCTCAACTTGGCTTCCCTGTCCTTGCAACAGCGCCTTGCAATGGCCTCATCCTGCAATTCACGAACCGACATGGTGCCACTATTCCTACGCAAGCATGAGGCTATCTGCTCATCCTCTTCAATCAGAGGAAACTCATTGAAGCCCGGATAAAGGAGACTAGGGCTTACGGCAATCCTGTCCAATGGAAAATTCTCCTCACATTTGAAATGCCTTCTAAGGTATTTCTTTTCCTCTTCAGATGACAAAGCGACAGAAAAAAGGCTGAATCCCGGCGGCAAAGACACACAGGAATCCTCTCCACCACTGTCTGAAGCAAAAAACGCGAGCAAACCTTTGGCTGTTGCCTCCTCCGTATCTGCAAGAAGTTTCTTATCCAAAGTCTCCCACTCTCTAATCCTTTCGCTCAGAAACTCATCATACAAGCCCCCCCGCCTAAGCACGAAAGCAAAAGGCAACGCTCCTGCAATATCCACCGCACGATGATAGTAATCCGGATAAAAGGCAAGCAGGACATCGGCCACACGCCGGTATATGTTCTTCACACGTTTGTGGCCACCCAATATGTGGAAAAAGCCCTTCTCATGAAACTTGGCCACATCACAGAAGTCACGACGCGTATAGCCATTGTCTGCCACGGCACGCTTTATGACCCTCGCAATGTCCTTCCCGACCGTCTTGGCATAGATGGCAAACAGCATCTGCTCAAAAAAGACATTACAGTCAACGCGTGAGCAGGGATTCCCCGAGTCATTCAGCCTGTTCTTTTCCAAAAATCGCTTGGCCTCATCACAATAATCATGGATAAACCTCAAGTCACTTCCGCCAAACACACCCATGTTATAAGAAGGAAGAAGTTCATCACCAAGAACACTACGAACATAGTCTGGGAGCCACACGCCTGGTATTCTCAGGATGGCATCAAGCATATTCCTGTAATATGCCGTACCTATCTCCTCGTTCTGTACAACGAGACCTGCCTCAAGGACATCCTCTTCAAACGGACGGGATATGTATATATCCCCATCCACATGCAGGAATGGCTCTGTCTGCATGGAGTAGGTCTTGATTTTTGCATACGCCCAGTGCTGCGGCAGGCAGAGACTATCATCATAAACCACATGCACATCCGTATAAGGCAGATGCAGTTTATCTATCAGCACCTCATAGCCACGCTGGTCGGTGTAGAGTTCCACCTGGTCATAATGCTCACGCAAGGAGCAGCAACTCAACGCCCATGACATCAGGTTGTACTCGGGATGAGTCCATCCACAGGACTTAACCAGCGGGGATGCACCACCGCTCCAGAATGTCTGTATGATACGCACGCGGTTCTTCATCTTCATGGCTGATGCGCTGTTAGTTGTTAGTGATTAGTACATTCCAAATGTACGGACTTTATATACATGCAGCAAACAGATTATGGGCAATCTTCCAATTATTATGTTTTCTTAACAAAGAACGTATTCAAATCACATTTCATCCCCAATCGGCCATTAGGGTTCTGATGTTTTTCTGTGCTCTCTTTTTCTGTTTGCCACCAACTTCTTGAAGGCGTAGCGGGCTACGGCGAGAGGAGGTGGGCAGTAAACAGGGAAAGAGAGTACGGAAAACACAGAACAGAGTTCCTCTGGACAAGCAAGGGAAACATGTCTCGGTCTAATGGCCGATTGGGGGTTATCCTCCCGGGAACAAAAAGAAAACGGGGAATCACAGAGTTTCCAACACCCTGCAAGACTCCCCGCAAAAACCTATTATAGGCTACGAAGGCTCAAAGCCAGCCGTTCTTCCTGTACCACCAGACCGCCACCTCCACGCCGCGCTCCAGAGGCCAGAAGGGTTCATAGCCGAAGTCACGCCGGGCAGGTTCTATGTCGCACTGCCAGTTACGCTGGCTCAGGATGTGATACTTGTCCATGTTGAGGGCATTCATGCGCCCTGTCAGGCGGCTCAGGGCACCGCTCAGAGTACACACGATGCGCAGGAACCACAGGGGAGCCTTGACATGCAGTACCCAGGGGTTGCCCATCGATTGCTGCAGGAGGTCGCTGAAACGGCGGCTGTTGTACACTTGCCCGTCACTCAGGAAGTAGGCCTTGCGCAAAGCCTTCTCCGAATCCATGCACTTATACACGGCCTGCACCACGTCCATCACGTACACGAAGGTTATCTCCTGCGGCTTGTAGCCCACAGAGAAGTCGATGTGCTGGCGGATGCTCTTCGCCATGAGGAAGTAATCCTTCTCTCTGGGGCCGTACACACCCGTGGGGCGCAGGATGGTATAGGGGACGTCGGTCTGTGTCTCGAGCCACCGCTCGGCCCGCAGTTTGCTCTTGCCATATTCAGTGTTTGGCTGGGGAGTGTCGGTATCAAGGATGGGAGCATACACCCAAGGATTGTCCCGGGTGGGCGTGCGTACGGGCTGCTCACGTATGGCTCCGAACACACTCAGGCTGCTCAGATAAACCAGCCGGCGTGGCATCATGCCAGTCTTGCGCAATGCCTCCACCAGATGCACCGTGCCGTCATGGTTGGTGCAGTAGAAGTCCTGCGGGCAGAGACACTTGGTGGCTCCTGCGGCATGCACGATGTAGTCCCATCCCCGGCCTCCCATCTGAGCCTTGTAATCCAGCAACTGCCCAACCAGAACTTCCTCGTTGGAGAGATCCAGGCAGGCAAAGCGGATGCGCTCATCCGTCAGATACACCCGGCGGCTGCTCTTCCTCATGCCTGCCCACATCTGATGCCCCAGCCTCAGACCTTCCTCTACGATATAACTGCCAATGAAGCCACTGGCACCCGTCACCAATATGTTCATGTTTCCTGTGCGTTTGATTGTTCCGGGCATAAAGGTACGCTCTTTTTGCCACATACATGTAACAGGGCAAGCCAATAACCCACATTGACCATCTCTGTATACATTATTTAATAATGCCACGGGGTGACAAGGCGAAAAAAGCCTTAACTTTGCTTTGACGTTGCCCTATGGCACGCCATGGTTGAACCTAACACATACTACTATGGGAAAAGAGAAGAAATCAGGCCAACGCCTGAAGAAGAGAGACCTGCAAGGCTTGCTGATGAACCTGTTCCAGCAAGCACCGGGACTGACATTTGACCTGAAGACGCTCTACCGCACGCTGAACCTGAAGACGCACCCGGCCAAGATGCTGATGATGGACGTGCTGGACGAGATGCTGATGGACGACTACATCAAAGAGAACCCGCGTTTCCACTTCGCCCTGAACACGCCCAGGCAGATGATGGAGGGTACATTCCGCCGCAAGGCAAACGGCAAGAACGAGTTTGTGCCCAGCGACGGAGCAGAACCCATACTGGTGGCAGAGCGGAACAGCATGCATGCCATGGACGGCGACAAGGTGCAGGCCACCATGGTGGCGCGCAGGAGAAACCATGTGAGGGAGGCCATCGTGACCGAGATTGTGGAGCGTGCCGACCACACCTTCGTGGGTACCCTGCAAGTGAAGAAGGATTACGCCTACCTGCTGACCGAGGACCGCACGCTGGCCAACGACATATTCATACCCAAGTCGGCACTCAAGAAGGGGAAAGATGGCGACAAGGCCGTGGTAAAGATTACGGAATGGCCCGAGAATGCAAAGAATCCCGTGGGCCACGTGGTGGACATCCTGGGCAAGACAGGAGAGAACAACGCGGAGATGCACGCCATACTGGCCGAGTACGGACTGCCCTACAAGTACCCCGCCACCGTGGAGAAGGCGGCCGACAAACTGCTCCCGGGCATCAGCGAAGAGGAACTGTCCAAGCGCGAGGACATGCGTGAGGTGACCACCTTCACCATAGACCCCAGGGATGCCAAGGACTTTGACGATGCCCTGAGCATACGTGCCCTGGAAGGCGGGCTGTGGGAAGTGGGCGTGCACATTGCGGACGTGAGCCACTATGTGCCCGAAGGCTCCATCATCGACAAGGAGGCCCAAAAACGCTCCACCAGCGTATACCTGGTGGACCGCACAATACCCATGCTCCCGGAGAGGCTCTGCAACTACATCTGCTCCCTGCGTCCCGATGAGGACAAACTGGCTTACAGCGTGATATTCACACTCAACGAGAAAGCCGAGATACAGGACTGGCACCTGGCGCACACCGTCATCCGCAGCAACAGGCGCTTCACCTACGAGGAAGTGCAGAAGGTGCTGGAAGACCACCACGAGGCCAGCCCCGAGGACTACAACAGCCCCGGAGACCATGCAGCCACCCTCTCACCCGGCGCAGAGCCGGCCGAGAAGTATGCCGAAGAACTCATCACGCTCAACCGCATGGCCAAGGAACTGCGCCGCAAGCGTTTTGCCAAGGGTGCCATAGACTTTGACCGCTGCGAGGTACGCTTCGAGATAGACGGTGAGGGAAAGCCCACAAGCGTCTACTTCAAGGTGGCCAAGGATGCCAACAAACTGGTGGAGGAGTTCATGCTGCTGGCCAACCGCACCGTGGCAGAAAGCATAGGAAAGGTGGAAAGGGGGCAGAAGAGCAAGGTGTTCGTATACCGTGTGCACGATACACCCGACCCGCAGAAACTGATGAACCTGTCACAATTCGTGGGCAAGTTCGGCTACAAACTGCGCACGACTGGCACCAAGGATGACGTGAGCAAGAACCTGAACAAACTGCTTGCCGAAGTAAAGGGCAAGAAAGAGCAGAACGTGGTGGAGATGGTGAGCCTGCGTGCCATGATGAAAGCCAAGTACAGCATACAGAACATCGGGCATTACGGACTGGCATTCCGCCATTACACCCACTTCACCAGCCCCATACGTCGATACCCCGACCTGATGGTACACCGCCTGCTCACACGCTATGCCGAAGGTGGCAGGAGCGTTGGACGGGAAAAGTATGAGGAACTGTGTGAGCACTGCAGCGAGATGGAACAGACTGCAGCACAGGCAGAACGCTCGAGCATCAAGTACAAGCAGGTGGAATTCATGAAGAATCGCCTGGGCGAGGTGTTTGAAGGAACCATCAGCGGAGTCACGGAATTTGGCCTTTACGTGGAAGTGAACGAGAACAAGTGCGAGGGTATGGTGCCACTCAGAGACCTCAAGGACGACTATTACGAGTTCGATGAAAAGAACTACTGCCTGCGCGGACGGGCATCGCATCACTGCTACAACCTGGGCGACAGCGTGAAGATACAAGTGGCGCGCGCCGACCTCTTCCGCAAGCAACTTGACTACAAACTGGTGAGGGAATAAGACACAGGACGGCCAAGACAAGCCTCACTGCCCATGCACATCCGCCCCTCCCCTCTCCCAAGCCTCATACGGCCCTGCGGGAGAAGGGAGGGGCGGAAACTCAATCTGGGTATCTTCATGTCATTCCTAATATGAGGCCAAGCACAATGACCACTATTACCAAGAACAGAAAGCAAATGACTTTCCTGCACAGGTAAATGTACTTTGCCTGCATTCATCTTACATGTTGCCATAATTTTGAAATTAAATTGTCAAACATAAAGCTATAAGTATCTGAGATTTGACCACAATATATCTATTCCATTCCTTATATTACTCCTTGTTCATCTGTTTTTCATAATCCGATTGAACGACAGGAAGGAAGTCTACGTTTTGTATAAACTTATAATGACAGTTCATGGTAAAGACAGACATTGTATAATAAGATTTCTGATGTCTTAAAACTCTTGTTACCATATTCATGTATGTGCCCGAACAGGTGTATCTTAGGTCTGTGGCACAATATAGTATCGGCAAGATATTGGCATCCCTTGCCGCTGTCCAAGCACCCTTTGGCTGCTCCGTGGGTAATCAAAATGTCCACGTCATCAGGAATGTCCGCAGGACCGAACAGCCACGGCCTTGCATCCACGGAGTAGAAAACCAGCCCATTGAAAACAAACCTTTCGTCTTGCAACAGGATGACTTCACGAGGTATACATCTACGTGCAGAAGCTGCATCAAGGTCGAATGACAGGTCGTGATTGCCAGGCGTAAACAGACGTAGACGGGCAGGAATGGCTGCATACCACGACATAAACGATGTAAGGTCACAAGAATCGGACTCCACATCTCCTACACAAATGAGTATGTCGGCATTCGGCGGAACGGTGACCTTTTCATGCATACCGTGTGTGTCGGAGAATGCAAAGATGCGGTAGCCTTTATACAGAATCATCATAACTGAATCTTTTAGACGGCCTTATATCGGTATCGCAATTCCTTCATCTATTAGGAGTTGGTTCCCGGAACTTTCCTCACCATACCGGCCATACCGAACGGCATAAATCTTCTTCCCATACTTCTTGGCAAACCGTACGGTGTGCATTGTTCCACTATGCTCGGGACATTGTGCCACAACAATCTCTTCAGACAATGCAGCCTGCAAGCGATTCCGGGCTACCAGACGCGTGGGGTTGGCCTTCACTCCAATTATCTGCTCCGACAGAAGCAGGCCACCGTTGCCGAGGATGCGTTCCTGCAGGTTTTTGTTTTCCCTGGGATGTGTGATGTCCAGTCCAGTTGCAACGATTGCTATAGTTCCGCCACGGGAGTCAAGGCATCCCAAATGGGCGGCAGCATCACATCCAAGAGCCAGTCCGCTAATCACAGTTTTCCCTTGTTTAGCATATTCAGTTCCCCACTTATAGGCGGCACTACAACCTCTCCTGTCGGCTCGTCTTGCGCCAATGACAGCCACGGCCTCTTTCCCCAATAGTTCCTTGTTACCCAAAAGATGGATGAGCGGAGGACAATCGTTGCCTATACGCCTTAAGTTTTCGGGGAAAACAGGACTATTGAAGGGTAATGTTAATATGCCAAATCTCTCTTGTCTTTTCAATAGGGCCACGGCTTTATCAAACAGTTCTTCTGCACCCTCTTGTCTCATGATTAATCTAAATGATTCCGTCGTAGTCTTAAATATTTCAGATGGAGCATACCCCATTAATTGCAGACATAAAATATGCTCTGTACATAAGTGATTTTCCATATTTTCTTGTTATTACATCGTTAGAAAAGATTTCCTTTGTAAAGAGACGGTCTGACTCCGCTGTTACCCATGCAACACAATTCAGTTGTTGCGTCCCAATACGTTTCAAAGGTAAAGAATCCATACTTGTCAGGCTCTTGGCTGACAGTTCCTTCCCCTATTTGCTGACCGAGATACAGCATTGGACTAACCGAGGCTTGCCACTTTATTTCTATTTTGCAATCGAACTCTTTTTCTATCAACTCTTTATTATTCTTGAAATTCTTCCCGTCCTTACTTATTCCGGCGGCTTGCAACAACCAGTTTGCCACTGTTTCATCGGGATACAGACGGCCGCCGATGAAGTCGCGCAGGGGCTGATGCTTGTCAATGTCCAATTGTCTGAACATAATAATCTGTATCTTATACTTTGCCAATGGGATGTTCATCATCAATTCCGAAGGCACTTCGCCCGTGATATTACATTCCTCAATAATAGATTTCAACACGTCAATGGTTGAAATTTCCAGTGTATTGACCAGTTTCAAGACATCTTCCTTTAAGGACTGGTCGTTGAGATTGTCGTCAATAACATCACTGACAGCCTTGAAGGACAGGTTGCTGAACTCCTTGATATAGCGTATCCGTCCGGGGCGCCCCAGTAGATTTTTGTCAATATCCAGCTCGTTTGTGGTCAGGATGTACAGCTTGCGGGTATTGTTGTACACGCCGTCTATCATCTTCAGCAGCACCTCCTGATCGTCATCAAAAGTCTTTTCGGCCTCATCAATGAGAATCACACATTCAAAGCACAGCGACTGAATGAACTCCAGTATGCCGTCAACGGGGTGTGAGATTATGATTACCGGCAGTCCGATACGGTTACTGAGCAGTTTGGCAGCGATGGTCTTTCCCGTTCCCTTCAGTCCGTTGAAGATGACACCAAGATTCTTGTTGCTTTTAGTGAAAATATCAGATGTCCATGTCTTTATCACTCTTGCGATGATGCTCTCGCAGTCAAGGTCGTATATCTTGAAGTCAAACGTAAATGATTCATCGATCTTCTCCAGTCCAAGCCGGTCGGTTTGTCGGTCCTTGCGGATACGGAAGACGCCACGTCCCGGAGCGGAAAGCAACGTTGCATATCCGGGAATGGGATAGAGTATACCGCCTTCGTTTATCCATTTCTGCCTTTCCACGATGCGGGCACTTTCCCTGTTTGCTTTCTTGTCCGGATTGAGATACTCTTCCTTATAAAGCGTATAGTATTCCAAGTCCACCAGTTCGTTACGGTAGGTGATGCCGCATTCCTTTTTCAGTCCGTCGTAAGTGAAACCGCACTTCAAGGCCACCCTGCGCGAGGCATCGTTCTTCGGAACGACATAAATCGTCAGCACATCGGCATCTCGCTTGGTAAACATGTACGCCTTCATTGCCCCTACAACCTCGGTCATATATCCCTTGCCGCGTGCATCGGTATGAAGGAAATAGCAAATCTCATAGTTGCACTTTTCGCCCGAGACCGTGCTCTTCTTCTCCAGAGTAAGCTCAAACACACCGATGACGCGTCCGGGACATTCCTTCTCAAGGATTCCAAACATCAGCCCACTCGCCATTCCCCTGCGGATATGGCCTTCCACCTCACTCGCGGTGCTCATGGGAGCGAAGCCCGTATCCGTAGCGATACTCTGGTCGCTCATCAGCGCGAAGATATCCTGGACATCTTCCTCAACAGGCGTTCTGATGATAAGTCTCTCTGTCGTAAGTTCTGTATTTTTTGTCATATCAATTATGTATATTATAAGTCCCTATTATTTAGTTTCTTATACACGACATATTCATTAGTCTCTTCTCTCACATGTTCATAAAACAATTCTACGCGGTATTTAAATTTCAACTGAACACATCCCTCTTCCGCATATTTGCTTTTCAAAACCAGCAGTTCTGTGATGTTTCTCAAATCTATCCAATAGTCTTCTGGAAAATAAATGGCTATTAGGGTGTCAACACAGGCAAGAGGTATATGCCCGAAATGTTCAATATTCGGACGCAATATCTCCGCATCGCGGTCTATCTGACAGCTGCAAATAACCGTAAGGTCCAAATCCGTGGCCATAGCCTTTAGTTCATTCACTATATGCATCACTTCTTTCTCTCTTGATTCAAAACGCCTTTCATCACTATACAACCGTTTTAGAGAGTCAATGTAGACAAGCCGGATTCCATAAGCCTCTTTAAAGAGGCTACACTGTCTCCTCACTCTTTTGATTGATTTACATCCGTAATCAAAGACTATTGGTGAGAGAGACAGCATGTCACTACACTGAGATTCGAATGCTCCCATACCCTCGCATAGACTATGACGGATGCGTTCCGTCGTTCTTTGCAATTTTTCATCCAATGAGAATACTGCGGCGGGTATATCATTCACAACCGACAGATTTATCAATGAAGACGTTATAAATGCTGTCTTTCCCATTGCAGGATGTCCGCCAATCAAAACTAACTCGCCGCGGTGCCATCCGCCTATAAGTGCGTCAAGACTGCCGAATCCTGTTGTTATCACTTCATGTCCTGCTTTTGCAGTGTCTTGTTTCATGTCGTTTATAATTGTCATATCTTATGTTTTTATTCTGTTTCTAACTTTATATTATATATGCTGTTTCATCGTGCTCTCGGAATTTCTTCATACTCCGACGGCTTTTATGTTAAGCTTTGGCCTTACGAAAGCAACGGCTTCCACCGTCGGTTTTATCAATTCCAGTATTTCCCCTGTGGGCTTGTAAGCCAGCGGCGACTCATCAAGTGTTCCCTCACACACGGATGTAGAGAATACTCCCGACATGGATTTTTCAAACTCTGCCATTGATATATTCTTTTTCGCGTGAGTGCGCGACATGATTCGCCCTGCACCATGAGGTGCGGTATTGAGCCACTTTTCATTTCCTCTACCGATGCAAATTGCGATGCCATCACGCATATTGAAAGAAATAACTACCTTACGTCCCTCCTGTGCATCAATCGCGCCCTTACGCAACATGGGGCGGGCATCTGATACAGAGATATAATTATGGGGAGTGATTATTGACTCTGTGCATTTTGCCTTACAGAGTTTACGAAGAATCATGAAGATGCGATTGCGAATAATATGGTGGTTATATAAAGCGTAGGCTTGTGCTATAACCATATCCGAGAGATAACTGTAAAGAGCATCTCCCCATAAATAACCAATATATTCTGCTCTTTTGGGGTTGTTGGCGATATCATGCCAGTGTTTTGCCACTTTCATACCAAGATTGCGGGATCCACAATGGATTGCAAGCCATCCTTCACCGGATTCTTCATCCTCTCCATACTCAATGAAATGGTTCCCGCCTCCGAGAGTTCCAAGACTTTTGTAGAAAATCCCCTCCTGGAGTTTGAGCCGTCGGCAGAAGTCGCTGATAAACCGGGCATCAATTCGTGGTGCTTCGTTTATCAGGTTTGGAGCGGCAGAACGTGCTTTCTGATACTGAGAGTTCAAAAACTTGAAAAGTTCCTTTTCGTTCAGAGATTTCTTTACGCAGAGATTTGTGCCGGTTGGTATTGCTTCCCTAATACGATGGTCAAGCAGTGGCAAATCATCCGGACTGATGGTTGTAGATAGTTTATGCATGGATATTGTGCATCCTATATCTACCCCAACGTGGTCAGGATTGACATAGGCTCCAATCGCGTATGCCGTACCTATATTACATGAGTTCCCGGCATGGACATCGGGCATCTGCACGATAGGTACCCCAGCCATTGCTGGATGATTGCAAAGTCCCGTTACCCAATTCAGTGCTGCCTCTTCAATATTATTGGTAAATATCTCAACCGAAGTTGTTGTTCCGCTAATTATCATATCTTCTTGTAAATTTAGATTCGTAAGGTACAGTCAATGTTTGCACAGTAATGAATTACACAACAATATACTTGAATGTATAAAGAGTTACGCATAATTCATATGTATGAAAATAACCTTTTCGCACTATTTACTGAACTTTTTAGAAAGCAATGTAATAAATGTCAATTTCTTTGGATTGAACGTAGATTCAATAATCTTAGCACAATCAGATATAGTTTTGCCTGATGACAATGTATCATCTAATATAAGTACATTTTTACCATCTATCATTGGTGCAATATCTGCGACTTGTTGTCTGTCAAATGCTACAACCATACTTAAATACTTCATCAAGTCTTTATCCATATACTTACTTTCAAAATATCCTGATTTCATTTTGTTGAAGCATTTATATATTCTGTCATATATAAGTTCTTTTGCGTACGGTGTAAAGTCTTTATTAAGCTTGTCATGATCAATTAAAGAATCAGGATCATCTATTTCTACTTTGAAAAAGAATGCTTCAATACTATTCTTGTAACCAACAATTGACTTGATTGCATACATAAATCGACGATTAACGTCATATTGTGATGGTACAATTATAACAGTGTCATATGTTTTACTTATTTGATTACAGTTGTTTATAAAACGACGAAGATATTTTATTATATTTGCAGAACTCATATTAAATGACCATCCATGAATTCCCTTTAATGCGTAGATGAACGGATTACCATCCATCTTTGTATCAGTTCCAAATGGCATACGTTTGAATATTGATATGACATTATGATTATGAAATTTATAAACAAGAGGTTTTGCCACAAAATCAACACCATCTTTTGTATCATCTGTTAAAGCAACAGTATGTCCTTTTAAAGTGAGACCTTCAACAAGAGTAGGCATATCTTCTTGTTCGGTTTGCATTCTAAATTTCGTTTGTGTATACATTTTTATTTAATTTTACACTGTACAAGAACTGTTATTCCACATTCTTAACATGAAATGAACACTGAAATTTCATCTACTGTAAATTTTATTACATCAAACAAAAAAAAGATAAAATTGTAGTAAGCACTACAAAACAACTGGTCTCTTGGTGGAAACATTGATGATGAATTATTCAACGTTGAATGACTGCTTCCATTATCCCGAAAAGGTGCGTCATCCCTTTACCATCGCAACGATGGCCGAAGTCATCCACCACGATTAGATGTTCCTCCGGCAAGAGAGGCCGGATAGTATTAATGTGACTATCTGAGAGCAGTTCGTCCTTTGTTGAGCAAAGTGCATAAATGTGCCCTGCTTTCTCTTTTGTCGCCTTGGCAAAATCGTAGTTCTTGTATTTACCGAGAACATCTTGAGTGACCGTGTAGGTCTGCACTCCGTCTAAGCGCCGACAGAAATAAGGAAGTTCCTGACCTTCCCACTGAGATAAGGTTTCTTCTGGAGATACACACGGGTTGACAACAACGAGTTCTGCATCACCTCTATCACACATCACCGCCATCCACCCTCCAAGGGAGGTTCCTATAATTATTTCCGGTTTTTCGAGGGCAATTACTTCGTTGAGTTTTCCAAGGGATTTCTCTGGATCTGCATCTACTTCAGGAGTTACCACTCGGAATTCACCCATATAATGCTCTTTCAACTGCTTGCACTTTGAACCGTTTGCCCCGGAACGAAATCCGTGTATATACATTATTGCTGGTAGTCTGTTTACGTTCTTCATCTCTGTTTTGTTTTTTGTCATGATGTATTATACTCGCGGAATGACCGTTTGCGTCATTCTACATAGTTTAAATAAGTAATTCATTGTCTTGCTTTTCTGAAAAATCTGCAAATGCAACAACATCTCCTTCTATGTCTATTACTGTTTGTGTACGACCTTCACATAAGCAATAATAGCGCACTCCTAACATCCTACATATTTTCAAGATTATTGGTTCTGCTTCTATATAGCTTTTATCTTGAAATGTCAAATGTATCCCTTGTCGTTGGATATCATCATTAATAAGGGTGTAAAATTCCCATATTATTTTCATTACAGACAGATACTCCAGCAGATCATCAAGCCTATTCCTTTCCGGTGGGATTTCTATATAACAGCCATCGTTAAAATATGATTTGGCCTCCCTAATAGTAAGTAATTGCTTTGTCATATTCATTTATGTGGATTGGTAATTATATAACGTTTGCCGCTTTGCTCTGTAATGCTTTGAAGGGTCAGATGCACTTCTGCCCAAAAATCGTTCATACGCAGGATGTCCGGGACGGAATAGTCTGTATGACAGGCGATGTTATGCATGGCATGACAGATGACTATACCGTCGAACTCTGCCCGGCCGCTAAATGGATATTCGTTCCAACTCACACCGTCGTCAAGCGATGGCTGGCCAGGATAGAAACGCTCGATACATTCCCAATATGTGCCAGAGTTGAGGCTATCGATAATGCAGACCATCAGCGGGAAGTCAGAACCATAAAAATCGTCATCGAGCCGGAGAATGGAATCTTCATCATTGAAACAGAAACTTAACTCTCCCTCAAGCACATAATCATCGTCGAAATCCGTTGCAATTATGTTCGGCAAAGATTGCTTAAGACTTTCCATCCTCTTGCGCACCTGACGGCACAGAGACTCAAGACGGGTGTTTACTATTTTAAAATGTTCCATGTTTGCCTCGTTGGGGCGGAACATATTATTCAAAATACCTTTCCGTTTTCCCATAAGCGTCCTAACCTCGTGGCATATCGACGGATTGTTTCTCCAACCATCGCGTGAAGATATCCCAGTCGTTTCGATTATCCGGCATCTGTCACTTGACGATATTCCGGTTATCTCAAGTATCTGGTTCTCTATGTCACGTACTGCCTGGCGCCGTTCTTCCATGCTGCCGGTCGTTGTCGTTGTTTGTTCCATATCTTTTGTTTTTTATTGGTTTATGATGTATTATACCTGTGGAATGATCGTTTGTGTCATTTCAAAGACTAAAATAAGTTAAAACCCAAATCGGCCATTAGGGTTCTGATGTTTTCCTGTGCTCTCTTTTTCTGTTTGCCACAAACTTCTTGAAGGCGTAGCGGGCTACAGCGAGAGGGGGTGGGCAGAAAACAGGGAAAGAGAGTGCGGGAAACACAGAACAGAGTTGCTTTGGACAAGCAAGGGAAACGTGTCTTGGTCTAATGGCCGATTTGGGTTAAAGAACGAGCGCCCATAAACCAATCAGCCCCAGAAAGCCGAAACTTCCTGGGGATAATTAGTTCTTGTGTGAGAATAAGCCCTATATTTACGAATGTATATGTTACATTTTGCGGGGACGATTATAATGTTTTTGCCTTTTCAATGACACACTCTAATTCTTTTACTATAGCATCAATAACGTTGGAGACTGTCGCGTCTTCTTTTATATTCTTTGCCTGATACAGGAAACGGTTACCGTATTTGCAGAAATTTCCCACCTTATCCTTACTCTTTCTCATTGATATTGAGTCCCTTTCCTTCTCGCAGATTGCAGGATATGAAATATTGTCATTTTTATCAAACTGAAAGAAAGAAAGTTCTCTTATCAGTTTTTCTTCTTGTGTCTTCTTCCAGAAACCATTGTATCCAAGATCTTTGTTTGCAATCCATTCTATAGCGCGGCAATACCTATTCCCTTGAAGTTGTATCAGCAACACATAATCAGAGTTGATTTTCACTTTTGCATCCATTAGCCCCTGACCATGTGTAAAGCCCCAGTTGGTAAACACCTCGTTCAGACAATTGCCTTCATCCCTTATGTCATTTATATCTTTCCCGGAGATTACCTTGAAGCCTTTTTCCGATTTCCGCAAGCAATCGTTTAAGCGTTCAAACAGCGCAGAATACCATATTTTATCCTGCAAATCTCCTATGCGTAAGTCATTGCATACCTTCTTGTCGTCCTTCGTCAACAGAAAACGATGATCGGCCTTAACGTCCCAACTCTCCGACAGTTCGTGCAGATTATTGATAAACTGGCAATAATCGTTTATAAGTCCCTTGTCGTAATCGGGAAGTTGCCCTTTGTAATCGCGGACGGAATCCTGAATGGCTTTGCTTAAATCCTTGTAACTGCATATCTTCCATTTGCCATCGGCCTCAATGGCAGACCTGCCTGGGAACTTTGTCGCGAGAGATAATAAGATCAAGTCTTGTGAACCTGTTCCTACCTTCTCGTAGTATCTGTCCAATTGACTCTTTGTCGGTATGCTTTTCACCTTGTTTTCCAGTACAAAACTGATTCCGCTCAATGTCACAAGACAAAGATCGAAATTCTCATGTTCTCTCTTTACCGTCCATGACCCTGGCTCGTCATTGGTCCAGTCTGCTTTACATCCGAATTTCTCGTTCGTAAATATATCGCGAAATAAGACAGGATACTGTTGTCCAATCCAATACAGGAAGTTGCTATGGAACAACTCTTTTGAGGACAAAGACAAATTGAACAATGGCGAAGCCATTAGGTTTTCTTGTACTTCCTTTACTTTCATATTTATATATTGTTTTTAAAGTTTATATTCCATTCAAGCAGTTATAGTAAAAAGGAAAAGGACACATCCTTGACTTTTCACTTCTTTGCTTTAGTAGGTTCTGGTAAAACCTTTAGCTCAAATAAGGAAAAGCAGTCTGCGCCCTTTGCAGGGTACAAACCCACCTTTCGACTTATTATTCGGAGCCATTTTCAATTTACCAGATTTACTAAAGCCAAATAACTTGTCTACAAGTCGTTTGCAATATGTCTTTGTTTATGAATGTCTATTTCTTAAAACCTCCTTGGTTGACAGTTTGTAACAAAGGTACTTAATTAGAATGAAACAGCCAAACAAAAAGTCAGGCAAAACCGCAGAACTGCTTAAAAGCATAGTATGACAACAAGAAGTTGACTTCTACAAGTCAGTTATATATCTTACATGTTGTATCATCTATATAAAGCCATATCTATGAGTTGATGGAATGTTTGCATATACCGTTTTATTATTGCTTACAGTGAATTATACTCGGTATATGCCCGATTTAGTCATTTCAAATGTTAAAAAACTCCGTTTGATACATTTTTTTTTTGGGGGGGGGAACACATTATAAATATCTCATCCAAACAATAACAAAGATGAGCAACGGCAATTCTCACATAGTCACGCATGCCGTGAAGAAAGAGGGAAAAGATATGCAGGATAGGGAAAATGATGATACACGTTCTGAATAGAATAACCTCTAATTAAACATTACTCATGATAGGTGCGACCTTTCATTAGACGCAACTCTTTGTGCACCCAAGTATATAGTTTCAGTTATTTCAAACTTGGAAACAGTAGTTTCACGGTTTGAAATGGTAATTTCCAAGTTTGAAATGGTAGTTTCGTGGCATGAAACAGAAAATACATGCCGGTAATGAGGAGTAAAGGACAAGGAGCATCAGGCTTTCCATGGCGGTAGCCCGGAAAGACAGGAACAAAAATGAGCCGCATGACAGCCCGGGGATGGGAATCTGCCATGCGGCTCAGTCTGTGCCGTAAAAATCCTGCCAAGAATCATGCGTGCACGCTGCTGCCGGAATGTACGGCAATGGGAGCAACACTGAGAGACCTGTCAGCAAGCAAGCCAACAGGTCGGTCAGACCGCGTCACTTGCGTTTCTTCGACTTCTTGGCAGCAGGCTGCTTGGCTGCCTGCTGTTCAGCCAGGATGCCCTTGAGCACCTCGGGGTCGTTGGTGGTGATGATGTCCACGCCATCGAGGGCAGCATGGTGACGCAGGTTTTCCTCTCCATCCACAGTCCAGACGTTCACCTCCACGCCCAGTTGCTTGGCTTCCTGGAGCCATTCGGGGTGCTTCTGGAACACCTTCTCGTTATAGTCAATGCCTGTAAGACCCATTTCCTTCACCTCCTTGGGTGCGAGTTCCCCATTGAGGTAAGCCACCTTGGAGTCGGGTGTAATCTCATGCAGACGCTGGCACACGACCTTGCTGAAGGCAATATACTCCGTCTTGCTCTCCAGCCCAAGCATCTTGATGAGTTCCACCACCATGTCTGCGGCACGCCTGTTGCGTGCATCACTGCGATGGGTCTTTATCTCAAGTATGAGTTGGCAGCCGTCCAGTTTGGCTCCCTCGGTAAGGTACTGCTGCAGGGTGGGAATAAATTCCCCGTTGGCCAGGCGGTGATTCATGAGCACGGCAAAGGTGGTGTCCTCAATGCGGATGCCATTAACGGTGGCATCATGGAACACCACGGGCACGCCGTCGGCCGTAATCCACACATCAAATTCCGAGCCGTAGCAGCCAATCTCGGCCGCCTTCTTGATGGATGTAATGGAGTTCTGCGCGCTGCCATCAGTGCGCCAATAGCCGCGGTGAGCAACAATCTTCGGCTGTGCAAGAACCGCCGTGCCCAGCACAGCAGCAAAGAGGAGAGTTAGTGTCCTTTTCATTCCAGTTTTATATTTAAGTTAGATGTTCCATGTACAAGAGGCCGCAGAAAGCCCCCCACAAGGCTGATTGTCCTCACAAAGTTAAGGAAAAAGGCAGAGGGGGCATCCTTTTGGGCTGCCAAATTGCCACTGAAAAGGATAAAAAAGCGTAAATTTGCATAAAAGAGAACCAAAAGACTACAGAATGAAAAGACTAACCTACACTCTGCTCGCCGGGCTGATGCTCACCGGGCAGACGACATGGAGCCGGGTGACGCTGCCCACCCACTTCACCAGCAACATGGTGCTGCAGCAGAAAAGCACACTCAAGATAAGCGGAACGGCACGCCCCGGAAGCCAGGTGACACTGGTGACAGGATGGGACAAGAAAGGTGTCGCAGCACAAGCATCACCAACCGACGGCCGATTCACGCTCACCATACAGACCCCCAAAGGAGGCCTGAAGCCCTACGAGATGACATTCTCCGATGGCGAGGAGACCACCCTGAAGAACGTGCTTGTGGGCGAAGTGTGGCTGGGAAGCGGACAGAGCAACATGGAGATGCCCCTCAAGGGATGGGGAAAGGTGCTCAACTACGAGGAGGAGATAAGCAATGCCAACTACCCCAACATACGCCTGCTACAGGTGAAGAAGCGCACAAGCCTGCGCCCCCTGGAGCAAGTGGAGGTAAACATGGACGGCTGGCAAGAGTGCAGCCCCAAATATGTGGAGAATTTCAGTGCACTCTGCTATTTCTATGCCTTGCGCCTGTGGGAAGAACTGAAAGTGCCCGTGGGAATCATTGATGACGACTGGGGAGGCACGCCCGCCGAGGCATGGACGCGAGCCGAGGCATTGCAGGACGTAACAGGATTTGAGGATCAGGCACGCCACATCATCGCCGCAGACTATGACGAGGCCAAGGTGAAGGCCTATTACGAAAGCCTGCCGCAGGATCGGAAGCCCCACATACAGGACTTCAACCACAGCAACCATGCCACCGTGCTCTTCAATGCCATGATAAAGCCTCTCGTTGAATTCCCCATCCGAGGTGTCATCTGGTACCAGGGCTGCAACAATGTGGGACGTGCAGCACAGCACCAGGCACTCTTCCAGACACTGATTACCGACTGGCGCAAGTGCTGGAACAACCCCACCATGCCCTTCTATTTCGTGCAACTTGCCAATTATCTAAAGCCAAGTGACCTGCAGCCCGACTCACAGTGGGCACTGCTGCGCGAGTCACAGGCCGATGCCCTGTGCCTGCCCCATACGGGCATGGTAAGCAACATAGACCTGGGCACGGCCGATGACATCCACCCGAAGACGAAGCGTGAAGTGGGCAGGCGCATGGCTGCCATTGCACTGAACCAGACATACGGGAAGAGCAAGACGGCCTACACAGCACCCATCTATGACCACTATACGGTGGAGCCTGACGGCGTGCACATCCACTTTGCCACTCCCCGAGGCAGCGAACCTTTGGTCAGGGAGGAGAGTCTGCCGGGCTTCATACTGGCCGGCGCCGACCGCAAATGGCACGTGGCAAAAGCCACGGTGGTGAGTGACAATGAGGTGGTGGTAAGATGCCAAGACGTGAAGGTGCCCATTGCCGTACGTTATGGGTGGGCTGACAACCCCACATGTACCCTGCGCACAGCAAGCGGACTGCATGTGGCTCCCTTCAGGACCGACAGATGGTAATGCGATAACCCCAAATCGTCATTAGACCAAGATATGTTTCCCTTGCTTGTCCAGAAGAACTCTGTCCTGTGTTTTCCGCACTCTCTTTCCCAGTTTACTGCCCACCTCCTCTCGGCGTAGCCTGCTACACTTCGAGAAGTTGGTGGTAAACAGAAAAAGACAACGTAGAAAAAGCATCAGAACTCTAATGGCCGATTGGGGATAAAGAGAAGACACGCGAAGAGCGGTGAACGCTTGGGCTTTCCGGCCGGGCGCGTTCACCGCTCTTCGTTTCGTATTGCTCTATATTATATGTACGCGTACATTGATATAAGATGCAGCCTCATCGGACATCAGAAAAGCGTATTCTTCCTGATCTTACCCATCTGCCATACACAACGTACATTGAGTTTCTCGTCCAGAATCAATATGTCGGCATCCTTGCCACGCATGAGCGACCCTTTGCGGTCATGCACACCCATGATGTGGGCAGGAGTCTCACTGGCCATGCGGACAGCATCCTCCAGGGGCACCTCGGCCTGATTGACCATCGTGCGAACCAAACGGTCCGTGGTGGCAATGGAGCCTGCCAGTGCCGAGCGGTCAGACAACTTGCACACGCCATCCTCAATCACCACACGAGGGTCAAAGGCTCTCACCTCCTTGCTGTCGGCTGCGGCCACAGCCAGAGCATCGGTAATGAGTGCCATGCGCTCCACTCCCTTGACCTTGTAAACCATGCGCAAGATAGTGGGAGGCACGTGTACGCCATCGGCCACACACTCCACGGTCATGTCGTCAATCAGATACACACTCTCCACAGTGCCCTCGTACTTGTACTCACGCTTGTTGTGGAACCCGGGCATGGCGTTATAGAAGTGGGTCACATGCGTGAATCCCATCTCAAAGGCCGCCTTCACGTCACTGTAATTGGCTGCAGTGTGCGCTATGCTGGGCAGGATGCCCTTCTCCGCACAGAACTTTCCGAACTGCAAGGCACCGGGCAACTCGGGTGCGGCATCCCATCTGGTCAGGCAGGCAGAGTGCTCCACGATGGGTATGTATTCGTTGGGATCGGGATTCTTAATCCACTCGGGCCGCTGCGCGCCTGCCTTTCCGGGATTCAGGTAATGCCCCTCCAGATGCAGTCCCTGTATGGGTGTCTCAGGATCCTTCATCATTTCACTACAGGTCTCCACGGCCTTCTCAATCATGGGAATGGTGCTACTGCTCAGGGTGGGGAAGATACTGGTGGTGCCATATTTCAGATGTGCGTTCACTGCCACACTGAATGCCTCGGGCGTGCCCTCCTGAAAGTCGCGTCCCCCACCGCCATGCACGTGTATGTCCACAAATCCGGGCACCACATACATACCTTTTGCGTCAATAATGTCTGCGCCAATGATGGCCAGGTCACAATTGGTAACCTCCAGAATCTTGCTGTCTCGGATGATGACACTGCCATCCTTCAACCACCCCTGCGGGGTCAGTATCCGAGCATTGATAATCTGTGTCAACATATCTGTAATGTTTTGTCAGTTGTTAGTCTATGCCATTCACACCATGCTGTACACCACATCCATGATGCGGTGACCTATCTCCTCGGCGGCTTCCATGGTAGATGCCTCGCTGTAGACACGTATGATAGGCTCCGTGTTTGACTTGCGCAGGTGCACCCACTTGTCGGGGAAGTCAATCTTCACACCGTCAATGTCGTTCACCTCCTCAGCCTTGTACATTTCCTTCACACGCGCCAGGATGGCATCCACATCAGTCTCCGGAGTAAGGTCGATGCGGTTCTTGGCTATGAAGTAAGGAGGATAGGAAGCACGCAGTTGGCTGACTGTGCAACCCTTCTTGGCCAGATAAGTGAGGATGAGAGCGATGCCCACCAGAGCGTCACGCCCGTAATGTGCAGCGGGATAAATGACTCCTCCATTGCCTTCGCCGCCTATCACGGCCTGTGTCTCCTTCATCTTGGTCACCACGTTCACCTCTCCAACGGCAGCAGCATTGTACTCCTGGCCATACTTGCGGGTCACATCCCTCAGTGCCCGGGTGCTGCTCAAGTTGCTCACGGTGTTGCCTGGAGTGTGCTGCAGAATGTAGTCGGCCACGGTCACCAGCGTGTACTCCTCACCATACATGGTGCCGTCCTCACAGAAGAGAGCCAGCCTGTCCACGTCGGGATCCACCACAAAGCCAATGTCCTGACCACCCTTCTGCATCAAGGCCTTGATGTCAGAAAGGTTCTTCTCCAAAGGTTCGGGGTTATGCTGAAAATCGCCCGTTGGCTCTGTGAACAGCCCTTCCACATGCTGCACGCCCAACTGCCGGAACAATTTTGGCAGGATGACACCGCCCACACTGTTGACCGAATCAAAGGCCACATGGAAGTCTGCCTTGCGTATGGCCTCAGTGTCCACTAGGGGCAGGCTGAGCACAAGGTCAATGTGCTTTTGGTCATAAGAATCATCTTCCCGATAAGATCCCAGGTGGTCTACGTCTGCATACTCAAAGTCCTCAGCCTCGGCAATGCGGAGCACCTCGTTGCCTTCCTCCTTGTTGAGAAACTCACCCTTCTCGTTAAGCAGTTTCAAGGCATTCCACATGCGGGGGTTATGGCTGGCGGTGATGATTATGCCTCCGCACGCACCCTCCATCGTCACGGCTATCTCCGTAGTGGGAGTGGTGGCCAGACCGATGTTCACCACATCGAAGCCCATGCCCATCAGAGTACCGCACACCACATTCCTGACCATAGGACCCGAAATACGGGCGTCACGACCCACTACTATCTTGTTGCTCGTGACCTTGGTCGTGCGCCGTATGAGCGTGGCATAAGCCGATGTGAATTTCACTATGTCCAAAGGATTCAACGTGTCCCCTGCCCGTCCGCCTATAGTGCCGCGGATGCCGGAAATTGATTTAATCAGTGTCATATTGCTCTGTATTTATGTCTTTCCCCCTTAATTATCTTACCAGCACTTTGGTGCCATTGACAATGTATACTCCTGCGTGCTTCAGTTTTGACACACGCACACCTTGGAGTGTATAGATTTCTGCTGCCTCGGGCACGCTCTCAATGTCCATTACACCCATGCCATCAACAACTTCCACATGCATGGTGGCACGCACGCCAGAGCCATCTGTGGCCTGTGCCGTGATGGTGACACTTCCCAAAGACTTGGCCGTGATGGTTCCATAAGCATCCACCGTGGCCACACTCTCATCAGACGATGTCCAGGTCAAGGCCTGTTTGGTGGCAGTGGCAGGCAACACCGTGACTCCCAGACGATGGATGTCCCCGACCTGCATGGCCAGTTCCTCTTCCGAGAATTGTATATCTGTCACATAAGTATTGGACAAAGTCACATTGTAACTGACATCATCGGGACGATACACATCACCCTCGGCTGAGGTCAGAACCTGGTTGGCCAAGGTCAGTGTGCCGCCCGTGAATGCCTCATCGGCCTGAAGTTTCAAGGTAACGAGCGTTCCACTCTTGCTCTTCAAGGGAGCATTGTCAGTAGAATAACTCAGTATGCGCATGGTACCGTCCTGCTCTCCATACTTAAGCACATGCGTGCCCGAATGCAGGTTCCCCACACTGACTGCCGTGGTATCAACCGACAGACCTCCTGACACAACCACATCAGCCTGGCAGGCTGTAAGGGTCTGCGGTGAGGAGAGCCACACGTATACCGTCCGCTGTCCGCCCGCTTTCACCGAAGCGTTACTTGAATAGATACGCACGTTGGACTGCGTGCCGGGCGTGAATTCAGTTTCCTTTCCTGCCGTGGCATCCACTATGGCCACCACATCAAGCACATTCACTTCACCATCATTGTTCACATCGGAATTATAGACGGCAAAGTTCTCGGGGGTACGTCCCACGATATGCTCGGCCTCCCAATCGGCATCAACGAGCGTCAGGGCATCGTCCTGATTCACGTCACCTGGTTTTACATCAGTATTGGAGTAAGTTCCATCATCATTCTTAACTACAAGGCCATGTGCACTGCCAAACATAGGATGGGGGTCTGTACCCAGTTTCTGATACCATATCGGACAGTCTCCCTTGGGCTGATTAAGCATCCAGCACAGTTCGCCACTGGCCACTGCCGCCTCATCCACCAAGGTTACCTGTTTGCCGCTCGTGTTGTAGCAGCCCGTCATATCCACGCTCACGGAGTAACGAGCCATCTCCAATCCCTTCAGGCAGCCCGTTATCACGCCTGAGTTCCAGCAGCCCGTCATCTCGGCATCCTGGCCTAGCCAGCCTGAGATGGCAGCACTCTCATCCGCCCCGGTGATGTTTCCTGCATTGTAGCAGTCTCGTATCACAAAGCGGCAAGTGCTTCCATAATTGCATCCAATAATGCCGGCCACGTTCACGCCCGTACCTGTGATGGCGGCTTCGTTGCCTACCCTCTCAATGGTAACCAGGCCATCGCCAGTGGAGGAGCCTACAATACCGACATACGAATCACCGCTGATGGAGCATGAAGAATCGAGCACGAAGTTACGTATCTGAACACCATCGCCCACGGTACCGAACACGCCCCAGTTTTTTCCACCTGCCAGATGGAGATTGCTTATGCTATGCCCGCGTCCGTCAAAGATGCCCACGAAAGGATGAACCCCGCTGCCGATGGGCAGGAACAGTTCACTATAACCCGCCATATTGATATCCTTAGTCAGGTAACCCTCAGAGCGGGCGGCTCCGGAGTTCACCGCCTCGGCAAACTCCACCAGTTCAGCGGCCGAACTGATATAGAACACCGAGTCATTATATACCTTATCCACACCATAATCCAGGAAGTTATCTATCCAGTCCAGACGCGTATCAAAATAGTCACGAAGCACATTCACCTCACCAGCATACGAACCATAGATCTTGGGATTCTGGTGCACACGCTGGTTCATGATGGGCCAGCGTATGAAATTCAGCCGCTGAGAAGCATCCAGCACCTGCGCCATGCTGTCCACGTAAGCAATCAGCGACTCCTTGGTAAAGGCACCGCTGCGACGCATCTCTGCCCATATCATCTTGAGCCTTGTGGTGGCATAAGGGTCAGAAAGCACCCTGGTCACAAAAGAGGACATGTTGGCGGCACTGCTTCCACCCGACCGGTACACCCAGTTGGTGCGGTTGCTCACGGGATAGATACGAGTATCATTGTCAAAGGCAAGGTCGAAATCCCACACGGGCCCCACGTGGAAAGGTGTCTGGTTACGCTCCTTGTACATGTAGGTGCTCCAGTAAGTGTCTGTGTTTCCCGACATCTCTCCCACGATGAAGTGACGCAGGAAACTCTCCACATCCAGTTTAGAACGGTATCCCACGGCCTCATCCTTGTAATTGCTTGCCCACAGGGAAGCCTCCATGGTGTTGAAGGCGCGTCTTATATATGTCTTCTGCGAACCGGTGATGTCATCATCCCCGGGGGCTTTAATGGTTACGGGTATGCCGCGCGTACTCGTGAAAGCATTGGTTTCACTACCGGCATAGGCATCCACCTCCACTAGATAGCCTCCTGTAAGCGCATCGCCACTGGTGTCATCAGGAGTCATCTCGGTGATAGCCACGCGGCTCTTGTCTATGGTAATCTGGTCACAGAGTTGGTAACACCCCTTGTACTCACCGTTGAGTATCACATCCACCGGCTGACAGTAAGGCGTATATGCCAGCCCCAGACGACGACTCAGTTCAAAGGCAAGGCAATTGCGCATCAGAGTCTTGTCACCATAATTGTTGATGAGCGTCCATTTCTTGGCCTTGGCAGGCGATTCCTGAGGGGAGTCCTTCAACATATGGTGGCTCTTGCCATCGTTGAACTTGATGCGGTACGGCTTCTTGGGAAAACTCCAGGAGGCGTTTCCGCGGCCACGGATAAGCATGGGATACTCCTGCAGGCGCGTGCCCCCGTCATACACAAGAACCATTTGAGAGGGCATCTCGTTCACCTTGTCCGCAGGATCGGTACCCGCCTGGGTATGTATGCTCAGCGTGGGCAGGTTGGTAATCTGATAGAATCGGCTGTCATCGCCTGTGCCTTCATGGCCGTAAAACTCCACCTCACTCACGCAGCAACGGGCATCATTGGGACCCACGTATCGCACATATCTGAACCCGCGAGACACATTGACATCAGCATAGTCATGCCTACGGTCGGCCCCCGCTTCGGGTATCAGGTACAGAGGCACGGCATCGGTGAAGTCTGCATTGTTGGCACCTTCAAACAGAGCAAGTTGCACCCGGCCGCCCTGTCCTGTGCGTGGAACCCATCCCACACGGGTTATCACGTGAGGAGTACCCAAGTCGAGCCCCACCCAAGTGTTCGATCTTTCCTGTGAAGCATAATAGGTATCAGTGTTACCGTCAAAGGCGCATGCCGGAGTGTTGACCGTTGTCGAGGGCGCACTTGCGGAATAATCCCAGTTGGTCGACCCAATGGGCGTCCCTGTCAATTTGCCATCCCCCGCTGCCTGAAGCGACATGCCCAGACAGAAGAACATCACCACACAGGATACTCTCTGCAGCATAGAAATTCTTCTCATCATCTTTTAGTTTCAGTCGGAATAATATTTCTTGCAAATATACCACATTTTTTGCCTGCTCACAGACACTTCTCCCATAATTTACAGTTCATGCATGTAATTTGGCAGTAGCAGCATAACATACAGCAGGGATTTGGCGTAACTTTGCTGCGTAACGAACGTATAATATATAAGGAAATGGCTAAAATCAATGTACCGGTACTCTTGCTCACCGGTTATCTGGGCAGCGGCAAGACCACTCTGCTCAACAGAATCCTTTCCAACAGGCGGGGCATTCGCTTCGCGGTCATTGTCAACGATATCGGCGAGGTGAACATAGATGCCGACCTGATACAGAAAGGGGGAGTGGTGGATCAGCAGGACGACAGTTTGGTGGCACTCCAAAACGGCTGCATCTGCTGCACACTAAAGATGGACTTGGTGCAGCAGATAAGCGACATCATAGCACAGCAGAGGTTTGACTATTTGGTCATCGAGGCCAGTGGAATATGCGAGCCGGCACCCATCGCACAGACAATCTGCTCCATGCAGTCCATGGCCGAGCCTGTCACAAGGCATGGGATACCCGAACTTGACTGTATCGTGACGGTAGTGGACGCGCTCAGGATGAAAGACGAGTTCCAGAGCGGAGAAGGACTCTTGAAGAAAAGCATTGACGAAGAGGACATTGAGAACCTGGTGATACAGCAGATTGAATTCTGCAACATCATCCTGCTCAACAAGGCCAGCGAGGTGGAACCACACGAACTGGAACGCATACGCCAGATCATCAAGGCACTACAGCCCAAGGCAGAAATCATTGAGTGCGACTATGGCAACGTGGACTTTGACCGCATCCTACACACCCACATGTTCGACTTCAACCGCGTGGCCACTTCCGCAGCATGGATTGACGAGATTGAGAACCACCACGGCGACGAGGAAGAGGAACACCACCATCACCATGATGAAGAGGAAAACGAGAACGAGCACCACCATGGCGAGGAAGAGGAACATCACCACCATCACCATGGCGAAGAGAAGGAAGAGTGCGGACACCATCATCACCATCACGATGAGGGAGAAGCTGAGGAATACGGCATAGGCACCTTTGTCTACTACCGCCGGCAGCCCTTTGACCTGGGACGCTTTGACCACTTCGTGGCACGGCTCTGGCCCACCAATGTTATCCGTGCAAAAGGCATCTGCTACTTCAAGGGCGAGGAGGACACGTGCTACCTGTTTGAACAGGCAGGCAAGCAAGTAGGCCTCCAGAACGCAGGACAATGGTATGCCACCATGCCGAAGCCCGAACTGGAGGCCATGCTGGCCAAGGACAACGGACTGCGCCGCGACTGGGACGAACGTTACGGAGACCGCATGCAGAAACTGGTCTTCATAGGCCAGCACCTTGACAAGGAGGTCATCAGCACCATTCTGGACGAATGCCTGGTGAACGACTGAGCACCAGGCCGCACGGCGCAGCACGCACCGCACCGGGCAGCCGGACAACGCATAGTTTAACGACAAACAGGGAGCAAACCACGGTTATGCCCCGTGGTTTGCTCCCTGTCTCATTCCGGCGTTTCGGAAACGACAGGATGGCACGCCTTAAATGGCTTCCTTTTTTTGGGGGGCATATTCACGCTTGAAATACCCAATTTTAAGTTTCCAATTGGAAAAAATATTTTTCCTAACTGGATTTTTATTTTTTCCCAGTTAGCACGTTTTTGCGGAGTCTTCTCAAGAATCATGGCAAAAGGCTCTTGCAGGGAAAAATATGCCGTATCTGAGACGAGGATTTCCTTGCTTCCTTGGGACAACACGTATTACTTGACCGGGACATGTATATTGCCGATGCAAGGAATACGTGTTGCCACAAAGGGCGATGCCGGACAGCCTTCTGATGCTTTTCTGTGCCGACAGAAAGCCAGGAAACCTTTATTCCAAATCGGCCATTAGGGAAACATGTCTCGGCCTAATGGCCGATTGGGGGTTATTCCGTACGTACCATCTCTATGTGATGAGTGCCCGAAGCCAGTTCCAGGCTCCGTTCCTGCCCCTTCACGGCAAAGCCCTGCGGGATGGTGAGCGTGGCATAGGAATTGGCAGGAATGCGCACGGTATAGTTCACACGCTTGCCCTTGCTGGTCCACGAAGACTCTATCTGCCCGTAAGGAGACATGTGACGGGCACAGAAGCGGTTCAACGAGAGTGGGAAATAGGGTGAGAGGCATATATGGTGGAACCCCGGAGCATGCTCGTCGGGGTAGATGCCGCCGAGTCCCTTGTAGAACCATGCGCCAATCTCACCAAACATCATGTGGTTGTCCGATATGTCGCGTTCGGCATCCAGCCTCCAGTTTTCCAGCAAGGTGGTGCTCCCGTTGCTCACCCACCAGCCCCACGAGGGGTAGGTGTCCTGTACGGCCACACGGTAAGCCGTCTCGGGATAGCCGTGCTGGCTAAGGGCACAAAGCAGGGCCTTGCAGCCCAGCACACCCACATCCAGGTGGTATCCGGCAGCCTCCACCTTCTCATTGAGGCGGCATGCCACCAGTGCCTCACACTCCCGGGGCACCACACCCCAGTACAGTGGTACGCTCTGCTCAGTCTGCGTTCCACTGGCATAGATGCCCGTCTGACGGTTCAGGTACTTGTCATTGATGGCATCACGGATGGCCGTGGCCAACCGACCATAGTGCTCAGCATCGTCCTTTCTGCCCAGCAGACGGGCAGCACTGGCCAATATGCGGGTGTCGGTATAGAAATATACGCTGGAGGTCAGTTCCTTATTGCTGCCCACGGTCACGGGCACCCAGTCGCCCCGTCCCCAGTCTGCCAGATGCTGCGGAAAACGCTGATCCACATAGTCCACATAGCGGCGTATGCTCTCATAGCAGTCACTCAAGGGTCTGGTGTCGCCATAAAAGAGGTACAGCGTCCAGGGTATGATGGCAATGGTACTGGTCCAGTCGAGGCCGTTGTCGGTGCCGTAACCCCATCCGCCCGTGGGTATGATGTCGGGCAGGACGCCGTTGGGCTGCTGTTCATCCCTGTGGTCCTGCATCCATTTCTCGTATACGGTGATGCCGTCATAGTTGTAGAGCCCGGCCTCAATGGCCAAGTGCCCGTCTCCGGTCCAGCCGTTCTTCTCGCGCTGTGGGCAGTCGGTGGGCAGCCCCATCAAGTTGGACAGGTATGACATGCGGCTTGCGTGCATCAGTTTGCCTATGATGGGATTGGACGCGGTGATGCTTCCCACCTGCGGCACATCGCTGTGCAGGAAGCATGCCGTAAGGTTGTCCACGGTCAGTTCCACGGGCTGGTCGCCCTCCACCTGCGCATACCGGAAACCCTTGTAGTTGAATTGCGTACAATACTCATCAGTTTCGCCGCTCAGTGTCACCACATCGGTTTGGAACGGGTCACGCACCTTGTCACCCCGGTAATACACGTCGATGTTCGACTGATCCACGGCTCCGTCCTTGCCCAACCGCTCCGCATGGCGTATGCGCAGCACGTTGCCACGCTCACCCTTCACCTTCAAGTGAGTCACTCCGGCCATGTTCTGCCCGAAGTCATAGAGCCAGACATTGTCCTTAAGACGAGTCAGTTTGACAGCCTTACGCTCCCAGTCGACCCGTATGGGGCGCGCTTGCTGGGCGGTGACATTGCGCGCAGGACATGCGCGCAGGCTCACTCCGCGCCACTTGCTGTCGTCATAACCTGGTTGGTCCCATCCTTTCTGTGAGCGGGTAAAGTCGCGATGCTCACCCGTGTAGATGTTGTTCTGCACAATCTCTCCCTCACTGCTGCGCCATGAATAGTCGGTACAGATGACCTGCTCGGTACCGTCCTCATAGGTGAGTACCAAGTCCAGGCAGAAGGCCGGACGGTTGCGCCACGGAGCATGCTCGAAGTTCCACACCCCGATGGACTGGTGATTGTACCATCCGTTGCCCAGCACCACCCCCAGGGCATTGCCACCCTGCTGCAGGAGGGAAGTGACATCGTGGGTTACATAGAGTATCCTGCGGTCAAAGCGCGTGTACAGTGGGTCAAGCATGTGATTGCCCACCCGCTGTCCGTTGATGCTGAGTTCATACAGTCCCGCAGCGGCCATGTATACCCTGGCCTGCCGGATTTGCTTGTCCACGCTGAAGGCTCTGCGGAAATAAGGTGCAGGCAACACGTCCTGTCCCTGACCATCACTTATCCAGTTGCCATGCCACGCCGCACGGGCACCCAGCCCGGTTTCAAAGGTCTGCACGCCGCTGTCGGCCGTCCGCCCGCCGTAGTCCGTCACCACCCTCCAGAAATATCGAGTGCGCGGCATCAGGGGCTTGCCCTCATAAGGAACCAGAATGCGGTCGTCATCACTGCACTGATCGGCCACCAGGTTGCCTTGCATGTGCGCCGCTGAGAGCGAGTCCAATGCCACCACCAGATGCCACGACTGCTGACGGGGGGCCCGGCAAGTGCTGTCAGGCATCCAGGAGAAGCGGGGCTGGCACACGTCTATGCCCAGCGGGGATTCTAGATGTTCGGTACAGGCTGTGAGCCTGTACTCATCCGAGGCATTAGCCTGCATGAGTGCAAGCAGTGCCGCAGACAAGGTAAGAAGAGTCCTTTTCATCATCATTTCACTGATATTTCTTTGATATGGATAATATATTCATCACAACCAGGAGAAAGCCAGGCGCAACCGCCATCCGCAAGGAAAGAAGCACAACACACAATTGCCGGGCACGGCATGGAGCCCTCCGATACTTTCCCCAATAATGGGCAGCCCTACTTCCCAAGCCACCACCATAAGCATGTATGGCAGTTCTTAACATAAACCTGACACGAAGTTAATGCTTTTCTCCCATCCGGCATGCCTCATCCTGACACTATTTCAACCCACCGGACAGAAAATGGCACCACACAGCAAGGTTTTGGGTGACAAACCGACAGAATAAAGGATAAATCACTAACTTTGCATAAAACTATCATCCACAAGACCCGTTAGTTATGAAGAGACTTACACTTACGCTGCTGTCCGCACTGATGCTTATGGCGGCAAGCGCACAAACTCCTTCCTGGGAGACAAAAATCTGGGAAGGCACACAGCCGCCCACAGCAAACGGCATCACCGAGCCGGAAGGCGATGACGGATTTCACGCCAACAAGGTGAGTGTGCCCACGCTCACCGTCTATGTGCCGCAGAAACCGTGCGGCCTGGCCATCCTTGCCTGCCCCGGCGGAGGGTATACCGACGTATGGTACACCTATGAGGGCAGGGACATGGCTCAATGGTACCTCAACCAGGGCATCACCTATGCCGTCCTGAAATACCGCGTGCCCAACAGTCATTATCAAGTTCCGCTGGAGGACGTGCACCGCTCCATGCATCTCATGCGCCAGCACGCACAGGAGTGGGGCTTCAGCAAACTGGGCATCCAGGGATGCAGTGCAGGCGGGCACCTGGCTTCAACGGCAGCCACGCATTTCACCAATGCGGAGAACCGGCCTGACTTCCAGATTCTCTTTTACCCTGTAATCACCATGGACAAATCATTCACCCACCAAGGCAGCCGTGACAACCTGCTTGGCAAGAATCCCTCCCAGGAATTGGTGGACTTGTACAGCAATGAGAAACAGGTGACCAAGCAGACTCCCCCGGCATTCATCATGCACAGCAGCGATGACGGCATAGTGCCATTGCGCAACAGCCTGGACTATTGCCGGGCACTCAGCGACCAAGGAGTATCGGCAGTGCTGCATGTTTATCCGGTGGGCGGACACGGCTGGGCGTTCCATGACTGGTTTGTATGGAAGCGGCAGTGGACAGGCGAACTGGAGGAATGGCTGCGCAGGCTGGACAGATAAAGCAAGGAACACATGATCAAACACCAATTCATGAAATACAGAAAGTGCCTTTGCCTTGCCGCACTCACACTGCTCGCACTGCAACCCATGCAGGCCAGGCGGCTAAAGTTGATGACTTACAATATCCACCACGCCGAGGGGATGGACAAGAAATACGCGCCTGAGCGCATCGCGCAAATAATCAAGGAATACCAACCCGATGTGGTGGCTTTGCAGGAGGTGGACAGTGCCACCCAAAGGGTAGGCAGGCAATACGTGGCAGGCGAGATAGCACGACACACAGGCCTGCACGACACCTACGCCGGAGCCATCCCCTTCCAAGGTGGGAAGTACGGCATAGCATTGCTGAGCAGGAAGGCTCCCAAGCACGTGGAACGCATTTCCCTGCCGGGACGCGAAGAGAAGCGTACCCTGCTGATAGCCGACTTCGGGCGCTATGTGGCATGCTGCACGCACCTCTCCCTCACCGAGAAAGACCGCACGGAGTCCATAGCAATCATACACAAGGCGCTGGAGAAATACCAAGATAAGACCGTATTTCTCATGGGTGACTTCAACGGCAGTCCACAGGAAAACTTCTACCAGGTGCTCACCAAGCACTTCCGCGTGCTTAACTCCACCGATACACCTACGTTCCCTTACGACAAGCCCAGGGAGATGATTGACTATATTGTCACACGCGAAGGTTCCGCCAAGCCATCTGTCACCAAGACATGGATCACGGTGGGCAACCCTGCATCGGACCATTGCCCCGTAATGGTGAAGGTGAAATATTGACTCCCGTGCAGGATGCACTGCACACAATCTTAAACAGCAAACAAGCAAAACTGACAAGATATGAAGAAAACATTACTGATGGCTGCGCTTACGGTATTGCCCGTATGCCTCACGGCGGCCGAGAGATGGAGCATTGCCGGACACCACGCAGTGGAATGGGACGGAAAGAAAGGTGGTTTGCCCTACGGCGACCATGTGGAGATGAGCGGAAGGAAAAGCGCGGTGGTGTATTACTGGAATGTGGACAAAGACGGACGCTTCAGTGTAAACCGACACCTGGTGTTCCCTGCCCTGCGCACCCTGCCAGACAACACACACGCCAGTTGGATGCCGCAGAACGATGAGGATTTCCTTGATGGGATTACCGTAAATCGCCGCAAACTCACAGCGGAACAGGTGGAGCGGGTACGCCTGGACGGATGTCTCACCGTGCTCTCTACTGCCAAGGCCGATGGATGCACCTTTGCCATCAAACGCGTGCTGTGGCCAAGCCCCACGCAGCAGGCAGTGTGTGAGAGATATGTCATCAAGAACACAGGAGACAAGGAAAAGGCCGTGAGCATACCTGCCATACGCAATGCACGCACCACAGACGGCAAAAACTACCTTGACGGACCTTACACCCTGCTCTCACGCACCGACATCACCACGGGTGCCAACGTGCTTCTGCAGCCCGGAGACAGCCTCTGCTTCCATGCTTCCATACAGGCATACAAAACCAACACGGAGCAAGAAACCACTTTAGATTTTGCAAAAGAAGCAACCGACAGGGAACAGTTAATCAGCACGGTGACCTCCAACCTCGACTTCTCATGCCCCAACGACACCCTTTCCACCCTGTTTGCCATGGCCAAAATCAGAGCCTCGGAGAGTATCGTGGACACTCCCGTGGGCCCGATGCAATGCCCGGGGGGTGAGTCGTACTATGCCGCCATGTGGTGCAATGACCAAGCCGAGTACATAAACCCCTTCTTCCCTTTCCTGGGCTACAGCCTTGGCAACGAAAGCGCAATGACCACCTGGCAGTGTTATCTCAAGTTGACCAACCCCGAATACAAGTTCATGCCCTGGAGCATAATCTGCAACGGCAGCGATACATTCGGCCCCTTTGACCGTGGCGACCAGGCCATGCTGGCCTATGGAGCAAGCCGTTACTGTCTGGAGAGAGGGGACAGGAAAACGGCCGAAGAGGTATGGCCGCTGATTGAATGGTGCTTGGAATACAGCCGCAGGAAACTGAACCAGCACGGGGTGGTGGCCAGCGATGCCGATGAACTGGAGCACAGGCTTCCTGCAGGCGACGCCAACTTGTGCACCAGTTGCCTCTATTACGATGCACTCATCAGTGCGGCATACCTAGCACAGGCGCTCAAGAAACCCTCGGCAGTGGCCTCCACCTATCGCCGCCAGGCTGCAGAACTGAGAAAGAACATCGACCGCTTCTTCCACCACGAAGTGGAAGGATATGACACCTACCGCTATTATGATGGCAATGACAAACTGCGCTCCTGGATAGCCATTCCACTCACCATGGGCATCCACGACCATGCCAAGGGCACTGTGGAAGCCATGTTCGGGCCGCAACTGTGGACAGAAAACGGCATGCTCAGCGTAAGCGGCGACAAGATATTCTGGGACCGCACCACACTGTACGGACTGCGCGGAGCCATGGCAGCCGGTTATCCCGACCGCGGAGCGGAATTTCTGCAGCGGTTCAGTGCCATACGCCTGCTGGGTGAGCATGTTCCTTACATGGTGGAAGCATGGCCCGAAGGCGGAAAAAGACACCTGAGCACGGAGAACGCGCTCTATTGCCGTATATTCACAGAAGGCCTGCTGGGATTCCGTGCCACAGGGTTCCGCTCCTTCACCCTCACTCCGCAGATGCCCAAAGGCTGGAACACATACTCGTTCAAGAACGTATACGCCTGCACAGACCAGCCCATGGGCATCGAAGTGACAAGACTGGGAGACAAACGGTTAAAAGTCAAGGTAAGCCGAGAAGGGAAAATCATAAGCGAGAGCAACGTGACGGCCGGACAGACACTGCGCATTGGAAAGAACTGAGAAGAAGCATCTGACAGCCAAGTAAACAAAGATTAAAAAAGCGGGAAGCGCGTGTTAAAGTTTATGAAAACAACACACGCTTCCCTTTTTTCATTCTACCTTTGAGAAGAGAAACGAACTGAAGTCAAACCAACAAACAATTGGAAACATGAACTCAAAAGGACTTATCGTATCATCCATCATTATGGCAATGGGAATGACTGCCACAGGAGTGGCCATCAGAAACGGCATCGTTACTTTCAAAGACCGTGACCGCAGCGTAGTGGTAAAGGGTCTGGCAGAGAAGGAAGTGAAGGCCAACAAGGTATCATGGCCTCTTACATATAAGGAATTAGGCAATGAACCTTCAGAGATGTACGGTGTGATAGAACGCAAGAACAAGCAGGTGGTGGCCTTCCTGAAGGCCGGGGGCATCAAAGACACTGAGATTAGCGTCAACTCGCCCACCATCACTGACCGTCAGGCAAACACTTACGGCAACGAGGTGATGGCATACCGCTACGTGGCGAAAAGCGTCATCACTGTCACCAGTACCAACGTGGACCTGGTGCGCAGCCTCATCAACAAGCAGGCAGAACTCATGCGCCAAGGCATTGCACTGGTAAGTGAGGATTATGGCACCGGACAGATTAAGTATGAGTTCACTGGCCTGAATGACGTGAAACCTGCCATGGTGGAGGAAGCCACCAAGAATGCACGGGCCACGGCACAGAAATTCGCAGATGACTCTGAGTGCTCACTGGGCGGCATACGCAATGCACAACAGGGACAGTTCTCCATTGAGAACCGGGACGAAAACACGCCTTATATCAAAAAGATACGCGTGGTGAACACCTTGGAGTACTCTTTGAAGTAATTTCCAAGAAACCGAGAAAGGCCGCGCAAACCGGCCATCCAACCGAAACAACTGCGCGCCATAAGCAAGAGAAGCACAGAGACAAGGGAAGCCGCACCGGACAGAAGTGGTGCGGCTTCCCTGTTTTGTTTCAGCAGATACCGTGAACACTGCTCAAAGCAGCGCATACTTCATCAGGAAGAGCACTGCCAGGATGACCATGCTGACCTTCAACTCACGCCAGCGACCCGTGAAAGCGCGTAGGAACACGTAGGTAATCAACCCCATCAGAATGCCGTCTGATATACTGTAAGTGAGAGGCATCAAGGCTATGCAGACGAATGCAGGCACGGCATCGGCAAAGTCACCCAGGTGGAGTTTCACCACGTCGGTCATCATCATCACGCCCACCAGCACCAAGGCAGGAGCCGTGGCCTGACCAGGAATGGCCAGGAACAGAGGAGCCAGAAAGAGAGCCAACGCAAAGCAGACCGTGGTGGTAAAGGCTGTGAGCCCACTGCGACCGCCCACATTCACACCTGCCGCACTCTCCACATAAGTGGTCACGGTGCTGGTACCCAGCATGGCTCCCACGGTGGTGCCTATGGCATCGGCCATAAAAGCCTGGCTGAGGCGGGGGATATTGCCCTTCTCATCCACCATGCCTGCACGGTGGCTCACGCCCAGAAGCGTCCCGATAGTGTCGAACATATCAATGAAAAGGAACGTGAGCACGCATATGGCCATATCCACACAGAACACATTCTGCCACTCAAACTTCATCAGTATGGGAGTCATGGCGGGAGGGATGTCCAAGACACGCTCAAAATGAGTCACACCCAAAGGGATACCCACCACCGTGGTCACCAGTATGCCAATGAGCAGTGCGCCTGTCACCTTCCTGACCAACAGCACAGCACTGAGCAAGATGCCGAAACAGGCCAGCAGCACAGCAGGGTCATGCAGGTTGCCCATAGTGACCAAAGTGGCCGGGTTGCCAGACACGATGCCGGCATTCTTAAGCCCGATAAAGGCGATGAAGAAGCCTATTCCGGGCGAGATGGCACGGCGAAGTACCAAGGGCATTGCATCCACTATCTTTTGGCGGAGGCCTGTGAGGGTAAGCAGAATGAAGACGAGACCTTCAATGAACACTGCAGTGAGGGCAAATTGCCATGAGTAACCCATGGTGAGCACCACCGTGTATGCAAAGAATGCGTTGAGTCCCATACCGGGAGCAAGAGCGAAGGGCAACTTGGCATACACAGCCATGACCAAGGTGCCCACCACTGCAGAAAGCACCGTAGCGGTAAACACTGCCCCTTTATCCATGCCGGCATCAGCCAGGATGGAGGGATTGACGGCCAGGATATAGGCCATGGTGAGGAAAGTGGTGATGCCTGCCAGCACCTCGCGCCTCACCGTCATGGATGAGGGAGCGAAGCCAAATAACTTTTCTATCATAATCGTTATTGTCAGAAAGTCAGTTTATTGGCCTGAAGAGTCTCAGATGGTCCACTTGAGCGCAACGGTGGGATTCCAGAAGCACGTGCGGTCCTTGGCCGTACGCCACACAAAGTTATTGCTGATTTCCCACTCTGTACCGATGCTCAGATTGACTTTCTCCCATCCCTTGATGGCATTGAGATTGACCCAGAACTGTGGTTCGGTGAGGAACACCATGCCATTGGACGCGCTGTTGGCTTTGGGTCCGTACCACAGGTCGGCAAAGCCCGCAAAGGTGCAGAACCTATTGGCAAAAGTCACTCCCCACACTGCCGTGAACTGTGCACCGGCCACAGGGTCAAGCCCGTTGCCCTTAAGGAACTGCTTGTACATGGCCTGCAGGGTGAAAGTCTTGCTGAAGTCACCGCTGTGCCACTGCCATGCAGGACCCACCAGAAGAGCCTGCTGGAAGGGTCCCACCACATTCAACCCGCCATTATACTCAGCATGCGCGGTGAAACTATGTGCGGTGTCCCGCACCTTGGCAAAGGTGAAGTCACGGCTCACCTCCCAGTATGCACCCAGCACGCCGCGCGTCGTGGCGGCATCCGTCTTGGAACGGTAGTCCATGTCGATGAAGAAGTAGGTGCTTCCCAGGCGGTCTGCCTTGAACATCTCCACCGTAGTGGTTACCTTCTGGCGGTTGGCTTCGGAATTGGGGTTGGTGGCACTGCCAAGGTCGTAATGCAACTGAACATTCACCTGTGAAAAGGCTGCCAAAGCCATCACTTGCGCCAAGGCGCACAGGAACAATCTTCTCATTTTTGTTTGGAATTTGTGATAAATTGGATGAATAAGCGAATAAAAAGACATGCAGGCAAATGCCAAAGCCCATCCCGGCCACTGGCACAGGACATGTCACGGGCATCCGGAACAGGCAGAGCCACACCTCACAAGCGACTCACGATGGCTGTCAGTTCCTTGCGTTTCTTCTCCGGAACCTCTTGCCCGGCAATAAGATGTCCCACGGGAATTATCACGGCAGCCTCCTCGGCAGGTTCCAGGGACAAAAGATCATGCAGGCGCACGGCATCGAAGTTGCACACCCAGCATGAGCCAAGCCCCTGCTCGGCAGCCGCCATACAGATGTGCTCGGCAGCAATGGCGATGTCTATGTCACCATGACGCTTGCCGTCTCGGCGCACCCACTCCTCATCGTGACACACCACACATATTATATACAAAGGAGCCTGGGCTATCCACTCACGCTTATAACACGACTGCACCTGCTCCCTTACCCAATCCGACTCCACTACGATGAATCTCCAAGGCTGAAGGTTAACTGCAGAGGGTGCCAGACGGGCGCACTCCAAAATATAATCAAGTTGGCTCTCACTCACCGGAGCCGCGCTATAAGCACGCACGGAAAACCGTTGCCTGCACAAATCAAAAAAACTCATACTCACTTTACGTTCTTTTGACAAAGGTAACATATTTTAATGTAAGACATGACTCATGTGGGCATTATCTGCCCACCAAAAACGCAAAAAGGGACGAAACAGAGCGAAAGGACAACAGAATGAGCACAAGGCAAAGATTATAAGTGTAACTTTGCAGGCAAGGAACAATCCGCCACAAGTGGAGAATTTACGACATAAAGAATTGAAGGGAATGCAGATTACAGAAGTGACCGATGCGCGCGACCCCAGGCTGTCAGTCTTCAGCACACTCACCGAAGCGCAACTGCGCAACCGCCTGGAACCAGAGAAGGGCATCTTCATAGCCGAAAGCCCCAAGGTGATAAGGGTGGCACTGCAGGCCGGCTATGAACCTGTGGCACTGCTGTGCGAGAGGAAACACATTACGGGCGATGCAGCAGACATAGTGGCAAAGATGGGAAGCCGACCCATATACACGGGGAGCCGTGACGTGCTGAGTGCACTCACGGGATACACACTCACACGCGGCGTACTGTGTGCCATGCGCCGTCCGACAGAGAGAAAGGTGGAAGAAGTATGCAATGATGCAAAACGCATCGTACTCATACACGGAGTGGTGGACTCCACCAACATCGGAGCCATATTCCGCTCAGCGGCCGCACTGGGCATTGACAGCGTGCTGCTGACACGCGACTCATGCGACCCACTGAACAGGCGGGCTGTACGCGTGTCCATGGGCAGCGTGTTCCTGCTTCCTTGGACATGGGTCGACAACCCTTACCAGACGCTCCGCGGACTGGGATTCAAGACCGCAGCCATGGCACTGACCGAACGCAGCATCCCCCTCGATGCGCCATGCCTAGCCGCCGAAGAGCGACTGGCCATTGTAATGGGAACCGAGGGGGACGGACTGCCAGCACAGGCCATTGAAGGAGCCGACTATGTGGTACGCATCCCCATGCAGCATGGGGTGGACTCGCTCAACGTGGCTGCAGCCTCGGCCGTAGCCTTCTGGCAATTGCGCAAACCTATTTGACAGGGGGAAGGGGTGAGAAGCAGCGAGACACGAAGGGAAGTGCCAAGCGCAGGGAATAATGCCAGTACTCCCAGTTATGCACGCCGTTTCGCACGCGGAACTCATGGTGTACAGCCTTGTTGCGCATCAACTTGTGCATGTCGGTGTTGACATCGCAAAGGAAATCATCGTCACCGCAGTCAAAGAACCACTTCACGGTGCGCAGTTTCTGCAAGGTGGACTCATCAGCTTTCTCTATGAAGTCGAGAGCCGAGAAGTCATGCACAGCCTGACGTACCTTATACAGGCAGTCCTGCTTCTCCTTAGGTTCCTCCCTGAAGTCGTCACAGGAGAGCCATGCACTCATGGCAAAACAGGCACAGAACAGGTCAGGATGACGCTGGCAATAGACCGTACTGCCACCTCCGCCCATCGACAGTCCCATGACCGCACGGTGTCCCTTGTCAGAGACGATGCGGTATTTCGCCTCCACCTGAGGCATGAATTCCTGGAAAAAGAAATCCTCATAGTTCCATCCGGGCATGTTGAAATACCCACACTGGGTGTTGCGGATATCGGAACCACCCGCATTGGGCATGATTATCACCATCTCACTGGCCTCGCCCGAGGCTATCAGTTCATCAGCCACAAGATTCATGTTTCCTTTGACCATCCAGGCACGATAATCATCGCTCAGCCCATGCAGCAAGTACACAACGGGATACATGCGGCCTCCCTTATCGAATCCATCAGGCAGATATACATTGTACTTCACCGTGGCTCCCAGCACTTTGCTCTGCACAGAATCAGCCTGCACACGGCCGGCCTGCGCCACGCCCCACTGCACCAGCAAGAGCGCAAGCATTATCAGTTTCCTTTTCATAATCTTATATGTTTATTTAGAAATATGGTTTGCCTTGTTGTTCCAGCAGGATGGCCGGGTTGCCACAGGCGGGAAAACCGCCGCCACTGGTAGTGTTCACCACCACACCTGCCTTCCGGCCTCACAGGTAAAAGGGCGCATGTCGCTTCCACGCGTCTTGTCACGCAGCAGGAACAGCGCGCCGCGGGGAATGTCGGTGAAATGGAGCCATGGATGCAAAGCCTGTTGGGTGCACAGGAGTTTCCAGCAGTTATTCTTCCAGGCATAGAGTTGGTAGGTGTCACCCGGCTCAATGGTGTTGCCGTCGCCCCTGAACACATAATATATATACCCCAGGCTCACAGGTTGTCCGAAGTCCATGCCCACCCACGAGGAATGCCCCTCAGGCGCGTCAAAGAAAGTGAGCGCATCCCCGTCAAACGCAGCCTCACGCTTGCCACCTCGACCCATGAAGGATCCCAAGGTGCCTATAATCTTGCCAATCTTCCTCACACCCGAGTGTCGGTCAAAAAACTGCATCTCAGCCATGTTGCAGTATGTAAATGGCTTGTCCTGCTTATACCTCCAGTAGCGGTATGCTCCCACGCTGTCGGGCACGGGCATCTCATATCCGTAAGCATGCCCATCGGTAATCTTGCCCACAGTGATATAGGTGCTGAAGTCTTGGTCATTGGACGCATGGAACTCCCCTCCCACCATCCTGTGCATGACGGCATGCACATAGTTGAGCACAGGATAGCGCCGGCGAACCGTCAGCGTATCCCCAGCCCTCTTGCTCATGCCCAGTGGCCTCACCGTGCCGTCATACTCCAGCACGAAGGGCAAGCCCAAAAAATCCTTGGTTCCATCGGGATGATAGCGCAGGGGAATGTAAACCACATTGCGCCCCATGTCCCTGAAGGTAACCTTGCCCTGCTGCACCTCGGCACAGGCCACAGGTGCCCATCCCTTCTCCTCAAACACCGCCAGGTAAGCATAACTGCCATGGCGGGCATTAACCGGAAGGGTCACGTCATAACACTTGGCGTAATGAGCCGACACGTCACGCATGAAGACATTGCGGAAAAAACGAGGAACAAACTTCTCCCTGCGGTTCAATTTCTGCAACTCATGATTCTGAGCATAGGTGCTGCGGTAAACCTTGGGCATCTTCTCATCCGGTTTGTGTTCCTCACCCGGCTGGGTGCACACACCGGTAAAGGGCACCTCGCGCCCCTCGTTGGTGAGCACCACGTTCCAGGAATGGCCGTTGCTGCGATAGCCCCAGTGAGGCGTGAAGTCCATGGCCACCGGAATGCCTTGGCTGCGCAACAGGATGGTGGTCAGGATTACATAGAAATCACAGTTGCCAAAAGGCAACTGCAAGGCATCCTCAATGCGGATGTTGTAAAACTCGAGGTTGGCGGCATGGTTGGGTTGCATGAGTGCGCTGAGATTGGCATTGAGCACCTTGGCCGCCTGAAAGGCCGAATGCTCATACTGGCCACACCAGTCGAGTTCCTCAAGCCCCTGGCACTGGAAACCCTGCAGACGCGTGCGCCAGTCATCAAGCAACTGAAGTTCCGTGACCTTGTAAGGCAGCAGATATTCGCAAAATTCCTCAAAGGAAAGGTGGCGTGCCCACTTGCCCTGCCGCCAGGAACGGAATGCTGCGTCAATGTCATGTATCAGGAAGTCTGCCGTCACCACCCTGCTGTCAAATACCTTGCCCACCTGATGTATGCCGCAACGACCGGCACAAGCATTGATGGAGTCGCGTATCTGCTCTGACCATGCGCCACACATACGCCTGCAAATCTCGGCCACTTGGTGCGAGTAAGACATCACAGAGTCTGTATCGGCATAGGAATAATGGCCGGGCATGTTGGTTATCAGATAATGTGCGGCACGCAACTTGAGAGAGTCATCGGCATAGTGCGCCAGCACCTGCTCCAATTGTACACGGTTGTCACCCGCAAACTGGAGGGCATCCTCAAGCCCATGGTCGGAATCGTCCCGCGCACAGGCACAGGCCAAGAGCGGCAACAGGAGGACCAACAGTCCTCTGGCACATCGGTTCATACTTATTGTTATAACATCCATAACCGCATTTTTATTGCCCACACAAGCATTTCCTTGCTTCATCCTTTATCTTCCGCGCTAGGGAAGAATTGGGCTGTGGCGGCATGCCAAGCAGCACACGCGCCACCCGCACTGCATGTCCGTGCTGTCCCACTCTGCGGTAAAACCGCATGAGACAATAGAGTGGATACAGGCGTGAAGGGCTCTGCACATGAGCCAGACGATAGGCACGCCTGGCCTGGGCATAAGCCTGAAGGTGCATATAATTATGGCCACGCAACACATGAAACATGGCATCGTTGCTTACCAGCGTGCCCTGCCACAGAATATGGTTGCTCTCATTGTAGCGTCCACAGGAAGCCAGCATCTGCCCATAGCGGAACAGGAAGCCGGCATCATGGCGCATGAGGGGATGCAGGCGGGCATATTCATCAAGCAGTCGGGTATTGTTCCTACCCACAATCAGACGGCTTTCCTGAACGGCACGCACATGCCGGCGCACTGGAGAAAGCAGCAGACAGGCCGATGAAACTGCTAAAATGCTCCCTACCAAAGCCATTGCCGCATGGCCGATGAAACCGTTCCTAGAGCAAGCGGAAGCATCCGATTCATCGGGAGTGGCGGCAAAGGAAGCCATCAAGATGAAGAACAACTGAAAGGGCAACTGCTGGAAAGGATAAGAGAAGAGAGAAAAAAACAGGAGTCCCAGCAGTGAGAGAGCCAGGGGCTGGCTGCGTTTTCGCAGCCGGAAAAATACGATGAAAACGGACATCAAGGCAAGCACAACACCCCAAATGCCCTGTTCCACCGCCACACGCACCACATCGGCAAGAGCATAGTCGAGGGTATCAGCATGAACCGACAGCATGCCGGGCAGGTAGCCATGCAAAGCCGCGGTGGCTCGGGAATAGGCCAAAAAGAAAGAGTCCATGCCACTGCCAAACAGAGGATGGGATGCTACGGAACGCGATGAAACCAGCCAGAAAAGCACACGCCCATCGGCTGATCCGCGCTTTGACAGGTAAAGAAGCACACCCACAAACAGCAAGGCCACCACTACGGACAGGCGCAGCCTGGCCGACAGATGCGGCCACACGGACAGCAGCAGGCAACAAAGGCCAGACACCAGGGCTGCACGGCTCCATCCCAAAGGAAGAAGCAGAAAACAGAGCAGTACCGTGAAGAGAGGAAAGGCCACAGAAGCACGCCACGGAGAGAAAGTACGCGATGAAACGGGGAAAAAGAAGCGGCAGAGCCCCAGGCAGGCTCCCACAAGGAACACTGCGGAACAAGGACCCGGATTGAGAAAACTGCCAGTTATGGGATAGGCAGAATGGCGGCTTGTACCGATGAACAGTTGATACACGCACAGCAGACACTCCAGGCAGACGAAAAGCAGCACCACGCCCTCGACCACACGGGAGGAGGTGTACACAGAAGAGAACAGCAGACGCAAAGCAGCATACAGGACAGCGAGAGAAAGCACCCTAGCCACAGCGGGGAAGCAGGGCACAGAGGGCGTGAACCAAGCACGCAGAATCATGTACACCAGCCACAGCCCCAACAGTAGGTCAACTGCTGTGAAGTGGAAAGAGCATCGGCGAAGCAGCAAAAGCAGGAGCGAGACCAAGAAGATGAAAATGCCAGTCTCAAGCAACAGGACATCGGCCGTGCTGAACCCCATCTGCACGGGCTGAAGCATGAGCACAATCACCGCCAACAAGCCTGCAATCGGGAAAAAGACCGGACGACACACAACCTGCGATACACGATGGAACATGCTCAGGAATCTTCTCATGGCAACCTCCTCATAAATCTGTGGCGGCGCAGGCGACCCGTATGACGGTCACGCCCATACAGGACACATCCGGCCACGCCTATTATATACTCCGTGGGCACGAGCCCCCAGTAACGCGAATCATTGGAGTCACACACATTGTCCCCGCCCATGAAACAGTAGTCATGACGGAACTCACAGGAGCGGACAACCTGCCCCGAGGGGGAAAGCACCTGGCCACGCTCCCAGTCAATGCGTATCTCATGTCCCAGTTCCCACTCTATCTGAGGACGCAGGTAGGTGGCAGTGAGCGGATCAAGAGGCAATACATCTCCGCAGCGGGGCACATAGACAGGTCCGAAGTTCTTCACCGTCCAGGGCACATGAGAGTCAAAGGGATACACGAAGAACACCTCGCGGGTGAGAAGGCTGTCAGCCACAGAACGCAGGCGATGCTGCTCCTGTTCCAGCCCCAAAGCGTGCGGCCAGCGGCTGTTGACATAAGATCCGTCAACGACAGAAAGACTGTCACCGGGAAGAGCCAGGCAGCGCTTGGCATAGACATGGTTGATGAGGAAGTTGACACGCCCGTCATGCAGGGGAGCATTGAACACCACGATGTCGCCCCTGCACAACTGCCTCAATCCCTTGAGCCGATAAGAGTCAAGGCGCATGGGCACGGAACGCAGGTGCAGGTCACGGTACAGCCGGGCTCCCAAGACGGACTTGTTCACAAGAATATGGTCTCCGGGCTGCAAGGTGGGCAGCATGGAATTGGTGGGAATCACGAACACATCAAAGAGGAACACACGCATGAGAAGCCACAAACCATACAGCAATAGTACGGAAAACACTGCAGCCAACAGCCGGCAAAGCATCTTTGTCAAGGATTTCTTGTGGTTCATCGTCTTGTTCATGTTCCGCCAGTACAGCCTTCATGGCACTCCGGCAAAGCCTCTTTCGGCCTGCACGGAGCACTGCAACGGAGATGTGTCGCCCACAAAAGTACATTGTTTCTCCCTTCTATGCAAAATCTTTGAGCGCAAAAAAAACAGTTTCAAGATTACAGTGAGGCATTTCGCCGGGCAACACATCCAACAAATATCAAGAAAAGCAGGGGGACTTTTAGCAGTCAGAACCCCGCGGATTTTCAAAAAAAGCCTCGCCATAAAGTGACAGATGACGGATAATATCTGGTTTTTCTATAAACTTATATATATAGTGAAAATAAAGTGTGCTTAATTATTAAGCACGGTTTACAAGTAGTATATATAAAAGTTTGCAAAAACAGCGTTTTTGTCTGTCATCTGTCACCTCCCGCACAGGCTTTCCTCCTCCCGCAAGTGACTTGGTTACATTTACAAATGACTTGTTTTCAACCCTCAAGTGACTTGGTTACCACTCTTAAGTGACTTGATGAATGCCAAGAGACAACCTGCGGGGCAGCATGGCCAGCAAGCGTAACCCGGCCATGCCCTACTTCCCCAGCGTGAAGGGAGCACATTGCGGATTCCAATCTCAGGTACAACGCTCCGAAGTGTTAATATATGCTAATAAACCAACCTTAATTCCATCTAATTCCATTTAATTCGAGATTGCCGCCCCGCCTCTGCCATACCTTTGCACCGTGTCCAAAAGCCCATTGGCACGTTGTCGCCACGGCCTGTCCGGGAGGCCAAGGGGGTGAGAGAAAAGGGCAGACATGAAGTACAACCATCAACAACAGTCAAGCACAATGATTCAACAGGCCAAGAATCGAAAGACACCGCAGGCATGCAGCAAGTGGTATGCCGCTCCCGTGATTCGCCGAATTGTGGATAAGGAAGCCCACTGGCAGTGCTGGGAAGTTATCCCGACGAGTCCCAAAACAACAGTGGCCGAACTTCTCAACAAAGTCCGGCCACCATGCAAATTCAGTCCTAAAGAAGAATCACCACACGTCCTCAGGATTGTTGGGATTATCATACACCTCCTTCGGGCACCACTCCATATAGTCCATGTAGAGTTCCTTCTTGTCAGAATCCATCACACTCTTGAAGCGCACATAATATGTCTTATTGGGGTCAAGAGTCTGACGCACGATAATGTGTCGGCAGCAACGTGAATCATCACGGGCAGTAAGGGCAGCGTTACCCTCATGCACCTCATGGCGTGCACTCTTCATCAGCCCATGGTTACGCAGGTTGTGATCCACCTCACGTATCTCATCCTCATCGCGTCCATCATCGGTTAGGTCTGCCCAGTCGGCACTCTCACCATAGGAATCCACCAATCCCTTGGTCATGTCAATGGGTATGCCTGCCACAGGAAGATTGTCGGGATCGCTGCCGAAGTATATCTGCACGATGCCGCGTGCACCTGTAGCCAAAGTCTTGTAACGCAGTTCGTAGGTTCCACGACGCGGCACAGGCGGCAACTGGAACATAATGTCGTAATGGCCGATGGCCTTCATCTCGTCCTGAGTATAGTTGGCCCAGTTGATTCTGTAGCCGTTGAAATAGATGAAGTCAGTGTCGTCACTCATGATCCACATGTTGCTGAAGTAACGGTAATGCTTGTCTGCGGGTATGTAGACATGCTGGTAACGGTCCTCTGTTGATTCGGCACGTCGTATGCCGTTGGTGGCGGCCTCGGGGAAGAGTGCCATGCCGTCAAAGCGTATGCGCTCCCTGTGGAGGTTATCCCTCACCTCGTCATTGTAAGACAGAGGTGCACTGATGGGATAAATACATGCGTTCTCCACGTCATTGACAACGGTAAGATCATTGGAGCGGTCCACATAAGAACCTTCCTTGTCAGGGTCGCAACTGATTTCGTAACCCGTGCCCCTGATGCCGTTGTCAAGGTTGGGGAAGCGGTTGAGCCAGACTCCATTGCTGGCTCTGGTCTCAATAATCTTCAGCAGGCGAGGGGCTCCCATGGTGGGATACCACTCCACCACGGGGATTGTGTAACGGTAAGGGTTGTTGATGCTATAGCCCAACTCATTGCAGTGATACACAAGTTTATTGGCCTGCAGGCGCATGGGGAGTATGTGGTATGTGACCCACTGATAGAGCAGATTCTCGGTGGAAGCGTAGTCGCTGCCCGTGGTGAAGACATCGTCATCAGAATACTGATGGCGGTCAAGTACCCACTGCATCACCTGCTGCGGCACATCTTCGGCCTCAGGATCAATGCCCTGCTGCCTCCAGAACTCATCGGTCTCAGCAAAGATGGTGAATCCGTATTTGCGATGCTCGGGCGCTAAGGCATCGGAATTGCTGTCGCCCGACTTGTCACTGAAACCCTTACTCATGTATTTCTCCAGGTCGGGTATGGCATCGGTCTGGTAAAGCCGCTCGTAGACTTCGTCCCTCACAGCCGAGAGCGTGTCCATGAGTCCGCATGCCAAAAGGCATTTGGCAAAGGTAAGATACCCGTCTGTCTTCTTTTCAATGATATTGCGGAAATAAGCCGCACAGGTCACATCTGTCGGTGCAATGACCTTGTGCATCTGGAAGATCACTCCGTTGATGACCAGAATGTCGCGGTTGTTGACATCGATGGGACAGTCGCGGTTGATATATATGCTGTCAGGATAAGCCTCGGGAGAGTAATAGGTGAGTTTCTTGTCGTTGAGGTTGGGCAGAGGAAACTCGGCATTGTTCTCGGTGGGGAACTGTGCGAGCGTGTAACGCTGCGTCTCAATGTCTCCGCCATCGATAATACTATTCTTGACAATCACCTTGCGGATGGAATCCAACTTGGTACTATCAGTAAAGGAATCCCATGAGGGAGAAGTGATGAGCCCTTCGTCAACGAGAGTCTCCAGATAAGCATGTATGGCCTCATTGGTGGGTGCAAAGCAAGTATAGTTGCCTCTTGCGGTGAGTATCTGATACACCGTAGTGGCCGACACGTCACTCATGGTGACCTTCTTGGTCAATGCCAGGTAATCGGAGTATGCCTCGTGAGCCTCAAGATAACTGACCATCGTGTGCTCCTTGAAGACATAGCGCGCCGAGGTATCTATATTTTCGGTGCACGAAGTGAGCACCAGCAGGACGGTCACAAATGAGAAGAGATACTTTCTCATGGATAATGGTTATTTGGGTTATTTATGCTTCTTGGTTTGAAAACATTCTACCGGCCTCCCTTTCTCAGGAGGCCGGTAGAATGGAATATCATGTCAAGGGATTACTTCACCAGTACCTTACGGCCGTTGATGATATAGATACCCTTCTGAGCACGGCTTACACGCTGTCCAGACAGATTGTAGATGCCCTTCACAACGGGAGCGACAGCCTCATCCACAGAACCGATGGCAGTGGGATAAGTCAATTCGGCATCCTCGGCTTCGGCCTGCTCGGCAGAAATATACTGCAAATGGCGGATGCTGATGTTGGTACCCTCGGCCACATCAGAGCCAAGGTCGAAGCGCAGCACGTCCTCAAGGTCACCGAACGACCACTGCTCCAAGGCAGGAGCAATATAGAAGTACACAGTCTTCCAGTCATTCTGTGCGCTGAACTCATCAGCATCAAGCACCTGCGTGAGGCTGGGAGTGGGAGTGCCGAAGTAGAAACGGCCTCCTGTCAGGGCAGCATCAGACTTGTACTCGAACTTGAGGACAGTCATGGTGGAGTCAAGTGCCTCGTAAGGCTCGGCGGCAAGCACATAGGGACGAGCCGTTGCAGCGGTGATGACGTAGGAGAATGGCTCATCCTCGAGATAGTTCATAGTCTCAACGTTAGTCACCTTCAGATAACCGGGCCAAGCGGCATAGAGGCTTGCCTTGGCGGCAAGTGCCTCTGCTGCACTATAAGCACCCTCCGTCAGATTTGCCTCCACTATTTCAACGTCATCCGAGAGTTTATCGAAATCCTGCTTCTGCAGAGTAGTGTTTTCACTCCACTTGGCATAGACTTTATCCGCAGCCTGTGCAGATACCACATAAGCATCTTTGGTGGCGTTGATTTGCTCGCAAAGCACAGCGAAGGTATTCATCAGTTCCTCCTTGGCAGCCACGGTGGTAGCGGTCTCGGCAGCAGCAGCGGCATCAGCCACAGCACTACGCTCAGCAGCACTGAAATTAGGAGTATGCTTGATGTCAGTAATATCATCAGCAACATATGCAGCAATCACAGCAGCACGCTTTGCTTGGCAAGCCAATGCGCGGTCATAAGCAGCATTCACGGCATCGTTAGGCTCTGCACCCAGATAGAAGATGCGGGTGTTGCCCATAGAACTCCAGTCACCCTTGCCATTGGCATTGTCGGGGGTACCGTCATTCTTCATACCGAAGGTCAGAGTGCCATCGGTCACCTTGGCAACAAGCACATTCTCGTAACGACCAGCCTTGAAGGCCACGCAACTTCCGTTCACACCCCAGATTACATAACCCACGGTGTCAGTAGCCCACTCGTCCAGAATAACCTTGTCGGGTATACTGCCACTGATGTAACAGTTCTCACCATCAATGGCATCTTCCTTCTTCACCATCTCGTCAATCACTGCAGGTGCATATATCTTGGCATCGTTGGCATACACGATGGCACGATAGTTGGTGCTGGTAGTGTCGCCGCTGGGACGGAAGGCAGCATTGATGCGAACCTCATAATATCCATCCTTCAGGCCGGAGAGGGTCTGGTTGATGTCATAGATGCGCTTGTCGTTGCAGAACTCACCGGCAGACATGCCATTGTAAGTTCCATGAGAATAGGTGGTCTGGCTCCATCCCTCGCCGCCTTCGGCAAGGCTGGGATCGCTCACCATTGAGGTAATCTCGGTGCCGGCAACATAGCCCTCGGTCACCAAAGCCTTCTTCATAGACTCCATGAACTTGATTTCGTCAAGCAGGAGAGAATCGTTGAGCTGACGCTCGTCAATGATATAAGTGTAAGAACCGTTGGGATACAAATCCTCAGAAGGATCGATAGCCTCATCGCCCAGGTAGTTGTTGATTACCTCAAGGGTGGCTCCCTTAACTTCGGGATTCTCGCTCAGGAAGTTTCTCAGAGACTCCGCCGCAGCCATATAGTTCTTATAAGAAGCGGCAGAAGCCTTGATGCTGTCCTGCAGGTTCTTGATGTTGTCATATACACGGAAGAGAACTTCCATGTTCACACACTCGCCAATCTGATCCACCAGTTCTCCATAGGCACCAAGCAGACGCTGTTCGCACACTACGTCTGTGTTGAATTTGTTGGCTTCGTCGATGTAATCACCCTTGATGACCTCAAATTCCTCGGGAGTGCCGAAGTGCATTTCCTGCATCTGCATGCCGTCGCCACTGTAAGCCTTCTCCACAACCACTTTATAATAAGTGTAGGGCACGGTGGTCTCGCTGCTGAAACCGAAGAAAGAAGCAGTGTTGTTGGTGGGCTTCAGACGATTCTGTCCCACGTTGGTCTTCTCGTCTACGAGCACCCATCCATCAGCATCCACTGTAGCCTCGCCATCGCCTTCAAAGTTGGCACCATAAATCTTCCATGTGCCCCAGTTACGGCCGGGAAATTTCTCTGTATCGCCACCGGTGTTCAGTGTATAGAAATAGGGATTGACAGGCTCTAGGGTGCGGAAGATAACCCAAGGCAGATTCATGCTGTCGAAAGCGCAGCCCCACTTGGTCTCATAATCGTTGTCAACCAACTTGGCCCAGTTTTCTCCATCATTATATTTGCCATTACCTGCCAATGTGATGAAGCGTGTGGTCTCCTCGTCCTCAGATGCAGCAATCAGGCTGGACAGATAGGCGGTCTCATCCTTGATGGCCGTATCATCCAACGGACAGTTTTCCCAGATGTAGGCATAAGTGCCATGCAGGAACTGAACACCGGGAGCCTCGCTCTTGCTGATGTATGCATTGACCCACTCACTCACCTTCTGGTAATTCTCAAAATTGCCGGAACGCATCTCCAGTTCGCTGTACACGGAATCATAAGCCGCATAAAGTTCCATGCTTGCATTAATCTTGTTCTGGAGATCAGTCAATGTGCTTACGCAAGAGTTGATTTCCTGAATGCTCACACCAGACTTCAGGCTGGCAAGAGTGCTCTTGTAATCATCTCTGAACGACTTATACGCCTTCACGTCAAGGTCAAACCCAGCCATATCAGCATACTTCTCATTGCGGTAGAGAATGCGGTTGGCATCGTTGCCGAACTCGAAGTCAGCCATCTGCTGCGTTGTGCCACCGGCCAAAGACTCCACTTCAATACGGAAGTACTGGTATGCGGTGATCGACGGATTAGAGAGCGTGAAGTAAGCATCCGTGAAGTTGGCGGCAGGCAACTGGTTGGTACCGATGTTGCTCTTCTCATCAATGAGCACCCAACCGTCAGCCTCACGCTTGGCATCACCTTCAGAATCGAAGTTAGCACCGTATATCTTCCAAGTCTTCCAGTTACGGCCGGGATTGCCCTGCGTGTCGTTGGCTGTGGTCAACTTGTAATATGTGGGCATGATAGGCTCGCTGGCAGCAAAGACAATGTACACAGAAGCATTGTTCGTTGTGCACCACTTGGTTCCCGAGTCGTGGTCAAAGAGAGAACCAGGACCTTCGGCCGTGTTGGTCTCCGTACCTTCCAGACTTACGTAAGTGCAGTTGATGGCTCCCTCGGTCATGTCCGAAGCATAGAGTTCAAGCATCTCACTCACGTTGCGGGTCTCTGCCTCGATTCCGGCAACGTCCAAAAGGGCGTTTGACATCACGTAAGCATACGAACCATTGGCGTATGTGCTGTTGGGCTCGACGTTGTCATTCAAATAAGCACCCACAATCTCACGTCCGGCACCAGTAATGCACTCGTGCTGCTCATAGTGAGTCCTGAGAGCATTCACAACATCAGTATAAGCATCGTATGCGTTGATGCTAGCCTCAATACCATCCTGCTGGTCAATCAGCGCCGTGTTGATTTCGGTTGCCTCAAAGATATCCGCAGCAGAGTTCAACTCAGAGAGTTTTGCCTGATAAGCATCCTTGAGCGTCTTCTGGAAAGTCTTCTCAAGGTTGATGGCAGTCAATCTTGCCTGGTACATCTCCTCACGGTCATTGTTAAACTGGGCTGCATCACCCAAAGACATCTCACTCATCTGCATGTAGCCGCCTCCTGACTGTATGGAAGCAATCTCCACCTTGAAGTACTGATACTTGGTGGTATTTTCCTCAGAAAGAGTCAGATATACAGCAAAAGAGTTCTTGTCAGGGAGTACCTCCTCGGTCACATGCTTGTCATCAAGCATCACCCAGCCTTCAGACTCACGGGTAATCTTGCTCTCGTCAGTCTCTGTAATGCCATAGATACGATAGTACTTCCAGTTACGATGGTTCCACTGGGCATTGTCCGTACCGGTTACCAACTTGTAGTAAGTGGGGGCAACAGGGCGGCTTGTCTTGAATATGGCGTATGCGCCTTTGCCGTCCTTACCATAGTCAGCACTCTCATCCATACCAGTCCCCCACTTCGTGCCGTCATTGCCATCGAAGAGTTTATTCAGGCTCTCACCGCTAGCGTCCCAGCGCGTGCCACCCAGTATGGTATAAGCAAGGGGGGCAGAATTGAGGAACACCTCGCTGGTGCCGAATCCGAACTCTGCCATCTGCAGCCACACATCCTTCTTGTTGTTGGCAGCGGCAGTAATCTTGATCATGAAGTACTGATAAGCAGTAGTGCCATCAGCCTTGTTGAACTTGAAGTCAACACCGGCATTATTTTCTGCGGGAAGCACTTCACCAACACGCGAATCGACCACCGTCCACTCTGCATCCTCCACAGCCTCTGCATCAGATGCAAAATTAGCGGCCGAGATAGTCCAGTCCTGCCAGTTGCGGTTAGGGTCTGACTTGGTGTCATTTCCTATTATCAGGAAATAGTCAGCGGGCACGATGGGCTGTGATGTCTTCATGATGACGTAAGCATAAGGCACAGCATCAGTAAAGCAGGAGTGCCCCATCTTGGTCGATGCCTTCCCATCAACCAACATGGCATAGCCTTCGGTGCCAGTTCCGCCCGTACCACTCAAGGCTGTTATGGTAACAGCCGCATGCACGCTTTGACCCGCCAACAGCATCACAGCAGTGATTGCCAGTGCAGAAACAAAGCGCGGAAAAGTAAACGTTCTCTTCATCTTGGTTTTGTTTTTGTGTTAAAAATGAATATATGTTAATATCTTTATTCTCACATTGCCCGATCCCGTGCTTCACGGCAGGCTTCTCCTGCCCTCGCATATGCTTCCGGCACCCACAGCAAAGACAACCATAGCCTCAACGCACTTCTCCTCACGCTCATTTGCGCAGAAGAAACGTCTCTGTAAATGAACAATCGCTGTCTGAGTTATGTATTCTGACCATTGCAATCTGGCATACAGTTCATTCCACGAGGGGAAATCCAACCGTCAAGACACAAAGTTAACAAACAAAGTTCTCTGTCTTTTACACCTCCAGGCACTTTCACGTGCGATTTAACTTAATTTAACTCTGTCGGCTTTGTTTACCTCTATTTTATCCTCTTCACACCATCCACGATGATTACTTTTCCGGCCTTGAGAGCCTCTGACGGCGTATTCCAGCGCCTTCCCCACAGGTCATACACACCGGTGCGCGCCTTTCCTTGGTGACGGTCAGGGTCACCCGCAATGTCACCTATGCCATCAGGTACCTGAGTGTAGTCTATATCAAAGTCATACGGAGTGAGGTTGACAGCCTCAATGGTGGCATCATCCGTACGCAGGTCAAGCAGCACCCAACCCTCGGCATCAGGCGAGAATAGCATCGTTCGGCTGCCATAGAGCCTCCACGAAGAAGGATTGCGGCCACTGTACGTGTGCGCATCGGAGGCCGTGTAAATGCGGTAAGCCGACGGACGCATCTCCATACCTGCGTCCATATAGAGGTAAGCTGTCTGACCCAGAGGGCCGCACCACTTGGTAGAGGTGTTATCATCCAGCACATTCTCGGGCACTTCTGTGCTGTAAGCCTCAGCCTTGCTGGCATACATGCTCAGCGGTTTGTGTTCGGAACCGGCCGCATCAAGCAAATCGAACTCCGAGAACTGTACGGACCCGCCCTGCTGCACATCGTCGACGGCAAGCAGGAAATAGCGGTAGCCCGATAGTTCACGCACCACCGTCACCTCACATTCGGCCGTGAAGCCACCGTGGTCAGTTGCCGTTGCCGCCACCACGCATCGTCCCAGGGCCACGCCCGTCACGCGTCCCAAAGCGTCAACCGTGGCCACAGCCTCGTTGCTGCTGCTCCATTGCAAGGGAATCCCGTTCATGCTGCGTGGCATGACCTCCACTGCCAGTTGCACGCTGCCGCCCAGCATGACGTTCACCTCGGAGATTGCCATGGCCAATCCCTTCACGGGACGGAGCAGCATGTAGTCGCACTCCGTCTGGTTGGTAGCAGGCAACGGATTGTAACCCATCTGCTCGTCAATCAATGTCCATGAGCCATCATCAGGATTTCCGGTACGCGTGTTGCTGCCCCAGAGTGTCCAACAAAGAGGGTTGCGGCCGGGACTTGCGGCCGCGTCATTAGCCGTACCTATGCGATAGCCGAAAGCCTCCACCACCGCACCTGCATCGAAGAAGAAAGACGCACGTCCCGAGAAAGAGGAGCAATACTTGGTGCCCAGGTCGCCATCGTCAAGATTGTTCCAGTTCTCATGGGAGATGCTGCTCTCTGTGCCGGCATATATGCTGAGTTCCGGCATATCGTCGAGATTCTCGTCCAGGAGGTCGAACTCCGCGAACTGTATCATGTTGCCGCCCTGTATGCCGGTCACCTCATACTTGTAATAACGGTACTTCTGTGGGGTGGAAGGGATGTTGGTGTAGGTGTCTCCTTCCTTGTACACCACGCCGTGCGAGGCAATCGGCACAGGGAACTCATCTCGCGCACGTACATTATTTATATTCTGACGCCAAGGAGAATCACCGCTGCCGCCAGCCAGCAGGAAGCACAGGGCACCGCTGCGCACATCAACCTTCTTGATGTTTGATACCTGGAAGGCGAATGTGTCATAACAACCTGTCACCTGGAATTTCCCCTCTGTCACAGCAAACTCGCTTACGGGAGCCTCACCGCGCAAGGTGCCGGCATTGTAGCACCGGTCCATCAGCAGGTCGCCCTCCGACCACGCCACCATAGCACTGGCCAGGCGGGCAGCCCGCACGGTTCCCACATTGTAGCAGTCACTCACTGTGGCTGTGGCTCCGGCACAGACGCGTGCCACCAGGGCAGCCGCGTTACGCCCACTGGCCTCCACTGCCGCCTGGCTGCCACAACGTTCCATGAGGAGTGTGCCACCATGCACCACGCCCACAAGTGCACCCACATAGTCGGTTCCACTCACTTTGGAACGGTTGCCCAAGAAGAGATCATGCAGCTCACACGCGCCACCCACATGGGCAAAGAGAGCCACGCACGACTCACCCGCGATGCTCAGTCCGTCAATGATATGTCCTCCACCGGCAAACGTACCCGTATAGGGAGCATCGGCAGAACCTATAGGAACGAACAGCGAAGAAAACTCACTCATGTCAAGGTCGGCGGTCAACTCCGCCCTGGCATCCGTCTCACCGCGCTCCACAATCCTACTGAACGTGCACAGGTCCAGCGGAGAAGCAATCTGATAAGCTCCGTCCTGCTGCTTCAGGGAACCATAATTGAGTTTGCGATCCATCCAGGCCACGCGTCCCTGCACATAGTCGCGCACAGCATCCACCTCGGCATCCCACGTGCCCCACACCTTCGGGTTGCAGTGGAGTTGCTGGGTAAGGTAAGGCCAGCGCAGGAAATTGAGTCTCTGGCTTTCGTTCACCAACACGCGCAGCGAATCCACATAGTGTACCAGGTCGGCTGCAGTGAACAGGGAATCGGCACGCAACTGCGCCCAAATACCCTGCAGGCGAGCCATTGCGTTGGCATCGGCAAGCACGCGGCTCACCAGCGTGCTCCAGTTGCCGGCCGTACGCACCTTGTAAGTCCACTCCTCACGCTGATTGCCGGGATAGACATTATAGTCGTTGTCAAGAGCCAGGTCATTATCCCACACGGGGCCGGTATATATGAGGCTGTCAGCACGCTGCTTGTACATGAACACCTGCCAGAGCATGTCGGTGTTGCCGTTGAATTCGCAGGCCAGGAAATAACGCAGGAAGGTGTCGAGGTCAAGCATGCGCCGGTAACCGGTCAGGGGGTTGGTATAGTCTGGAGCAAACACGCGGTCCTCCATGGCATTGAAGTAACTGCGTATGTAGTTGTACTGCGAGGGCTGTATATCCTTCTCATCAGGGTCATTTATCGACACGGGGTTGCCGTGCCTTGAGGTGAAGTTCACGGGATCTTGCCCCGCATAGCCGTTCATCTCCAGCAAGTATCCACCTGTGATTCGCACGCTGTCGGTGCAGGTTTCGTCCATTTCGGCAATGTTGATGCGGTTCTTGTCCAGCCCTATGTAGTCGGTGAGTTGGTAACAGCCTCGGTAGTCACCGTTGAGAATCACGTCCACGTTGCGGCACCAAGGCGTAAAAGGCATACCCGCGCGCCGGCTCACCTCATAGGCCACATTGTTGCGTATGAGGGTCTTGTCGCCGTAGTTGTTGATGAGTGTCCACTTCTTGGCTTTGGCCGGCGACTCGTCACGCGCCGAGCCATGCAGCATGTGGTGGCTGCTCCCATCGTTGAACTTGATGCGGTAGGGCTTGTTCTCATGCGTGGCGGAGTAGTTCCCGCGCACGCGCGTCAGCACGGGATACTCCTGTATGAGCGTTCCATCCTCATAGGTAATGGTGATACGGGAATCAAAGTCCTGCCCCTTCTGTTCCGGCACATCCTCGCCGGCCACATGGATGCTCACCGTTGGCAGGCAGGTCACCTGATAGAAGTGGCTGTCGTCGCCCACACCCTCATGGCCATAGAAAGCCAGTTCGGCCACATTGCAATACGAACCGGCCGACCCCACATAGCGCACATAGCGGAACCCGCGCGACACACTGACAGGCACGCTGGTGGCAGTGCCCGGTGCCGGCCTGTCGGATATCAGGTACAGGGGCACGGCATCCATGAAGTCAGCGCGGTTGGCGCCCTCGAACAGGGAGAGCAGCATGCGGTCAGCACCCGTGGAGCCGTTTCCGCGAGGAGTGTAGGCTATGCGTGTGATGACATGAGGCTTGCCTAGATCAAGCCCAACCCACTGGAAGTCGGCAGAAGGAGCCGAGCAGTAAGTGTCGGCATCGCCGTCAAAGGCACGGGATGCCGTGCCGAATCCAGACTTGCTTATCACACTTCCCTGGAGACGCGACTCCGTGACTTGCGCACGCGCGGAAAGAGCACCGCCCAACAGGAGCGATGCGACCAGGACACAGGTTTTCAAATACAATTTCATCAGGTCTTTCTTTAATAAAACAGCCTTGGGGCTTATTCTGACATAACAGTGCGGCAGGGCAGCAAGCCCGTGCCAAGAGTCTACAAGAGTCTATGTGGAAGGCAAATTTACTAATTTCCTGCCACCTACGCCTCATGGAAGCCACACTTTTTGCATCCGCGCAAGCCGCAGAAGCAGGAGTAGGCCACAGAAGCCCAAGCCCGAGATGTGCACAGCCCCTCGCCGTTGTTCTTATGCCTTATAAGAGGCTTGGATTGCTTTGGGCTGTCCGGCATAGCTCTTCTCGCAATACGTATTCCTAGCCCCGGCAATATGCATGCCCCGGCCAAGCGTGTTGTCTCGGAGAAGCAAGGAAATCCGCGTCTCAATTACGGCATGCTCTTCCTTGCAAGAGTCTTTTGTTTTGATTCTTGAAAGGGCTTCGCAAAATTGCGCCAACTGGAAAAAAATAAAAATCCAATTAGGAAAAATATTTTTTCCAATTGGAAACTTGAAATTGGGTGTTTCGGAGAAAAGTGTGAATATGCCCCAAAAACATCAAGGGAACCATCTAAGGCATAACACCCCCTCATAGCACCGCACGGCAAAAATGGGGGCAGGGCAGCCGAAGTGCTCCCGCAAGGGAACAGGACAGCGAAATGCTGGAGATGAAGCATCACAAAAACAGGAAACTGCATGAAAAATTTGGCCTCCCTAAGGAATTTCGTTATTTTTGCACGAAACAACACAAAACAGACAATACTAAAGATGAAAGGCATAGTACTGGCAGGAGGGTCGGGGACAAGGCTCTACCCCATCACCAAAGGCATCAGCAAACAGTTGATGCCCATATATGACAAGCCCATGATATACTATCCCGTGAGCGTGCTCATGCAGGCAGGCATCCGGGAGATACTCATCATCAGCACTCCTTTTGACCTCCCCGGGTTCAAGCGCCTGCTGGGCGACGGGAGCGACATAGGGGTAAGGTTCAGCTATGCCGAGCAACCCAGTCCCGACGGATTGGCACAGGCGTTCACCATCGGAGCCAACTTCATAGGCAATGACAGTGTATGCCTGGTGCTGGGCGACAACATATTCCAGGGCAACGGATTCCACGCCATGCTGCGTGAAGCCGTACACACAGCCGAAGCGGAAGGCAAAGCCACCGTGTTCGGCTACTGGGTGAAGGATCCCGAACGGTACGGAGTGGCAGAGTTTGACAGTCAGAACAACTGCATCTCCATTGAAGAAAAACCGGAACACCCACGCAGCAACTACGCCGTGGTGGGGCTGTATTTCTACCCCAACAAGGTGGTCTCCGTGGCACACAGCATCAAGCCGAGCGCACGCGGCGAATACGAAATCACCACCGTGAACCAGCGTTTTCTGGAGGACGGGGAACTGAAGGTGCAGACTCTGGGGCACGGCTTCGCATGGCTCGACACCGGCACGCACGATTCACTCTCCGAGGCCAGCACGTACATCGAAGTGCTGGAGAAGAGGCAGGGGCTGAAGATTGGCTGCCTGGAGGGAATTGCCTACCGCAGCGGATGGATTGACGAGGAACAGATGCGCCGGCTGGCACAACCCATGCTCAAGAACCAGTATGGGCAATACCTTCTGCAGGTCATCGATGAGGTGAAGAGGTATGGCAGGAACAACCAAGACTAACATTTGACCACTAACAACCATAAGACAATGAACATTCTGGTAACTGGAGCCAACGGGCAACTGGGAAGAGAGATGAGAAAGACGGCACAAGAGAGCCGTCACCACTATATATTCACGGATGCCATGCCGGCAGAAGGGCTTGAGACCATCCTGCTCGACATCACCAACCACACGGCAGTGGAACAGATGGTAAGAGAGAAGCAGGTGGGGGCGATTGTGAACTGTGCTGCCTGGACCAACGTGGATGCATGCGAGACAGACTCTGCCATGGCTGCTCAGGCTGAGAGGGTCAACGCCCTGGCACCTGCCATCCTGGCACAGGTCATGCGCGAGGCGGACGGACTGCTGGTGCACATCAGCACGGACTACGTGTTCGGACTGGAGCCTTACAACACGCCTTGCCGCGAGGACCAGAAAGGTACACCCACAGGAGTCTACGGCCACTCGAAACTACGCGGAGAACTGGCCATCAGGAACTCCGGCGTGCAGCACATCATCCTGCGCACGGCATGGCTCTACAGCGAATATGGCAAGAACTTCTGCCGCACCATGCTGAAACTGACTGCCGAGAAGCCTCAGATCAACGTGGTATTCGACCAGGCGGGCACTCCCACCTATGCGCTGGACCTGGCACAAGCCATCACCACCATACTGGAGAGGGAGTCGTGGAGGGGCAACACCGGCACGTACCATTACAGCAATGAGGGCGTGTGCAGCTGGTATGACTTTGCCGTGGCCGTGGCCAAGATGGCCGGGCACACCTCCTGCAACATCAACCCCTGCCACAGCAGCGAATATCCCTCGCCAGTGAAGCGTCCCGCATACTCGGTGCTGGACAAGACCAAATTCAAGCAGACCTTCCACATCAGCATCCCACATTGGACTGACTCGCTGCAGGAATGCGTCAGCAACCTGATGGAAAACAAGTAACCACACATATATGAAGAGAAGCATCATCATCACAGGCGGCGCGGGCTTCATCGGAAACCACGTGGTACGCCTCTTCGTGAACAAATACCCCGACTACGACATCATCTGTCTGGACAAACTCACCTACGCGGGCAACCTGGCCAACCTCTCTGACCTGGAGATGCGTACCAACTACAGGTTTGTGAAGATGGACATCTGTGACTACGAGGGAGTGAGCACACTCATGAGAGAAGCACACGTGAACGGCATCATACACCTGGCCGCCGAGAGCCACGTGGACCGCAGTATCAAGGATCCCTTCACCTTCGCGCGAACCAACGTCATGGGGACACTTACCCTCCTGCAGGCTGCCAGGGAATATTGGGAAAGCCTGCCCGAAAGGTACGAAGGCAAGAAGTTCTACCACATCAGCACCGATGAGGTGTACGGTGCACTGGAGACGAACCGCCCCGAGGGCATCAAGCCGCCCTACACCACGGCCGCCAGCAGCACAGAACACCAGTTGGCTTACGGTGACCAGTTCTTTCATGAGGACACGCCTTACCGTCCCCACAGCCCCTATTCGGCATCGAAGGCCAGTTCGGACCACTTCGTACGTGCCTTCCATGACACCTACGGCATGCCCACCATCGTGACCAACTGTTCAAACAACTACGGCCCCTACCAGTTCCCCGAGAAGTTGATTCCGCTCTTCATCAACAACATACGCCACCGCCTGCCGCTTCCTGTGTACGGCAAGGGCGAGAACATACGCGACTGGCTCTACGTGGAGGACCATGCGCGTGCCATTGACCTCATCTTCCATCAGGGCAGGGTGGCCGAGACCTACAACATCGGCGGCTTCAACGAATGGAAGAACATTGACATCATCAAAGTAATCATCAAGACCGTGGACCGGCTGCTGGGACGCAAGGAAGGCGAGGACCTCAACCTCATCACCTATGTGACAGACCGTCCGGGGCACGACGCACGCTATGCCATAGACAGCAGCAAACTGCAGCAGGAACTGGGATGGGAACCCAGCCTACAGTTTGAGGAGGGCATAGAGAAGACCGTGAGATGGTATCTGGACAACCAAGAATGGCTGGACAACATCACATCGGGCGAATACGAGAAATACTATCAGAGCATGTACGCAGGACGCTGACACATCCCGCCCACATGCATCCACCGGGCGGGCACATGCCCGCCCGCAAATGACCCAAAAGCAAAACACCAAGAACAATCATGCGCAAAGGAATCATCACACTGACGACACTGCTGCTGGGAGGCACACTGACGGCATCCGCACAGACGGCATCAAGCAACATGCCCACCACACTGGACGGATGGGCAAGCAGAGCGGAACGGTTCGGGAAAGCCATCCCGCAGGAGCAAGTGTTCGTGCACATGGACAACAACTGCTATTTCCTGGGAGACACCATCTATTATAAGGCTTACCTGCAACGCTCTGACACCCGCAAGCCCAGCCTGGTGAGCGGCGTGCTCTATGCCGACCTGTACAACCAGGACGGCTATCTGGTGGAGCGACAGCAACTGGAGGTCAAGAACGGACAGTGCTATGGCTCATTCCTTCTGCCAGACACACTTTACAGCGGATATTACGAACTGAGAGCATACACACGCTGGATGCTCAACTGGGGCATCACCGACCACGCGCACAGCAAACTGGCCGAACAATGGTTCATGACCCGCGGTTACGCACGTGACTATTACATTGACTACGACAAACTCTACAGCCGCACCTTCCCCGTATACGACAAGCCTAAGAAAGAGGGAGTGTTTGACCACAACATGACTCTGCGTCCACTCAGGAAAAGACTGGCAGGCAACGACAAAGATCCCAACCTCATGCTCAGCCTGTACCCCGAAGGGGGCGACCTGGTGGCGGGCGTACCATGTCGGGTGGCCTGGGAAGGAAACACCGAGGAAGGCCTTCACAAAGAAGGCGAACTCACAGTGACCGACCAAAGCGGTCAACAGGTGACCACCGCCAAGACGGAAAACCGCGGACGGGGAACATTCACCTTCACGCCAGAAGCAGGAAAAACCTACACGGCAACACTGAAGGCGGGCACGCAGGAGGCCAAAGCCAAACTGCCCAAGCCACAGGCTGACGGATGCGCCATACAGGTGGAACAGGCTGACGGACAGGTGACCATCAGCCTGGCATGCGCAGGACAAGCCGCACAGGAGCCGTTGGGCGTGACCATCATGTGCCAAGGCATGCAGCAGGACTTCCGCCAACTGGAACCTGGCAAACAGCAGAACATAACCATGAAGACTGATGCACTGGCTACGGGAGTCAACCAAGTAACAGTGTTCAATGCCGCCGGCAGGGTATGGGCAGACCGTCTGTTCTTCGTAAAGAACGCCACAACGCCGCTTGGCAACACGCTTTCCTTCAGCGGACTGAACAAGCAGGGAACCGAGGCATACGCTCCTGTGGACGTGGAGATTGCGGGCGGAGTGCCCGGAAGCAACATAAGCGTGGCCGTGAGGGATGCCGAACATACAGAATACTTGTTTGATGATGCCAACATCATGACAGAGATGCTGCTCGGAAGTCAAGTAAAGGGATTTGTGGAAAACCCAGGATATTTCTTTGAGAAAGACGACAGTGAGCACCGCAGAGCCCTCGACCTCCTGCTCATGGTGCAGGGCTGGCGGCGCTTTGACTGGTATGCCATGGCCACGCCGGGAGCCTTTGAATTGCTGCACCAGCCCGAGCGCACACCGCTCATGACGGGCACGGTGAACAATTACGATGCTTTGCAACAGGCCAACGCACTGGATGCAAAGGTTGAAGAAACAAGGGAGAAACTCATGCAGACCGATGGGGAAAAGGAAGCGCAGAAGGCCGACAAAACCCACCGCAACAGCGTGGCCGAGAATGTCAACGGTGACAAGATAAAGGATGTGGCAGCCGAGATGAACGTATTCGCCCAGGAAAGCGAGCGACTGCAGCGTCCCAACAACGCCATGCGACCGCAGGATGTGCACGGACGTTACTGGAACACACCACACGGCCCCAAGCGTCCTGTACTGGTACATGCCGAGTTCGTGAAGGGAGATCCAAAATCGGGCGTAACAGGTGACGTGGCCACGAAAGGGGCGCGATTCAGCATACAGAGCCCACGCTTCTTCGAGGGCTGCAAGTTCTTCCTGGCCGCCTCCGACACCACGAAATGGAACGATGCACAACGCAGGAACTTCCTGTGGGTCAACAGTGGCGAAGACGAGAAGGAAAAACTGAACTACCCGGAGTTTTACGTGAAACTAGATCAGTACAACCCACGCTTCGTAAAGCCCTACACATGGTATCAGACCCATCTGGCCGAGGCACCCAAGGGATCGGCCATCAATGAGGACTGGCTCTACGATGACGCACGCGCGCTGCACACCGTGACCGTGCAGGCCAAGCGCAACTCTTACACGCGCTTCGATGCTAGCAAGCCCGCTTATGTAGTGGATGCATACGATGCCTTCAACGCAGTGTCCGATGCAGGACTCCAACATGCCATCTACACCAGTTACCAGCAGTTTGCCCAAAACGTGGCACGCTATTACATAGGTGACATGAACCAAGAGCGCAACTACGAACTGGAGATAAGGTTCAACTCGAAGAACGCATCGGCCAACCTGCCTCAAAAGGAGATAGACAAGTACAATCACCTCACTATGCTCGACAAAGTGTACATCTACACCGACTACAGCCCACGACAGGAAGGCAGCAAGAAATATGAGGCCAGCAACCAGCCGCTGGTCATCGTGGATCTCAGGCTCCATGACAACGAGATGAAGCGTACCACCTACCGCGACAGATTCTACCAACTGCCTGGATTCTCACTCTGTTACGAGTACTACCGCCCCTCATACGACAGCAAGCCTCTGCCCGAGCACAAGGACTACAGGCGCACTCTCTACTGGAACCCGGATGTGCAACTGGACGAGAGCGGCAAGGCGAAAATCCACTTCTACAACAACGGGAAGCACACACTGATGGGCATCAGTGCCGAGGGAATGGCCGGAGACGGAACCCTGCAGAGCGGAAAAGAAATGCCCGAAGACAGGAAATAGACTGACAACACTCAATATTATGGAACAGAACGAACTGAAAGACATCATCTCCCTGTTTGCCACACAAGGCACGGTAAGCGAGATAAAGCCTTTGGGCGAGGGACTTATCAATGACACCTACCTGGTAAGGACAACCGAGGCAGATCAACCTGACTATGTACTGCAGCGGGTGAACGAGAACGTGTTCCCCGATGTAGACATGGTCATGCGCAATATCGAGGCCGTCACCACACACATCCGCAGGAAACTGGAAGCAGAGGGCGTAAAGGACATTGCCAGGCGCGTGCTGCAGTTCATTCCCCTGCGTCAAAGTGAAAGGCTCTACACCGTGGTGAACGGGAAGTACTGGAGACTCATGGTATTCATTCCCAACGCCATCACCAAACAGGCCATCAACGCCGAGAGCAGCCGTGCAGCCGGACTGGCCTTCGGACAATTCCAGTCCATGCTGGCAGATTTGCCCGTGCAGTTGGGCGAGACCATCAAGGACTTCCACAACATGGAGTTCCGCCTGGAGCAACTTCGCGAAGCACTCAAGGCAGACCCAGCAGGACGTGCCAGTGAACCACGCGTGCAGGAGATGCTGGCCGTCATCAATGACCGGGCAAAGGAAATGTGCAAGGCAGAGCGCATGGGACGCGAAGGCATCCTACCCAAACGGGTGTGCCACTGCGACACGAAAGTGAACAACATGATGTTTGATAACCACAACAACGTACTCTGCGTAATAGATTTGGACACCGTGATGCCCAACTTCATCTTCTCAGATTACGGCGACTTCCTGCGCACCGGAGCCAACTACGTGGCCGAAGACTGCCCGGATATGGAGAAGGTGGGCTTCAACATGGACATATTCAAGACTTTCACCGAAGGATACCTCAAGGGAGCCGGAAATTTCCTCCTGCCCGTGGAAATTGAAAACCTGCCCTATGCTGCCGCCCTGTTCCCCTACATGCAGTGCGTGCGTTTCCTGTGGGACTACATCAGCGGAGACAAGTACTGGAAGTGCAAGTACCCCGGCCACAACTTTGACCGTGCCAACAACCAACTTCACCTCTTCCTCAGTGCCGAGAGCCATTACGGAGAAATGATGGAGTTCATTGCTGCACAGAAAAACTAAAGCAGAGAACAAACGTGCCAAAGGCACAATTGAAAGATGCTAAAAGGCTCAGGAAGGGTTAATATTTCCTAATCAGAACAACAAAACCGACCATGTAAAGGAATGCCATACGGACAAATGGCGTACCTTTACATGGTTTTTTATGCCCCGTGGCATGGCCGCCGCACCGCAGCCCGCGATGGGCAGATACTTGCTCCGTTGCAGGGCGAAGGGTACAAAACCCGCCGACAGACAGAATTCACAAAAGTCACTGAAAATAGCAAAAGGAGAAAAGTATGGAAGACAAGAAGATTAGAAATTACGCATTTAGGAGTATGATAAAGAAATACGTAAGCAGCAGCATGCTGCTGGTGATTGCCACGCTGGCGGCACTCATCGTGGCCAACAGCCCGTGGGGAGATGCCTACCGGCACATCTGGGAAATGCCCGTAAGCCTGAGCGTGGGCGGATTCAACCTGTTCAGCCACGGTGGACACGCCATGTCGCTGGGCGATTTCATCAGTGACTTCCTCATGGCAATATTCTTCCTGAGCGTAGGCTTGGAAATCAAACGCGAGGTGCTGTGCGGTGAACTATCATCGGTAAAGAAGGCACTTGCACCCATCATAGGTGCATGCGGAGGCATGCTGGTGCCTGTGATTGTGTTCTATCTTGTATGCCCCAAGGACCCTATCATGGAACGAGGCATGGCGATACCCATGGCCACCGACATAGCCTTCTCGCTGGGAGTGCTGAGCATATTCAGTAAACGATGTCCCACAAGCCTCAAGATATTCCTGGCTGCACTGGCTGTGGCCGATGACTTGGGCGGCATCATCGTAATAGCCATACGCTACACAGACAACCTAAACTGGAAATTTCTGGACGGTGCAGCATTGTGTGTGATTTTCCTTGCCCTATGTAACTGGCGGCAGGTACGCAGCAAGTCACTCTATACAACTGTGGGGGTGGCTCTGTGGTATTGTATGCTCAACAGCGGCATACATGCCACGATAGCCGGTGTGGTGCTCGCTTTCTGCATCCCCGCCAATCTGCCCAACGGCACGAAGTATTACATCAACCGCATACGCAAGAATCTGAGCAAGTTCCCGGTCACCGAAACAACGGCCGCCGACCGCAACAAGCCCGTAGTACTCACCGATGATGAGATACACATGCTCAAGAGTGTGGAGAGTGCCAGTGACCACTTGATAAGTCCCCTGCAAGACTTGGAGGACGCTCTGAAAAGACCCATCAATTACTTCGTCATTCCCCTGTTCGCCTTTGCAAATGCCGGCGTGAACTTTGCAGGAATGAGCCTCGCAAGCCTTTTCAGTGGTGTAGGACTGGCCGTATTCCTCGGCTTGCTTGTCGGTAAGTTCGCCGGCGTGTTCAGTGCAACGTGGCTCTTCATCAAACTGCGCGTCATACAGAAGCCCGAAGGTGCCACATGGGCTTCCTTCGCAAGCGTCTGCATGATATGCGGCATAGGCTTTACCGTGAGCATGTTCATGGCAGGCCTGAGTTATCCGGCCGAACATGCCGACCTGCTCAACGATGCCAAGTTGGGTATCCTCATGGGCACAATTGCCTCGGCAGTGGCAGGCAGCCTGATGCTAAACGCCACCCTTCCAAAGGAGCAGCCCGACATGGCCGCCGGTGGTGCTGAATAGCACCCTGCGCCCGGTCAAAGGAACCACAGTATTGACCAGCGAACAGCCCACATGGTGACGCCACAGCAAGCGTCCCGTGTGGGCTTCTGTGGCAAATATCATCCCTTCCTTCGTACTGCAGTACACCACCCCATCAAGTTCCTGAGGCATGTTGGGAGCAATCTCATAGCCGAACCCAACGTTTGTGGCATAAAGTTCCCGGGGCACATCACCCTCTGCGCTGTAACATACCAGGCTGTCACGCATGGTCTTGCTGTACACACGCCGATGGTCGGCACTCAGCCCTACCGTCTCACGCACCATGGACTGATAAGTGCGCCAGATGGTTTTTCCCGTCTGGGCATCTATGCAGGTCAGAGCACGCTCGGGGTCGGCAATGAAGATGCGTCCCGCTGTCTCCACGGGCCATACGGCGGCCGGACTGTAATGCATGTCGTCCCTTGCCACCCCACGCCATTTCCATTGCAATGACCCATCCTGCACATTAAGGCTGTAAAGATACATGTCCCAGGCTCCAAACACCACATGACTATCGGTCACCAGCGGCTTGGCCTCGATGTAGCCCTCCACTCCGGCATACGTCCAACGCACTTCACCTGACTTCACATCTATGGCTCTCATGCAATGGTCGCTGGCTCCCACATAGGCAATACCGTCCCTGATGGCAACGGCACCCAGCACAGGAGCATCGGCCTTCACCGTCCATCTTACCTTTCCATTGTGGGTGTTCAGTCCATATATATGTCCGTCGGCACTGGGAACCACCAGTACCCCACGCCAGGCAGCGGGTGTGCCTATGATGCGTGCACCTGTACTGAAAGTCCACAGACTCTTCCCGTCCTTCAAGGCATAGGCCGTCACGCATCCGGCATCATCGCCTACAAACACGCGCTTCCCCTCCACAGCCGGCGTGCTGTACACGCTCACGCCAGACTGATGAAGCCACACACGCTCCACTTGGCTGTATGTCACGTTATCCGAACTGTCAGGGTACTCCCGGGCACCCGCATCGGGATTGAGCACATTACCCTCCACGTCACGTATGGGACCATGCATGGCATAAGAAGCATAAAGCATGGGATGAGTCTTGGCGTTCATTACCGTAAGGCTGATGCTGTCCCGCGTCACCTCATACAGGCCGAATCCCGTGCCCGTGTCCTGCTCCCGTATGTTGGAGCGGAGCAGGATGCCGGGGATACCGTCATAGGACAAGTTGCGCAGACTATGGTAATGGCCGCCTATGCAAAGACGCACATTGTAATGCCGCAAGAGGTCGGTCACCTCAAACCAGTTGTCCACATCCCCCTTGAGCAGCGGATAGTGTGTAACAATGATGACCGGTTCGTCCTTGGGATAAGAATCGAGTCGCTCCTTGAGCCAAGCCAAGTCCTGAGCCACCACATGCCCGTAAGCCATGCGCATCAGCGGGCCGGTGTTGAAGCCAAGGAAATGTACGCCCTCATATTCAAACTCAAACCGTTCATAACCGAAGATGTCCTTCCAAGCCATGCAACCGGAATCACTCCACTTGGTTTCATGGTTGCCCATTATTATATAATAAGGATAGCGCAAGCGGTCAAAGCACCTCTTGGCTTCGCTCATGGCCATCCTGTCACCATCGTCACTGATGTCACCGGTGATGAGCACGAAGTCCAAACTGTCCAGGCTGTTGATTCTCTCGATACTCTCCTGCAACTGCTCCTGCCTCTCCGGCATCTTGGAATTCAGATGGATGTCGGTCAACTGTGCAAAACGAAAGTGCTGGGCCACCGCAGTGCAGCCCAGCATCATAAGGGTCAAAAAGAGTTTATGTCTCATTTCTTCCAAATATATCTGTACGCAAATCTTCTGTTCGGAGCCGTATCACCTGACGTGCACAGCGAGATAATGTCCGTCAGTTCGGTGGGATTGTCTGCCCACTTAAAGTCAAGTGACAGGTCATTGCCTTTTTTCCCTATAGCCTTGCGGGGAACAGCAAGTTCCATCACTTTGTCCTTCATGGCATACGGGAGGTCGCACACATACGTCCACTCTGACCTTGCCTCATCATATCGCATGAGCGTGGTGGTGTGTCCGTCCTTTACCGAACGGTTTATTACATAATCATATCCTTGCCATCCCGTTGCCTGACTTTGGTCCGTATTGAGGAAGAGAAGCATCCAGTTGGGGTCGGTACAAGGGGTAATGGGACTGTCGGTCTCCACTGCGAAGTACAGGTTCTTCTTGTCCACCGCCACATGTGAGCGTATGATATCATTGCGTCCGGTGCGGTCTGTATAGTGCAGATTCCCGTAGCCATCGTGGTCACGATGGATTACATCGCCACGGGTATCAGCAAAGTCATTGGTCAGCAATGGCCAGTCACACAGGTCTCCATCCACTGTTACCGTATGCAGTCCACGAAACACAGGTATGGTATCCACACCCTTGTAGCGACGTATGTTCTCTGCCATCTGCATGTAATAATTGTCAGTCCATCCACCCTTCATGGGAGCAATGGTGCGGTTGAACTCTGCGTTGTACTGGTCAACAAAGTAAAAGGGATTCTCGCGCCCCAGAAAAGTAGTGGGACCTGCCGCCTGTCCCGAGGGATCCTTGCCACTGCGATACTTGCCGGCAGTCCACTCGTTCCAGTCGTTCAGATAGATGAAGTCGGGGTCGACCTGCAGTGCTTCATTCCATCTGTCTTGGAAATAGATGCCGTACTGCGTAGGGTTCTGCACCACGCTGTCTGCTGCAAGGCAATAGGTGGGCACGGGCATGTCATGGTCATCCAGTTGTGGCTCACCCGATTCACGGCGCCAACTCTTGCCCACGATGCTGATAGGATGCTGAGCGGGGGTAACTGCCATTTCCTCCATACGCCCCTGATGGCGCGAACAGAGTTGGTCGGGAGCCAGTTCCTTCACATTCTTGTCATGCAGGTCATAGCCAAAACTCCAGTTATCCTCCTGCCCCACATAGCGGCGTCCAGCCCATTCGTAATAGCCCCACCACATGTTCCTCAAGGTAAAGAACTGCTTCACCTCGTCAGAGTAGTCAGCCAAGTTCTTCTCCCCACCATTGGGATTGGCATCAACCGAGGGAGTGGCATTATACAGGAGAAGGGGCTTGCCGTCCCAATAAAACCAGCAGTCCTGGTATTTGGGCATCTTGTAGAAATGCTCGTAAAGGCTCTGCACCACAGTAATCACATTGCCGTTGAAGGCCCAAAAGCAGAATTTCGGCACCCGGTTACCCTCGGCCTTCATTTCCTGCATGGTCTTGAAGAGAACCTCCCACTCGTCCCAGTAAAGCACCGCATTGGTCACATCCATGATGAGTACATCTACTCCTGCATCGGCCAACATGGAAAGGTCATGCCTGATGACATACTTGTCGCGGCTCAGGAAGTAGCCATATTCCGGCTCGCCCCAGTGATAGGAAGGCCCTGTCCATGCCTTGCTGTCCCAACTCATGCGTGCGCCGGGATCTTCATCAAGCACTTTCGTCACGTCACATCTGTACTCCGCTCCATTGTGCAGCCCTTGTGTGTGCCAGGTGATATAGAAGATTCCCACCGTGCGAGGCTTACCGTCACGCTTCAGCGGAGCCTCCTGTGCCGAAGGCATCGTGCGCCCCAATGCATCCGTGGCCACCCATGTGGCTGTGGACTGCGCCTTGCCGCTCAGAGCCAACAGCCCTGCAAGCAGCATACATCCAAATCGTCTCATCAGAAAAGTCTTAGGTTAACGTTCAAGAAAAAGCCTCCGCAGCGCGGAGCACCGGCAAGGTCAATCCTTGCCGGCACGCTTGCGCTCCAGATGGTCAAGGATAACCTTACGCATACGCATGCTCTTGGGAGTCACCTCCACGTATTCGTCACCCTTGATATATTCCAGTGCCTCCTCCAGCGAGAAGATAGTGGCGGGAATGATACGCGCCTTCTCATCCGTTCCACTGGCTCGCACGTTGGTCAGTTGTTTGGCCTTGCACACGTTGATCACGAGATCATTATCATGCACATGTTCGCCCACCACCTGTCCGGCATACACCTGCTCCTGCGGTTCAATGAAGAAGCGGCCGCGATCCTGCAGGTGGTCAATGGCATAGGCATAGGCATTGCCCGTCTCCAAGGCTATCATAGAACCGTTGGTACGGCGGATTATCTCGCCCTTGAAGGGCTGATACTCCTTGAAGCGATGCGCCATGATAGCCTCACCCTGGCTGGCGGTAAGCACATTGGTGCGCAGTCCGATGATGCCTCGGCTGGGTATCTGGAACTCTATGTTCACCCTGTCACCCTGCGACTCCATGCTTGTGAGTTCGCCCTTACGGCGTGTCACCATGTCTATCATACGGCTGGAGAACTCCTCGGGCACGTTGATGGTGAGTTCCTCAATGGGTTCGCACTTCTGCCCGTCTATCTCCTTATATATTACCTGCGGCTGTCCCACCTGCAGTTCATAGCCTTCACGACGCATGGTCTCAATAAGTACCGACAAGTGGAGCACACCTCTCCCGCTCACAATCCAGCGGTCGGTGTATCCCTCAACCAGGCTCACGCGCAATGCCAGGTTCTTCTCCAACTCACGCTCCAGGCGTTCGCCAATGTGACGACTGGTGCAGAACTTACCTTCCTTGCCAAAGAAGGGACTGTCATTGATGGTGAAGAGCATGCTCATCGTGGGCTCGTCAATGCTGATGGTGGGCAGTGGTTCGGGGTTCTCAGCATCGCAGATGGTATCTCCAATCTCGAAGTGTTCCAAACCTACAATGGCACAGATGTCACCCGAAGACACCTCGGGAATGCGTTGCCGCCCCATGCCGGTAAAGGTGTGGAGTTCCTTGATGCGCGTCTTCTCCATGCTCCCGTCTCGGTGAGCCACGGTGATGTTCATGCCTTCTTGCAATGTGCCGCGGTGCACGCGCCCCACGGCGATGCGTCCCGTATAGTTGGAATAGTCCAGGCTCGTTATCAGCATCTGCGGTGTACCCTCTAACTGCTCGGGGGCAGGTATGTTGGTCACGATGCTGTCCAGCAGATACAGGATGTCTTCAGTTGGCTTCTGCCAATCGGGGCCCATCCATCCATTCTTGGCCGAACCGTATACCACGGGGAAGTCAAGTTGCTCCTCAGTGGCATCAAGGTCGCACATAAGGTCGAACACCATTTCATACACCTCCTCGGGACGGCAGTTGGGCTTGTCAACCTTGTTGACCACCACAATGGGCTTGAGGCCTATCTGCAGGGCTTTCTGCAGCACGAAGCGCGTCTGGGGCATCGGTCCTTCAAACGCGTCAACCAGCAGGATGCAGCCGTCGGCCATGTTGAGCACGCGCTCCACCTCGCCTCCGAAATCACTGTGTCCCGGTGTGTCAATGATGTTTATCTTGGTACCCTTGTAATTGATGGAGACATTTTTGCTCAGGATAGTTATGCCACGCTCCCGCTCCAGTTCGTTGTTATCCAACATCAAATCGTTTGTCTGCTGGTTCTCACGGAACAGGTTTCCAGCCAGCAGCATCTTGTCCACCAGAGTGGTCTTCCCATGGTCCACATGGGCAATAATGGCAATGTTTCTGATACTCTGCATATATATATAGTCTCTCCTTAAACTTGTGCGCAAAGGTACGACATTTTATCCAAGGGCTGTCGCGTCCGCGCTCGTTATTTGGGAGATAGGCATCCATTTGGCCGCCGGCATGCACACGTGCCCCGGGACAGGTACTTTCCCGTTCCGGGGCACGCAAGCATACCGACACCATGTGCCTCACACAATGCCCTGAGCCATGAGGGCGCGAGCCACCTTCATGAAGCCTGCCACATTGGCTCCACGCACATAGTTGGTATAACCCTGCTCGCGGCCGTAGCGCAGGCACTGGTCATGCACGGCGTGCATAATCTGCTGCAGGCGGCTGTCCACCTCGGCGGCAGACCACGAGATGTGCATTGCATTTTGGGTCATCTCCAGTCCGCTGGTGGCCACGCCGCCCGAATTGACGGCCTTGCCGGGGGCGAAGGGGATGCGGTGCTCCACGAAGTAATCCACCGCCTGAGCCGTGCAGCCCATGTTGCTCACCTCAGCCACCAAGCCCACATGGTTGGCATGCAGTGCCTCGGCATCGGCCAGCGTGAGTTCGTTCTGCGTGGCACAGGGCAACGCAATGTCCACAGGCTGCTCCCAGGGTTTGCGTCCCGGGAAGAAGGTGGCCTCGGGGTAACGCTCGGCATAGGGTGCCACAATGTCCTCGCCACTGAGCCTCAGGTCCAGCATGTAGTCTATCTTGTCGCCGCTAACGCCCTTTGGGTCAAAGACATAACCGTCCGGGCCACTCAGAGTCACCACCTTGGCACCCATCTCGGTGGCCTTCTTCACGGCACCCCAGGCCACGTTGCCAAAGCCGGATATGGCCACCGTTCGACCCGCGATGTCCTGCCCCATGTCCTGGAGCATCTGCCTCACAAAGTAGAGGGCGCCGTAACCGGTGGCCTCGGGACGCAGCAGCGAGCCGCCGAACTCCAGTCCCTTGCCGGTAAAGGTACCAGTATGCTCACGCGAGAGTTTCTTGTACATGCCATACATGTAACCCACCTCGCGACCGCCTACACCGATGTCTCCGGCAGGCACATCCTGGTCGGGTCCCAGGTTGCGCCACAGTTCGAGCATGAACGCCTGGCAGAAGCGCATGATTTCCGTCTCGCTCCGCCCACGCGGGCCGAAGTCGGAACCGCCCTTGCCACCACCCATGGGGAGCGTGGTGAGCGCATTCTTGAAAGTCTGCTCAAAGCCCAGGAATTTCAAGATGCTGAGGTTGACGGACGGATGGAAGCGGATGCCTCCCTTGTAGGGGCCAATGGCGTTGCAGAACTGCACACGGTAACCGAGGTTGACATGCACCTCGCCATGGTCGTCCACCCAAGGTACACGGAAGGTGATGATACGGTCGGGTTCCACCAGCCGCTCTATCAACTTCACCCGCTCAAACTCAGGATGCCGGTTATAAACACTCTCTATGGAAAGCAATACTTCCCTTACTGCCTGCAAGTACTCGGCCTCGCCGGGATGCTTGGCCTCCAGTTGCTGGAGAATCAACTCTGTTTTCATTTGTTCTTACGTTAGTCCTGTTTGGATTGCTGTACACACAAAATTACCAAACACTTTCAATATGGCAAACAACTTCCGTGATTTCCTCCAGATTTTAACATTTAGATGTCTTTTTGTCATCCTCATCTCACAAAACCGCAAGCCTTATTACCTTCTCATGGCACGTCTCTGTACAAGGAGAGGAAGATACAAGGAGAGGCGCACATTCCCAGGATGGGAACATGCGCCTCTCAGTTATCATGCCCGGGCAAGGCACCTCACGGCACCAGCCCTACGCTGTCATCACTTAACCAGAACCTTGCGCCCGTTCTGGATGTAGATGCCCTTCTGCATCTTCTCCACGCGCTGGCCGCTGAGGTTATAGATGGTGCCGTTGGTGCGGAGACCGCTTTGGCTCTCACCCACACTGCCAATACCTGTGCCGATGACATTCTTCAGCACGGGATATGCACCCTCTTCCATGGTGCAGGACCACACGTTGGGATCCCATGCCACCACAGCGCTCTGCAGAGCCTGGAAGTTTGTGCCGTCATAGTAGAGGATACCCTCCATGGTGTCACCTTCCTTGCCTGCGCCGAACATCTGCTCTGCGTTGTTCCACACACACACGTTCTTGTATATGCTGTTGCCCTCATACTTGGCGTTCACGCCACCCATGACACCGGCGGTCACGGCTGTACCGCTCACCGAGCCTGCAGCATAAACGTTCTCCATAGTGAGGTCAGAACTTACGCGACCCACGATGCCGCCGGTAACAGTCTCCAGGCTGTCAACCGTAATGGCGAGGTTGGCATAGCAGTTCTTGATGGTGGTGGGGCCGCCCACATTACCGAAGAAGCCACCGCAATAGCCGGAGACAACATGTAACTTACCGTCTACCCACACATTCTCAACCGTTGTGGGCTGTGCCACACCGTCAACCATGAAGTTGCCATGACCCACATAGCCGCCCAACACACCACTTCCGCTGTTGGTACAAGCCACATTCACATTCTGCAGACCCAGGTTACGCACCGAACCGCAGAGGATTCCAAAAAGACTGCTGTAATAACCCGTGGTGCTGGTAAATCCGTATATCACGTGATTCTTGCCATCGAAGTCAATCCAATTCATGTAGTTCTTGTCGCCCTGCACGTCCTCAGAAAGGTTGATGGGAGTCCATGTCTTGATGGAAGTCATGTCGATGTCACTTTCCAGAACCGCGTAGTTCATGCGTCCGGGCTGCATCTGCTGCTTCAGGGTAACCAAATCATAGAGGTTGTTCACCACGAAGGGATCGTCAGCCGTACCCTCATGTGCGATGTCGCCTTCCAGTTTGTTAAAGGTCACGGTCATCTTCTCGGAGTCGAACAAGATGCTGAAGTGTCCGGGCTCCAGAATCCAGCGAGGCTCGCTGTAGAAGCGATCCACACCGGTGATGGCCTGTCCATAAGTCTCTGCGCTGATGGTGTCGGCAACAGTGGCAGTGCCGAGGCGTGCCTCTGTCCAGTTGTTGTTGTCCATAGGCCATGCACCTGCGAACAAGGTCAGGTCAGAGAGTCCCTCCTCACTCATCACGAACTCACCATAATACTGGCCGTTACCCATGTGCACCAAAGGATGCTTCTTGTTGATTTTCCAGGAATCACCCTCGAAGTTACCTGCCACATAGCAGTAGTCGGGACGCAGCGTCTCACCCACAGGCTCAAAGGTGGCCTGGGTGCGCTCGGCGTTGACAGTCACCTTCCAAGTGCCGCCGTACACGGCCATATACTGGCCGGCTGCAGCCACGGTGCGGAGTTCAGCCACATTGCGGCCGGGTGACACCCAGCGGGGATGCTCTTCAGCACAATCCATCTTCGCATTCTGATATTCAAAGAACACCATAGAGCGGTTGCCGTAACCTTCCTTGTGACGCTCAATAGCCTTGAATGTGCCCTGATAGGTGCCGTCCTCCTGACGGGTCAAGGGATAGAGCCTGCTGTTCTCATTCCACGTGGGTGCATCCACAAGGTCGCCCAGCACATAAACCACATCCACTACGGGGCGAAGAAGCAGTTCCTTGGCAAGTAACTTGGCCTCTTCATTGGTGTAGGCTCCCTTCTCTATATTTTCGGTTATCGTTTCATATTCACCACCCTCAGCCGAAAACTCATCTGCTGCCTTATATTCAGGAGTCCAATATTCTGGAGTTTCCGCGGGAGCATCCGGCACATACATGCCAGAATCCTCAACAGCCTTCCAATAGGCATCATACAGGAAGTCAAGCGCGGTGGCAAGTTCCTTGTACACTGCCACGGAGGAAGCCAACACCTTCATGTAGTCGTTGGCCTGGCTCAGGATGGCATACTTCTCATCCACGTCAGTAGCAGCAAGTCCCTTCTCAATGATTTCAATTGCATCAGCCTTGGCACCTGCATAGCAATACTGTTCGCTCTCGTTCATGGCATCCACACGCTCCTTCAGACTGTTGAGCACCTCGTCCATGGCAGCCATGTTTTTGGCCATGTAAGTCAAGCGGAAGTTGGTAAACACGGTCCATCCTTGCGCATCCTTTACCTCACGAGGATCTCTCAATCCGATGGTCATGTTGCCTCCGGTCACCAGTCCATACACCGTCTGCTTGTAGCGTCCTCCCATGAATGCAAACGAGCAGCCGTATACACTGTTGGGAACATAGCCACCATTGGTCACATTATCATAGGGCCAGGTGCCTGCATTAGTAATAAAGCAGTTCACACTGTCCTCTGCCGTCTCTTCAGGCTGCGGCTCGGAGTTGATGTTCTTGACCGGGCTCTCGAAGTCATTGATGTAGAGCACCACGGGACTCTCATCAGTATTCTCGGAAGTTGCAGCACGATAGAGACCGTTCAGTTCCAGTCTGTAGAGTCCGTCAGGAATGTCGGTCACCACCTGACTCAGTTCAAACTTGGTATTGAAAGCCTGTGCCACGCGGAATTTCTCCTCTCCCATAGCAGAGTTGAAGTTACTGGTAATGTCAGCCGTAGGATTCCACCCTTCAAAATTAGGTTTGCTCATATCGGCATTCACGAGCAGTTCGGTAATATCCGTACCCTCCTTCACATCCATTTTACGGGCACGGGTGTAGAGGCTGTCTGCATAGGCTCTCTCGGCCAAAAGTTCTTCCTCGTTGAGCAGACAGTTCTCGGTAATGTACTCATAAGTACCATGGGCATACACATCACCGGGCTCCAGATTTTCAGTGAGGTAATCCTGCAGCAGGTCAAGAGGCTCACTCTGTGCCATGGGATTGGCATCAAGAGTTGCCTTAAGAGCATCCATGGCTTTGACATAGTCGGCATAAGCATACATGCTGCTCTGCATCTGGGGATAAAGTTCACGCATCTTCTGGTACTGCACAATGATTTCCTCCAGCGAGGCTGCATTCTCAGCAACATCTCTGGCCTCTTTGAAGGGAGTCAGCAAAGAAGCTTGAATCAAGGTGCCATCCTCAATGTACATCTTCTCCAAGAAGTCCTCACGCCACAAGGCATTGGCTGCATCGCTACTGCCACAATAGGCCAAACTCCAGTCATCGAACACGCACCAGTTGCTAACACCCTCTTCACCCTTGCCCGTAAGGCCAATGCGCAGAGTGCCATCAGTAACGGGCACATATACTGTATTGTCCTGATAATGTCCTTCTCCATTGTACACAGTGAATCCGGCTCTTCTATTGGGTACGAACCCAGATGTAAACTCATAGTCAGTGGCATCCAACTGGGAATCCGACATGTCCTCCACAAGATCCGTCATCTGCACGTCAAAGGTCGCATCACCGCTCTTACCATACAGATAAGCGAGGCGTAAGCGGGGCTGAAGGTTTACTCCCTCCTTACTGTAGTAATTCTTATTCGCAGGATCAGCCACACGATACAGCCCGTGCACGTTGAGCTGGTAAATGCCATTAGGCAACCCCGTTATATCCTGATAGCCATCGAATGCCTTCAAGTTCCACAATTCGGCGCAGCCATCGCTTACGGTCATGGCTGTTCCCTGCCATCCTGTGTTGCTGTTGCTCTTGCCATAGTCCGGATTGACAATCAGCAAGGTCACGTCAGCGGGATTGTCGGCAGTCCCCCTAGTGGCGACAAAGGTCTTGATAACAGTCTTGATTTCCTCCTTAGCGTTGGTCAGAGCCTCCTCGGTGCTGTTGACATCGTTGTAGATGGCCTCCACTGTGCTGAGGTCAATACCATTATAGGCTTCCTTGGCCTCATCAATATTGGCCTTCAAATCCTCGGCAAGGCTATACAGATGCTTCTCTATAACATAAGCATCGTAGTCGGCACTCTTGACCAGCGTCCAATTCACAGGCTCTGCGCTTGCCACCGGCCCTGTAGGATGCAACTTCGTGGTGCCATCGCCAGGCACCCACCCAATGTACACCTTCTGCCCGTAAGTCTCCTCATCAAAGGAGGTGTTGCCCTTGGAGGCATAGAACCTTACCGTCTCACCGTTCCATTCGGCGGCAAAGGTGTTGTTCCCTCGGTCGCTGCAGTCGCAAAACATGGCATCACCGGTAATGAACACATCGTTCCAGCCTCTGCTGTCACTGACCCAGTTACGTATTATCAAGGTTTTTCCATCCCACTCCGTGGCATCCTCTGCCAGGAACTGACGGAAATAGACTTGGTGCCCCGTGGTGCCTTGAGAGGTCTGGGTGCCATAGTCGTTACCTGATGTGAAAAAGAAGTCACCCTCGTTGCTGTACAGATAGTACATCTGTCCATCGGTGTTCTCGCTGGTTACCAACTCAGTTGTACCAGCGGGAATAGGCTTCTCTCTTTGGGCCTGCAAACCCATTGTGGCCATCAGCATGGCCACAAGAAAATAGAATCTTTTCATCGCAGTTCTGTTTATGTTAATAAAGTGAATTTATATTGAAACCTCCCTCCGCGCCCGCCCATACACAGGGCGTACAGCGCGGAAGGAGAATCTGTTCAGTAGCACACCTTCAGGTACTTGACGCCATGGGTGGGCACGAAGTATCGGAGGTCGGCCGTGCTCAGGTCCTTCTGCCGCCAGAGGTCGCGCACGGCGGTCAGCCGGCTGATTTCCATCTGCTGCAGATACTTGCCCAGGTCCACGGTCATGTCCTTGCCGCCCACGTTGAAAATGCCCAGGGCGTGGCTGCCGTCGGAAAGCGGACGCAGGAAAATCTCGATGTCGCCGTCCTGCACCACGCGCTCGGCCTGCCTGCCCAGGATGTCCTGGTTCACGGCATTCACCTCGTTGTTGCACAGGAGACCCACCGTGAAGTCGTCCATCTGGGCAATGTCACAGCCAATGAGCATGTTGCTGGCCATGAGTGTCCACAGCGAGATGTGGGTGTACTGCTCGTCGGGAGTGAGGCGGCTGTCGCGCAGGTTGGCACTCCATCCCACCTTGCCCACGATGAGCATGTCGGGGTCATTCCAGTGTCCGGGCTGTGCGTAGGGGAAAAGAGGAGCATTGCGGCGGAAGCCAATGTCGTACATGCTCTCCCAGGTGTCCGTTATGTCACCCGTGGTACGCCACGAGTTGGCATCCACGGCATGTCCCCACTTCCACACGTCGGCCATTCCGTACTGGCACAGACTGTAGAAGATGTCGCGGGGCTGGTCGCGCAGGCAGCCTTCCATGAGCAGATAGGGACGCACGTAACTGGCCACCGTGCGGTTGTCCTTCTCGGTGACATGCTTGCGTCCGTAGCCGCACCAGTCATACTTCAGATAGTCGATGCCCCAGCTGTTGTAAGTCTCGGCATCCTGGCGTTCGTGGTCGATGCTGCCCAGATAGCCGCCACAGGTGAGGTCGCCCGGCGAGGAGTAGATGCCGAACTTCAGTCCCTGGCTGTGCAGCCAGTCGCCCAGTCCCTTCATGTCGGGGAACTTCTCGTTGACGGCAATGGTACCGTCGGCATTGCGCTTGGGAGCCTCCCAGGCATCGTCAATATTGATGTAGGCATAGCCATAGTCGGCCAGACCCTTCTCAATCAGCGCCTTTGCGCTGCTTACCACCTTGTCCTGCGTCACGCTCAGGCCCCAGCAGTTCCAGCTGTTCCAGCCCATGGGAGGAGTGAGGGCTATCTTGCTGCCCACGCGCAGGGTGAACTTCTGGGCACCCTCGCCCTTGGCATTGCGTGCCTTGACGGTGAAGGTGTAACTGCCCTCCTTGTCAATCTTGCCGCTCAACGCGCCGTTCTCGGGATTGAGAGACAGCCCCGAGGGCAGGTTCTCGGCAGAGAAAGTCATGGGCTTCTCGCCACTCACGCCGAAGCGGAAGATGACCGGGGAGCCGGGACGAACGCCGAAAAGGTCGGTGGTGTTGAACCGGGGCTCTGCAGGAGCGGCAGGGGTGAGGATGTACTTGTTCACCTGCTCCATGCTGATGCTGCGTCCACTCTTCTTCTCGGTGAAGGTGGCCAGCACCTTCACGCGCTTTGTCTGATCCACCGTCACCGTATACTTGGCGGGCTTCTTCTGGTTCACCGAGAACTTGCGGCTCACCGTGGAGAGCACCTCACCGTTGTCGGTATCCACCTGCTTCAGCGTAAGGGTGCCGGAGAGAGTGCTTGCATAGCGGCTGCTTACCTGCACCTGCATGGTGGTGGCGGCAGGCTGGGTGGCACTGAGTGAAAGGCCATCCACACGGCTGGGCACCTTCACCACCACGGGACCCTGGAACATGCCGCCGGGATGGCCGCCGCTGTAGCAGCGCACAGCCAGCACATTGTCCTGCTCCCAACGGACGGCTCCATCGTTCACTTTCACGTTGTACACGCGGGGCTGGTTCCACTGGGTGCGGTATCCGCCCTTGTCCTGGGGGAACTGCCCCGTCTTCCCTATGAGTTTGCCGTTGAGATAGGTCTCGTCCACATCGTCGACTCCGCCCAGTGCAAACTGCACGAACTCCTTCATGTCCGAGGCTTCAATCATTGACTTGGTCAACTTCACATGGAACCGGTACCAGCCCGTGGCGGCATCCACACGCTTTCCCTGCGCGTCCCAAGTCTTGCACACGCTCAGAGTCTCCCACTTGCTGTCATCCAGCGTGGCAGAACTGAACGAAGGGTCATCGCCCATCTTGAACTTCGCTTCATGGAACTTCAGTTCCTGGGCCGCCATTGTCATGGAAGCCAGAGCGAGAACGGTAAAGATGATTTTCTTCATCTGTTTGACATTTATGTTAGGTTCATTATCTTTAGGCTCGGGCACGCCTTTTACTTCCCAAAAAGCATGCGCCGACTTACAAAATTAGTATTTTTATTAAATCAATGTTGCATTATTCAGCCAAAAATGTTACATTCCTGTCGCATTTTTCGCTCCATAGGCATACAATACCGCCTCTTTCAATGGGTTTTGAGACATGAAACTCGCAAAACGAGGCCGACTATTTACCCTAAATCGGCCATTAGAACTCATTTGGACAAGCAAGGAAAACATATCTCAGTCCAATGGTCGTTTTTTTTGGGGGGGGTACAGAAAACTTGGCATCGGAAGATGGAATCTTGAAAACATATGACAAAGCAAATCACGGTTCACAAAACAGTTTCTCCGCGCGCGTACGCGGGCGCACGTTGTGCATTTTCCCAACCAGAAAAAAAATTTTCTCTAACTAGAAAAATATTTTTTTCCAGTTAGGGATTTTTTTGTTTCCAACTACCCAAACTCCTTCAAGAAGGCAACGCCATCAGGAAAAATCGTTATAAAATTTGACAATTGGACAGCCCGCCGGCCGTGTGGGGAAGTTATCCCCACACGGCCGAACCAACATAACAGAAGAGGCGCAGCACCGATTGCGGTGCCGCGCCCCCCTTTCGCGTTTCCTATTTTGTCCAGCAGACTTACTGGGCCTTGGCAGAAGCCACACGCTTCTCGGCAATGCGTGCCTTCTTGCCGGTGAGGTTGCGCAGGTAATACAACTTGGCGCGACGCACCTTGCCCACCTTGTTCACTGTGATGTTGTCGATGTTGGGAGACTCCACGGGGAAGATACGCTCCACACCCACGGTACCCGACATCTTACGCACGGTGAAGCGACGCTTGATGCCGTGGCCGCAAATCTTGATCACCACGCCACGGTAGAGCTGCACGCGCTCCTTGTTGCCTTCGACAATACGGTAAGCCACGGTCACAGTGTCACCAGCCTTGAATTCGGGACAGGTCTTGCCCGTAGCAAATGCTTCTTCAGCAATTTTAATTAAATCAGCCATCTTGGTTTGAACATTAAAAAATTGTGTGTCGATCACACATGGGCATAGCAGGTCACACTCTTCTTCCCTGCCAGCGACCCATGGGAAAGCGGGGACAAAGGTACTTCTTTTTCGTTTAACACAAAAGCGCAGCAGGGAAAAGTTGCTCATTCAGAGTGCATCTTGGGGCGAATTGTGTAACTTTGCACTCCGAAACGACACTACAGACAAGGATGACAAACTTACAGAAAGCAACGCTGTTGCTGGCCTTGGCACTCATGCCGGGCGGCATGGCAGCACAGGGCTACAAGGTGAGGAGCATAGCCTGGGAGCGGATAGAAGTAACGGCCGCGCTAGACTCCACGCCCGACAGGGAGGCCATGGACATCGTAAAGCCCTACAAGGCACGGGTGGACAGTGCCATGATGCCGCCGCTGGGACTGAGCAGGGTGGCCATGACAGCCGGACGGCCGGAAAGCCTGCTGGGCAACTGGGCCGCCGACGTGCTGGTGGAGGGAAGCACCGCAACGGGCATGGAACGCGCCGACATGGGGCTGATGAACGTGGGCGGGCTGCGCAACAACATGCCCGAGGGCATCGTGCGGAGGGGTGACATCATGCTCATATCTCCCTTTGAGAACCGCCTGGTGGTGCTGGAGATGCGGGGCAAGGACCTCAAGGAACTGATGGAGAACATTGCCGCGGTGGGCGGCGAGGGAGTGAGCAGCAGCGTGCGGCTGACCATCTCGCCCGACAGGAAAGTGGCCTCGGTGACACTGAACGGCGAAGAGATACAGGACGGAAAGACCTACCGCATAGCCACGCTGGACTACCTGGCTGAAGGGAACGACCACATGACTGCACTCAAGAAGGCCGTCAAGAGGCACGAACTGGGAATGCTCATCAGGGACGTGATGGCTGAGAACATCATCAAGAGCAGAGTGATAGACAGCAAAATAGAGGGACGCATCAGGCTGCAGAAGCCCTGACGGCATGCCCTGCACGCAACCAAGAAGAACCGCGAAATGAAAAAGACCCTATATCTGGCCTGCATGGCAGCACTCCTCGGCCTGGCGGCAGAGGCACAGGAGAGGCACCTGATGGTGGTGCACACCAGCGACACGCACTCATGCGTGGAACCTATATCCAAGAACTTCAGCGACACGGCACAGGCCGACAAGGGCGGATACATGCGCCGCGCGGCACTGCTCAGGCAGATGAGGAAGGAGCGCCCCGACCTGCTGCTGCTCGACTGCGGCGACTTCAGCCAAGGGTCGGCCTATTACAACCTGTACCGGGGCGAAGTGGAAATCAAACTGATGAACGTCATGGGATATGACGCATGCACCATAGGCAACCACGAGTTCGACTACGGGCTGGACAACCTGGCGCGCCTCATCCGCATGGCCAACTTCCCATTCGTGTGCTGCAACTACGATTTCCGGGGCACGCCATGCGAAGGACTGGTGAAGCCATATATAATAATAGAACGTGCGGGCGCACGCGTGGGCATCTTCGGAGTATGTCCCCAGCCCGAGGAACTGGTGACGAAAGCCAACTATGAGCCCATGAGATATGCCGACCCGGCGGCTGCCGCCCAGCCCGTCATCAACCTGCTGAGAGAGAAGGAGCACTGTGACCTGGTCATCTGCCTGAGCCACCTGGGATGGGCCAAGGGCGAGGGGTATGACCCCGACTTCATTGCACGCACCACGGGAATAGACCTGTTGCTGGGAGGGCACACGCACACCTACCTGTCACACCCCGAACACGCCATCGACAAGGCCGGCCATGAGGTGATGGTTGACCACATGGGCAAGAACGCGCGCTTCATCGGCACCATGGACATCACGCTGGAGCCTTGAACAAGCATGCGCCTCCCCCATTCAGGCAGGCATGCCGGAGTACAGGGACAGACACACGAAAAGACCGGAACCCCTGCGGATTACTCCGCCCCGGATTCCGGTCAAACCATTATATTAAAACGAAGTCGTCAGCCAGCCTCGCAGGCCTCTGGCCTGCATCAGAGTGAGATGGCGCCGCTGGGGCAAGCATCTGCACAAGTGCCGCACTCTGTGCACATCTCGGGGTTGATAGAATACTTCTCGCCCTCGGAGATTGCTCCCACGGGACACTCATCGATACATGTGCCGCAAGCAACACAGTCGTCACCAATTACGTATGCCATAATCTGAAAGTTTTATTTGTTAATGTATATCTGTTCCAATCGCATTGCAAAGATAATTGATTTTAGTGATACGAAACACATGAGGCACCTTCTTTTTTCACGAGGCATCATCAAAAGTAGTGACCGAGGCAATAAAGATACCTGCCCAAGCGTTATTCATTAAGATGAAATCCCGACTCACGCATGTACTGTGCCTGATCCTGTGCCTGTTCTGCGCCACTGGCACAGAGGCTCAGAAACGCAAGGTAATGAACCGCCCCTATCTGGATCAGCGGAAACTGCACTATGGTTTCCTCATAGGGCTGCACTTCCAGGACATGGAGATGCAGAACAACGGATACATAGACCCCGCCACAGGGCAGCAATGGTATGCCGATGTAGACAACTACAACCCGGGCTTCAGCGTGGGTGTACTGGGAGAACTGAGACTGAACAAGTACCTGTCCCTACGCCTCTCGCCCACCATGCACTTCGGCCAGAAGCACATCCTCTTCCACGAGCAGAATAGCGGAAGAGACACCACACAGAACATCAAGAGCACTTACATATCGGTACCCCTGGACCTGAAGTTCGCCGCGCCACGCTACAACAACTTCCGCCCCTACCTGATAACGGGCGTGAACCCCATGGTGGACCTCACCACGAAGAAGCATGCAGCACTGATGCTGAAACCTTTTGACTGCTACCTGGAGGTGGGCATGGGCTGTGACATATACCTCCCATTCTTCAAACTCAACCCGGAACTCAAGTTCTGCTTCGGCCTGGCAGACATCCTGAAGAAGAAACGAAAGGACTTGATTGACAACACGCTGCTGAAATACACCAACAGCCTGGACGGCGCAAGTTCCAAGATGATTGTGCTCACCCTCTACTTTGAGTAGACCGCAGGGAAGGCAGGAATGGAGAGAAGGGAGACCGGGAACAGGGCACAAGAGAGGAAAATGCCAATACCGGAAAGGCCGAAACCGGGAGAAAAAACGGAAGGGAGTGCACCGCTGACCTACATCAGCAATGCACTCCCTTTACTTGTATCAAGCCCGTCAGCCCCGTGCGGGACTGCCGGATTACTTCAGGCGAGCCAAGGTGTCGGCTATGCGGCGCATGGCCTCGGTGATGTTGGCCTCGCTGGTGGCATAACTCATGCGGAAGTACTCGGGAGAGCCGAAGGCATCGCCGCCCACCGTGGCCACATGACCCACCTCGAGCAGGTACATGGCCAGGTCGGTGCTGTTGTTTATGACACGGTCACCATCGCGCTTGCCGAAGAAACTGCTGCACTTGGGGAAGAGGTAGAAGGCTCCCTGGGGATTGTTGACCTCCAGTCCGGGAATCTCCTTGGCCAGCCTCACAATGAGGTCACGGCGGCGTTCAAAAGCCTGGCGCATAGTCTCCACGCACTCCTGCGAACCGGTGTAGGCAGCCTCGGCAGCCTTCTGCGATACTGAGCAAGGGCCGCTGGTGTACTGTCCCTGCAGTTTATTGCAGCCCTTGACCACCCATTCGGGTGCGGCTATGAAACCTATGCGCCATCCGGTCATGGCGTAGGCCTTGCTCACGCCATTGACTATCACCACGCGCTCCTTGATGTCGGGGAACTGTGCCATGCTGGCGTGCGCACCCACATAGTTGATATGCTCGTATATCTCATCGGCAATCACCATCACACGCTCATGCCTAAGCAACACTTCCTTCAGAGCCTCCAGTTCAGCCGCACTATACACTGAACCGGTGGGATTGCTGGGTGAGCAGAGGATGATGGCACGCGTGCGGGACGTGATGGCCTGCTCCAGTTGCTCGGGAGTCACCTTGAAGTCCTGCTCAATGGTGGTATTGATGGTCACGGGAGTGCCCTCGGCCAGCAGCACCATCTGGGGGTAACTCACCCAGTAGGGAGCCGGGATAATGACCTCATCGCCCTGGTTGACCAAAGCCATAATGGCGTTGCACACGCTCTGCTTGGCACCGTTGCTGCAGAGAATCTGGCTTGGCTGGTAGTCCAGCCCGTTCTCGTTCTTGAGTTTGGCGGCTATAGCCTTCTTGAGTTCGGGGTAACCCGGCACGGGAGAGTAACGTGTCCAGTTGTCCTGCACGGCTTTGAGAGCCGCCTCCTTGATGTGCTCGGGCGTGTTGAAATCAGGTTCTCCCACGCTCATGTTGATAATGTCCACTCCTTGAGCCTTGAGTTCACTGCTGCGCTGGCTCATAGCCAGGGTGGCACTCGGCGACAGGCGGTTGAGTCTGTCTGACAAAATGTTCTCCATCTCTTGTATGTTTATGGTTTCTTATTCCGTTGGTTTAATTTTCCCCTCACTGCCTTGCCGGGCACGGGAAGAAGGCGGGACGTTCGGCGCTGCCGATTACAGTTTGTGCCCCATGCGTATGCGCTTGGTCTCGAGATAGCGCTTGTTGTAAGGATTAGGCTCCACCACGATGGGCACATTCTCCACAATCTCCAGGCCGTAACTCTCCAGACCCACACGTTTGACGGGGTTGTTGGTCACCAGGCGTATCTTGCCCACGCCCAGTTCACGCAGTATCTGTGCGCCCACGCCGTACTCACGCTCGTCAGGCTGGAAGCCCAAGTGGATGTTGGCATCCACTGTGTCATCACCCTGCTCCTGCAGCCTGTAGGCGGCAATCTTGTTCATCAACCCTATGCCACGACCTTCCTGGTTGAGGTATACCACCACCCCGCGGCCTTCCTTCTCGATCATCTGCATGGCACGGTGCAACTGCTCGCCGCAATCGCAGCGCTTGCTGCCGAAGATGTCGCCCGTCATGCAACTGCTGTGCATACGTACAAGCACAGGTTCGCCAGGCTTCCACTCGCCTTTAATCAGTGCCACGTGTTCCAGCCCGTTGCTTTTCTGGCGGAAGGGAATGATGCGGAAGTCGCCGTACTCGGTGGGCAGTCCGGCCTCCACGCCGCGCTCCACAAGCGACTCCTGCTGCAGGCGGTAGGCAATGAGGTCACGTATGCTGATGATCTTAAGCCCGTGCTCCCTGGCCACCTGCTGCAGTTGCGGCATGCGCGCCATGGTTCCGTCCTCGTTCAGAATCTCGATGAGTGCGGCGGCGGGCTTCAGTCCGGCCAAGCGTGCGAGATCAATGGCGGCTTCGGTATGCCCGGCTCTCTTAAGCACGCCCTTGTCCTGGGCATAGAGAGGATTGATGTGCCCAGGGCGGCCAAAATCGGAGGGCTTGCGCGCAGAATCGGCCAAAGCACGTATGGTGGCCGCACGGTCATGGGTGCTCACACCCGTGGTGCAACCTTCCAAAAGGTCTACGGTGACGGTGAAAGGTGTACCCAGCATGCTGGTATTCTCCTGCACCTGGTGAGACAAATCCAGTTCACGAGCCCTGCTGAGAGTGATGGGCGCGCAGAGCACGCCGCGTCCGTAACGCAGCATGAAATTCACCTTCTCGGGGGTAATCATCTCGGCCGGGGTGATGAAGTCGCCCTCATTCTCCCGGTCCTCATCGTCGACCACGATGACGAACTTGCCTTGCCTGAAATCCTCAAGAGCCTCCTCAATGCTGCTCAGTGTCACTTTATCATTCATATTGTTGCTTGTTTATACGGTCTATAATGAGTGAATCTATCCTTCTGATTGCGCCAATGTCACGCCACAGGCGCAGCCGGTAACGCCAGATGCGCAGCCAGAAAAGCAACCCTAACGGGAGGAAAAGCCCCACGGCCATGTTCTTCCGTGCCGAGCGGAAAGGCCTGGTGTGGGCATCGGTCTCCAGTATGGGATACTCGTTGATACGCATCAGTATCACGCTGTCACGGCTGTTGTGGAGTTCGTCTATGAGCTGCTCAAGCCTCTCGCTGATTTGCTCCACCCCACGATCCTCCCGATAACGGAAGAAGATGGCGGCGTAGGAAGGCATGCGTGTGAGCCTAGTTTCCTGGTTATATGCCAGGCAAAGGGCAGAGAGAGAGTCCAGGTCGGCAGCAATCCTCCTGTACTCGGGCTCATGTATGACCACCTCCTTGCGGTTGATGGCTCTGGAAGCCCTCAGGCCAAACAGACGGCGGAAGAAAGCACGGTAGCCCTCGATGTTGAACACCACGCTGTCCTTGTTGGCGCGGTTAGTAAGGAACACGCCCACAGGCAAGAGCACCGCACTGCTGAGCCAGATTCCAGTCAGCACGTTCCACTCTCCGGTCTTGGCCATCTTCTCTCCAGCCACGTTAACAATGTAATAGAAGATGAATATCAGCACGCTGATGACCACGGGCAAACCCAGTCCGCCCTTGCGGATAATGGCTCCCAAAGGTGCACCGATGAAGAAGAAGAGCAGGCAAGCCAGGCTCAGCGTGAACTTCTTCTGCTCCTCCATGCGATGCCTACGCAGAAGCATGTTGATGTCAGAAGTGATGATGGAGCGGAACTCATACTCCGAGCGCAGGCTCTCGGCGTGGGTCTGAGCCGACCGCCAGGCAGTGGCACGCTGCTCATCGGAGAGTTGCGCATAGAGGGTATCCAGCGGCAGACACTCCGCGCTTGCCTCCACCACACGCAGGGAATCACGGTAACCCACGGGCAGAGACTTGTTGAGATAAGTGCTCATGACCGCCGAGGCTATGGCATGCCCAGTGCTGTCAGAGACATGGCGCAGCGAATCGATGCCCTGACGTATCTCACGGAGCCCCTTAGTCTGTGCGTTACCCGAGAACAGGTTGGCATCCATGAGATTGAAATTGGCATCGAAAGGAATCAGATCCACCTCGCTCACAAAAGACTCGCGCATGTATGGCACACTGGCCCTAAGCATGTTGCCCCCGCCCTGAGAGTCCATATTGCGGAACCGCTCTCCGTGCATGAGCGTCAGTTTCAGGTGGCATTTGTCAGCCGTGCTCTGTAGGCGCGCGCTGTCGGCCAGCACAATCTGTGCATCTTCGTAGCCATCTGTATTGCTATAGATAATCACGCCGTAAAGCATGCCGGTACGGGCATCCTTGTGATGGACATACAAGTTGTAGCCGGGTATCTCGTTATAAAAGACGCCTTCGGGAATCTCCAGTTCAGGTGACTTCTGCTTCATGCTCCACACCAAGGTTGCCAGTTGCTTGGTGGCTTCAGGGCCTACCTTGTTCTGGAAATAGAAACTCCACAGGCACACGCAGGCGGCAAACAGGAGCACCGGCTGCAGGATGCGCACCAAGGGAATGCCGCTTGCCTTCATTGCCAGAAGTTCCAAGCGTTCGCCCATGTTGCCGAATGAAATGAGGCTGGCAAGCAGCACTGCCAAAGGCAGAGAAATGGGTACGAGGGTAAGCCCACTGTAATAAAAGAACTTGGCAAGCACCTCCCAGGATAAGCCCTTGCCCACCAACTCATCCACGTAACGCCACATGAACTGCATCATGAAGATGAAGAGGCAAATGAAGAAAGTACCTGCAAAGAGCAGCAGATAATCCCTCAAGATAAACATGTCGAGCTTCTTGAATATCCTCATAAACTATATGTGCGTGCGCGTGCATACGTGCGCATTTCTTCGCAAAGGTATAACAATTTCCGCTTTCATGCCGCATAACGGGCCACCAATGAAAGTACCCGAGCCTGCAGGAGTGTGCCTTGCCGGATTTCCACAAATGCTCAGAGGGGACAAAAACAAAAAAAGAAGCGACTCTCACGGGCAGCTTCTTCTAACTAACAATCTTTATTAACCTAAAAACTAACTAAAACTAACAATCTCCGTTATCTGTCAAACCGATCTTTTCTTTCTCTTTTGCGTTGCAAAGTTACAACGATAATATTATTTGCACAAAACTTTTCGTAACAAAAATGTATGCGCTTTGTCATTTTCTTGATATAAATCAATTTTGAGGTTCATGCTTCCATTGCCATCCGGAAATTACCGCTCCCCTCCACTGCTGCGCGGATGTCACAGGGCGACACACAAGCCTCATCATATTCCACCATGAGAGTGCCCTGCGCCAAGGAAACCTCTGCACTTGTCACCCCTTTCAACTGACTGACAGCCTCTTGCACTGCATTCTGGCAGTGCATGCACTTCAAGCCCGACACAGAGAAAACTTTCTTTTGCATATCTGTTCTTTTTGGAAGGGCAGGACATCTGCTCTTCGGTTTACGATGCAAAAATACGGATTTACATCTGCAAGAGGTTTGCAAGCAGGCTTAAAAAACCTAAAAAAACGTTACAAAACACATTCCACGAAAACACATACGAGTATTTCTGTGTAAATTTGCCTCATATGAAAGGAAAAGGTATCATCACGGCCAGCCTGATGGCTCTGGCTCTCTGCCCTTCGCTCACCCAGGCACAGGAGATGGTAGACTCCGTCTCGCTTACCGCCCAAGAGGAGAAAAACCTGCGTGCCCCGCTCATCAGAAGCACGCAGGAGTCTGAAAGGGAGATGGCAGACTCTGACTTCACCTATGCAGAAAGCCGCATGGCGAGCATGCCTTGGTTGGGTTATGGTCTGGGAGGATGGGACTTGCATGAGGGACTCAACGCCCAAGTGGGAGCAGGAGTGCGCGTAGGCTGGGGAAGAAACAACCCGTGGCGAGGTGCTTCCTTCTTCACCGATGTGGCTGCCATGTACTGCCTGCCACTAAGCAAGGACGGGCGTTGGAGCGCAGCCGTGGGTGGATACTTCTCTAACTATCGCCTGTGGGGTAGACAGGTGAACAGCATAGGGCTGACCGGCCTGGTGAACTACCGCTTCAACGACCGCGTAGACCTAAGCGGATTTGTCATGCATGACTTTGGCGTACTGGGCGGCCACGCCGCAGGCTCTCCCCTGCTGCCTTTCCTGGAGCAGCCGCACACCACAATAGGGGCACAACTGGGCATCAACGTAGGAGAGAAGGCACGGGTGGAAATAGGAGTAAGCGTCACACGGCAGAACGCCCCATTTACCTACCACACCGACCCCTACGGCCGTCTACAACCCATGCAACCCACACGCTCCATCCTCGACCCTGATTTCTGAGGAGAGGCAAAACGCATCAAGACACAGATTACGCCAACCGGGAAAAAACAAAAAGAGGGCGTGTCATAATTAACGTTCGATGAAATCAAGAGGCAGTAATGTCTGAAATTGGCAAATGAACCGAGGTGGTAGCAGACAAGAATTGTCATAATCTCGCTATGGCCTAACCGTCCCTTTCGGT
>JAHZGX010000020.1:0-37754 GCA_019420585.1 Prevotellaceae bacterium
TTTGTTTGCTTAAAATTATACATTAGTTATTATCACTTTACAACATGTTGTCTCTAATCTGTATTCGTTATTGCAGGATTCCTCAGTGCCCTTGTGCTGCTCCAGTCTGCTGTCCGATTGTATGATATAGTCATGCAAGTAAGCGTCACGACCACCAAGGACAACACACACATTTTCCTGTATCGCTCCCACAGCCTGCCCGTCACGAGGCTATACGCCAGCAGGAAGTTCAAGCCAATAATGGGAATATACATATAGCGGTCTGCCACCACGGCTGCGCGCGGAAGAGCCGTCACATGGAGCACGAGAAGCAGGTGTATAAGGAAGAAGGCAAGCGAAGAGAGCACATAGCCCCTGCGCAGCCAGCCACTCAGCGAATACGCAAGAACCAGGATAAGCAGAGGATAAGGCACCAGCCACATGGGCATCGGCTCCTTGATGCCCATGGGAAACAGGTACATCCAGTTCAGGCCCGTGGGGCAAATCCACTTGAACACGTATGTCGCAAGGGAATAGAAGAAAAAGAAAGACCGCTGCCACCAGGTATATGTCTCACCCGCCACGTAATGGTTATAGCCCGCCACCCAGTATACCTCATGCAGTCCCATCAGCAGGGCAAGCACATACAAGGGCACAAGTCCCGTCCAAAAGTGCTTCTCCCTTGGCCGCCTGCCGTACCACAAGTATGCAAGAGTGGCCAGCAACGGAAAGACGACAGACTGCTCCTTGGACATGTAAGCCAGCAGCATCATCAGCACCGGACCGGCATACCAGCACCGGCCCTTGCCGCGCAAATGCAGGAGAAGCATGACAAAGCCGGACAAATAGAACAGGGTGGAGAGCAAGGTCTTGGATGCGCTCACCCATGCCACGCTTTCCACCTGCAGGGGATGCACGGCAAAGAGAAGAACTGTGATAATGGTTACCCACCACCGCCTGTCCGCGGAAATACCCGTGACATCGGCAAGCAGCATCCTAAGCCCTGCAAAGAGCAGGCAGACATTCATAAGATGAATGAGCAGCGACACGCCATGAAATACAGCAGGACTATACCCTACAAAATGAAACAGCAAGGTATAGAGCAACTGGTTGACAGGAGCCCACTGGCCGTGACTCCGGGTCACGAATATTTCCTTTACCGTATCCCACCCCCATGGACTTACCGTCTGTGGGTTCATCACCATCCACTGGTCATCCCAGCCCATCTGGAACCCGTTCCGGAAAGTAGGCGAGAAAGCGCACACAGCCAAAAGGCAAATGCCCAGCAATGACAAGACGTGCCGTCTGTGCTTGACTTCGTTTATAATGCTTTCCTTGTTCATTCTTCTGCCGTATTTCTATTCACTTCTCTCAAGCCTGTCCCGCACGAAATACCGGGGACGTCTCTTTACCTCGGTGTATATCTTGGCTATGTACTCGCCCACCACACCTGTGACGAAAATCTGCAAGCCACCCAATACCCACAGGGAGATGAGCAGCGAAGGCCAGCCCAGACTGGTCTTGCCCTGATACCAGTTCACCAGCACCCACACGACCACGGGCAACGCCACAAGTATGCACAGCACACCCAGAATCATGATCCAGCGGATGGGATGGACACTGAAGTTCGTGATGCCATCGAGGGCAAGCCCGGTCAACTTGGCAACCGAGTACTTGCTCCTTCCTGCCATCCTCGGTTGTAAATCATAATATTCCGACTTGGAGTCAAAGCCAAGCCGAGTCACCAGGCAGCGAACGAACAGGTTGCGCTCAGGGCAGGACAGCAAGGCTTGCGCGGCACGCTTGCTCAGCAGACGACACTCAGAGTGACCGGCCACCAAGTCGCAACCCATCAACTTCATGGTTCTGTAAAACAAGGAGGCGGTCACACGCTTCCACATGATATCACGCTTACGACTTCGTTTCACTCCATACACCACATCATAACCCTCACGGCAGTCTGTCACCATGCGGGGTATGACCGTCATGTCGTCCTGCAGGTCCACGTCCATGCTTATGATGGCATCCGCCTTGTCCACGCATGCCTCCAGCCCTGCCAGGGTGGCAACCTGCTGCCCCTCATTGCACGACAGGCGAAGAGCCTCCACCCGGGAGGGGTATCGATTATGCAACTCCGATATGCACTTCCAGGTGGCATCGGTGCTGCCATCGTCCACAAAGAGAAGGCGGCACTCAAAAGGAAGGGTGTCCAGGTAGCCCAAAAGAAGGCGCGCCGATTCTGCCACCACCAGTTCCTCGTTATAGCAAGGTAATATAATGTATATCATTGCCTGTCGTTTGTTAACATTCTGCATTCACATAATTCTTTACGGAAGAACCCGCCGCGCTTCAGCCCCGGTCTTGGCTGCTAATCCAACGTGAGTTCCATCTCGTACCAATATCCGCCTATTCCTATGGTAAGAACATACGAACCTAGGGGGAGAGCGGAAAGGTCCACATCATAATATTGGGATTCCGCCCGGGTGGATGTTCCACTCATGACAAGACCGCCATTCTCATCTCTTATTATATAGTCCATCATGCAAGAACTGTCTGATGACAATACGTGCAGGCACATACGCTCCACGTCATAATATACATCCGGCAGGTTTATCCTCTGAGGAGATTTATGGGCACCTTCGCCTGTTTCTGCATGAGATTCCCCTTTCCCCTTACCTGGAGTCACTGGAACCCTCTTCCAGGTTGATGGTAATTCGTCTGCCAGCATGCTCACGCATGAGAAAGCCAAAATGGCTACGGTTAGTTTGAGTCTTTTCATTTTGCTTTTGTCTTTTGTTCATCGTAAAATTATGTCCTTTGATTATTCCCTCCAAATATTTTATGTTTCATCTTGTTTCACCCTTTAAGAGATATCTAAGATTTTCCACTCACAACAACATATATTTCACACGTTCCCAACACATTACAGCATTCTGTTTCATCTTGTTTCATTCTCAATGGTTTCTTGCCACTGAAACAAGATGAAACAAAATTTTAGGGAATCAGCCGGAATTTCACGGAAATCTCTATATCTTTGTACTTACCGAATAACGACAAAAACTGAACATGAAGAAGCATCTTCTCACCAGCCTGTTGCTGCTCGCCTCACTCGCGGGCTGCACGAATTACGGTTCCCACGGAGAACTGAAGAAAATGGAGGAAATCAAACATTTGGGAGATTCCAACCCGCGCATGGCTCTGTCCTCGTATGATTCACTGAAAAAGGACATAATGAAGGCACCAACATACGTACGCAACAAATATGCCCTGCTGGGCGTGCGCCTGCGCGACAAGGCAGATATCATGTATACATCAGACTCCTGCATCATACCCCTTATCCCCTATTTCGAGAAAAACGGAACCAACCGGGAGAGACAGGAGGTGTACTATTACGCCGGAAGTGTTTACCGCGACCTTCAGGACACACCCCGTTCGCTGGAATATTTCCTAAAATCAGCATCCTGTGCCGAGAATGGAAAGGTTGATTCTGTTATGCTGAGAAACTGCTATTCGCAACTATACATACAATACATGAGAACGCAGGATTTCAAAAATGCCCTACATGCAGGAGAGAAGGAATGCGAGATTGCCAAGAGTATCGGACAACTGGACGATCTTTCCCTCAATCACCAGTTCAATGCCTATATGCAGATAACGAACTACAAGAAGTTGCCTCCTCTTGCCTATGAAATTTTGAAAAACGAATGCGAACTACCCGCAAGCCAAAGAGATGCAGGAGCACTTACCGACCTGCTTTATGCTTTCTGTGCTGTAAATGACAAGCAAAATGCCGACCGTTGCTACGCCATGATTAGTTCTCTTAAGAGAAACTACATAAAAAAAAGCACCATGGATTTCTACCTGGGTCGATACTTTGAACTTGTTGGCCCAACAGATTCCTGCATATTTTATTATCAACGGGCACTTAAGCAGGGCAGTCTGACATGCCAGTACGATGCTTCACAAAGGTTATTTTTTTTATATGACCGCCTCGGAAACATGGAACAAGCCTATGAATATGCAAGTAAACACGTAGACATAAGCAGGGAACTTGACCTTGGCAAACGCCAGGAAATGGCCGCCACGGTAAACAACCAGCACCAGTATTACAGGAACAAGGGAGAGGAGGAAAGAATAAAAAAGGAAAATGAGAAGAAAAATACGTGGTTGTGGGGATTTTGTCTCAGCGTACCAATTCTGATTTTTTTCAGCATACATAAGAACTTTCAGTTCAAGAAACGACTCCAGAAAATAAGCGACACACTGGGAGGCTGCATAGGAGACAGGAAGAAAAAAAAGAAAGAGACACAGATGCTGAAGCAGATACAGAAGGACGCGGAGACTGTCAAGAAGAGACAGGAAGAGATGGAACGGGAATTGGAAAAAGCACAGAGCGATGCCAGACTGCAGAAGGAACTCCGGGAAAAGCAGGCCCGCGAGAAGGAGAGACTGGAAAAGGACATGGAGCAGACAAGGAAAAACGCCGAAGAGACGCTGCAAGAGGCTCAGAAACTGATAGAGCACAACACAAACCTGCTTAGGATGACCCGCCTGACAGAACTGACAAAGAGCGAAAAGGACATTGCGGAAACCATCAGAAAGGCTTCTCTAGGGAAGCAAACTCTGACTGCCAAGCAATGGGATGAACTTTACTCATTCATAGACCAGCAGTGCCCGGAATTTGCTTCGCACCTGAGTGCCAACTTCGGCACACTCGGTGAAATACAAGCACGAACATGCTACCTGCTAAAACTGGGACTCACAACCACCGAGATATGCAACCTGATGGAAGGATGCTCGCGCTCCACTATATGGAGATGGAAAAAAAGACTGAAACTGGAAGAGTACCCCCCGACAGAGGATTCCCGGGGATGCGGCAAGGCACGGCCAAACTCTTAAGGGAGTCAGAAATGACATAACGTGAATCCGGCGAGCCACGGGGGCGGCGTACCACTTGCCGCATGCCTGCGGCATCTTTCGGTTCTTGTTCTGCTTCAACTGATACTGAATCATTGTGCTTGGCTGTTGTTGATGGTTGTACTTCATGTCTGCCCTCTCTCTCGTCCCCTTGGCCTCCCGGACAGGCTGTGGCGGCGGCGTGCCAACGGGCTTTTGGACACGGTGCAAAGGTACGGCGGCGGTGGAGCGGCAATCGTGAATTAAATGGAATTAGATGGAATTAAGGCTGATTTATTAGCATATATTAACATTTCGCACCTGTTGTGCCTGAGATTGGGATCCGCAATGTGCTCCCTTCATGCCGGGGGAAGCAGGGCATGGCCGGGTCACGCTTGCTGGCCATGCTGCCCGGTAGGTTGTCTTGTTGCATTTACCAAGTCACTTAAAGGTGGTAACCAAGTCATTTGAGGGTTGTAACCAAGTCACTTGCGATTGTAACCAAGTCACTCGTGAGAGGAGGCAATCCTGTGCGGGAGGTGACAGATGACAGATAAAAACACTGTTTTTGCAAACTTTTATATATACTACTTGTAAAGTGTGCTTAATATTAAGCACACTTTATTTTTACTATATATATAAGTTTATAGAAAAACCAGATATTATCTGTCATCTGTCACTCTATGGCGAGGCGTTTTTGGGACACTCGTTTGTATGCTGAAACTGTTTCTCCCAGTAATATTCGCTGTTGTTATAATTATATTTTGGGGTCATTCAAGGGGATTCTCGTAATCCTAATAAATGGCAAAAGTATAGAAGAAAGTTCCGGTAATAGCAAAAATCATGTTAAATCCGCCGATTTTATTGATGTTTCTTTTGAAAGAGGAAGGCTTTTGGGAATAAGATTTGTATCTTTACAAATTAAAATAATGGACATATGAAAAATATGGATATACATAAACGTTTAGTACCAATACTCTATACTTTGTTATGGGGTACAAGTATATATGCCTGCACCTGGGACTGGGGTGCATCATTTCAAGACCTGCCAATTGATGCAAAATTAATTGAAGGAGCATTTTCTATTTATATCGCTTTTATGATAGAATGTATCATAAATTTATTTGATTTTGCACATGAACATAAAACGGAGCAATTCAATATCAATTTTATTTATTGGTTAATTAAGTTTGCAGGAAGTATTATCGTTACAATTATTCTTACTATTTTATTATTCAAATATAAGGATTATGCCAATTATATAGGGTTCTTCATTATTTTATCTATGTGTTGGCTAAAATACATCAATGTATTTTTTACCAACAATGTTAAAGATTACATGATCCCCCTCCGATTAAACACATATGTTTCAACGCTAAAGAACGCATAAATTATGGGAACAACTATATTAGGAAGTATTATATTGTCAATTCTTTTAGGGTATTTCATATATCAAACAAGAAATGTAAGAAAGCATGCTTATTTAGCATTGTTAGACAAAAAGACACAGGTATATACTGCATGTGCCGGTTCTGATAATAAAAATAAAATTATTCCTGCTACTAAAGAAATCAAATCATTAGAACATAATATTTTCAAAGATAAAGAAGGAAATATTTTTTATCCAGATGAGTATATTCATTTTATAGTACAAGGAGAATCCATGCAATTTTGTGGAATACATGATAACGATTTAATTTTTGCAGATGCTCAATTTAATATAGAAGAGAACATAGAATTTCCTATTGTTTTGGTATTACGCAAACATAACTTGGAAGAAAGAAATGTTCAATATAAGATTCGTAGAACTTGGATGCGCCATACCTATACATCCGAAAAGGACTTAATTGACATTGTTGAGGACAAAATTTTACAGTCCGCTGCTTTCCAAGAAATTAGACAACTCAACGATTACGATGGAGATACAGCCTTAATAGATGATTTAAGGAATGAGCGTATAAAAAATTACGAAGAAGAATATATAAAATGCAAGAATCCCAACAAAAAAGACAGGGAAATTGTTATCTCTACGACTTTTCATACTAAGGAGAAAAAAATAAGATTTTCATTACATCCTATATCAACAATAGAAGGGAAGGTTATTGCATCTTTTTCTATATAATAAGACACTATCAAATTAAAATAAAGCCCAGATGTACTTGTCTCTACATCTGGGCTTGTTTTATCTATTCATCATACTTACGAAGTTCATTTAACCCAAATCGGCCATTAGACCGAGACATGTTTCCCTTGCTTGCCCAGAGGAACTCTGTCCTGTGTTTTTCGCACCCTCTTTCCCTGTTTACTGCCCACCTCCTCTCGCCGTAGCCCGCTACGCCTTCAAGAAGTTGGTGGCAAACAGAAAAAGAGAGCACAGAAAAACGGCAAAAGTAATCGGCCGTACTGAATAATTACGTAATTTTGTTCTCGGCAGGCACGACGAATGCCGTAGGTGATTCTTTGTGCTTCGGAACATAAAGTTGCCGGGGCTTTCGCCGATTGCCTAACTAACTGACAAACCAATCTCGTTGAACTCACGTTATATGTCATTTGCGATGAACAGGAAAATAACCGTAATCGGAAGCACAAACGTTGATATGTGCTCACGTGTCGACCATCTCCCGCAACCCGGAGAGACAGTAGGCAAGGGATGCTTCATGCAGGCTTATGGGGGCAAGGGGGCAAATCAGGCCATGGCCGCGCGGCGCCTTGGCGGAGACGTCACCTTCATAACCACCCTGGGCAAAGATTCCCTGGGGCGCGAACTGCTTGAGAACTTCAGCCGCGAAGGCATAGACACATCTGCCATAACATGCATTGAAGGTGTCCCAACCGGCATTGCGCTGATTCTCATTGACAAGGAAGGGGAAAACTGCATCGCGGTGAATCCCGGGGCAAATGCCGCCCTGACTCCCAAGCATCTTGAACCATTGACTTCCGTGATAGAAAATTCACGGGTTATCGTCATGCAGGCGGAGATTCCCTATGAAACAGTCAGGATGGCGGCTTCGGTAGCCCAACGGAACGGAGTTGGGGTACTCTATAATCCCGCGCCTATCCTGAATGTCGATGACGAGATGCTGGGAATGACTGATGTCCTTGTGGTGAACCAGAATGAAGGAGCCACTTTTTCAGGGAAAACTGACGTGGAGGAGATTGCCCGGCAACTGCATGGACGGGGAGCCTCAACGGTCGTTGTCACGTTGGGCAGCAAAGGAGCCTACTGCTATGATGGAACAGAAGGCATGTTCGCGGAAGCATATAAGGTCAAGGCCGTGGATACGGTTGGTGCCGGCGATACCTTTTGCGGGGCACTTGCCGTAGCGTATGCTCAAAATGGAAAGATAGACGCGGATGCCTTGAAGTTCGCAGCAGCGGCATCTGCCATTTCCGTCACAAGGGCAGGCGCCCAATCCTCGATTCCCACACAGGATGAGGTGAATGAGTTTTGCAAATCACACTAACACCTAAATTACATCATCATGTTTATCGTCAACAGCTACACGCTTGCCGCCGTCTTCTGCATCATTACAATGATATGCTGGGGCAGTTGGGGCAACACACAGAAATTGGCCGCCAGGAACTGGCGGTACGAACTCTATTACTGGGATTATACGATTGGCATCCTCCTGTTCTCAATAGCGTTGTGCTTTACTTTGGGAAGCATGGGAAGTGCAGGCCGGAGTTTCGTTCCCGATCTGATGCAAATTGAAGGAGGCAAGGCCGTCAGTGCCCTTATAGGCGGCGTAATCTTCAATGCCTCCAACATCCTCCTGGCAGCGGCGGTGTCGATTGCCGGCATGGCGGTGGCCTTTCCCTTGGGCGTAGGCCTGGCACTCGTGCTGGGCGTGTTCATCAATTATATGGCCGAGCCCAAGGGGAATGCATTGCTTCTCTTCCTGGGTGTCTTGCTTGTGACGGTTGCCATTGTATGCAACGGACTGGCCGCACGTCAGAAGGAATCTGATGATGGCGGAAACACACGCAAGGGAATCGTGCTTGCCATAACAGCAGGCGTGCTCATGTCGTTCTTCTATCGTTTTGTGGCAGCCGCGATGGATCTTAATGACTTTGTCAATCCCACTCCCGGCATGGCAACTCCCTACACGGCATTCTTTATCTTTGCGTGTGGAATCTTCCTGAGCAACTTCATATTCAACACCTTGGTCATGCGCCGCCCGTTTGTCGGCCGGCCAGTCTCTTATGCCCAGTATTTCAAAGGCAAGCCGGGGATGCACATACCCGGTATTCTTGGAGGCTGCATCTGGGGACTGGGCACGGCTTTCAGTTATATAGCGGCAGGAAAAGCCGGTGCTGCCATCTCCTATGCACTGGGACAGGGTGCCCCGATGATAGCCGCCCTATGGGGCGTATTCGTATGGAAAGAATTCAAAGGAAGCCCAAAGGCGACTGACTACCTGCTGATTGTAATGTTCGTCTTCTTCCTTGCAGGCTTGTCGCTCGTAACGATGGCCGGAGCCTAAATCCGATGGTATTTTTGTTTACATATCCACATCTTTCGCCACACCCCCCGATTTTATATTTCAGGTGAGGAAAAAATTTTTCCTCACCTGAAATATTTTTTTTCCTGGGCAGCCCAATTTTGCAGGGTGTTTTCAAAAATTTGGACAAAGGACTCTTATAGGGAAGGACATGCCGTATTTGAGACGCAGATTTCTCTGTTTCCCGGAAAATCCTTCCCCGACGAATTTCCACCGAGCCTTACTTTCCGCTGAGCCTCTGAAGCACTGCCCGGGCGTTGTTGACAGCCTGGGCTGCATCCTGACTCTCGTCATACACAACAGGGCGGAAGGGGTCAAGTGCCCGGTCGAGTTGCTTCTGCTGGGCAGGGGTAAGCGTGGGGCGCAGGATGCGGAGTTTCTCATAGGCCTGGATGCCTTCCACCAGACGCTCCATGCGGATGCTGCTACCCGTGGGATAAGCCAGATAACAGTCGCCCGATGACCAAGTGACAAAGCGGCTGTCCTGGCATGGGCGAGGTGTCCAACTGCAATAAGCCCAGCGCAGGTAACCGTCAAAACCGAGTGTGGCAGCATGCCATCCAATATAGGCCGACTCTGCCGGGTCTGAGAAAGTAAACGTATTTGGGCGGTCAGGACCGCAGCAGGTATAGAAGGTGGTCTTCTGTCCCTTGGCACGGCGGGCATTCATATAGTCCAGGGGTACATAGGCGTCATTGTAGGCAATGCTGATGTCATGCATCTGGTCAATAAGCCCCGTGGCTCCCACCTTATAGTTCATGGCACCCTCGATGCGATAATCCGGGTCGGCCTCTCTCACAATGTCCCACGCTGCCTGCAACTGATCCATGGGGCGCTCATCCATGGCTATGCAGGTACGAGTGAACCATCCCTTGGCCTTGAGGTGCGCCGCAAAGTCCCGAAGGAAAGGAAGAATCAGTTCACGGTACTCAGCCTGCTTGGGCTCGCACTTGACCTGTCGGGTGCTGTTGGTGGCACAGTCATAATAGTCAAATACATAATGCCAAGGCACCAAGGTGTAGCAGTCAATCTGCTTGTCTATTCCGCAATCCATCATAAACTGCACCCAACGGTCAAACACGGTGTAGTCATATTTCCAAGAACCGTCAATCTGCTTCATCTTGGCAATCATGCTCTCAAAGGGGTCATAAGTCTGGCTGTTCCAGGGATGCTGTATGATGGAACAGGTAATGACCTTCTCTCCGGCATCGGCAAGCAGTTTCATGATGGGGCGCATATAGTCAAAATGAGCCTGGCTCCACAGAGGTACATTGAAGTAACGTGCCACAGCATAAGGGTTCTGCCAGAGATCGAGGTGGAAGGACCACTCCGAGGGAGGAGGAAGCACCCTGCCGCACACCTTCAGGGAAAGGGGAAGGCTCAGGCTCTGACCATCGCAATCCACGGTGAGCACGCCCTTGTAAGTGCCCGGGGCAGCATCCTGAGGCACGCGTATGTCCAGCCACAAGGGGCGTGTGGTATGAGCAGGAACCTTCATCTCCGCATCAGGAGACAGATGGTCAGGCAGCAGGAAGGAGTCGGCCTTGTTGTTGTGCCAGTCGGTCATGACGTAACGCACGAAGTAGCGGTTGATACCGGCCGAGGGAATGACATGGCTACCGCTCTTGAGGTCACTTACCCGGAAGGTCACACGTGAGAGGTCAACAGGCGTGGAGAGCACGGCCTGAGCCGACACCCTCTCTCCTCTCCAGGCATCCAGCACAAGGGTCTTGCTGCCCGCAGCAGGCTGACTGCGCGGGTAACGTACATCAATACTGCCCCACTGCAGTGAGGTTTTCTTCACGGCATTCCATGTTTCCTGTCCACCCGGCTTGGGGTCTGCCAGTTCTGGCTCAGCCTGCTGCGCGTATACAGAGAAGGCTGACAGGAGGGCCAAAGCCCAGGTCATAACTTTCTTCATCATTCTGATTGTTTCGGATTATCGGGTTATAGTCTTATATATAATAATAATGTGGAGTGAGGCACGCACATGCCTATTTCACACGTGCACTCACCTGGCGGGCAATCTCCCGCATGCCTGCAGCATCGGGATGGCCGGACTTCTTGCTGATGTCATGCAGAGTGATGAACTTGGCTCCCCAGTGCTCACATGCCTCCTGCATGGCCTGCCCCACTTCGGGCTTGAGTTCGGTATTGAGGATGAAGTAGACATCCGTGTTGGGATAACGCTTCACGAGGTAACGTGCCAGATAACTCACGGCAGGACGGAAAGAGAAGAGATCCTGCACGGAATATCCCTCATGCTTCATCTCCCCCAAGGGAGAGTTAGCCCAGGAGTCGTTGGTGCCGCCAAACACCAGTATGATGTCGGGACAGCCAAGATTGGAGGCGCGGGTAATAAAGGAGCGGTCCGTGTAGTCATTGCCGCCGTAACCCGTGTTGCAAATGGTGGCTCCGCTGTAGGAATTGTTGGTGTCAAGCTTGAAGCCACGCTTCGTACAGAGCAAATGCCACCAGGTCTGTGTGGCATCGGTCACATCCGTCTTCTCCGGCAGGTAAGGCTCATGATACCACACGGCATTGCCTGCAGGCAGAAAGTTCTCATAAGTGCTGTAGGAGTCGCCCAGCACAGAGATGGAACGACGCTTGGCCTGCACCCCGGAGAAGAGGGTGAGGCAAAGAAAAAGGAGTAGGAATCTGTTTCTCATCACTATATTTGTCAGTTTTACAGGATTACCAGTAACAAAGTTAGCAATATTTACCGAGACAGGCAAGGGAAATGCCTTTAGACAGCGGCATGTGAAGAATTTCAACCCAAATCAATCATTAGACCGAGACATGTTTCCCTTACTTGTCCAGAGGAACTCTGTTCTGTGTTTTTCGCACCCTCTTTCCCTGTTTACTGCCCACCTCCTCTCGCCGTAGCCCGCTACGCCTTCAAGAAGTTGGTGGTAAACAGAAAAAGATAGCACAGAAAAACATCAGAACTCTAATGGCCGATTTGGGTTCAAAAAAGACGGCAGGCGCACATCACCACCGGATGGGCTGCCTGCCGTGACTCATGAGATATTCGTTGCACTGGCGGAAATGTCCGTTCCCAAAGAATCCCCTGTAGGCGCTGAGGGGACTGGGATGTGGGCTGCTGAGCACCAGATGCCGCGCAGGGTCAATGAGCGAGGCTTTCCTGCCGGCCGGGCTGCCCCACAGGAGAAACACCAGATGCTCCCTGTGAAGGCTGAGCAGGCGTATGACCTCATCGGTAAATGTCTCCCAACCGTGCCCGCTATGGCTGAAAGCCTGGTGCTGCCTTACGGTCAGACAGGTGTTAAGGAGGAACACACCCTGAGCGGCCCAGCGGCTCAGATTGCCGCTTACCGGGATGGGCGCGCCCGTCTCGGCCTGTATCTCCTGAAAGATATTGCGGAGCGAAGGAGGAAACTCCACACCGTCATTCACACTGAAGCAGAGTCCGTGAGCCTGGCCAGGCCCATGATAAGGATCCTGCCCCAGGATGACAACCTTGACCTCACTGAATGGGGTGCTGTTGAAGGCATTGAATATGAGGTGCCCCGGGGGATAGCAACGGCCGGAGGAGTACTCCGCATGAACAAAGCGGACGAGTTCGCCAAAGTAAGGTTTGGCAAACTCGTCGCTCAGTACTGCTTTCCAGGATGGTTCGATAGCCACATCCGCCATGACCGTCTCAGTCTTTGATAAGACACTTGCCCGTCATCTCGGCCGGCTGCTCCAGCCCCATGATGTGCAGGATGCTGGGAGCCACATCGGCCAGGACTCCATTCTCCACCTGTGCCTCCTTGTTCTGAGTCACATAGATGAAAGGCACGGGGTTCAGCGAATGGGCGGTGTTGGGTGTTCCGTCAGGGTTGATGGCATTGTCGGCATTGCCATGGTCGGCAATGATGATGGTCTCATAATCGGTGGCATTGGCAGCCTCGATGACTTCCTTCACACACTGATCCACAGCCTTCACTGCAGCCTCGATGGCCTCATAAACGCCCGTGTGGCCCACCATGTCGCCGTTGGCGAAGTTCACCACAATGAAGTCATACTTGTCCTCCTTGATTGCGGCCACCAGTTTATCCTTCACCTCAAAGGCACTCATCTCGGGCTTCAGGTCATAGGTGGCCACCTTGGGGCTTGCCACCAATATGCGCTCCTCGCCATCGAAGGGAGCCTCGCGGCCACCGTTGAAGAAGAAGGTCACATGGGCATACTTCTCGGTCTCGGCCGTATGGAGCTGTGCCAGCCCCTTTGAGGCCAGGTATTCGCCCAAAGTGTTCCTGACATTTTCCTTGGGGAAAAGTATGTGCACACCCGTGAAACTTGCGTCATAAGGAGTCATGCAATAATATTGCAGGCCGGGAATGATGTGCATGCCTTGCTCGGCCATGTCCTGCTGTGTGAGCACGATGGTGAGTTCCTTGGCGCGGTCATTGCGGTAATTGAAGAAGATGACCACGTCACCCTCCTTGATGGTACCGTCCACGGTACTGTTGTTGATGGGCTTCACAAACTCATCGGTCACGCCCTCGTCATAACTGTCCTGCATGGCCTGCACCATGTCGGCAGCCTGCTTGCCCTCGGCATTGACCAGAAGGTCATAAGCAATCTTCACACGCTCCCAACGCTTGTCGCGATCCATGGCATAGAAACGCCCTATCACGCTGGCGATAGCCGCACCGGGCACTTGCGCGCAGTGGTCTGTCACCTGCTCAATGAATCCCTTACCGCTCTTGGGGTCTGTGTCACGCCCGTCCATGAAGCAGTGCACGTAAGTATGCTGTATGCCGTGTGTCTTGCTGATGTCGAGCAGTGTAAACAAATGGTCAAGCGAGGAGTGCACGCCACCATTGCTGGTGAGTCCCATCAGGTGCACGCTCTTGCCATTGGCCTTGGCATACTCATAGGCCGACACAACCTCGGGATTCTCCAGGATGCTGCCATCAGCACAGGCACGGTTAATCTTCACCAGATCCTGATACACGATGCGGCCGGCTCCGATGTTGAGGTGTCCCACCTCGGAGTTGCCCATCTGTCCGTCAGGAAGTCCCACGTTCTCACCGCTTGCCAGAAGGTGGCTATTGGGATAAGTCTGTGCCAAATGGTCCATGAAGGGAGTGGGAGTATTGAATATCACATCACCCTTGCCATAATTGCCGATGCCCCATCCGTCGAGGATCATCAGAAGTGCTTTCTTTGCCATAATATCTTTCCTTTCTTATCTGTATATTCTTCTTGTGTGTGCAAAATTACCTATTTCCACGCTCACAGCCAAGCCCTTCTTCCCCGAAATCCAAGGTCATCTGCTCGGGAGGAAGCAGGCGGAAGGTGAGACGGTGGTAAGGAGTGGTGCCATACTGCCGGATGGCCTGGCGGTGGACAGAGGCCGGATAACCCTTGTTGGAGTCCCAATGATACTGCGGGAACTGCCTGTGCAGGCCGAGCATGTACTCATCACGATGCGTCTTGGCCAGGATGCTGGCCGCAGCAATGCTCATGTACTTGCCATCTCCCTTGACTATGGTGGTGTGGGGAATCTCCCTGTAGGGCTTGAAACGGTTGCCGTCCACGATGATTTCCTGCGGGCGCAGGGCCAACCCGTCAAGGGCTCGGTGCATGGCTAGAATGCTTGCATTGAGTATGTTGATGCGGTCTATCTCCTGATTGTCCACGATTCCCACCGCCCAAGCCAGTGCCTCACGCTCAATGGTGGCACGCAGCAGGTCACGCTTGTGCTCGCTGAGTTGCTTGGAATCATTGAGCAACTCGTTATGGTAATCGGGCGGCAGGATAACCGCAGCCGCATAGACCGGACCGGCCAGGCACCCCCGGCCGGCCTCATCACAGCCGACCTCCACGATGCCCTCTCTATAATATGGTAGCAGCATGTGCCTCGTTGCCTTTCTGTGTTGCCTCTCCCCCGCCGCTTCATGCACCCTGGGACAGAGGCCGATGGTCACTGCTGCACCACCTTTCCGCTGTACTTGTAGTTGACGGCCTGTGCATTATCGCCAAAGTAAATGGTCATCTCCAGGGTGATGATGCCGCTGGTGGCACTGGCTGCAGTGATGCAGAGATTGCTGGCCTCAAGGGGCTGCCCGTTGGCGGTAATGGTTCCATCGATATAGGAACCATCGCCCACTGACAATGTAGTGGCCGCTTCCGTACTGGTCATCTGCAGGTTAGAGAGCGTGATGGCCGAGATGCTCACCCCGTTGGAAGAAACTGCAGGCAGAACCAGGGTGGCTGACGTCTCATTGATGGAAGTGGTGGTCAGTGTCACCTGGCTGTTCTGCGTGGTGAAGTTGGCCAGTGTCTTGGTATAAGCACCTGCCTCATTGGGCTCGGCCAAGCACTGATAAGAGGCGGAACCGGAATAGACGTAGGTGGTATTGCTGCCGATGAGGTTCTTGAGAATCTGCATCCATGTGCTGTTCTCGTCACAACTGCTCACGGCCACGCCCGTGAAAAGGATGACCATGCAAAGGCATGACCTAAAAAGAAATTTCTTCATATCTGATTCATTTATTCATAATGTCTTACATAAGGAGTTTCCTGCCCTAAAAAAGGCAGTGCGGTGCGATGGCACATGCTGCGCTCTCCGTTTTCAGAGGCTCCGTGGCAAGTCAGGCAAACATGCCCTGAACACGCTCGATGCCACGCGCCAGCGCATCCACCTCGGCACGCGTGTTGTAAAGGGCGAAACTGGCACGGCAGGTACCCTCAATGCCCAGACGATGCATGAGCGGCTCGGCACAATGGTGCCCCGTGCGCACTGCTATGCCCAAGCGGTCAAGCAGCGTACCCATGTCAAGGTGGTGTATGTTACCTACCTGGAAGGAAACCACAGCATCGTGATGCTCTGCGTTGAGAGGGCCATAAATGTGCATACCCTCTATCTGCGACAGACGCTCCAAGGCATAACGGGTGAGGTCACGCTCATGTGCCTCTATCTGCTCCATGCCCAAGGCATTCACATAGTCAATGGCACGTGCCAGACCGGTGGATGCCACATAGTCGGGCGTGCCGGCCTCAAACTTGTAAGGAAGATCATTGAAGGTTGTATGCTCAAAGGAGACATTCCTGATCATCTCGCCACCACCCATATAGGGGGGCATCCGGTCAAGCCACTTCTCCTTGCCATAAAGTACTCCAATGCCTGTAGGGCCGTAAATCTTGTGGCCGCTGAAGGCAAAGAAGTCGCAGTCCATCAAACTGACATCGAGAGGCATATGAGGTGTGCTCTGCGCACCATCCACCAGTACTGGCACATCATGAGCATGAGCCATGTGCACAATCTCGGCCACGGGATTCACCGTGCCCAAGACATTGCTGACATGCGTAATGCTGACAATGCGCGTGCGCTCGTTGAAGAGTCTTTCCAATTCATCAAGGCAGAGGTAGCCCTCATCGGTCATGGGGATGACACGGATGCGTATGCCTTGACGCTCTTGCAGCAACTGCCAGGGAACGATGTTGGAATGATGCTCCATCTGGCTTATGATGACCTCATCGCCCTCATGCATGAAAGCCTGTCCAAAACAGGTTGCCACCAGGTTGATGCTCTCGGTGGTACCACGGGTAAACAGGATTTCCGAAGTGCTGCGTGCACCTATGAACCGGCGCACTGTCTCACGCGACTGCTCATGAAGGTCTGTGGCCTGCTGTGAGAGGAAATGCACCCCCCTGTGGACATTGGCATTCACATTATAATACTCTTCCACCATGGATTCCACCACAGAGCGTGGCTTCTGGGTCGTGGCAGCATTGTCAAGATAGACAAGCGGATACTTGCCATACACCTTCCTGCCCAAAATGGGGAAGCCTTCGCGTATGCGATCTGTGTCGAACGTATTTACTTGCATAACTTACATCCCTCACACTTTGACAATTCACCGCGCAGACGCTTGTCCACCTGCACTTGCAAACGATCACGCAACGTCTCCTGCGGTATGGCATCAATAACTTCGGTAATGAAAGCAGACTTGAGCAACAGGCGTGCCTCTGCCTCGGAAATGCCCCTCTGACGCATATAGAAGAGTGCGGCATCATCCATCTGCCCCACCGTGCTTCCGTGGCTGCACTGAACGTCATCGGCATATATCTCCAGCATAGGCTGGGTGTACATGCGGGCAGTGCGCGCCAAACAGAGGTTGGCATTGGTTTCACGGCTCACAGTCTTCTGCGCACCGGGTCTTACAAGAATCCTTCCGGCAAAAGCACCCACGGCATTGTCATCAAGCACGTACTTGTACAATTGCCTGCTGCTGCAGTTGCCCACGCAGTGGTCAATAAGCGTGTTATTATCCACATGCTGCATCTTGTCGGCAATGACACAGCCGTTGAGCGTCACCTCGGAACCCTCTCCCTGAAGAGAGACATCCACTCGGTTGCGCGTATGTCCATTGAAGAGAGTGAGGCCGGTATGGCTTACCCGGCTGTTCCTTCCCTGCCGTATGAAGAGGCTTGAATAGCGTGTGCAGAGCAGGTGAGTCTCCTCAATCTCATAGAGGTTAAGGCGGCTTCCGTCACCGGCCACCACTTCTATGACCTGGTTGGTAAGGAAGTGGTGCTGGTCAAGCGCACGCTCGGTAATGAGCACATCGGCCTGCGCACCCTCATCCAGTACAATCAGCAGGCGGCGGTTGACCATTACGTGCTCGGCCTGTCCACTGAGCAGATGACTTATCTGTATGGGATGTTCCGTATGGATGCCCTTGGGCACATGAATGACAAGAGCGTCCACTGACAGCATGGTGTTCAGTGCCACCACAGGGTCAGAGGCATCTGCCACCTCGCCATAACGGGAGGCCACCTCGCCCGATGCCCGGGAAAGCGTGGTGCAGAAAGGCATGGGAGAAAACTGCAAGGGAGAAAGCCCTATACCGTAATCGGGCGAGAAGTCTGCCCTGACGTCCGTGTACCTGTAACGTTCCTCCTTGCGTGTGGGAAAGCCCTTGGCACAGAAAGTCTGGAATGCAGGCTGACGCAGAGCATTCATGACGGGACAACTGCGCTCGGCAATGGCGTTGGCCGTCTCCTTAAAGAAGTCTACATATTGCTTTTCGGCGTTCACACTCCCACCTCCTCCTTTATCCAGTCAAAACCGCGGTTCTCTATCTCAAGTGCCAATTCCGGCCCTGCGGTCTTCACAATGCGCCCGCCAATAAGCACATGTACCACATCGGGCTTCAGATAATCCAGCAGACGCTGGTAATGAGTGATGACAATGGCACTGGACTGTGGCGTACGCAACTTGTTGAACCCCTCTGCCACGATACGCAGAGCATCCACATCAAGTCCGGAATCCGTCTCGTCAAGAATGCTGAGTGAGGGTTCAAGCATGGCCATCTGGAATATCTCATTGCGCTTCTTCTCTCCTCCGGAGAAACCTTCATTCACGCTGCGACTGGTAAGTTTGCTGTCCAGTTCCACAATCTTACGCTTCTCACGCATGAGTTTGAGAAAGTCTCCGGCCGAAAGAGGTTCCTCACCATGATACTTACGCTTGGCATTCAAGGCAGCACGCATGAAGTTGACCATACTCACGCCCGGTATCTCCACAGGTTGCTGAAAACTGAGGAAGATACCCTCATGGGCACGTTCCTCGGGCTTCAGTTCAAGCAGGTTTTTGCCGTTGAACAGGATGCTTCCGGCAGTAACCTCGTATGCGGGATGCCCCACAATGACATTGCTGAGCGTGCTCTTTCCCGCTCCGTTCAATCCCATGATGGCATGTACCTCACCATCTCTGACCGTGAGATTTACACCCTTAAGTATTTCCTTGCCATTGATACTGGCATGCAAGTTCTCTATCTGTAACATAATCTGTCCTTTCCTTATCCTACCGAACCTTCCAGCGACACGCCCAAAAGTTTTTGGGCCTCTACCGCAAACTCCATGGGAAGTTTCTTGATGACCTCCTTGGCATACCCGTTCACTATCAGGCTTACCGCTTCCTCGGTATCTATGCCGCGCTGGTTACAGTAAAACAACTGATCTTCGGATATCTTACTTGTGGTGGCTTCGTGCTCCACCACTGCTGTGTCATTGTGCACATCCATATAGGGGAAAGTGTGCGCACCACATTTGTCCCCCAGCAGAAGCGAGTCACAACTGCTGTAGTTGCGGGCATTCTCGGCAGTACTTGCCACCTTGACCAGCCCACGGTAAGCATTCTGGCTGTGGCCTGCACTGATTCCCTTGCTGATGATGGTGCTCTTGGTGTTGCGCCCAATATGTATCATCTTGGTACCCGTATCAGCCTGCTGGTAGTTATTGGTCACGGCCACGCTGTAGAACTCAGCCTGCGAGTTTTCGCCCTGAAGCACGCAACTGGGATATTTCCAGGTGATGGCACTGCCCGTCTCCACCTGTGTCCAGGAGAGACGACTGCGGGCGCCACGCAACTGGCCACGCTTGGTCACCAAATTCAGAACGCCTCCCTGTCCGTTGGCATCGCCCGGATACCAGTTCTGCACAGTGCTGTACTTGACTTCGGCATCCTGCATGACCACAATCTCCACAATGGCGGCATGCAACTGGTTCTCGTCACGCATGGGAGCCGTACAGCCTTCAAGGTAACTGACATAGGCATTATCATCGCACACAATGAGCGTGCGCTCAAACTGCCCCGTGCCACGAGCGTTGATACGGAAATAGGTACTCAATTCCATCGGGCAGCGTACCCCCTTGGGGATATATACAAAAGATCCATCGCTGAAAACAGCAGAATTAAGCGCCGCAAAGAAATTATCCTTATAAGAAACCACGGAACCCAAGTACTGACGTACCAGTTCGGGATGGTTCCTGACAGCCTCGCTGATGGAGCAGAAGATAATGCCCCGCTCCTGCAACTTATCCCTGAAAGTGGTCTTCACGCTTACGGAATCCATTACGGCATCCACTGCCATGCCACTCAGAGCCATGCGCTCTTCAAGGGGAATGCCTAACTTGTCGAAGGTCTTCACCAGTTCGGGATCCATCTCCTTGGGAGTTTCTGCAGCCCCCTTACGCGTTGGGTCGGCATAATAAGAGATGTCCTGATAATCTATCACCGGCATTTCCAGATGCCCCCAAGTGGGCTCCTCAAGAGTCTGCCAGTAGCGGAATGACTTCAAGCGGAAGTCAAGCAGCCAGTCGGGTTCGCCCTTCTTCTCCGAGATAAGACGAACCACATCTTCTGACAAGCCCTTTTCTATAATGTCTGTCCGCACATCGGTGGTAAAGCCATAAGCATACTTCTTGGCCGCCACTTGGCGTACGAAACTATTCTTATCCTCCATCTAAAAACCTTTCTCCCTTATGATGCCTCACAATCGGAGGCCAATATCCTGTAGACGTAGACAGGTATCTCACGCAGTGGAGAGCAGAGCCTTGAATCACGCAGGGTAGTATCACTGATTACGCCAATGGCCGAGAGTACCCAAACCAGCGCGCCAAGCACAAAGGCATACTTAAGAAAACCCATCACGGCTCCGCACATCCGATTGAATGTTCCAAGAATGCACAGCCTGTCAAGCACCGTTGACATCAACTCGCCCACAAGCCCCAACGCGATAGGAACTCCCAGCCAGATAAGTACAAAGCACGCTCCGTTCACCAGCGTGGGATGTTCCGACTCGGGAGCCAACGAGGCTCCAAGCACCGGACAAAACGCCTTAGCCAGCAGGAAACCGAGGACAATACCCACAAGGGACATCATTTGGCGTATCATGCCACGTGACCAACCTTTCAGCGTGCCCAGCAGCCATAATGCCACTATTATCCAGTCCACCGCAAGCATACGCGCTTCAGTCTTTTCGGCCGTGCTTACAACTTGGCCTTCACCTCTATCTCCTGGAACGTCTCAATAATGTCACCCTCACGCAGGTCATTGTAGTTGACCAACGAAAGACCGCACTCAAAGTTGGTGGTAACCTCCTTCACATCGTCCTTGAAACGCTTGAGTGCATTGATGGCACCTGTAAACACCACAATGCCATCGCGTATGACGCGCGCCTTGTTGGAGCGGCTCACCTTACCCTCCATCACATACGCACCTGCCACAGTGCCTACCTTGCTAATATGGTACACCTGACGCACCTCCACTTGGGCGGTCACCTCTTCCTTGATTTCGGGTGAGAGCATACCTTCCATGGCATCCTTCACTTCCTCAATAGCATCATAGATCACGCTGTAAAGACGGATGTCAACCCCCAGTTGGTCGGCCAACTTGCGCGCGGCAGCAGAGGGACGTACCTGGAATCCCACGATAAAGCAGTTGTCGGCAGCGGCAGCCATGTTCACATCACTCTCGCTAATCTGACCCACGGCCTTGTATATGACGTTAACCTGTATCTTTTCCGTAGACAACTTAATCAAGGAGTCGCTCAATGCCTCAATGGAACCATCCACATCGCCCTTGACTATCAGATTCATCTCCTTGAAGTCACCCAGTGCGATACGACGGCCAAGTTCGTTCAGGTCAAAGCGTTTCATGGTACGCAAGCCCTGCTCGCGAGCCAGTTGCTCACGCTTTCCTGCTATCTCGCGAGCCTCCTGATCGGAGTCCATCACATGGAAGGTGTCACCTGCCTGCGGGGCTCCGTTGAGTCCGAGCACCGTAGCCGCCTGGGCAGGACCTATCTCCTTCACGCGCTGACCGCGCTCGTTGAGCATAGCCTTTACACGTCCGTAGTTGGTTCCGGCCAACATGATGTCACCCACATGCAGAGTTCCGTTGCTCACCAGCACGGTGGCCACATAACCACGTCCCTTGTCCAAACTGGACTCAATGATAGAACCGGTGGCCTTTCGGCTGGGATTAGCCTTCAAGTCAAGCATCTCCGCTTCCAGAAGCACCTTCTCAAGAAGTTCCTTCACACCAATGCCCTTCTTGGCACTGATGTCCTGACTCTGGTACTTACCACCCCACTCTTCCACCAGGAAGTTCATGGCTGCCAGCCCCTCCTTGATCTTATCGGGATTGGCACTTGGCTTGTCCACCTTGTTGATGGCAAAGACAATGGGCACGTTAGCCGCCGTGGCATGCGCTATGGCCTCCTTGGTCTGCGGCATGATGTCGTCATCGGCAGCAATGATAATGATGGCTATATCGGTTACCTGCGCACCTCGGGCACGCATGGCCGTGAATGCCTCATGGCCGGGAGTGTCCAAGAACGTCACATGACGACCGTCCTCAAGAGTCACATTGTAGGCTCCTATATGCTGTGTAATGCCTCCGGCTTCACCGGCAATGACATTCGTCTGGCGGATATAGTCCAGCAACGAGGTCTTTCCATGATCCACATGTCCCATGACCGTCACGATGGGGGCACGGGGAACCAAGTCTTCCTCATCATCCTCCACCTCGGTCACTGCCTCGCTCACCTCGGCACTCACATATTCTGTAGTAAATCCGAACTCCTCGGCAACCAGGTTGATGGTCTCGGCATCCATGCGCTGGTTGATGCTGACCATGATTCCGATGCTCATGCAAGTGGCGATAACCTGAGTCACAGGCACATTCATCATGGTGGCCAATTCATTGGCGGTCACAAACTCAGTCAACTTGAGCACTTTGCTCTCTGCTGCCTGAGCCTCCATCTCGCTCTCCACACCCTGACGGATGGCGTCACGCTTCTCACGGCGATACTTGGCACCCTTACCCACCTTGTTGCTCTTGCTGGTCAGGCGTGCCAGTGTCTCGCGTACCTGCTTTGCCACCTCCTCATCGCTCACTTCGGACTGCACGGGTGCCGGCTTGCGCAGATTCTTCTGCTTGTTCTTGTTCTTTCCACCTCCGTTTTGCTGGGCGGAAGCATTAGTGCGTCCATTCTTGCGCTGACCATTCTGGTCTTGCACCTGATTGGCTACGGCATTCACGTCCACACGCTCCTTGCCTACACGTACACGCTTCTTGCGGTCACCGCTGCCCGATGCATTCTGTGCGTTACCTCCCGCATGGTTGCGTTCGTCACGCTCACGACGCCTCTCCTCGCGGCTCTTCTTGCGCGGACGAGTGCTGGAGTTGATAGAAGACAGGTCTATTTTGCCAAGCACCTTGGGAGCAGACAGAGTGGCCGTATTGAGCCGATAAGCACCGTTCACCTCCGTGCCCATGGCAGCAGCCTTATCCTCAGTGGAAACTGGCTGTTCGGTCGGCTTTGCAGCAACCTCCTTGGGCTCCTGAGAATTGTCTTTACGAGCAACCTCTCCCGTATCGGACACAGGAGCGGGAGTGCCCTTAGGCGACTCATTGAGAGGCTTCTCCACCTTGGGAGCCTCCGGCTTTGCCTTCACTGGTTCCGCCTCATGTGCGGGAACTGCCTGCGGCTTCTTCTCTTCGACTTTGGGCTGCGGCACAGGCTTGGACTGCGGCTCGGCCTTCTTCACTGGCATGCCGTTCTTATCCAGGTCTATATGACCCACCACCTTATAACTTGTCCTGGGTTTAGCGGAAGTGATATCCTCAGCCCGACGCTTCTGCCTGGAGGCTTCCTTACGCTCCTTGGACTTTTCCTGGCGATGCTGTATCAGCTGTGTAGCCTCGGAACGGAGCCCTTTGTCCGAACTGAACTCCTTCTGCAAAAGTTCATACTGCTGTTCCGATATCTTGCAGTTAGGGCTTGTCTCCACATCGTCATAGCCCTTCTTCTTCAAGAAGTCCACGGCGGTCTGCAGACCGATATTGAATTCCTTGGTTACTTTATTTAATCTAACACTCATTCTGTCTCCTTAATTCTTCTTTGCTTGCTTGTTCTCCCGTGCGCACTCTTTTCACTCAAATTCGGAGGCCAGGACTTTCAGAACCTCGTCCACGGTCTCCTCCTCCAGGTCGGCACGCTGAATAATCATCTCACGGGGCGCACCGAGCACGTCACGCGCAGTGACAAACCCAATCTTCTTGAGTTCATCTATAATCCACGGCTCTATGTCGTCCTTGAACTCATCCAGGCTCACGTCATCGTTGTCGGCGTTGTCCACCTCACGGAACACATCGATGACATACCCTGTGAGCATGCTTGCCAACTTGATGTTCATGCCGCCCTTACCAATAGCCAGCGACACTTGCTCCGGATCAAGATACACCTCTGCCTTGTGCTCCTCCTCATTGAGCACCACGCTGTTCACCGTGGCAGGCCCCAAGGCGCGCGTAATCATCAACTGGGGATTGGCAGTCCAGCATACCACGTCGATATTCTCACCACGCAACTCACGCACGATTCCATGTACGCGGCTTCCCCTTACACCCACGCAGGCACCTACGGGGTCAATGCGGTCATCATAACTCTCCACGGCCACCTTGGCGCGCTCACCGGGAATGCGTGCCACCTTGTGAACCGTAATCAGACCATCCTGTATCTCGGGCACCTCTGCTTCCAGCATGCGCTGCAGGAAGGCAGGATCCGTACGGCTCAGGATAATGCGGGGAGTGCCATTGGAATTGTCCACTCGCGAGATGACGGCACGTGCCGTCTCGCCCTTACGAAAGAAGTCGCCAGGAATCTGCTCGGTACGCGGGAGCAACAGTTCATTGTTCTCATCGTCAATCAGCAGCGTCTCACGCTTCCAGGTCTGGTACACCTCTGCAGTCACCACCTCGCCTATGCGATCTTTGTACTGGTTATACAATGTATCATGCTCGAGTTCGAGGATACGGCTGGCCAAAGTCTGGCGCAAAGTCAGTATGGCGCGGCGACCAAAGTCGGAGAACTTCACCAACTGGCTCACTTCCTCACCCACCTCATAGTCGGGCTCCACCGCACGCGCCTCTGTCAGCGAGATTTCCAGGTTGGGATCTTTCACCTCTCCATCGGGCACCACTGTACGGTTGCGGTAGATTTCGAAGTCCCCCTTGTCTGGGTTCACAATCACGTCATAGTTCTCGTCCGAACCATGTATTTTGGCAATCACGCTGCGGAAGCACTCCTCCAGCACGCTCACCAGTGTGGCTCTGTCGATGTTCTTAGTCTCCTTGAACTCCGCAAAAGAATCAATGAGATTCACTGTCTCAGAAGTCTTTGTTGCCATTATGCTGTTATTTTATTTTTATCAAGTATTTTGTATAGGCCACCTCATCGAAGTTAAAGTGCCTGGTCACCAGTTTGTTCACGGGGCGCTTGCGTCCTTCCTCCTTCACCTTCTCCATGGCCTCAATGCTGAATCCGCTGTCATCCACGGCCGTCAGGCATCCCTTCCATTTGTGTCCGTCCATGGTTTGTGTCTCCACGTCATGCCCCACGTGTATCTCATATTGGCGCTTCACGCGGAACGGCTGCCCCAGTCCGGCACTTCCTACCTCCAGTTCATAGTCCTCCTCTTCGCGGCTGATTTTAGATTCGATGTGACGACTCAAATCCGCACAATCTTCAATCCACACGCCTTCGGCATGGTCAATCTCCACGGAGATTCTGTCGTCTGCACTGATGTCCAAGTCTACCAGAAAGTAGTCCTTGCCCTCCAGCCATTCCTCCACGGCCTTCTGAACTGCTGCTTTGTTAATCATGTATTCTCGTTATGTACTGTGTATAAAGAAAAGTGAGGAACTTGTCGAGCCCCTCACATTCATCCTTTCATCGGCAAAGGTACGCATTTCCCACGAACACACAAAGCTTTAGGGAGAAAAGTTGAAGAATTGCAAGCACTGCGCAGTACATTCCTCAACCTGTGGCACGGTTATGGCACATGTACTTGTGCCTGCATGGCACTGTCTGCATACGGGAAAGACGGAGCAGAATCAAACATGTGCCGTGCAAAACGCTTCACGATATCCACATTCACGGCATTGCCGAATTGCTTGTATGCCTGCGCCTGCTTGACATCGGGCATGAAACTTTCGGGAAACCCTTGGAGCCTTGCACATTCTCTCGGAGTCAAGAATCGCTGCCTAGATCCAATTATAGACGTCTGGACTATTGCCACCAGCGCAGGGAAATAAGTATTGACCTTCACGCGAATACCCGAAGGGCGCAACTGGAAAATCTGCTTCCATATGTCCGGGGCATCCGTCTGCCCAGCCTGCCACTCCAGTTTGGCTTTCGCCCCGAAGAACAGAGGATTCTTTCGTGCCCTACAAAGCCAGTCATCAATGAAAGCCCTATTGGCAACATACAAATCATGGTTCTTTAGAATGAAATTCCGTTTCCAAGCAGGATACTGGCCCAGGTCCTCCATTGGATCAAGGTCACATAGACGGTCTGTCCAAACAGGGAAGCCCGGCAACTTTCTGACTTTAATGTTTTGGATAAACTCATTCCACAGATCAATAAGCCCCTTCATGTCTGGAGATATACGGTAATCTTCCACATCAAGAATCTCACTATCATCCTGCAACACGGTCTCTATACTGCAGGGGGGCATGCTTTTGGGGTCGAAAGAAAAGGGTGCCACGTCACCTATGTCCTCACGCACGCACATGATATACACCCTTTCACGATGCTGAGGTATTCCCACATAGTGAGGACTGAAAATGACAGGCTTTGGCAACAGATTATAGCCCAGCCCTTTCAGTCTGTCGTGTATCACGCTCCAGGTATTTCCCTTGTCATGGCTCGCCAGGTTACGTACATTTTCCAACAAGGCGTATTTAGGATGATGATACTCCAGCATGCGGCACACATCGAAGAACAGTGTGCCTTTGGTGGTATCCCCAAAGCCAAGGCGATTGCCCGCCTTGGAAAAGGACTGGCAAGGAAAACCCGCACACAAGACATCGTGTACGGGAACCTCCCGAGCCTCTATCTTTGTGATGTCGCCCGCCGGTTCTTGTCCATAGTTTGCCTCATACGTCTTACGGCAGTCTGCGTCTATGTCACATGCGAACACACACTCCCCACCCAATGACCTCAGCGCTTGATGAAAGCCTCCAATGCCACAGAACAAGTCTACAAACCTAAAACATGCCATTAGTCTTGCCGGTATTTATATATGGAATACCCCAAAGTTTTTCCTTTTCCAACACGTCACCCGGTGATGCCAAGCCTCCGTTTTCCGACACAGATATTTGCCGGTCAGGCCCGGTGAAGCACACCCATCCATTCAAGGAGCAACGGATGCAGGCGCAGAGGGCAGACACAAGTACATAAACATGCCGGCAGCCAAAAGCACCAACAATGCCATAGCCAAAACGCTCCACATCATATTGCGGTTGAACTTACTTATGTTACGGTGTCTCATTTTCCCAGTATTTTATTGTACTCAGCCTCGTTACGCAGAATTTCCACTGCCCTCTTCACATGCTTGTCCGTGAAAGCGACACGCTTGACAGCACCGCTCTGCAGGCACGCATCCTGCACTATTTCCTTCTCCAGTTCTTTTTTCACCAAGTCGCGGAAATGCTCAAGGTCTGCACTCGCGTCCTTCGAGAAAAGAGCCTCCAGTGCTTCCAGTTGCTCCTTTGCCTCATCGGCATAACCCTCGGCCGCCACCACGCGCCGCAACAATCCGAGCACCTCTGTGCTGCGTCGGCTGAACCTCAAGTCTGTCCCCTGAATATAGCGCACAAAGTCGGCATACTCCTCATCAGTGAGCGAGAAGTCCACAGGGGTTATGTGCCCCGCATGCTCGCGGGCATAACGGGTGGCATAGGTAAAGAACTCGTCACTGGCCGTGAGGTCATATATCATCGAGGGCAGGCTGTCTGGCTGAATCTTCACATCAGGCATCACACCTCCGCCATCCCTCACCTCGCGTCCGCCGGCCGTGTGGAACACGTGCGTTAAACTATCGGGCAGAGTCTTGGCTGAACCGTCTGCGTTCAGGTGACGGTAGTCATAAGCCTGTATGCAACGTCCCGAAGGAATGTAATACCTGCTGGTGGTCATTTTTAGGCTTCCTCCATAGTCCAGTTCCCTCACACTCTGTACAAATCCCTTACCGAAGGTACGCTCACCCAGCAGCACTGCCCTGTCAAGATCCTGCATTGCGCCGGCCAGTATCTCAGAGCAGGACGCGGAACTCCCGTCCACCATGACAACGATGGGCATGAGCGTGTCCACGGGCTCCAGTGCGGTGCGGTAATCATAGTTGGTGCTGGGCAACTTGCCTTTGGTGCTCATCAGATGCTGCCCGCGCGGAAGGAACAGGCTGGCGATATTGACACACTCGTCCACTGCCCCGCCGCCGTTGCCGCGCAAGTCCAACACCAGCCTGCGCGCCCCCTGGGTACGGAGTTCGGCAAGTGCATCGCGGGTCTCGCGGAAAGCCCCTTCCCGAAAGGCTTCCAGATAAATGTAGCCCACGCCATCGCTTAGGATACCCGAATAGGTTACGCTAGGCATACGCACCGTCTGCCGCGTCAGGTGGAACGTCATTTCCTGCTCGCCACGGCGCACCTTGATGTCCAGTGAAGTGCCTGCGTCACCGCGCAGCATGCTGCTCACCTGATCCACGGGAAGCCCATAAGTGTCCTTCCCGTCCACGCTCAGCAACACGTCGCCGGCCAGCAATCCGGCCTTCTGGCTGGGCGTATTCTCAAACGGCTCACCTATCATGGTGCGCTTCTCCTTGCGGTTGTAACGCACCACGCTGCCTATGCCGGCATACTTTCCAGTGGACATCTGCCTCAGTTCATCATCGTCGGCAGGGTAATAGTCGGTAAAGGGATCCACCTGCCGCAACATGGAACGTATGCCCCAACCTATAACCGTGTCGGCGTTGAGAGTGTCAACGTAAAAGAGGTCAAGTTGCTTGTAGATGTCGCCGAAGAGGTCAAGGTTGCGGCTAACCACCGAATTCTTGTTCTCCTGGTTCTGCGCTGCAGCGGACAAGGCCACCAGCATCGCTATAAATATATAATGTATACGTCTCATTCCGTAAGAATTGTCCTCACTTCATCCCGGCAGGCATCCCACGCCCCACCGGCCAGGTCGGTGCCCATCACCTGTATGACTTGCCCGGCCAATACTGTACCGCAGCGCAGGCTCTGCTGCAGGGTGCCCCCATGGGTGTGGGCGTACAGGAATCCCGCTGCAAAAAAGTCGCCCGCGCCCGTGGTGTCCACCACCTCCACGCGTCCGGCCTTCACCCGCGCCACCTCGTCACCACACCTGGCAGCCGCACCACCGGCTCCCATCTTCACCACGGCCATGCGGCACATGGCCGACATCTCGTCCAGTGCTTCCAAAGGAGCCTTTCCACCAGTAAACACACGGCTTTCATCCTCATTGGCAAACACGACATCCACATACTCGCTTACCAGATGACGCGCAAAAGCCACATCCTCTGCCAGCACGTTGTAACTGGCCAGATCCATACTGGTTGCCACGCCCATCTGGCGTGACAATTGCCCTATGCGCTCTATCAAAGCGTGATTCTGCACCAGATATCCTTCAATGTGAAGCCAGTCGATGCCCTCAAACAGACTGGGGGTAACCTCACCTGCACACAGGGTGGAGGCCGCTCCCAGGCAGGTGCCGAAAGTGCGCTCGCCGGAAGGGGATATGAATGTGCTGGCCACGCCGGTATGAATCGGAGACTCCAGGAAGCGGACGTCTGCACCCAGCCTGCGGTAAGCCTCTGTAAGCAAAAGGGCATCATCGTCCCGGCCCACCTTGCTCACAAACACGCACTCACTGCCCAAGGCCGCCAAAGCCTTGACGGTGTTTCCCACACTTCCTCCCGCTGACTTACACGGGTGAAGCGGCTGCATCAAGCGCGCCAGAGCCTCACGCCGGGCATCGCTGACCAACTGCATGCCTCCACGAGGCAGACCTGCCTCACAAAGCAACGTGTCATCATGAAGATGTACAAGCACGTCTACCAACGCATTGCCAATGCCTGCTATTTTCACCTTACCTGCTTATTTTTCTGCAAAGATATTGCATATTTACAAAAAAACCTCTACTTTTGCAACGCATTTGAGGCGCAAACTTTGCCCTGCATCAGATGTTGCTTCAGTAGCTCAGTTGGTTAGAGCACATGACTGTTAATCATGGGGTCGTTGGTTCAAGCCCATCCTGAAGCGCAAGCATGGGAAAAGACGGACAGAGTCCACAGGCTGCGCGGAATGCACACATTGCTTCAGTAGCTCAGTTGGTTAGAGCACATGACTGTTAATCATGGGGTCGTTGGTTCAAGCCCATCCTGAAGCGCAGAGGAAAAGCCCTGCAGGACAATCGTCTTGCAGGGCTTTTCCCGTATTCATGCCTAGGCAAGTCGCCCCCTGTTCCGAAGCGGCTTTGCCCCTCACAAGTGACTTGTTTTCGCTCGCAAATGACTTGATTACTACCCTTGAATGACTTGATAAGAGCAGAAGAGAGGCGCACGGGCATGTCCTTCCGGCACGCACCATGCGCCTCTCTTTCATCCTATCATTATCTGGGGAGCACTCCCGCGCCCCCCGCCATGCAGGTGCTTATTGTCCCTCCTGAGGGAGTTGCTTCTCCACCGTATGGCTTCCGGCCTCATACTCCTTGCCCTCGCTCTCTCCGGGCAAGGTGACGGTGGCTGTGGCACCTTCGGGGATGGTGAACTTCCATGTCCACTTGTCACCCTCATACTTCCATTCGCTCTTGATGACTCCTGCTGCCGACTTGTACTCAGCCTTCAAGAAGCCTAGGCCGCGGTCGGGCACAGGCTTCATGATGATGTGCTTGAAGCCGGGCTGTGCCACATCGGCCTGTATGCCGGCGGCCGTCTCCCAAATCCACTCACACACGCAGCCGTAGGCGTAGTGGTTGAAACTGTTCATGCCGCGCGGGCCCATGCCCTTGTCCTTCATGTAACTGTTCCAGCGCTCCCAGATGGTGGTGGCTCCGTTGTCCACGGAATAGAGCCAACTGGGGTTCTGGCGCTGATAGAGCAGTTTGTAGGCAATGTCCACCATGCCGTTCTCGGTGAGGGTCGACATGAGGATGGAGGTGCCCAGGAAGCCGGTCTGCAGGCAGTTGCCGTGATCCTCGAAGTTCTTGCGCAGGCGTGCCTTCATGCTCTCCTTGGCCTCGCCCTCCACCAGGCCGTTCCTGAGCGCGAAGAGCGCGGGAGTCTGCATGGTGTTGAGTATGTCGGTCTTGAAAGTACCGTCGGGGTTGAGGAAGGTGTCCTTGAGATACTGCTTGGCCGCCTGCTGCATGGCGGCGTACTTGGCTGCGTCTCGCCCGGTGGCCTTTGCCATGTCATGCATCATGCCGGCATTCATGGCCCAGTAGCAGGCACTGAGGTAGTTCCAATAGACGTAAGTCTCGGGGCGCCTCACGGTGTTGCCGTTCTCGTCCTGCATGTCAATGCCTCCGCCACAGGACTCCAGGGGCTCATAACTCAGCCAGTCGGCCCACTGGTAATTGTTGTTCTCTGCGGCCAGGGCGTGGTGGTCATACTTGGTGTCATTGATGTGGTTCATCAGACGCTCCATGGCATCCCAGTTCTCATTCACGATCTGCTCGTCGGCAAACTGTTTCCACACCACCCAAGGCACGATGACTCCTGCATCGGACCATCCCAGGCGCATCATGTCATAGTCAAACGCGCCGTACTGCGCCAGGGGAGCCACGCCGGGGAACCCGCCCTGGGGGCTCTGGGTGTCGCGCATGTCACGCATCCACTTGTGGAAGAAGGTGCGGGTGTTGGCAAAGAAGGTGCCCGTCTCGGAGAACACCTGCGTGTCGGCAGTCCAGCCCAGGCGCTCGTTGCGCTGCGGGCAGTCGGTGGGCACGGAGAGGTAGTTGGAACGCTGCCCCCAGACGGTGTTGGATATCAACTTGTTCACCAACTCGTTGCCGGTGGTCACGGTGCCGGTCTCCAGGTCCTTTGCAATGGAGGTCACCGGCACGGAGCGTATGCTGCTGATGGTCACCTCGTCGGTGGCCGTGATGGACACCAGACGGTAGCCGAAGAAGGTGCTCCGGGGACAGAAGGAAACCGGCTTGGGGGAATCGGCAAAGGTGTAGGTGAGTCGCATGCCGATGTCGGGGATGCGCAGGTTGAGACGGTGGATGCTTCCCTCGGGGCCGTCCATGCCCCGGCTCTTGGCTCCGTTGCCGTCGTTGAGCAGTTCGGCCACCAGGCAAGTGAGCACTGTGCCCTCCTTGGCCTGGAACTCAAAGGCGGGCACTGCGGCGCAGTTCTGCCCGAAGTCGATGACCAGGTTCTCGCCCGGCTGCACCACCAGGGGCTCGCCCTTGGCAAACTCGCGCTTCACCACCACCTTGCCATACTCTTCCGGCCCGGCTCCCTGAATCTCTTCCCAGACGTATGCACGCACGGGGTCGAGGGCAAGGTCCTCACGCAGGTACACCTCCGCGCCGGCGGTGGGGAGTATCTCGCCCTGGAACTCGCTGTTGACCTCGGGGGTGGAGAGGCGCTCCGGGGTCTCGTAGCCCGGCAGCTCGCGCGCGTCATATTCCTCACCGTCGAAGATGGCGGCATGCTTCACGGGGCCGGCCACGCCCGCCTTCCAGCTGTCGGTGTCGGTGCCGTAGAGGCGCTTGCTGCCGTCGGCATAGGTCAGTTCCACCACGCCGCGGAAGGCCGGCTTCTTGCCCACCATGCCCTCGTGGCCGCCGGGGGTGATGATCTTGTCGGCCCACCAGCCGGGAGTCACCTGTGCGGCAAAGGTGTTCTCGCCACCGTCCTTGCGGGTGACGATGTCGGTGATGTCATAGGTGAACGAGCGCTTCGTCTTGGCGTAATGGGTGAAGCCGGGCTTCAGCACCTCCTGACCCACCAGGCGGCCGTTGACGTAGAGGTCATACACGCCCAGGCCGGCGGTCATCCACTTGGCGGAGACCACCTTCCCCTCGTTCTTCAGGGTTGAGACGAACCAGCTGGCTCCGTCGGCCGCCCTCTCGTTGGCTCCCTCCACGCGTCCCGTGACCACGGGAGCGTCCTTCGCAGAAATCCACTGCGATGTTTCCCACGCGCCCGCGTCCAGCGCGTCGGTCAATGTTCCGCCCTCGGGCCTACTCGTTTCGCATCCGGCCAAGACCAGAGACAGGATTCCCGCCACGAACAGGCGGCACTTCAAATGCTTTTTCTTCATCATGTGATTAGTCTCGTTAGTGTGTGAATTAGTGTTCACAAAGTTAGCAAAATAATGGTTAGCGGCAGCATCCGGCGGGATGTTTTCAGCGTGCCCCGACCGGGAAAGGGGGATTCCCGATGCCCTGCCGGAGCGCGCTGCCGTCATTTCCGATGGAAAGAGGGGACTTCATTCAAAGTACGTCGGGTGCCAGTTGTGGTGCGTCTTCGTGAAGATGCGGATGATGGTGAACGGCTCCTTGATGTTGTCTTCGATGGGCAAGAGATATTCCGAGGGGAGCACCTCCACCTTCCAGATGAACTCCTCGGCCACCTTGTAATACTCCACGTAACGCAGGATGAAAAACTTGTTGATCATGTAGAGCACCTTGCCCTCCTTCACCTTCGGGCAGTACTCCTTGCGGATTTCCTCCAGCGTCATCAGCCTTACGGGATGGTCGCTCTTGTAATTCCTGAAGCCTTTCCAGAGGTTCCCGTTGACGACAAAGCGAAGGTGTCTCCACTCCCATGTGGGCTGATTGATGGTGAGCGTGGCATTCTCGGGCCCGATGCCGCGCACCACATACGGCAGAGGGAATTCCATTCTTCCATTCCAGCTGTCGCTTTCAATCTGATAAGCATATAGGTCGATACCCAATGGGTAGGGGCCGACAAACTCGCCGTTCAGCGTGTTGCATGTGTAGTTCCAATAGGAGTTGAATTTTATGTCATTCTTGTATTCCGATTCGTGATTGAAGTCCTTGTTATTCACATCCAACTCCCGAATCTTGGGCGGCGTACTGAACTCCATCCTTTCCTTTCCCGTCCTCGGCCTCTTGAACAGCTTCCCCTCGTTCTGCCCTGCGGCTCCCAGCGGAAGGAGCAGGAGAGAGAGGAACATGAATTTGAGTAGAACCGATGCCCTACTTCTCTTCTGACGCTTTTGTTCCATATATCTTAATTGCATATATTACCTGATCTTTTGCAATATCACCACGCTCCCCATACAGAGGGTCTTTGTAACTATAATTGTTGCCGCTATCACCATCAAGGATGATGGCATGAGTAACTTTTTCGTTGTCGGTCTTCGTCACGCCTATCACTTGACCTTTAGGAGCTTTCCACTTAAAGTAATCATCTATCTTGGACGAATTGGTTTCCCATCCTCCGCTTGTCTCGAAGAACATATTGATAAAATTTGCGGTATCAGGATTGGGGATTGGATCTCCATCATTCTCGAAATAAGCCGTAGGCACATTCGCAGTAGTAACCCTCACATAGCCGCTTTTCTCCCAGAATTCCAGGGAGTTGTATTTACATCCGTATTCTCCTTCTGTAAATTTCAGCCCATAATGAGAACCTATACTCTCCATGCAAGTAAAGAGGCAATTCCCCCTGCCCGACCCCCAGGAGGCGCTGCTGCCTGATGGAGATTCGGAACCCGTCTCGCTGAGGTTATTGTAGACCTCTACGCTGTCTGCATCGTTGATGCCGCATGACATCTCGGGGATGTCGTTCAGATTTAATTCTTTCATAATCTCTCGCTGTTTGTTGTTTGTAATGTTTTATTGGCGTTTTGACGTATGCGCCTTCTCTGTAAATTACACTTCGTGTTCCCTGCGCAGTATTACTGCTCCGAAATACATGAGGTACTCCATCTCTTTCATGACAAGTTTGACCTTGACATTTCCCGGAATCATGTCTGGCTTTATGCAAGCACAGGCATTGTCAACGACCTCCTTCACGGTCAACTCCGATTGAGAGAGGCTTCTGATCATGTTGACTCCCAAGACTCCTACTCCCACATCTCTTACTCCGTCTGCGCCCAATCTTGGTACCATGCAAATCCAGAATCGCTTCATGGAAGAAGGCAGGGACAAACGTCTGCGCAATATAGCCAAGGCTTTCTCCGGCCAGTCTTCGGGAATCTCAAAGATTTTGAGATATGGACTCAAGCGCAAGCGTGACGACAGGATTCCTTCCGAATTGATGTTCTTGTAGGCATTGGCTTCTTCCTTTTCTATACTCCAAATTGACCCAAACGGCAGACTCCTCCATTCCCTTTCTGCTGCCATCATGAAGTCCTCGTATTTCGCGATGCAACTTTCCACGCTTAACGGGCTTTTCAAATACCCGTCATGCAGGACAAGCCGGGAATTGTATTCGGGGAACAGGCGGTAAACCTTCAAGTAGAATTCCGGGAACCTGGCCAGCAGGACTTTCCCAAGCATCTCGCATACGCTTTTGTCTTGCTTGTGCCCACCCAGAATGTGGAAGAAAGGCTTTTCGTCGAACTTCACAAGATTGCAAAATTTCTCGCCTGAATATCCCTCGTCCTTGACGGGCTTTCCGTAGACGCTTGCCACGCTTCGCCCTTCCCTGTCGGCCAAGGCGGCAAAGAACATCTGCTCGTAGAGGATGTTGCAGACCACGCCGGAATGTGCAACCTCGGGATTGTTCATTTGGTTATCGTCGATAAAGCGGAAGGCTTCATCGCATACTTTGCGGATAAAAGCCAAGTCCGTTCCGCCGAAGATGCCCATGTTGTATGAGGCAAGAGTCTCGCTCTTTAGTCCCTCGACGATGAAGCCCGGGAGCCGTATGCTACGATGCTTCACGATCTTGTCCATCATATCCCAATAATATCCTGTTCCTATCTCTCGGTTTTGGGCAACCAAGGGCGAATGGGAAATCGCATCGGGTATTCGACGGGACAAATATACGTCTCCGTCAACATGGATGAACGGCACAGTCTGCTCGGCATAGGTTCTCATCTTGGCCTGCGCCCAATGCTGTGACAGTCCTAATGTCCTGTCATAAACGACGTGCACTTCCGTATAAGGAAGATTAAGCAAGTCTATCAGTACATGCTTGCCTTCCTCGTCCGTATAAAGGGCGACCTCGTCATAGTGCATCCTCAGGCAGATACAACTCAGTGCCCACGACATAAGGTTGTATTCCGCATGCCTCCATCCGAAATCGCATTTCAAGGGATCTTGTCCAGCCGTCCAAAACGTCTGCACGATGCGCATCTTGCTGTCGGTCAAAGGCTGTTTCATATCATTTCTTTCATTTTTGATTGTTTTTCGTTTCAGGAAAGGGAGTACCCCTCCCCCCAATGTTGCCGAGGGGGGAGGGATTCCCGATGTGCTTGCTCCCGGGGAGCGGGGATGCTTCAGGCCAGGTCGTCGCCGCCGTCGCTTCCACCGCCGGTGTTGCCGCCGGAACTGCCGCCTTGGTTGCCGCCCGTGTTGCCGGAGCCGCCGGTGCCCGTGCCGCCGCCGGTGCCGGAATCAGAGCCCGAGCCGGAGCCGCCGGTGCCGCTTGTGTCGGCCGGTGCGCTGGCCTGGCCGAGCACTTCGCGCTTGTAGCGCACGATCTCGGTGTTCGTGCGGTCGATGAAGGCAGCGTAGTCCTTCTCGCCCTCCACCAGGGCCAGGGCGTTCACCATCTTCACCAGCATGCGGCAGGCCTCGTCGGTGGCCTTGCGCGATGCCTTCAGCGCGCCCACGGTGGTGCCCACCTGCTCGTTGCCGCGCTGGTCGAGGAGGCGGTTCACACGCTCGTTGGCCTCCTTCATGCAGGTGACGAACTCGCCGAGGGAGAGAGCCTCCACCTGCGGCTTGTAGGTGCCCTCCAGGTCGGCGATGAAGTTCTTGAGCATGCCGGTCTCGCGGTCGAGCTGCATCTTGGGGTCGATGGCGTAATCCTTGATGTGCTGGCTGAGCACCTTGGCTGCGTTGGCCATCGTCTCCACGGGGAGCCTGAGGAATCCCTGCACGGCCTTCTTGTAGCCGATGTAGAAGTTGTCACGCTTGGCATCGGCCGCGGCAATCTCGTCGGAGAGCATGCTCTTCTGCGAGAGTTTCAGGTCGGCATCCTCCTGCTCCACGGCGGCCTTGAGTGCAGCCACCTGGGCTGCGGCCTTGGTGCTCACGGCCCGGTCGCCCTCGGCACGTGCCAGGAGGTTGCTCACGTAGGTGAAATGTGCGCCGTTGTTCATGCGCCCCAGGTAAATGTCTGAAATTTCCTTCATGATGAATGTATTTTTAGGTTTTACGAAATGGAAAGCCGGCAAACTCTTCCTGCCGGCAGCCTAAAGGTAAGGCTTTTTTCAAAGCACCGGCCATTTCCGGCAGGTTTTTTCTTGGATTTCCCGAAATCCGGGCAGTTCCGGGCTGAAAACGACAGGATTGCAGCAATCCGGAGCCAAACACTTTTGGAAACGGCAGGATTGCAGCAATCCGGAGCCAAACTCTTCGGGAAACGGCAGGATTGCAGCAATCCGGAGCCAAACGCTTCGGGAAACGACAGGATTGCAGCAATCCGGAGCCAAACTTTTTTGGAAGCGACAGGATTGCGGCAATCCGGAGCCAAACTCTTCGGGAAACGACAGGATTGCTGCAATCCGGAGCCAAACACTTTTGGAAACGGCAGGATTGCAGCAATCCGGAGCCA